>NZ_JBFBAJ010000005.1:97904-481913 GCF_040682215.1 Actinoplanes sp. NPDC051346 | reverse complement strand
AAACAACCACCAAAATGATCGCCTGGCCGGGTATAACTAATTGGCACTGGCTTATCAAGCACCCTGTTGAGTTCTCAAAGAACAACCACACACCGCTCAGTCCCCCTCTTCCGAGGAGACCCGCTCGGGGCAACCGCTCTAACTTACCTGGTCAACCTCGCCAGCGCAAGACCGGAGTCTTGGAAAATCCCGGAGGATCTTCGTGGCATCGCCCAGTTGTTTCCCGCGCTAACGCCCACCCTTGGAGGGGTGAGTGTTGTCAGGTGGCCTGGCAGCCGTCCGGAGATCACTCAGTGATCGATCCGCCCGGTTCCTGCTAGCCGTTTTACTCTACCCGGTCGTTCTCGCTGGCGCAAATCCGGTTTCCCGCCGCCTGCCTCGCCCGGAACTGTCAGCAAGCTTAGCGCCTGCTTCCAGTCACCCTCAGGCAATCCGCCGGATCGGTCACTTTCGTGCCGCTCCGTCCGGGTTCCCCTCGGGCAGAGAGAAAGTTACGCGACGCCCTACCGGGAATGCAAATCGGCCCCCCGTCCCAGAAATCCCGTCCGGAGCGCGACCGTGCCAGAGTGGCAGACATGGCACCTCAACCTGCCCTCGCCGTCGACGCGCTGTTCGGCCTCCTGATGCCGCTGTCACAGCTGGTCATCGGCATTCTGGTCCTGGCAGCGGTGGTGGTCTCGGTGCACCGCTTGTTCATGCGCGGCCCGTCCCGCATGGGCGGCGCGATGCTCCTCGCCGGTGGAGCTGTGGTCTGCATCGCCGTCGCGAGCTACCTGTTCCAAACCTTCTGAGGCCTCAGCGCGGCACCGCCTCGCCAGAGGGCTCCGTCCCCGGACAAATGGCGGCCACGGCATGCCGGGCGATGCGACAAGCTCCCGAGGAGCTGGAACAACAGGCGCCAGGAACACCAGGCGCGGAGCCAGGGTGCGGAAACAAGCGCCGGGCCGAGAAGCGGGAAGAACAGGCAGCGGCGGACCGAAGAGCCGGACCAACGAGCGGCGAGCCGAGGAGCCGAAACTACAGGCGGCAGCGGGCCAAGTGCCGAGACTGACAAGCGCGCCGAGAGAGCAGGAAGGCGGGGAGAGCAGGAAGGCGGGGAGAGCAGGAAGGCGGGGAGAGCAGGAAGGCGGGGAGAGCAGGAAGGCGGGGAGAGCAGGAAGGCCGCGCCGGCAACTTTCCGCATCCCGCGCAAGACGAGACACGGGCGAGGCAAGCGAGACCCCCACGACCCTCAGGAAGGGCTGCTTACAGGCGTCGGTTTGCCAGGCTGGGCAGCTCGCTACGGATGTCGTCCAGCCGGCTCAGGTCGAGGTCGGCGAACGCGATCCCCACCCCGTCCGCCGCCTGCGCGACCACCGTCCCCCACGGATCAATGATCATGCTCCGGCCGAAGCAGGTCCGGCCCGGTTCGTGGTCGCCGATCTGGCCGGCCGCCACCACGTAGCACTGGTTCTCGATCGCGCGGGCGCGCAGCAGCACCTCCCAGTGGTCGCGGCCCGTGTGCATCATGAACGCCGCCGGCACCACCAGCACCTTCGCGCCCTCGATGGCTAGGCGCCGATAGAGCTCGGGGAACCGCAGGTCGTAGCAGATCGACAGTCCCGTAGGCACGCCCGCGATCTCTGTGACGACCGCGCGCTCGCCCGGTGCCACGGAACGGGATTCCTGATAGGACACCCTTCCGGGGATCTCCACGTCGTACAGGTGGATCTTCCGGTAGGTCTCGACCAGCTCACCCGCCGGGTTGAAGATCAACGAGGTGTTGAAGGTCCGCTCCGGATCGGGTCCGACCTCGTGGAACGAGCCCGCGTGCACCCAGATGCCGAGATCGCGGGCGGCCTCGGCGAAGAACGCCGAGAATTCGCCGTCGACCGGCTCCGGCTTGGGCATTCCGGCGCCAGGTCCGAGGTAGTCGACGTATTCGGGAAGAACGGCGAGGGTCACTCCCGCCGCGGCGGCCCGGCCGAGCAGGTCGCGGGCCATAGCGAGATTGACGGTACGGTCGTCGCGAGCATTCAACTGGCAGACGGCAACGCGCATGCCCGTCAGCGTACGGGGCTCAGCACCCACCCGAAACGCCTCGCCGCCGTCCGCATCCCTCGATGCCCGTCCGACTGTCCTCGCCCGCCCACGCTCGTCGACACGCCCACGCTCGTCGACACCAGCCGCCGACCCCGACCGAGCACGGACACCGCCCACGCTCGACACCAGCCGCCGACCCCGACCGAGCACGGACACCGCCCACGCTCGACACCAGCCGGCGACCCCGACCGAGCGCGGACACCGGCCGCACCCGCCGGCTCGAGCAGGCCCACCGACGCAGGACATCGAGCGGCACCCGGCAGGCTCGAGATGCCGGTTGTCGTCGATGGACCGCACAGGTAAGCGTCTGGCGTATTGGTGACAGCGCTCGTGTGACCAACAGCGAAACGACGCACCGCGCGAAGGCGATGGCGCGACGAAGAACGAGAAATGTCAACGCCGGCCCAGGACGCCCGGAGGACGCGGAGCGGTCGCAAGTCGCGCCGGGGCGCGGGGCCGGTTCGGGAGGACGCGGAGCGGTCGCAAGTCGCGCCGGGGCGCGGGGCCGGTTCGGGAGCCCACGAGAGCGCCCGTTCGGGAGCCCACAACAGCCCCGTTTTGGGAGCCCACGACAGCCCCCTTTCCGAGTCCACGACAGCCCCGTTTGGGAGCCCACGACAGCCCCTTTCGGAGTCCACGACAGCCCCGTCGGTCCGTTACGGCTGTTGTCGGTTGGGCGGGCCACCACGGGGACCGGAAACGACGTCACCGTCGCCCTCAGGGGCGACGGTGACGGGATGAGGCTGCTGTTTGAGGGTGCTCCGGGTCAGGCCGACTTTTCCTCGCGGTCGCGGCGGGCGCGACGGCCCACGAACTCGCGGGGCACGATCGTCGGTATCACGTTCTCGACCACGACCTCGCGAGTGATGAGCACGCGGGCGGCGTCGGGGTTGCTGGGGACCTCGAACATCACGTTCTGGAGGACTTCCTCCATGATCGCTCGCAGGCCGCGGGCGCCGGTGCCGCGGAGCATGGCCTGGTCGGCGATGGCTTCGAGGGCGCCCTCGTCGAATTCGAGTTCGACTCCGTCGAGTTCGAAGAGGCGCTGGTACTGCTTCACGTACGCGTTGCGGGGCTCGGTGAGGATCTTGATGAGCGCCTCGCGGTCGAGGTTGCGCACCGTCGTGATCACCGGGAGTCGGCCGATGAACTCGGGGATCAGGCCGAACTTCAGCATGTCCTCGGGCATGACCTTGCTGAAGATGTCGTCGGTGTTGCGCTCGGAGACCGAGCGCAGGTGCGCTCCGAAGCCGACGCCGCCCTGTCCGACCCGGGACTCGATGATGCGGTCCAGGCCCGCGAAGGCGCCACCGACGATGAACAGCACGTTGGTGGTGTCGATCTGGATGAACTCCTGGTGCGGGTGCTTGCGGCCGCCCTGCGGCGGGACGTTCGCGACCGTACCCTCGAGGATCTTGAGCAGAGCCTGCTGCACGCCCTCGCCGGAGACGTCCCGGGTGATCGACGGGTTTTCGCTCTTGCGGGCGATCTTGTCAACCTCGTCGATGTAGATGATGCCCTGCTCGGCGCGCTTGACGTCGTAGTCGGCGGCCTGGATGAGCTTGAGCAGGATGTTCTCGACGTCCTCGCCGACGTAGCCCGCCTCGGTCAGCGCCGTGGCGTCCGCGATGGCGAACGGGACGTTGAGCATCCGCGCCAGCGTCTGCGCCAGATGCGTCTTACCGCAGCCGGTGGGGCCGATGAGCATGATGTTGGACTTGGCCACCTCGACGTCGCTGCCCCCACCGGGCGCGCCGGCCGACTCGGCCTGGATCCGCTTGTAGTGGTTGTAGACGGCCACGGACAGGGCCTTCTTGGCCTGTTCCTGACCCACCACGTAGTTGTCGAGGAACTGGCAGATCTCCATCGGCTTGGGAAGCTCTTCCCACTTCACCTCGCCGGTTTCGGCCAGCTCTTCCTCGATGATCTCGTTGCAGAGGTCGATGCACTCGTCGCAGATGTAGACCCCTGGGCCCGCGATGAGCTTCTTGACCTGTTTCTGGGACTTCCCACAGAAGGAGCACTTCAGTAGGTCGCCACCGTCACCGATCCGTGCCACCTACGTATCTCCCTGCGCTCATCGACCGGTTCGCACCGGCCCTCGGCCCGAGGACGATTTTCCTCGTCGGTATCTCATCGTCTGCCGACCCGCGATGCTGAGGTTGCCGACTCGACGTTACCCGCTCGAGGGCGGTTCTCCGACCCCCCAAAACGGGCGTGTCAGGGGCCAGTCAGTCTAGCGCGAGCCGACCGACCCCTGACATCGCCATCTCACCCGTCACTTACGGAGCTCGGGCCACGGACCGCACCGGTCCGCGACCCGGCTGGCGACCGGGCGAAATTTCCGTCAGCTACCGACGCCGGCGGTCTGCAGGCTCTTCTTCCGGGTGGCGAGGACGGTGTCCACGATCCCGTACTCCTTGGCCTCGGCCGCCGTCATGATCTTGTCGCGGTCGATGTCCTTGCGGACCTTGTCGAGCGCCTGGTTGGAGTGCTTGGAGATCAGCTCCTCCAGCTGGGTGCGCATGCGCATGATCTCCCGGGCCTGGATCTCGATGTCCGAGCCCTGGCCGTAACCGCCCTCGGTGGCCGGCTGGTGGATGATGATCCGCGAGTGCGGCAGCGCCATCCGCTTGCCGGGCGTGCCGCCGGCGAGCAGCACGGCGGCGGCGCTCGCGGCCTGGCCCAGGCAGACCGTGCTGATGTCGGGACGCACGTACTGCATCGTGTCGTAGATCGCCGTCATGGCCGTGAACGAGCCACCGGGCGAGTTGATGTACATCAGGATGTCGCGGTCCGGGTCGGCGCTCTCCAGCGTCAGCAGCTGGGCCATCACGTCGTTGGCCGACGCGTCGTCCACCTGCACGCCGAGGAAGATGATCCGGTCCTCGAACATCTTGTTGTACGGGTTCGACTCCTTCACGCCGTACGACGTGCGCTCGACGAACGAGGGCAGGACGTAGCGGTTGTGCACCGGAGCGAAGCCGGGAGGCATGGTCAGGTCCGTCATTGCTCAGCTCCTCAGTTCAGCGTTCCGGCGCCCTCGGGAACCTGAGTGGCCCCGGTGATCACCTTGTCGATGAAGCCGTAATCCTTGGCCTCCTGCGCCGTGAACCAGCGGTCCCGGTCGGAGTCGGCCTCGATGGTCGCCTGGTCCTGGCCGGTGTGGTGCGCCACCCGCTCCTGGAACATGCGCTTGGTATACAGCATCTGCTCGGCCTGGATGGCGATATCGGCTGCCGTGCCACCCATGCCGCCCGACGGCTGGTGCATCATGATCCGCGCGTGCGGGAGCGCGTAGCGCTTCCCCTTGGCTCCCGCGCAGAGCAGCAGCTGCCCCATCGACGCCGCCATGCCCATCGCCACGGTCGAGACGTCGTTGTCGATGAACTGCATCGTGTCGTAGATCGCCATGCCGGAGTAGACGGAACCACCCGGCGAGTTGATCCAGAGGTTGATGTCGCGCTCCGGGTCCTCCGCGGAAAGCAACAGCAGCTGCGCGCAGATGCGGTTGGCAACCTGGTCGGACACCTCACTGCCGAGGAAAATGATCCGCTCGCGCAGGAGACGGTTGTAGACCGAGTCGTCGAGGTTGCCACTGAGGGAGTCACCACGCAGCGTGGGACTCGCAGGGATGTGCAGATCGGTCATGGCAGCCCTTCACCAGCTGACTGTGTCGGCCGAGGATCCGGCCGGCGGGTTGTCCGTCGTACGACCAACCTAACCGGTCGAATGCGCATCAGCTTCCCGCTCGGGCAGGTGTTCGCTGACAGCGCACCGGGTCGGCCGGAATGCCGAAAGGGCCGCCACGGGAAACGCGGCGGCCCTCGGCGTCGAACGTCAGTGGTCGTGACCGGCGTGCTCGTCCTCGCCGGCGGCGCGCAGATCGTCGAGCGTGAGGACGTTGCCCTCGGAGTCCTTCATCTCGACCTGCTCCATGACGTTGGCCAGGGCCTTGCCGCGGCGCACGTCGCCGAAGACGGCCGCGGCCGCACCCGACTTCACGAGCTGGTCGTAGTACTGCTGGGGCTGCATCTGGGCACGCTGCGCCCGGTGCACGATCTCGTGACCGAACTCGTCGTCGGAGACCTGGATGTCCTCGGCGTCGGCGATCGTGTCGAGCAGCAGCTGGATCTTGACGCCCTCGGAGGCGGCCTCGGTCAGCTCGGTGTCGATCTGCTCCTCGGTCTTCTCCTCGGAGGCGAGGTAGTCCTCGAGGGTGGCGCCGATGCGCTCGAGCTGGTCGGTCATGGCCTGCTTGCGGCCCTCGACCTCCTCCTTGACGATGCCCTCGGGTGCCGGGATGTTGGCGGCCTCGACGAGCTGCTTGAGCGCCTCGTCACGGGCGGCGTAGATCTGCTCGACCTTCTTGACCTTGCTGAGCCGCTCCTTGAGGTCGGCGCGGAGCTCGTCCAGCGTGTCGAACTCGCTCGCCATCTGCGCGAACTCGTCGTCGATCTCGGGGAGCTGCTTGTCCTTGACGGTCCGCACGGTGACCGCCACCTCGGCGTCACGGCCGGCGAAGTCGCCGCCCACGAGCTGGGTGGTGAAGGTGGCGTCGGCGTCGGCGGCCAGGCCGACGAGGACCTCGTCGAGACCCGGGAGCAGCTGCTTGCTGCCGACCTCGTGGGAGATGTTGGTGGCCGAGCCGCCCGGCACCTCCTCGCCGTCGACGGTCGCCTTGAGGTCGAGCTGCACGTAGTCACCCTCGGCGGCCGGGCGGTCCACCGTCTTGAGGGTGGCGAACCGCTCCCGCAGGCCGTTGATCTGCTCGTCGATCTCGTTGTCGCCGATCTCGAGCGCCGGAACCTCGACCTTGATGGTGGACAGGTCCGGGATGGTGATCTCGGGACGCACGTCGACCTCGGCCGTGAACTTCAGCGGCTCGTTGTCGGCGAACTCGGTGATCTCCACCTCGGGGCGGCCGAGCGTCTTCACCTCGTGCTCGCGCACGGCGGCGAGGATGTGCTGCGGGATCGCCTCCTGCACGGCCTCGTTGAGCACCGCGCCCCGGCCGACGCGCTGGTCGATGACAGCGGCCGGGATCTTGCCGCGCCGGAAGCCAGGAATCTGGACCTGGGACCCGATCTCGCGGTACGCCTTCTGCAGGCTGGGCTTCAGCTCGTCGAACGGCACCTCGATGGCGAGCCGCACCCGAGTCGGACTCAGAGTCTCGACGGTGCTCTTCACAGGCGTACTCCTTGATGGATCTCTTCGTTGATGATGAAAGTCGGGGTGGCGGGATTTGAACCCACGGCCCCTCGCTCCCAAAGCGAGTGCGCTACCAAGCTGCGCCACACCCCGAGGCCGCTGGCAAGTGTATGCGGTCGGTCGGGTGGCGTGTGCCTCGGCGTCGCCCGGATGCGCCACGCGGGGGAACCGGTTCGCGTCCGGAGCGGAGATTCAGTACGCTAGCCACGGCGCCGCGCTCCAAGTGCGGTGCCATGCGGGCGTAGCTCAATGGTAGAGCCTCAGTCTTCCAAACTGATTACGCGAGTTCGATTCTCGTCGCCCGCTCCACGCGCTCCGGCCCAGGTCAGAGGGGTTTCCCTCGCACCTGGGCCGATCTTGTTCCCGACCTTCTGGATCTTGCGTGCCATGGCACGCAAGGTCAGCTCAGCGGTCAGCTCACCGGCTTGCCGCCGGTGACGCCGAGGACCTCGCCGGTGACATAGCTGGACTCCTGCGACGCGAAATAGACGTACGCCGGGGCGAGTTCCGCCGGTTGCCCGGCCCGGCCGAGCGGGGTGTCGGCGCCGAATTTCTCGACCTTCTCCGGGGGCATCGTGGTCGGGATCAGCGGCGTCCAGATCGGGCCGGGCGCCACCGCGTTGACCCGGATACCCTGCTCGGCCAGGTCCTCCGCCAGGGCTTTCGTGAATGCCACGATGCCGCCCTTGGTGGTCGCGTAGTCGAGCAGAGCGCTCGACGACAGGTACGCCTGCACCGACGCGGTGTTGATGATCGCCGAGCCGGGCGGCAGGTGCGGCACCGCGGCCCGGCAGAGCCAGAACATCGCGTACAGGTTGGTCTTCATCACCCGGTCGAACTGCTCGGTGGTGATCTTGGCGATCCCGCCCGGCTGGGCCATCTGGAAGGCGGCGTTGTTGACCAGGATGTCCAGGCCGCCGAGTTCGGCGACGGCGCGGTCCACGATCGCGGCGCAGTGCGCCTCGTCGCGGATGTCGCCGGGGACGGTCACCGCCCTGCGCCCGGCCTTCTCGATGAGGTGCGCCGTATCCCGCGCGTCCGGCTCTTCCTCCGGCAGGTACGAGATCAGCACGTCCGCGCCCTCGCGCGCGAAGGCGATGGCGACCGCCCTGCCGATGCCGGAGTCCCCGCCGGTGATGACCGCACGCCGCCCGATAAGCCGGCTGTTGCCGCGGTAGCTCTCCTCGCCGTGGTCCGGCCGGTCGGGCATGGCGTCGGTGAGGCCCGGGTACGGCTGGTCGCCGCCCTCGAGCGGCGGATCGGGATGCTGGCCACGCGGGTCTCGGCAGGTGAACTGGTCCTGGGTCATACCCGATCGCATGCCCCGGCGTGGGACCGTTAACCCCGGGAATGACGAGTTCGCGGGATCTGGACGGACGATCTGCGGAACACTGACAGTCATGGCGTACTCCCCCGAGAACCCCCTGGTGCCGGACGGCGCCGCGTCGCACGCGGACAACGCCCCGCCACTGCCGGACGAACTCGCCCGAACGCTCGCCGGGCTCGGGCCCGCCGGCGTCGCCCCGGCCTCTCGCGGCGCTTCGGTGACACGGTCGCGCCCGCTCGCGCTGGGACTGGCGGGTGCGGCGCTGCTGGTCGTGCTCGTCCTCCTGGTGCAGAACACCGGAGGGGTGGAGATCAGCTTTCTCTGGGCGCGGGGACACATCCCGCTCACCGTGGCGCTGATCGCCGCGGGGATCGCCGGAGCGGCGATGACGCGGGTGGTGGCATCCGTCCGGGGGCTCAAGCCCCGCCGCCGCTGAACCGGCTCGGTCCGTCCGGCATGACGCCGGGCGGGCTTTTTTCGGCCTTGACATGTGACCATTTGGTCACCTAACTTTGCGTCATGACGGACGACGACCGGGTGTTCAAGGCGCTGGCCGACCCGACCCGTCGCTTCCTGCTCGACCTGCTCTTCGCCCGGGAGGGCCGCACCCTCACCGAGCTGGAGTCCGAGGTGGACATGACCCGTTTCGGGGTGGCCAAGCACCTCAAGCTGTTGGAGGAGGCGGGTCTCGTCGTCGTGCGCCGGTCCGGGCGGGAGAAGCTGCACTTCCTCAACCCCGTGCCGATCCGGCTGATCCACGACCGGTGGATCGACAAGTACACCGAGCGTCACGTCACGGCGCTCGTCGAGCTCAAGAACGCGCTGGAGGACGAGACATGACCGAGCCGCTGACCACCCAGGTGTTCCGGGTCTGGATCCGGAGCACGCCCGAGAAGATCTGGACCGCCATCACCGACCCCGAATGGACGGCGAAGTACGGCTACGCCGCGCCCGCGCACTTCGACCTGCGCCCGGGCGGCTCGGTCCGCTATGACGCCACGGAGGAGATGCGTAGCTTCGCCAAGGAGAACGGCTTCGAGGTGCCGGACGTCGTCGTCGACGGCGAGGTCGTCGAGGCCGACCCGCCGCGCCTGCTCAAGCAGACCTGGCGGATGCTGATGGACCCGACGACCGCGGCGGAGCCGTTCACGACCCTGACCTACCTGATCGAGGAGCTGAAGTCCCAGCCCGGCGTCTGCCGGCTCACCCTCACGCATGAGCTGACCGGCGCTCCCGCGACGTCCACGATGGTGGCGGGCTCGCCGCTGGACGAGGCGGGCGGCGGCGGCTGGGCGTGGGTGCTCAGTGACCTCAAGTCACTGCTGGAGACGGGGACGGCCATGAACGGCCAGGGCTGACGCGGGATCTCTTGCGCTGAGCCCCGACTCAGCGCAAGAGGTCGGTCACCCAACCGACCGCTGTCATGACCCACCCGGTCTGGCCCAGGTGGGCGACGCCCACGCCGGCCAGGAAGAGACCGGCCACGATGTGCGATCCCCGCGCCGTACGCCGCTCGCGGCCGAACTGGCGCTCCAGCACGAGCCGGCCCACCAGCCGCGACAACGCGAACACGCCGCCGGCCACCACCACGGAAACGAGGAAGACCACGACCGGGGTGGTCAGGCCGCCGGCGGACGTCGAGGTCGAGAGCGCCCAGATGCCCCAGCAGACGAAGTCGAACAGCAGCCCGGCGAAGCTCCACTCGCCGCCACGGCGCAGCTGGGCGATGTGCCAGTTCAGCGGGCGGCGCTGGCTGGGCGGCGCGGCGCCCGGCCAGCCCGTGCCGGTGGGCTCGTGTTCCGCCGTGAAGTGCTGCGGCTGCGGGCGCGGGGTGACGGAGGCGCGGCCACTGGAGAACGGGGAAGGCGCCGGCGGGGCGGGCGCGGCGGGCGCGGGAGCCGGATGCGCGGCCCGGGTCGGATCGGCCCCGCCGTGCTGCCGGGTCGGGTCAACCCCGCCGTGCTGCCGGGTCGGCTCTACTCCGCCGTACTGGCGGGCGGGGTCGTAGTGCGGCGCGGCACCGCGCGGCGGCATGTCGGTCGTCGGCGGATCGGCCCAGGGATCCTGCGGCGGCATGTCGAGCGTCCCCTCGGGCCACTGCGGTTGCTCCGGCATCGTTCCCTCCCCTGGCACGGCCGGTCGGCCGCCCCACATCGAGAGTAACGAGCCCGCAAATCGCTCGCCGTCGCGCGCGCCGTCCGTTACACAAAGGGCATGGACGGCTCCGGAATGACGATCAGGGTCGGCACGGCGGAGGACTGGGACGCGATCTCGAACCTGATGGGTCGTGTCTTCCATCACACGTTCACCCGCGAGGAACGCGACGTCGAGGGCTCGGTGTTCGAGCCCGAACGGTCGCTGATCGTCGAGGACGCCGGTTCCGTCGTCGGCCACGCCGCGGCGTACACCAGGGAATTGAGCGTGCCCGGTGCGATCGTGCCGGCGGCGCACGTCAGTCAGGTCGGCGTCGCGCCGACCCACCGGCGGCGCGGGCTGCTCACCCAGATGATGCACCGCCAGCTGCGCGAGATCGCGGCCGCCGGTCGCGAGCCGGTCGCGGTCCTCTGGGCCAGCGAGACCAAGATCTACCCCCGTTTCGGGTACGGGCCGGCGGCGCAGCGGCTGAGCATGAACATCATGACCCGCGAGATCGAGCTGCCCGGGGCCAAGGGCGACGGCCGCCTGCGCCTGGTCGAACCGCTCGCGTCGATCGCCGAGCTGACCAAGGTGTACGAGGGCCTGCGCGCGACCCGCACCGGCTGGTCCAGCCGCGACGAGCGGTGGTGGCGATTCGTGCTCGCGGACGTAGCGGCGCGACGCGAGGGTGCAACGACCCAGCACGGCGTCGTCTACGAGACCGCCGACGGGCCCACGGGGTATGCCCTCTGGCGCACCAAGTCCCGGTGGAACGACCACGGCCCCGACTGCGAGGTCCAGATCCGTGAGGTCGTCGCGGCCGATCCGGAGGCCTATCTGGCGCTGTGGCGGTTCCTGCTCACCCTGGATCTCGCGCGGACGGCGACCGTGTCCTTCGCGGCCCTCGACGAGCCGTTGCAGTACCTGGTCGACGAGCCCCGCCGGCTCGGCGCCACCCTGGCCGACGCCCTCTGGATCCGCGTCGTCGACCTGCCCCGGGCGCTGACGGCCCGCCGGTACGCGGCCCCGCTCGACGTGGTGCTCGACGTCACGGATCCGCTGCTGGCCGGGAACACCGGCCGCTGGCGGCTGACCGCCGATGCCGCGGGGGTCGCGAGCTGCACCCGTACGGATGACGCCGCGGACCTGGCTTGCACGGTGCTGGAGCTGGGGACGGCCTATCTCGGGGCGGTGTCGCCGGCGGCGCTCGGCGCGGCCGGCAGCGTCCGGGAGCTGACGCCCGGCGCGCTCGCGGCGGCGTCGACCGCGTTCCGCTGGCATCGGCTGCCGAATCCGACCGAGGTGTTCTAGGTGGGCGCCGCGGCGGTAGGTTCGGCGTCATGGGCGATGAACCCGGACGTCGGCGCCGCCGCGTGCGTCCCTCCCACTCGACCCCGCCCGCGACCGCCGTGCCGTCCGACCCGGCCTCCGAGGCGTCCTCGGCGGGCGTCAGCCCGACACCCGCTCCACCGGCCGGCGCCGCAAGCCCGGTGCCCGGCCCACCGAGCAGCCTCGGCAGCCCGGCACCCGAGCCTCCAGGCGCCCCGGTGAGCCCCGCACCCGGCCCTCCGAGCGCGGCGGCAGGCCCGGCAGCGGGCAGCGCCGGAAGCCCGGCACCCAGCGCCGCCGCAAGTCCGGCAGCAGGCAGCGCCGCGAGCCCGGCAGCAGGCAGCGCCGCGAGCCCGGCAGCAGGCAGCGCCGCGAGTCCGGCTTCCGTCCGGGCCGCCGCGACGGGTGGGCCGGCACCTCGCCCGCAGAGCGCTCCCGGCCGGCCCGGCGGGCGACCGGCCCCGGGACCCCGGCCCGGCGGTGGCGAGGATCAGTCCGAGCGTGGCCTGCGGGGGCTCGTCGGCTCGGGGTCGTCTCAGGTCAGCGTCGGCGCGGCGATGCGGGCCCGGGACGCGGCCCGCCCGTCCGCGGAACACCTGGCCGACGCCGAACGTGAGCTCGTGATCGTGCGGCGCAACTGGATGCCGCGCGAGGACCTGCCGAAGGGTCGCTGACCGGGCCGCGCGGGATCGGCGTCGGGGCCTGGGTCTGAATCGTGGCCGTGATCGGCGTCAGGCCTCGGGCAGCGGCGGCAGCTCGCGGCCGCCCTCGAACGCGGCGAGCTGGCCGATGCGGCGGGCGTGCCGGGACTCGCCGGAGAACGCCGTGGTCAGGAACGCCTCCGCCATCGCCGTCGCCTCGTCCAGGGTGTGCTGGCGGGCGCCGAGCGCCAGGACGTTCGAGTCGTTGTGCTGGCGGGCCAGCTGGGCGATCTCGACCCTCCAGGCCAGCGCCGAGCGGACGCCGACGACCTTGTTCGCGGCGATCTGCTCGCCGTTGCCCGAGCCGCCGATGACGATGCCCAGGCTGCCCTCGTCGGCGACCACCTTCGCGCCGGTGTGGAAGCAGAACGCCGGGTAGTCGTCCTCGGGGTCGTAGACGTGCGGGCCGACGTCGACGACTTCGTACCCCTGCTTGGCGAGGTGGTTGACGAGGTGGCTCTTCAGCTCGTAGCCGGCGTGATCGGAACCGAGGTAGACGCGCATGACCCGCAGTCTGTCAAACGCCGATCAGAAGGTCAGAGCCGCCCGGAGGCTGACGGCGATCTGGTCCGCGGCGGCCCGGGCCGCGTCGAAAAGGGCGAGCTTGCGGGCGAAGCCGTGGTTGACGCCGGCGTAGCGGACATGAACCACCGGGACCCCGGCGGCGAGCAGCGCGTCGGCGTAGTCGGCGCCCTCGTCGCGCAGGACGTCGTACTCCGCGGTGATCAGCAGGGTGGGTGGCATGCCCGCGAGGTCACCGGCGGCCAGCGGCGCCACGTCCGGGCCGAAGCGGTCGGTCTGGCAGGGGACGAAGGTGTCCCAGGCGAGCCGCATCGAGGCGCGGTCGAGGCCGTATCCGCCGACCTCGTCGTAGGACTCGGAGGCGGTCATCGGATCGATCGCCGGGTAGATGAGCACCTGGTAGTCGAGCGGGGTGGCCGCGTCCCGCTGGCGGCGCGCGGCGACCGTGGCGAGCTGGCCGCCCGCGCTGTCACCGCCGATCGCCAGCCGCGACGGGTCGACGCCGAGGCCTGAGCCCTCCTTGCGGACCCACGCCAGCACCGTTTCGACGTCCTCGAGCGCGGCCGGGTGGATGTGTTCCGGGGCGAGGCGGTAATCCACCGACAGGACCGCGCAGCCGGAGCGATCGGCGATCCTGCGACAGAGCCGGTCGACCGTCTCCACGCTGCCGTAACACCAGCCGCCGCCGTGCAGGTAGACGAAGACGGGTGCACCGGTGCGGGAGGCGTAGAGCCGGCAGGCGACGCCGTCGGCATCCACGTCGGCCACGACCGGCAGGGGAATCGCCGGGCCGCACTCGGCCTCGTTGGAGTCCTCCATCGCCTGCCGGGCGTAGCGCAGCCGCTCCAGCGGCTCGGCAGCCAGCACCTCGGCGGGTGGGCGCCGCCGGATGGCCAGCGACGCCTCAACCTGGGGATGTAGAGCCATGGTTCAGTCGAGTTGGGCCAGGACGAGGCCGGCGCGGGCCTTCGGGGTGAACCAGGTGCTCTTGCGGGGCAGCTTCTGCCGGGCGAGGTTCACCGCGACGAAGTCGTCGACGGTGACCGGCGCGATCATTACCGCCAGTTCGGCGCGGCCGGCGTCGACCTCGCCGCGCAGCCACTCTGCCGAATAGTCGCCGCCGACATACGAGATCCGCTTGTCGCCCGGGTCGAGCCCGAGGGCGTCCCGCAACAGCACCCGTTCGACCAGGGCGTGGTCCAGGTTCTCCACCGCCGAGGCGCCGTCGGCCGCGGGCAGGGTCACCGCGTACGACGTGCTGTGCGCGTACAGATGGATGGTGCCCTTGGCCGGGATGTCCGCGGGGCGCGGCAGTTCCTCGACGCGCGCGCCCGCCGCGGTGAGCTGGGCGACCAGGTCCTCGACCGGGAGTTCGGCGACGAGCCGGTTGTAGGGCTGGATGGCGACCGACGCCGGGGTGGTCACCACCGCGAGGAAGCGCGGCAGGCCGCCGGTCTGCGCGGCGAGGCTGCGGTGGTTGCCGTCGGCCACGACGAGCTCGCCGCCGCCGGCGAGCGCGATCAGGTCGTCCTGGAGCGGACCGGCGGGAACGGTCCAGATCGCGTGCGTGCGCCCGCTCTGGTCCAGGTCGCTCGCGACGGGCGCCCCGGCCGCGTCGGTCGCGGCCGCGAGCGCGGCGTGCAGCTCGTCACCCTTGCCGGTCTGCAGCAGGAGCACGGGCGAGAGCAGCGTGCGCAACGTCTCGGCGAGCGCCACCCGCTCGCGCACCTTGGCGATGAACACGTCCTCGTTGCGGATCACCAGGCCGGGCTCGTCGGCGCTGGTGGAGATCTGGGCGGTCTCGACCATGGCCCACAGTCCGTACGCGGCGGTCTCGCCCGGCGCGGTGATCCGGTAGAGCACGACCACCTGTTCGGCGGGGGTGTAGCTGCCCTCCGCCTTCTCCTGCTCGAGGCGGGCGGCGGCGCCGGACAGGCTGTCGAGGAAAGACCGGCCCACCGATCCCGGTGCCCGGTGGGGCATCTCGATGGCCAACGCGCTGTGTGGGTTGGCGGCGATGATCTCGGTGATCTCCGCATCGTCCGCGAACTCGTCGTAGTTCTGCGCGCCGGTGCCGCCAGTGGTGATCCAGGCCCGATTGATCGGGTGCACGACCGTCATGACCGCGAACCTACCGAAACGGGCCGATCCCGTGGGGGCCCGGCCCCCGGGCTTCTCACCCTTCAGGTCGTGCGGCGGTGCCGTCCGTACGCGGGAACCGAGGGCATGTTCGCCCGCGAGCGTGCCTCACGTGCCCGCCGTTGGAGCTGTTGCGCGTCCCCCGCGCCGTTGACGGGCAGGCTCGAGACGAGGACGGGCGGCGCCACCATCTCGGCCACCTCGGCGGGCAGGCTCGGGCAGACGCTCGCCCAGGCGCCCCGGTGCACCGCGATGGTGCTGGTGGCGACGGTGTCGGATTCGGCCATCGGAGCCTCCGGTCCTGCGGTGACGGTTCTCACCATTGGAACGACAATCGCCCCGCGGGCGTGATGTTTTCCGGCGAACTACCCGGATCGGTCCACGCGGCGGCAGCGGTGGGTGGTGGCTCAGGACACAGCGCATAAGGTGGCGTGCGAAGCTCGAGGCGGGGCGACGCGGCCCCTGCCAGCGTGGAGGAGAGTGAACGTGGCCGGAGTTCGTAACCTGACCCAGGTGGAGGCCGCCGAGCGGGCCCGCCTGCTCGAGGTGACGGGGTACGACATCGCCCTGGATCTGACCGACGGAGCCGGAGGCCCGGGCGAGGGCACCTTCCGATCGGTCACCGAGGTCACGTTCCGCTGCACCGAACCGGGCGCGCAGACCTTCATCGAGGTCGCCGCCGCGTCCCTGCGCTCCGCCGTGCTCAACGGCGCGCCCGTCGACACGTCCGGCTGGTCGGCCGAGAACGGCCTGACGCTGACCGGGCTGGCCGCCGAGAACACCCTCGTCGTCGACGCCGACTACTACTTCTCGGCCAGCGGCCAGGGCATGCAGCGCAGCGAGGACCCGGTCGACAAAGAGGTCTACCTCTACAGCCAGTTCGAGACCGCGGACGCCCAGCGGGTGTTCGCGGCGTTCGACCAGCCCGACCTCAAGAGCGTGTTCACCTGGCACGCCACCGTGCCGGGGCACTGGAAGGTCGTCTCGAACATGCCGGTGGAGAGCACGGCTCCCGCCGAGGCCGGCGCTAAGACGGTTCACTTCGCGACCTCGGCGCGGATGAGCACGTACATCACGGCGCTGTGCGCGGGGCCGTACCACGAGGTTCGCGACAGCCACGACGGCATCGAGCTGGGTGTCTTCTGCCGGGCCTCGATGGCGCGGTACCTCGACGCCGACAACCTGTTCCTCATCACCAAGCAGGGCTTCGACTTCTTCCACGAGCAGTTCGGCGTGCGCTACCCGCTGCCGAAGTACGACCAGCTCTGGGTGCCCGACTTCAACGCCGGCGCGATGGAGAACTTCGGCTGTGTCACGCACGCCGAGGCGCACTACATCTTCCGGTCGCAGGTCACCGACTACGAGTACGAGCAGCGCGCGAACACGATCCTGCACGAGCTGGCCCACATGTGGTTCGGCGACCTGGTGACCATGCGCTGGTGGAACGACCTGTGGCTGAACGAGTCGTTCGCCGAGTGGGCGAGCCACTGGTGCAACACCGGCGCCACCCGCTTCACCGACGCCTGGACGACGTTCCTCTCGGTCCGCAAGACCTGGGGCTACCGCCAGGACCAGCTCTCGTCGACCCACCCGGTCTACTGCGAGATGCCCGACCTCGAGGCGGTCGAGGTCAACTTCGACGGCATCACGTACGCGAAGGGCGCGAGCGTCATCAAGCAGCTCGTGGCGTACGTCGGGCTGGACGCGTTCCGGGCCGGGCTGCGGGCGTACTTCCAGCGGCACGCGTGGGGCAACGCCACCTTCGACGACCTGCTGACCGAGCTGGAGACGGCGTCCGGGCGCGAGCTGCGCAAGTTCGCCGCCCAGTGGCTGGAGACCGCGCAGGTCAACACGCTGCGCCCGGTCCTGAGCATCGGAGCGGACGGCAACTACGAGAGGGTCGTGGTCAAGCAGGAGGCTCCGGCGGCGTACCCGACGCTGCGGACCCACCGCATCGGCGTCGGCCTCTACGACGTCCAGGGCGACCGGCTCGTGCGCCGCGACCGCCTGGAGATCGACGTGAGCGGCGAGGAGACTGCGATCCCGGCACTCGTCGGGGTGCGTGCGGCGGACGTGCTGCTGGTCAACGACGACGACCTCACGTACGCGAAGCTGCGCCTCGACGAGCGTTCGATGGCGACGATCGTGCGCCACATCGATGGCTTCGAGTCGTCGCTGCCGCGGGCGCTGTGCTGGGCGGCCGCCTGGGACATGGTCCGCGACGCCGAGCTGGCGGCCCGCGACTACGTGGCGCTGGTCAGCACCGGCCTGCCCAAGGAACGCGACATCAACCTGACCACGGCCACGCTGCGGCAGGCGGCGACCACCCTGACCATGTACGCGGACCCGCAGTGGGCGCCGACCGGCTGGGCGCAGCTCGCCACGACGGCCCGCGAGGCGCTCGCGGCGGCGGAGCCGGGCAGCGGCTTCCAGCTCGCCTGGGCACGCGCCTTCGTCGGTGCCGCCCGCAGGCCCGAGGAGCTTGCCGTCCTCCGCGGCTGGCTGGAGGGCCGGGACGTGCCGGCCGGCCTGACCGTCGACACCGAGCTGCGCTGGTCGCTGCTGGAGTCGCTGGCCGCCCGGGGTGCCGCGACCGAGAAGGAGATCGCCGCCGAGCTCGAGTCGGACCGCACCGCGAGCGGCGAGCGCGAGGCCGCCCTCGCCCGGGCCCTGCTGCCGACGCCGGAGAACAAGGCGGCCGTCTGGGCGAAGCTCACCGGCGGCGAGAAGCTGCCGAACTGGCTCAACCGGTCGCTGCTGCAGGGCTTCCAGTCGTCGACGCAGGTGGCGCTAACCGCGCCGTACGCGTCGAAGTTCTTCGAGGTCGTGGAGCAGGTGTGGGCGCGCTCGGACAGCGAGCCGGCCCAGGAGTTCGTGATGCTGGCCTACCCGGCCTACCAGGTGAGCGAGGAGACCGTCGCGTCGACCGACGCCTGGCTGGCCGCCGATGGCCACTCGCCGTCGCTGCGCCGGCTCGTGGCCGAGGGCCGCGACGGCGTGCTGCGCGCCCTGAAGGCCCGGGCGAAGGACGCCAGCGCCTGAGTCGTGGGCGGGTCGCGAGGAGTTCCATTCCTCGCGACCCGCGAAACTCACGGCCGGGAATTCCACCGCAAACCACACTGCGTGAGTACGCTGACACTCCGCGGTGATGGAGGTGGTGCGGTGGTGGTGATCGGCCACAGTTCCCCGGTGCGATGGGCCGCTCCCGAAGGTCCCTGGACCGAGCCGGATCTGCACCTGTTCCCGCAGGACGGCCACCGCTACGAGATCGTCGACGGCAGCCTGCACGTGACGCCGCCGTTGGACAGTCCCCACGAGACCGCGGTCGAGGCGTTGATCACCACGCTGCGCGGGGCGGCGCCGGAGGGCTGGTGGGTGTGCGACCGGCTCGGCATCGAGCTGGGGGCGAGCAATCTCATCCCGGATGTGACCGTGCTGCGGCCGTACTCGTCCGGCGCGATCTGGGCCGATCCGGCGGACGTCGCGCTGGTCGTCGAAGTCGAGACCGCCGCCAGCCGGCGCTACGACCGGCTCCTCAAACCCGCCCTGTACGCCGACGCCGGCATCGCCAGCTATTGGCGCGTCGTGCCGGAGCCGGAGGCGGTGCTGCACGTCTATGAGCTGGGCCCGGGTGGCTACGGGCCGGCGAGAACGATTCAGGGCGCCGACCTGGTGAAGGTCGACGCCCCGTTCCCGGTCCGGGTCGCCCCGAGCACCTGGATGTAGCCTGCTTCCCGCCTAGCTGGCGGTTCGTTCGACTCAGCGGCGGCCGGCGATTCGACTCAGTGACGGCCGGCGGTTCGACTCAGTGACGGCCGGCGGTTTCGGCTCAGTGGCGGCCGGCGTGGGAGGCGAGCTGGTCGAGTCCGGCGAGGACTCCGCCCGCCAGATCTCCGCCCGCGAACGCCGCCGACATCGACAGCGCGGCGAGCTTGGCGTCGCGGTCGGAGATGCGCTTGCGGGCGTCCGAGCCGGTGACGATCTCGAGGATCCGCTGGTTCGGCGAGACCGCGACGAGCACCGCGCTGGCCGCCCCCTCGAGCTGGCGGTGCAGCTGCTCCGCGCTCTCCCGGGTGGGCTCGGCGAGCTCGCCGAGGTAGACGCTGAAGGTCAGCCCGGTCTGCTGGTCGGCGACGCGCAGCGCCTCGTCGAGGCGCAGGAGCTGACGGGTCGAGAACGGCCCGTCGAGCGCGGCGATGCTCTCGGCGGACATCGTCAGCTCGGGCTGCTCGGACAGGGTCGGGCCGCCCGGGTGGTCGAGCGCGGTCAGCGGCTGCTCACCGACGCTGATGAAGGCCTGCTGCTCACCAACGGTCACTTGCGCCTCCCACCGGTCCGGGCCGCACCTGCCGGTGCTCGCCTGACTCCAGCGCCTGAGCGCCGGAGGTCTTGCCAAGGGCCGGGCTCACCTGTGCGGGCGACGCCAGGAACCACGTCGGCGCGAAATCGTAGGGCCGGCCGGGCCGGTAACGACGGTCGGGCCGGTGGTGGCTGCCGCCGAGCGCGGCAAGGGCACCGATCACGATGACGACCGCGAGGGGAGTCACCGCGAAGACCAGAATCGTGCTGAATATCGACAACCTCAACGCCCCCAGGCGTCAAAAGGAACCGGGCAAAGTCACTGTGTTCCCAGTGATCCGAACGTCAATCACGGTAGCGGAGTGGGCGCCGTCACGGACCGCCGGGTGTCAAGACCCACTAGGTGGGATATCGCGGACCGCCCAAAAAGGGCGCCGAGGTGCGAAAATCGCCCTCAGGTGCCGTCTGCGACGTTTCCTCTCGGGCGGCAGGAAGGGGAGGTCATGCGCCCAATCGTCCCGGCCGCGCTCGCCACGCTCGCCCTTGCCGTGCCGGTGGTCCTGCTGCCGGAATCCCCCGCGCTGGCAGCCGCCGTCTTCGTCGAAGTCATCCCCAGCACCGTCCGGGCCGGCGATCCGGTCGGCATCCGCGCCAGCTGCGACGACAATCTCACCGCGGCCAAGGTGACCGCGGGCCCGCTGGGCGTCGTGGCCGTCGCCCCCCGCTACGGCTTCCTGACCGCCACCGTGCGGGTGCCCGCCACCACCGACCCCGGCGACTACTCGGTCGAGCTGCGCTGCCCCGACGGCAAGACGGCCAAGACCACAGTGCATGTGCTGGCCATGGTCGAACCGGTGCGCGGCCCGGCGACCGGAGGCGGCGGCACGGCGCCGGGCACGTCGCCGCCGATGCTGATCGGCGGCGGGGCGGCGGCGCTCGCCGCCGGCATCCTGGTGGGCGTCGCGGCGTTGCGCCGCCGCCGCGTGAGTTGAGGCGCGGTGTCGCGCCCGGCACGGCCGGCACCCGGCGCCGAACCCCGCAAGCCCGAGCCGGTAGCCGCCAGGCCCGGCGGGCCCGAACCGGCAGCCGCCGGGCCTGGCACGCGAGAACCGGTAGCCGGCAGGCGCAGCGCGCCCGAGCCGGCAGCCGCCGGGCCCGGCGCGCCCGAGTCGGTCGTTCCCGGACCCCGCAGGTTTGACGCGGCGGCCGCGGGGCCCCGGATGCCGGAATCGGTGCTCCGTCGCCGTCCTGCCAAGATCGTCGGGTCCCCGGCGCCTCCCGCCGCGCGCCTCGAGGTGACGGCGACCCGGTCCGGCGCCGTGGTGCCGCCGCGCCGGTTGCCTCCGCCGCCCCCCGCGCCGGCTCGGTCGCCGCGTCCACCACGCCGCAGGCGGCTTCCGGCACCGAGCCCCGCACGCGGTCGCAGGCCAATGCCGTTGGGGCTGATCGCCGCGGCGCTGGTCTTCGTCGGGCTCTTCGCCCTCGGGGCCGGCGCCGGCGTGGCCACCGGTTTCGACCTCGGGGACCTGTTCCGGGGGCCGGACAAGCCACCGGCCCACGAATTTCCGGTGCTCGATCCCAGCAGGCCGAAGCGCCTGACGATCCCCGCCATCAAAGTGGAGGCGCCGGTGCTGAGGGTGGGCCTGGCGGAGGACGGCACCGTGGCCGTTCCCCCGCCGAGCCGGCTCCACGAGGCGGGCTGGTTCGACAAGGGCCCTACCCCGGGACAATTCGGCCCGGCGCTGATCGTGGGTCATGTCGACACCGGTACGGGCCCGGCGGTCTTCCATCGCCTCAAGGATCTCGAGCCTGGGCAGCGGATCGAAGTCCTTCGGGAGGATGACGAGACGGCCGTCTTCCAGGTGAATTCGGTGGAGCGGTTCGGCAAGACGAAGCTGCCGAAGCATCGGGTCTACGGCGATTTCAGCAGGCCGTCGTTGCGGCTGGTCACCTGTGGGGGACGCTGGGTGGGCGGCGACCGCGGCTACGCCGACAACATCATCGTCTTCGCCTCACTCGTCGGCACGAAGCGGGGGCACTGAACCGCGCTTGTCGGCGGGAAAGACGGCGGTGATCAGGCGGCTTCGGCCTCGACCGGGGTCGGTAGGTCCAACCAGTCCGCCCAGCGCGGGTCCGGGGTGCGGTGCCCCAGCACCCGCCAGGCCACCCCCCGGGGCGCCTGCGGCGGCGCGTGCAGCCGCCAGCCCAACTCGGCCGGCGTCTTGTCACCCTTGCTGTGGTTGCACTTGGCGCACGCCGCGACCACGTTCTCCCAGGCGTGCAGGCCGCCCCGGCTGCGGGGAAAGACGTGGTCGATCGTCTCGGCCGAGCCGCGACAGTAGGCGCACCGACCGCCGTCGCGGGCGAAGATGGCCCGGCGGGACAGACCGACGTGCGTCCTGTACGGCACCTTCACATAGCGGGTGAGGCGGACCACGGACGGCACCGGGAGGCACTGGCGGGCACTGTGCAGAATGCCGTCCCCGTCGGAGACGCATTCCGCCTTGGCGGTCAGCACCAAAATGGTCGCTCGACGCACCGATACGACGCACAGCGGCTCGTAGGTAGCGTTCAGAACCAACGCGGAAGAGCCCACTGTGGGTCGTATGTCAGGCATCGCGATCACCCTTCGGTGTAGGTGCTTGTAACCGCTCCCGATGTGCTTTGTCGTCTGGCCAAGTCGTCAGGAGGGCCCCGGCTCCGGCGACCCTCGTGCGCCAATAGTCCCTGATGGATGACGATTATGCGAGCACAATCTGCCGGCCGGGACGTAAACGTCTGAGGTCTCGTGCGAAGATGTCCGGTTCCCGGGCGGCGCGACGCAGCGGGTACGGTGAGGACCCGTGATCCCGCTAGCCCCCATTCCCACCCCATCCGGACCTCCGCAGCCGATCTACAACGGCACGCCCGACGTCACCGAGAGCTGCAAGAACGACACGCTGTGCTCCTGGGTCTTCGACGAGACCGGCATCCAGTGGCTGGCCAACGGCAGTTTCGTGTTCATCGTCAAGCCGCTGAGGATTCTGGCGATCATCCTGATCGCCATGCTGATCCGCTGGGCGCTGCACCGCGCGATCAGCCGGCTGACCACCTCGACCTCCCGGGCCGAGATGCCGGCGCTGCTCAAGCCGCTGCGTGAGCGGACCGCCAAGCAGCCGGAAGCGGCGGAGAACCAGTTCATCCCGGAGCGACGCCGCCAGCGTGCCGAGGCGATCGGCTCGGTGCTGAGGAGTTTCGTCACCGCGGTCGTCTTCACCATGGCGGCCCTGTTGGTGATGGCCGAGTTGGGCTTCAATCTGGGGCCGCTGCTGGCCAGCGCCGGCATCGTGGGCGTGGCGCTCGGCTTCGGCGCGCAGAGCCTGGTCAAGGACCTCATCGCCGGCCTTTTCATGCTCCTGGAGGACCAGTACGGCGTCGGCGACTCGGTGGACCTCGGCGACGCCGTCGGCGTCGTGGAGACGGTCGGCCTGAGGGTTACGACCGTCCGCGACATGCGCGGCGTGCTCTGGTACATCCGCAACGGCGAGATCATCCGCGTCGGCAACAAGAGCCAGGGCTGGGCGATGGTGGTTATCGACATCCCGATCGGCTTCGTCAACTCCGAGGAGGCGACCGCGGTGCTGCGCGAGGCCGCGCTGGCGCTGGCGGACGAGCCGGAGCACGCCACCGAGTTCCTGGAGCCGCCGGACGTGATCGGCGTGGAGCAGATGACGGTGGACGGCGCGGTCATCCGGACCATCGCCAAGACCACGGCGGATGGTCAACCGATCGTGCAACGCGAGTTGCGACGCCGGCTCACCGAGGCGCTGGAGACCTCCGGCATCTCCGAACGCATCGCGGTGTCGCGGATGTTGCCGCGATCGGCGGTCCCGCCGTTGATTTCGGGCACCACGCCGGACACATCGGGCACGCCGGGAGGCGCCACCTGAGCTGCGGATAGGGCATAGTGGGGGATGTTCGCCCTCGGCCGAACGGCGGATGAACCCCCCATACGCACTAGCCACGGCTCGACCGATCGGGCAGAATCGTGCAAGAAGCATCTGCACATGCAGCGTCACGTACGCGGGCCGGAGATCGTTCGGCCCGCGGTGTCCGTGGCCGACCGCCGTGGGTGATCCCGCCGGCCGTCGCGATCGATGGAGGGCCCTGGTGTCCGACGACCGACCCGGCGCGCAGCTCGGCGACAGGCCTGGCGGCGGGACGGAGCCGGAACGCCTGGTGACCTTCCGGGACGTCTTCGCGGTTCGCGAGTTCCGAGCGCTCTACCTGTCCCTGATCGTCAACTGGATCGGCGACTACCTGGCCCGGGCCGCGATCGTCGTGCTCGTCTACCAGCAGACCCAGTCGGTGCTGCTGTCGGCCGCCTCGTTCGCGGTGAGCTATCTGCCGTGGATCGCGGGTGGGCCGGTGCTGGCGGCCGTCGCGGAGCGCTATCCGTACCGAAGGGTCCTGATCGTCTGTGATCTGGTCCGGGCCGTGCCGATCGCGCTGATCGCCCTGCCGGACATGCCCGTGCCCGCGATCCTCGCGTTGCTGTTCGTGGCGATGCTGGGCGCACCGCCGACGCAGGCGGCCCGCTCCGCGCTGATCCCGCTGATTCTTCCGCGCCACCAGGTCGTGACCGGCCTCGCCGTGAATTCCTCCACGGCGCAGGCGGCACAGGTCCTCGGCTACCTCGCGGGTGCCACCCTGGCCGCCGGGGTCGGTGCCCGGATCGGCATCGCCCTGGACGCCCTCTCCTTCCTCGTCTCCGCGGCGATCATCGCGGCCGGAGTCCGCTACCGCCCGGCGGTGAGCAGCCCGGACCGGCGCCGGCACCTCCTACGGGAGATGAGCGAGGGTTACCGGCTGGTCTTCGGCACGCCGTTGCTGCGGTCGATCGCCCTGATGGCGTTCGCGCTCACGACCTTCACGGTTCTGCCCGAGGGCCTCGCGGCCGGCTGGGCGGCGCTGTTCCACGACGAACCCATGGCGCGCGGTTTCGACCAGGGCCTGATCATGGCGGCCGGCCCGGTGGGCTTCGTCATCGGCGGCCTCATGGTGGGCCGGCTGGTGCACCCGTCGCGCCGAAATCGGCTGGTCAAGCCGTTCGCCGTGCTCGCACCGCTCGCGCTGGCGCTGACCATGTGGGCACCGAACGCGACGACGGTCGCCACCCTCGTGGTGATCTCGGGCATCGCCCAGGGCGTGCTCATGCCGACGCTCAACGGCGTCTTCGTCCTCGCCCTGCCGCACGGATACCGCGCCCGGGCCTTCGGCGTGATGCAGGGCGGCATGCAGCTCACCCAGGGCGTCGCGGTCATCGTCAGCGGTGCGCTCGCGCAGCACTCGTCGATCCCGCTGGTCATGGGCCTGTGGAGCCTCGGAGGGCTGGTCCTGATGGCGACGGTGGCCGCCCGCTGGCGCAGCCGCGCCGAGGCCGCCGAGCCGGTCGCGGCCGTTGAGCCCGGAGTGGAACCGGTCTCGGCCCCCGAGGCGACTCCGGCCCCGTCGTCGCACGATCCCGCGCCCCCGTCCGGCACGCTCCCCTCGTCCGGCCCGTGCTATCCCACCGCGAGCCGACCCCACGGCCAAGACCGGCCGCACGGTCAAGACGGGCCCGCCAACTCCGTCCGTCCGCCCGGATCCGATCTCACCGGCAACGCGGGACGCCCACACGGGCCGGCGGAATTGAACGGCGGAAGGGCGCTACCCAGGGGAACCACCTCGCGTCTCACACCCGGCCCGGGGCGGCACAGGGCGGCTGGCAGACTGGACGGGTGAGCGAGGTCAGCTTCTTCGAGGCGGTCGGCGGCGAGCCCACTTTCCGCCGGCTCGTCGATCGGTTCTACGAGGGCGTCGCCGACGACCCTCTGCTGCGCCCGATGTATCCGGAGGAGGACCTCGGCCCGGCGGCCGAACGGCTGACGCTGTTCCTCATGCAGTACTGGGGCGGTCCGAACACGTATTCGGCCAGTCGTGGTCACCCACGCCTGCGGATGCGGCACGCACCGTTTCGGGTCGGCGCCGAGGAACGCGACGCGTGGCTGCGGCACATGCGCGACGCCGTGGACTCCCTGGAGCTGCCGGAGCCGCAGCACACCGACCTCTGGAACTATCTGGAGCGCGCCGCGTACTTCATGGTGAACACCATGGATGCGCATCCTGGGGGCCCGGCCGTTCGTTGATCGGTTGACCCGCGTCCCGATCCCAGGAGCTGCCACCGATGCGACGCCGCCTGTTCGCCGCTGCCGCGCTATCCTGCGCCGCCCTGCTGGGCGCGACGCCCGCGGCGGCCGACCTCGCCCAGCCCTCGGTGGTATCGATGAATCCGGTCGACCACACGCCGCACGTCCTCGACGGCACCGTGTGGGCACTGGCGGTGGTCGGTGACACCGTGGTGGTCGGCGGCAGCTTCACCAAGGTCCAGGACAGCACCCGCAAGCTGACCTACGACCGCAAGAACGTCTTCGCGTACGGGCTGCGCGACGGCATCGTGCGCCCGTTCGCCCCCGAGGTGGACGCGGCGGTCTACTCCCTGGCGCCCGGCGCCGACAACAGCGTCTACCTCGGCGGCGCGTTCAAGAACGTCAACCAGGTGGCCCAGCGCGGCCTCACCCGGGTGTCGCTCGCCGACGGCTCACGGCTTCCCGGCTTCACGGCCAGGATCAACTGGGGTGACGTCCGGGTCCTGGCCGCGCACGGCAGCCGGCTCTACCTCGGCGGCACGTTCTCCGCGGTCAACGGCGTGAAGCGGGTCGGTCTGGCGCGCGTGCACACCAGCTCGGGCGTGCTCGACGCCGGCTTCGATGCCAGGCTGTCCGCGCCGGGGCTGAGCCGGACCCGGGTGGAGCACTTCGACCTCTCCCCCGACGGCAGGCGCCTGGTCATCATCGGCGCGCTGCTCAAGGTCGGCACGGCCGACCGGACCCAGATCGCCATGTTCGACACCTCGGGAGCCCCTGCGACGCTGCTGAGCTGGTACACCGACGCCTACAAGCCGCAGTGCATGGAAGGCTTCGACACCTACCTCCGCCAGGTCAAGTTCTCGCCCGACGGCGGATACTTCGTGGTGGTGGCGACCGGCCGGGCCTCCTCGCCGACGAAGCTGTGCGACTCGGCCGCCCGCTTCGAAACCGCCGGCGGCGGCAGGCACAACCCGACCTGGGTCCAGCGCACCGGCGGCGACTCGCTCTACGCGGTCGCGGTGACCGGCACCGCCGTCTACGTCGGCGGCCACCAGCGCTACCTCGACAACCCCTACGGCAGCGACGCCAAGGGCCCCGGCCCGGGCGCGGTCGCCAGAGTCGGCATCGGCGCCATCAGCCCCACAACCGGCCGCGCCCTCCCCTGGAACCCGACCCTCAAGCGCAACGTGGGCGTCCGAGCATTCCGGGCCGTACCCGAGGGCCTGATCGTCGGCTGGGACACCGACGAACTCGGCAAGGAGTACCACGGCCGCCTAGGCATGTTCCCCCTAAGCTGACCCGCCCCTGACTCCGCTCGTTCCTCCAGCCCCTGGGGCTTTCGCCCGACGATGACTTAGGCCCGGTTTGGCATTCGCGGAGTGTGCGGATGCCAAAACCGGGCCTAAGTCATCGTCTTCCCAGGGGCGAAAGCCACGCGAAGCGAAGCAATTACAACAGAGCGCCCTCGTCGTGGAGCCAGTCGACGAAGGAGGTGGCGACCGCCGCGCCGCAGTCGAGCATTTCGACCAGCAACGCGTCGTGGGCGCCGGAGGCTAGCGGCACCTGCAACTCCGCGTAGATCGGCAGTTGCCCACGTTCGGTGGGGTCGCCGACGTACGCCTTGCAGAAGCGGCGGGTGTGGTTCCATTCGTTGACCACGCGGTAGGCGCGGTCCGCCCAGTCGGGCGGGACGGTCGCGTGCGGGCGGGCCCGCATCACGAGGATCTCGTCGTCCGGCCCCTCGAGGGTGAACAGCACCGCGTGCCGTTCCCACATCGCCAGGAGGCTGCCGCCGCCGTCGGCGAGGAATCGGATGTCGAGCAGGTCCAGGGCCTTGCCGATCCGGGCGAGGTCGACCGGGGCGACCTGCTCGGGCTCGTCGACCGTGGACAGATCGGCGGAGGGTTTCGCCAAGCGCTCCGGCTCACGCTGCGCCGGCACGCCGATGCGGACGCTGCTCTGCACGGCGACCTCGCCGCCGCTCTCGCGCTCGTTGTCTCCGGACGACCCGGGACGCCATGACCACCACGGCATCGTTGTGCACCTCACTCCCCAGCAGGTCAGCCGCCGGGCGTGGCGGGTGGCCCGGGGGCGACGGTACCCGTACAGGTCGCGGAGGTCATCCCCTCAAAGGGAGGGCGCGACCGGACAACCGATGCAGCATCACCCTTTCGGGTGACCCCCTATAGGCATAACAGTCAATTCTTGGACCGGCAGTAGCCACGCAACTCCATATGGTGCCGAAAGTCCCACCCACCGTCCCGCTGTGCACACGCGCGCTCCCGGACCGTCCATGTCGGCCGGTCCGAGGAAACCCATCCGGGAGACGGCCTGAACGAGTCGCTGCGGGACCGAAACCGGCTCGCCCTCGGGTGGGGTGACAACGAGGGCGACGTGATCCAAAAGGGCGTCGCGGACCGCGCGCTGCCCCACCGAGCGCCCAGCCAGCCCGCCCGACGTCACCTCGCGCAGCGTGCCCGCCGCCGCGGCCGCCAGACGGTTGAGCTCGGCGACGGCCACCGACTCGATGGCCCGCACGCCGGCGGGCGGCATCGGCCAACGCCAGTCCGCGTCCCGGCGGGACGGAAGCTCGTCGCTGCCGGCGGCCAAGGCGGCGAGCAGGGCATCCGCGGACACCGTCGCGTCGCCCGGCCCGGGGCCCGCCACCTCGCGGGTGACCAGGACGCCCCACGGCAGCCGGGCCCACAGCGCCGTGCGTCCGGGACGGGTGGAGCGCAGCCGTACGGTCAGGGTGCGGTCGAGGCGGGTCAGCCGGGCGAGGAACGCCCCCGCGTCGGGAATCTCGGCGATGCCATGTCCGGTCACGACGATCACTCTTCCCGGTAGGGCTCGAGGAAGGCGCGTTCCTCCGCCGTCAACCGGCGTGGGAACCCCTCGGCCAGGTTGTACGGCACGCACACGGATCGGGCCCGGCTCGCGAGCACGTCACCGTCGAAGAGTTCGTACGAGACGGTGAACGCGGCCGCCCTCAGCTCGGAAACCCACAGCTCGATGCGTACGGGATCGCCGTAGTCGACCGGGCGCAGGTAGTCGATCTCCTGCCGCGAGATGACGATGCCGTCCTCGAACGATGTGAGTCCCTGCGCCCGCGCGCCGATGAAGAACATGGCAACGCGCGCCTCCTCGTAAAGGGTGAGAAAGCGCGCGTTGTTGACGTGGCCGTAGGCGTCCATGTCGGACCAACGGACGGTGGCGTCGTGGATAAATCTAGTCACGCGTCAGCTTGCGGTAGGTCACGCGGTGCGGTCGGGCGGCGTCGGGGCCGAGGCGGTCGATCTTGTTCTTCTCGTAGGCGTCGTAGTTGCCCTCGAACCAGAACCACTTGTCCGGGTCCTCGTCGGTGCCCTCCCACGCGAGCATGTGGGTGGTGATCCGGTCCAGGAACATGCGGTCGTGGGAGATGACCACGGCACAGCCCGGGAACTCCAGCAGCGCGTTCTCCAGGCTGGACAGCGTCTCGACGTCCAGGTCGTTCGTCGGCTCGTCGAGCAGCAGCACGTTGCCGCCGATCTTCAGGGTCATGGCCAGGTTGAGCCGGTTGCGCTCACCGCCGGAGAGCACCTTGACCGGCTTCTGCTGGTCCGGCCCCTTGAAGCCGAACGCGGCGACGTAGGCGCGGGACGGCATCTCCACCTTGCCGACCATCATGTGGTCGAGTCCGTCGGAGACGACCTCCCAGACCGTCTTCGAGCCGTCGAGGCCGGCGCGGCTCTGGTCCACGTACGACAGCTTGACGGTCTCGCCGACCCGGACCGAACCCTCGTCCGGCTTCTCCAGCCCGACGATGGTCTTGAAGAGCGTGGTCTTGCCGACGCCGTTCGGGCCGATGATGCCGACGATGCCGTTGCGCGGCAGCGAGAACGACAGGTGGTCGATGAGCACCCGGTCGTCGAAGCCCTTGACCAGGTCCTTGCTCTCGATGACCGTGTTGCCCAGGCGCGGGCCCGGCGGAATCTGGATCTCCTCGAAGTCGAGCTTGCGGGTCTTCTCCGCCTCGGTGGCCATCTCCTCGTAGCGGTCGAGGCGGGCCTTCGACTTGGTCTGCCGGGCCTTGGCGTTGGAGCGCACCCACTCGAGCTCGTTCTCGAGGCGCTTCTGCAGCTTCTGGTCCTTGCGACCCTGGACGGCCAGACGCGCGGCCTTCTTGTCCAGGTAGGTCGAGTAGTTGCCCTCGTACGGGTAGGCCCGTCCGCGGTCCAGCTCGAGGATCCAGGTCGCCACGTTGTCCAGGAAGTACCGGTCGTGGGTGATGGCGATGACGGTGCCGGCGTACTTGGCGAGGTGCTGCTCCAGCCACTGCACGCTCTCGGCGTCGAGGTGGTTGGTGGGCTCGTCGAGCAGCAGCAGGTCGGGCGCCTCGAGCAGCAGCTTGCACAGCGCCACCCGGCGGCGCTCACCACCGGAGAGCTGGGTGACGTCGGCTTCCGGCGGCGGGCAGCGCAGCGCGTCCATCGCGAGCTCGAGCTGGGAGTCGACGTCCCAGGCGTTGGAGTGGTCGAGCTCCTCCTGGAGCTTGCCCATCTCCTCCATCAGCTCGTCGCTGTAGTCCGTGGCCATCTGCTCGGCGATCTTGTTGAACCGATCGAGCTTGGCCTTCGTCTCGGCGACGGCCTCCTCGATGTTGCCGAGGACCGTCTTCGCGTCGTTGAGCGGGGGCTCCTGGGCGAGCATGCCGACGGTGTAGCCGGGCATCAGCCGGGCCTCGCCGTTGCTGACCTGGTCCGCACCCGCCATGATCTTGAGCAGGCTGGACTTACCGGCGCCGTTGGGACCGACGACCCCGATCTTGACCCCGGGCAGGAAGTTCAGCGTCACATTGTCGAGCACGACCTTGTCGCCGTGCGCCTTGCGCGCCTTCTCCAAGGTGTAGATGAACTGGGCCACGGTGCGGCCTACCTCCGTGATCGTGGGTTCCGGGAGCCGGAATGAGAACACAATCTTTCCAGGTCGCTCCCCGGCCACTGACGACAACCCCGCCCGGCCCAGGAGGATTCCCGCCGCCCGGTCACTCGGGCTCGACGTCGTGGGTCTCCACGCCCTTCTTCCTGAAGATGCGCAGTTGCCGCTCATCCACCCGGATAACCGTCCCGTCGACGGCCTTGGCGACGTAACCGTCACCCTCCTGGTCGACCCTCGTCAGGAACAGCGCGGTCTTCCCCTCGACCCACCCGTCACCCCGGTTGGCCTGGTAGTACAACGCGTCGTCGGGGCCGCGGCAGATCCAGATCGTGGTAACCGTCTTCGTGTCCGTGGTGCGCACGCGCATGACCTGGGTCAACGTGTCGGTGATGCCGAGTCGCCGGGCGGTGGCGTGCATCTCGGCCGGGCACTCGACGCCACCGTTGCTGGCGGCCGGGGATTCCGGGATGTGCGGCAGTCCAGGGGACTCGGGGGACGCCTTGTGGCGAGAGCCCAGGGCCAGGCCCGCCGACATCCCGATGATGCTCAGAAAGACGGTGGCGATGACCACAGGAAAGAACAGTGGTCGCCGCGGCGGGGGAAGATCAGCGGGCAGGCTCACCGGCCAAGGATGGCACCTGTCGACCAGACGCGGTGCCGCGCGGCCGGAAGATGTCTCAGCGCGCCCCATGCGCTTACGCACAGTAGGCTCGGGGGCGAGGAACCAGAACGACCCGGAGGTGCACTCAGCGTGGCCGAACGAAGTTCCTTCGTCGTAGTAGCCAACCGCCTGCCCGTGGACGAGGTCATCGTCGACGGGGAACGGCAGTGGCGCCCGAGCCCGGGGGGCCTCGTGACCGCCCTGCATCCGGTGCTCGTCCAGCACCGGGGCACGTGGATCGGGTGGGCCGGCGGGGACGGCGACGCGCCGGAGCCTTTCGAGCTCGAGGGCATCCACATCCATCCCGTGCCGCTCAGCGCCGAGGAGCTCGAGCGCTACTACGAGGGTCAGTCGAACGCGACGATCTGGCCGCTCTATCACGATGCCGTTGAGACGCCCGTCTACAAGCGGCGTTGGCGCGAGGCGTACCGGGTGGTCAACCAGCGGTTCGCCCAGGCCGCGGCGGAAGTCGCGGAGGAGGGCGCGACCGTCTGGGTGCAGGACTACCAGCTCCAGCTGGTGCCGGCGATGCTCCGGGAGATGCGCCCGGACCTGCGGATCGGCTTCTTCCTGCACATCCCGTTCCCGCCCATCGAGCTGTTCATGCAGATGCCGTTCCGCGCCGAGATCCTGCGCGGCCTGCTCGGCGCCGACCTGGTCGGCTTCCAGCAGCGGCTCGCCGCGCAGAACTTCGTCCGCCTCGCCCGGCACCTGCTCGGCCTGCGCTACGAGGGGCAGTCGATCCAGGTCGACGGGCGCAAGGTCAAGGCGGGCGCCTTCCCGATCAGCATCGACACCGCGGACATGGAGCGCATGGCCGCCGACCCGAAGGTGCAGGCCCGGGCCAAGGAGATCCGCGCCGAGCTGGGTGACCCGGAGACGGTCATCCTCGGCGTCGACCGCCTCGACTACACCAAGGGCATCGAGCTGCGGCTCAAGGCGTTCCGCGAGCTCCTCGCCGACGGCAGGCTCCAGGTGCCCGACGCGGTGATGGTGCAGGTCGCGACCCCGAGCCGGGAACGCGTCGAGCACTACCAGGCGCTGCGGGTGAAGGTCGAGCGCGAGGTCGGCCGGATCAACGGCGAGTTCGGCAAGGTCGGCATGCCGGCCGTGCACTACCTGCACCAGTCGTACAGCAAGCAGGAGCTCGCCGCGTTGTACGTCGCGGCGGACGTCATGATGGTCACCCCGCTGCGGGACGGCATGAACCTCGTCGCCAAGGAGTACGTCGCCTGCCGCTCGAACACCGGCGGCGCGCTGGTGCTCAGCGAGTTCGCCGGCGCCGCGACCGAGCTGCGGCAGGCGTTCCTCTGCAACCCGCACGACCCCGACGGCGTCAAGGACGCGCTGCTGCGGGCTGCGGGCGCGGAGCCGGCCGAGCAGAAGCGCCGCATGAGGGTCATGCAGCGCCACCTGCGCACCCACGACGTCGCCGAGTGGGCCCGCTCCTTCCTCGAGGAGCTTGGGGGCTCCGAGGCGATCGACCTGGAGGGCTCGGTGGAAAGCCCGGTGGACGGCTCAAAGGAATAGGCAGAAGGGATGGCCGGCCGGGTCGAGGTAGACCCGGACGTCCTCCTGCGGCTGGAAGTCGGCCTTCGTGGCACCCGCCTTCTCGGCGTGCGCGCAGGCCGCGTCCAGATCATCGACGTGGATGTCGAGGTGGACACTCATCTGCGGGTCGCCGGGGCCGGCGGGCCAGACCGGGCGCACATAGGCGGGCTCGGTCTGGAACGACAGCCCCGGGCCGCCGGCCGGAGCGCCCAGCTTCACCCACTCCGGCTCGTCCTGCACGACGTTCCAGCCCAGCAGGCGCTGGTAGAACGCCGCGAGTTCCTGCGCGTCCGGGGAGTCGAGGACGACCCCGGCCAGCGTCATCTGCGGTCGCTCACTCATGTCAATGGGTTACCCACCCGTTCGGTGACTATCCCAGCACGGGAACGACGTTGCCGATCACGACGACGGCCGGTGGACGCAGCCCCGCGGCGGACGTCGCCGAGGCGACCTCGCCCAGAGTGCTCCGCAGCACCCGCTGCGCGCTCGTCGAACCCTCCTGCACGACGGCCGCCGGTGTGTCAGCCGGGCGTCCCTCGGCCAGCAGCTTCTCGGCGATCTTCGGCAGGTTCTTGAGGCCCATCAGGATCACCAGCGTGCCGCGCAGGCGGGCCAGCGCCGACCAGTCCACCAACGACAGGTCGCTCTCCGGTGGGACGTGCCCCGACACGACCGTGAACTCGTGCGCGACGCCACGGTGGGTGACCGGGATGCCGGCCAGCGCGGGCGCGGCGATCGAGCTGGTCACCCCGGGCACGACCGTCACGGGTACGCCGGCCTTGGCGCACGCCAGCGCCTCCTCGCCGCCGCGACCGAAGACGAACGGGTCGCCGCCCTTGAGCCGAACCACCAGCTTCCCGTCCAGGGCCCGCTCGACCAGGACCCGGTTGATCTCCTCCTGGGCGACGGACGGACCGTACGGGATCTTGGCAGCGTCGACGAGCTCCACCTCGGGGCGCAGCTCGTCGAGGAGCATGCCGGGCACCAGCCGGTCCGCCACCACGACATCGGCGCGGTTGAGCAGCCTGCGGCCCTTGACCGTGATCAGCTCCGGGTCGCCGGGGCCGCCGCCGACCAGGAACACCTGGCCGGTATCGGCACGCCGGGCGAGCAGTTCGTTGTTCTCCAGGGCGGCGGCGACGAGATCCCGCAAGGCCATCGCGTTGCGGCGGTCGCCGCCGTCCGTCACCGCCACGGTGATCTGTCCCTGCCGGGTCACCGCCGGCGTCCAGGCCGTCGCGGCGTCGCGGTCGTCCGCGCGTACGCAGAAAATCCGGCGCTCCTCCGCCGCGACGCTGACCTGGGCGGCCGCCGCGGCATCGTCCACCGCCACCTGGACCAGCCAGGCGCCGTCCAGGTCGGACGGCTCGAAGCGGCCCTCGCGCCAGGTCAGCCGCCCGGCGTCCACATGCGCTTGCAGCGCGGGGGTGAGCACGGGCGACACGATGCGGACCCGGGCCCCGGCGTCCAACAGGGCGGGCACGCGGCGGGTCGCCACCGATCCGCCACCCACGACGAGCACCCGGCGGCCCTCGAGCCGCAACGCCAGCGGATAGAGGCTCACTTTTCCGAAACCCCCGCCGAGTCGAAGGTGGCCACCTCGCGCAGCACCCGCGCCGCGCTCGCGACCAGCGGCAGCGCCAGCGCGGCGCCCGACCCCTCGCCGAGCCGCATGCCGAGGTCGAGCAGCGGGGTCAAGCCGAGATGGGCGAGCGCCACGGTCGCGCCCGGCTCGGCGGAGCGGTGCCCGGCGACCATCGCCGCGACCGCGTCCGGCGCGAACGCCGCCGCCACCAGCGCCGCCGAGGCGGCGATGACGCCGTCGACGATCACCGGGACGCGGCGGGCGGCGGCGCCGAGGATGAAGCCGGCCAGGGCGGCGTGCTCCAGGCCACCGACGGCGGCCAGCGCCGCGAGCGGCTCGGCCGGGTCCGGGCGGTGCAGCGCGAGGGCCCGGGCGACCACGTCGACCTTGTGGGCGTACGTGTCGTCGTCGATCCCCGTGCCCCGGCCGGTGACCGCGGCGGGCTCGGCGCCGGTGAAGGCCGCGATCAGGGCCGCCGCCGGCGTGGTGTTCGCGATGCCCATGTCGCCGGTGAGCAGGCACCGCGCCCCACCGTCGATCAGCGCCCCGGCGACCGAGATGCCGGCCTCGAGGGCGGCACGGGCCTCGTCTTCGGTCATCGCCGCGGTGACGGCCAGGTCGCGGGTTCCCCGCCGTACGTTGGCGTCCAGGAGGGTGTCGCCGCCATGCAGCGGGACCGCCACGCCGACGTCGACCACCATGAGCGAGGCGCCGACCTGTCGGGCGAAGGCGTTGATCACCGCTCCGCCGCCGACGAAGTTGGCCACCATCTGCGCGGTGACCTCCTGCGGCCAGGGGGTGACGCCCTGGGCGTGCACTCCGTGGTCACCGGCGAAGACCGCGATGGCCGCGGGCTCGGGCATCGGCGGCGGGCAGACGCCGGCGATGCCGCACAGGCGTACGGACAGCTCCTCGAGCGCCCCCAGCGAACCCGCCGGCTTGGTCAGCCGGGACTGCAAGTCACGGGCGGCGGCCATGGCGGGCTCGTCGGCGGGCCGGATGGCCGCAAGGGTCGGCTCCAGGGTCACGGTCGCTCCTTCACCACATCGGTCAGCGTCGTCAGAAACGCGTCGCTGGTGGCAGTGTCGCGTACGGCGATCCGCAGCCAGTCGGCGCCCAGCCCCGGAAAGGTGTCGCCGCGCCTGACCGCGTACCCCCGTTTGCGCAGCTCAAGACGCACCTGGCCGGCGCCGGCGAGGCGCAGCGCGACAAAGGCGCTGGCCGGATGGCCGGCGACAGTGACATCCGGCACGTCGCGCAGCCCCACGACCAGGTGGTCCCGCTCGACGGCAAGGGCCGCCGCGATGTCCCGCTCGGCGGCGACTGCCACCGACGACGCGCACGCCTCGGCCGCCGCGAGGGCCGGGGTCGACACGGCCCACAGCGGCTGGGCGGCGGCCAGCCGCCCGATCAGCGCGGGTGCCGCGAGGACGTAGCCGATCCGCAGGCCCGCGAGGCCCCAGGTCTTGGTGAGACTGCGCAGCACGACCAGGCCGGGCAGGTCGGTGCGGGACGCGAGCGACTCCGGCTCCGCGCTGACACCGGCCCGCCACGTCGTGTCCGAGAAGGCCTCGTCCACGACGAGGACGCGTCCCGGCCGGGCGAGCGCGGCGAGGTCCGCGGCCCGGTGCAGGACGGACGTCGGATTGGTGGGATTGCCGACGAAGACGAGGTCGGCGTCGGCCGGCACCACCGCCGGGTCCAGTCGGAACCCGTCCTCCTCGCGCAGCAGGACGCGTTCGACGTCGTGTCCCGCGTTGCGCAGTGCCGCCTCCGGCTCGGTGAACTGGGGATGCACCACGACCGGGCGGCGCGCCGCGATCGCCCGGGCGATCAGGACGAAGGCCTGGGCGGCGCCGGCGGTCAACAGGACCTCCGCCGGGGTCCGGCCGTGCCGTCCCGCGACGGCGGCGGTAGCAGGGCGTGCGTCCGGATAGGCGGCCAGCTCGGTCAGCGTCGCCGCGATCGGATCGGCGAGCCAGGACGGCATCGGCTGCCGCCGCACGTTGACCGCCAGATCGACCAGCCCGGGTGCCACCTCGGCGTCGCCGTGGTGGTGCAGATCCATCTCCACACGGCCCAGCATGCCGGATCGCAAACCGGGGGCCACTTCGGCCGTTCCGTCAGGACATGAGGCTTTTTGTCATACCTTCGAAGGGTGAAGAAGACCGGACTCGCCAAAGCTGGACGACTCGCCCCGCTCATCCGAGCCGGACTCATCGCCGGGCTCGCGATCGCCGGACTCCTCTTCCCGCTGGTCGCCCTCGCCGGCGTCGGGGCGAAGACCGGGGCGGACGCTTTGCAGAGCATGCCCGACGAGCTCACGGTCGTGCCGTCGGCGCAGACCACCTACGTGTACGCCAACGACGGCAAGACGCTGCTCACCATGTTTTACGAAGAACACCGCAAGCCGACCAAGATCGAGGACATGTCGCCGTTCATCACGAGCGCGATCGTGGCATCGGAGGACACCCGCTTCTATGAGCACAACGGCGTCGACCCCAAGGGCGTCGCCCGAGCCTTCGTCGCGAACCAGCAGGCCGGCGGCGTCTCGCAGGGCGCGTCGACGCTGACCATGCAATACGTACGGATGGCGCTGCGCGACGGCGCCAAGACGCCCAAGGAGGCCCTGGAGGCCACCGAGCAGACCACCGAACGCAAGCTGCGGGAGATGCGCCTCGCCATCGAGCTCGAGCAGCGCATCTCGAAGCAGGAGATTCTGCAGCGGTACCTCAACTCGGCGTACTTCGGGCACCGCGCGTACGGAATCTTCGCGGCCTCCGAGGTCTTCTTCTCCAAGACACCCAGGGACCTGACGCTCACCGAGGCCGCCCTGCTGGCCGGGCTGGTCAAGGCGCCGTCGGCGTACGACCCGGCGGTCAACGACCAGCGGGCGGCGACCGACCGGCGCAACTACGTCATCGACCAGATGCTCGAGATGGGTTCCATCAGCGAACCCGCCGCCCGGTCGGCGCAGAAATCGAAGATCAAGCTGAACCTGACGGCGCCACCGAACGACTGCGTGTCGGTGCCCCAGGCGGAAAACGACTGGGGCTTCTTCTGCGACTACGTCCGCAACTGGTGGATGGAGCAGCCGGCGTTCGGCGCCAGCGCCCAGGACCGCCTCGCCAACCTGCGCCGCGGCGGCTACAAGGTGGTGACCAGCCTCGACCCGGAAATCCAGTCCTCGGCGATGAAACACGTCCTGGACAAGGAGAAACGGAAGAGCGTCTACGCCCACGGCGAGGTCGTGATCGAGCCCGGCACCGGCCGCATCAGGGCGATGGCCGTCAACCGCCGCTACTCGCTGGACCAGAAGAACAACGGCGAACACAGCGACCGCCGCCGACGCGACTTCGTCCGCGGCAACTACCCGAACACGGTCAACCCGCTCCTCGGCGGCGGCGACATGGCGGGCTACCAGGCCGGCTCCACCTTCAAGATCTTCACCATGCTGGCGGCGCTCGAGGAGGGCCTGCCGCTGGACACGAGCATCTACGCCCCGCCGCGGTTCGTGACGAAGTACATCACCGAGCCCGGCCCGGCGACCTGCGGCATCCGCTGGTGCCCGAAGAACTCCAGCCCGTCGATGACCGGCCGGCAGACCATGTGGAGCGGCTTCGGCAAGTCGGTGAACACGTACTTCGTCCAGCTCGAGCAGAGGGTCGGTGCGGAGAAGGCGGTCCGGATGGCGGAACGGCTCGGCCTGAAGTGGCGGACGAAGATCGACCAGGACCTGGCCCACCCCGACAACAGGAGCGGCTGGGGTGCGTTCACCCTCGGCGTGAGCGACGCGACCCCCATCGAGATGGCCAACGTCTTCGCGACCCTGGCTGCCGAGGGGAAGTACTGCGAGCCCATCCCGGTCCAGATGATCAACACCCGCGACGGTGCCAGCCTGGAATTCGACGGCAAGAAGGTCGCGGGGCCGCGCTGCCGCCAGGAACTGAGCCCGGAGGTGGCCCAGGCGGCGACCGACGCGGCCCGCTGCGTAACGGGCTACGGCGCGGCGACGGGCGGCTGCGGAGGATGGTCGACGTCACCGATGGTGCACGCGACACTGAAACGGCCGGTCGCCGGCAAGAGCGGGACGACGGACAGCAACCGAAGCGCCTGGTTCTGCGGCTACACACCGCAGCTAGCGGCGGCGGCGTTCGTGGCGGATCCGGACAATCCCGAGAACACGGTGGGGACGAGTCGGGGAACGATCTCGAAGTTCACGGTGGCGGAGACGTTGAAGGACGCGCTCAAGGGGCGGCCGAAGGCCAAGTTCAACCCGCCGCCGCAGAAGATCGCGCACGGCGGTGACAGCGACAACGACAACCGCTATCGCTACCGCTACCGCAACGACAACGACAGAAACAGCAACAGCAACAGCGACGGCGACGACAACAGCGACGGTGATGGCGACGGCGACGGTGATGGCGACGGCGACGGCGACGGCGACGGCTGAGTCGGCGACGCCGAACAGCACGAGCCGGACGGCTCCCTATTGGCAATACACGACCGGGCGGCCCCAATAAGGCGAGACGCTATCGGGCCGCCCGGCTGGGGCGGGGCCGCGCCGGCCAGGCGGGGCTGCGATTGGCGGGCCACCGGGTCGCCCGGCTGGGCGGGACCGCCCCTGCTGGACGGGCTGGCCGTGACGCCCAGCTAAGCGCGATGCCCCCGGCTAAGCGCAATGCCCCGGCTAAGCGCGATGCCCCGGCTGGGCGAGACAGCCCCGGCTGGGCGAGACAGCCCCGGCTGGGCAAGGGACACCGCCGGGCCCGTATCTACCGCGGCGGGGCCGCGAGGCCGCCCGTCACTTGGCGTCGGTCGAGCCGCTGGGCGTGTGGATCCCGTCAGCAGGGGCCGGAGCGGGACGCCACCGGGGGTCGCGGCCCGCGAGGGCCAACGCCTGGTCGAGGAGTGTCGCCTCGTCGTCGGTCTCGACCACGGGGCCGAAGAGGCCGGGGGTGCCCTCCGCCGGGCCCTGGGACAGGAACTCGATCAGGTGCTCGAGAGTGCGGGGGTCGGCGGCATACTCCTGGCCGGTCGCCCGGGCGAGGTCCCACCCGTGCATGATGAGCTCGTTGATCGCCACCGTGCCCATCGCGGCGGCCGGCATGGTCACTCCGCCGGCTTGGGCCGTGCCTTCCCACGCCGTCGGTTGCTTCCAGGCGGTGGCGAGGCCTTCGAGGACCACCGGGAGCCGACTGCGCCAGTGGGGTGTGAGGTTGGCCGTCGAGGGTGGTGGTGGCGGCGAGGCGGTGACGGCGTCGGTCTTCTTCTGGGCCGCCTGGGTGAAGGCCCGGCAGAGGCCCATCACGTGATCGAGCAGATCACCGACCGACCAATCGGGGCACGGAGTCGGCGCGGTGAGGTGCCCGTCGGTGATGCCGAAGAGCAGTGCCCGGATCCGACGGACCGGCGGGTCGAAATCCAGCGGCACACGGTCTGCCACGGCCGTCTCCCTTCTCGCGGACCCTCCCACCGTAAGGCCGCCCTGCGACAATTGCCGGACGGCGTGTCGTTACTCGACACGCCGGGCGCAGGGAGATTCGCGCTGAGCACAGGGAGACTCCGCGCTCCGCGCGGGACAGGCGCTGATGCGCGGGGCGCGGGGCGCTGATGCGCGGGGCGCGCAGGCGCGGGGCACGAGGCGCGAGGCACGAGGCACGAGGCGCGGGGCACGAGGCGCGGGGCACGAGGCACGAGGCGCGGGGCACGAGGCGCGGGGCACGAGGCGCGGGGCACGAGGCGCGGGGCACGAGGCACGGGGCGCGGAGGCGCGGGAAGCTGATGAACGAGGCGCTGATGCGCTAGGCGCGGGGCACGAGGCACGGAGGCGCGGGGCAAGAGGTGCGGGAAGCTGATGCGCGAGGCGCGAGGCGCGAGGCGCGGAGGCGTCGAGGCCGCAAGGGGCCGAGCCGGACGATGTCGTCACGCCACTGGGGTCGCCTCGGCGGTCGCGAGCCTTGGTGTCACGGCGCTCGTGTGGCCGTACTCATCAAGGTTGTGTGGGTGAGACGGCCGAGAGTGACAGTGTGACCTCGCCCGGGTCGGTGGTGGGGGCGGGCGAGGCGGGCTGAGCTGGCACCGCGACGGCCGCGACGCCCGGCACGACGGCGGGAGAGACGCTGACCGGCGTTCCGGGAGCGGCCGGGAGCCCAGCCGGGAGCAGCGCGGCCGCCACGACCCGTCGTGCGATCTCCGGCGCGCCGGCCCAGTGCAGGCCCAGCTGCGAGGCGTGCACCTGCCGCCAGACGAAGCCCTCCGGATGGCCTCCCGACCATGTCCATGCCGGGACCTGACCGGCGCGCGGGGCCACGATCGCGCGGTGCTGCTTGTAGCCGGTGATTCGCGCGCCGGCGGGTGCCAGCGCGGAGGGTGCTGGGGCTGTCGCCTCTCGGTAGCCGGCGACCGTCTGGGGGCCCGTTGTCGCGGAGATGTCCAGGATTCCGCACATGGGGCGGCCGTCGAAGTCGCGGCCGAGCCAGGGCAGGCCCACTCCCTCGGCGATGATCGGGCCGCCGTCGTGGGCGAGTTGGGCTACGGCCGCGCACAGGCGGCGGTTTGCCGAGAGCTCCTCCGCGTAGTCCTCGGGGAGTCCCGCGCCGATCATGAAGGCTCGGGTTCCGGGCGGGAGGGCCTCGTCGCGGAGTGGGTCGACCACCGCCACGTCGGCTCCGGCCGCCGTCAGCAGCTCCGCGGTCTCCACGTACGTGTACGGCGCGCCGGGGCCGCCGGCGACGGCGATCACCGGGCGGTTTTCCGGCGGGACCGGTGGTTCGCCGCTCGCTTCGGCGAGGGCGTCCGCCGGGGACCAGTGCGCGCCGGGGAGCGCCGGCGCGGTGTCCGCCAGCGCCATGATGCGGTCGAGATCCAGGGATTCCGCGACGGTTTCACCCAATCGGCGTACGGCGCGGACGGCCTCCACCGTGCGGTGCGCGACGGGCACCGGCCCCTGCGCGCGGGCCGGCAGCACCGCGGGCAGGTCGCCGCGGCGAAGCGCGCCGAGCACGGGCATGCCGATGTCGTCCAGCGCGGTGCGCAGCAGTTCCTCGTGCCGCGGGGACGCCACCCGGTTGAGCACGACGCCGCCGAGGTGCACCATCTCGTCGAACATCCGGAAACCGTGCACGAGCGCGGCGAGCGAATGCCCCATCGCGGCGACGTCCACGACGAGCAGGACCGGCGCGCGCAGGGCGGCCGCGACCGCCGCCGTACCGTCGATCTCGGGTTGGCCGGTGAGGCTGTCGAACAGGCCCATCGCGCCCTCGATGACCGCGACCTGCGATCCGGCCGCCCCATGGGCGAAGAGGGGGGCGATCCGCTGCGCGCCGACCAGGCGGGGGTCGAGGTTGCGCCCCGGCCGTCCGGCGGCGAGACCCAGATAGGCGGCGTCGGTGTGGTCGGGCCCCACCTTGAAGCCGGCGGCGGGCACACCCCGCGCGGCGCAGGCGGCCAGCAACCCCACCGCGATCGCGGTCTTGCCATGCCCAGACGAGGGGGCGCTCACCACCAGACGTGATTGGGTGGTCATCAATGGCTCCCTCGGGGATACGGAAAACGCCGCCGACGTGATATTGACCGCCGGAAGTCGCACCCTACCTGTCAGGCGCGAGCGCCCGTCGGTAGCCTCGGGTCGTGTACCGGTTTCTGCTGACCCCCCGCTGGCTCGCCGCCGCGGCGCTGACCGTGGCCGCCTCGGTGGCCATGGTGTTCCTGGGCAACTGGCAGTTCCACCGGTACACCGAGCGCACCGCGGTCAACGAGCGCATCGACGCCGCCGACTCGACGCCGGCGGCTCCGCTGACGTCCGTGCTGGTCAAGCCCACCGCGGCGGGCACGCTGGGCGCGCAGCCCGGCGAAGACAAGGCCTGGACGAAGGTCACCGTGACCGGACGGTACGACGCCACGCACGAGATCCAGGCCCGCGGCCGTACGGTCAACAGCAAGGTCGGCTTCGAGATCCTGACCCCGCTGATCCTCACCGACGGTACGGCGGTGCTGGTGGACCGCGGCTGGGTCCCCTCCACCAACGGCGACGCGGTATCCCCACCGGTAGCGCCACCGCCCCCGACGGGCGAGGTCACGGTGGTCGGCCAGCTCCACCTCTCGGAAAGCCGCCCGGCGCCCATCGCCGAGCGAGACGGACGCATCGACACCCGCAGGATCGCGCTGCCGCGGCTGGCGCAAAAGCTCCCCTATCCCGTGTACGGGGCATATGTGCTGCTCAGCGAGCCGGCGGAGGGCTACTCCCCGATCCCGATCAACCACGAAGACGCGTGGCAGAACGGCGGGTACGCGGTCCAGTGGTGGGCGTTCGCCGTCATGGCGCTGCTGGCGTACGGGTGGCAGGCCCGCAAGGAAGCCCACGGGGACACGCCGAAGAAGCTGCTGGACCGGGTGGAAGAAGCCGACCAACGGATGTCGGCGGCGCCGTCGGATTGAGCCCTTCCGGGGTTTTCGTGGGTCTCCGTGCCCCGCCAGGGTTTTCGGGGTGACGTACTCCCAGGATTCGGCCCCGAGCGACCCGTGGAGTGTTCCGGCCCCGCCTGCCCCGGAAGTGTGGCTCGCGCCGGTCCCGCCCGCCCCGGACGGGTGGGTCGCGCCGGGTCCGGTCATCGTGCGGATCGGCGAGTTGGGGGTGACCTCCACGGTCGTGCACACCCCGGCGGGCGACATCCCGCTCGCGGGCTCCACCTGGACGGTCAACGACTACTGGCACCACGAGACGAAGGTCCCCACCTGGGCGATCGTGGCCTCGATCCTGGGGTTCTGTGTCCTGACCGTGTTCAGCCTGCTGTTCCTGCTGGTGAGAGTGCCGATCCCGCGAGGAACCGTGCAGGTGACCGTGACCAACGAAACCCGGCAGTACGTGGCGCGGATTCCGGTGACGGATCCGGATCAGGTCACGGACGTCCACCAGCGGGTCAACTACGTCAGGTCACTCGCCGCGATCTAGGACGCGGGTAGGTGCGGGACGTCGATCCAGTAACGCCGGGCCGGCCCGAACGGGGTGTCCCGGATGGTCTCGAAGACGCCGCCGCACCGCTCGATCACCGCCGCCGAGACGAGGTTGTCGACCGCGCAGACGGCCAGTAGGCGAGCGAGGCGGAGTCGTCGTGCCTCGGCGAGTATGTGGTTCAGAGCCCAGGTGGCCAGGCCGCGTCGGCGGGCAGACGGGCGGATGCCGTAGCCGATGTGTCCGGCCCAGCGGAGGTAGTCGTCGTCGCCGTAGCGCAGCGCGGTGGCGCCGAGCACGCGATCGTTCTCGACGATCCATCGGTGTAGGCAGCGGTGTTCGGTGCTTTGGCGGTCGGTGGTTGGCTTGCCCGCCGCCAGGGTGGGCGAGCCGGTCGAGGCCGGGCCGGACTGCGCTGTCAGCCTTGCCACCCAGACCGCGAATCCGGCCGGCGAGTCGACCTCATCGGACGGTCGCAGGCCGAAGCCGTCCTCGTGCAGCCCAGGACCCCATTCCGCGTGAGCGTCGAGCCAGGCGCTGTGCAGGCGGACGGTAGGTGCGATCAACTCGGGCATCCGGCCTCCGATAAGGATTCTGGGGCTTCTCGGCGTCATGTCCGCGCGTGGTGGTGCCAGTGCTGCGGACTTTGTCATGCAGCGGAGGACGCAGGCCCCGGGTCAGGCGGATTGAGCCTCGAGGCACACCGAAACGCCACCTGCCCGAGCGGCAAAAGGCCAGATCGGTCACGCTTCCGGGGGTGCTGGAAGGCCGAGTGCCTTGACCATGTCGATCGTGTCTGCCTCCTCTGCTCGCTTGTCGCCGCGGTAGCGCAGGACCCGGGCGAACCGCAACGCCACGCCGCCCGGGTAGCGGGGTGACGTCTGCACCCCGTCGAAGGCGATCTCGACGACCTGTTCGGGCCGGACCGTCACCACCCAGCCGGAGTCGTCGACGGCCAACTCCTTGAGGCGCTCGGTCTGCCAGCGCAACAGCTCGTCGGTCAGGCCCTTGAACGTCTTGCCGAGCATTACGAAGCCGCCCGTTCGGGGGTCGCGCGCACCCAGGTGCAGGTTGGACAGCCAGCCCTTGCGGCGGCCGTGGCCCCACTCCACCGCCAGGACCACGAGGTCGAGGGTGTGACGGGGCTTCACCTTGACCCAGGCGGCACCGCGCCGACCCACGTCGTACGGGGCCTCCTGAGCTTTGATCACGACGCCCTCCTGGCCAGCGGCGAGCGCCGCGGCGAAGGCCTCCTGGGCCTGCTCCGGGGTCTCGACCGTGCGGCGGCCGACGATGAGGTCGGCCGGGAGGACGTCGGCGAGCGCCGACCAGCGGACGCGGCCCGGCTCGTCCAGCAGATCGGTGCCGTCGACGTGGAGCAGGTCGAAGAAGAACGGCACGAGCGCCGGCAACTCGGGGCCGCCGGTGCCGCTCTGGCCACCCTTGCCGCCCCGGCGGGCGCCGCGGGTGGCCGCGCGGCTGGAGGTCTCCTGGAACGGGCGGGGCCGGCCGGTGGCGTCGAGGGCCATCGCCTCACCGTCGAGCACGAGTTCGCTGACGGGCAGCGCGCGAGCCGCGGCGACAACCTCGGGCAGCCGCGCGGTGATGTCGTCGAGGCTGCGCGTGAAGACGGCCACCTCGTCGCCGGAGCGGTGCACCTGGATGCGGATCCCGTCGAGCTTCACATCGGCGGTGGCGGGCGAGCCGGTGGCGATCAGGGCCGCCCCGACGTCGGGGGCGCTGCTCGCCAGCATCGGGGTGAGCGGTGTGCCGACCCGCAGGCTGATCTCGGCCAGCGCGGGGGCGCCGCCGGCGAGGGCGGCAACTGCCACCTGTTTGAGATCGCCGGAGAGCAGCAGCGCCCGGCGAACGGCGGCCACCGGAACCTCGGCGGCCCGGCCGATCGCGTCGGCGAGCAGGCCGGACTGGGCACCCTGGCGCAGCTCACCGCCGAAGAGCCCGACGAGATGCCGCTGCTCGTCCGCGGTGGCCCGGCTGAACAGCCCGGCCAGCAGGTCGCGACGGCGGGCCTGCGAGCCGGCACCGGACACCACGGAGATCTCGGCGATCCGCGCGTCGACCTCGGCGACGGTCAGGCTCGGCTCGGCGGCCGGTGGCGGCAGCTCCCGGAGGCTCGCATAGCCGACCCCGGTCTGCCGCTGCCGCAGCTCGCCGGCGAGATAGGCCGACCCGGGGGCGATCTCCTCCGGGTCGAGGCGTCGCAGGGCGTCGGCGAGCAGGTCGATCTTCGCCTTACGGCCCGAGACGGCGGTGACGGCTGCCGAGGTGGCTGCCAGGTCCAAGAACTGCACGGACTCATCCTGGCAGCCACCTACGACATTTTCCGGGCCGTCGAGACGCGCTCCCCCGTGAAGCACGTCCGGACGGCCCGGATGGCCGGATCCGCGGGCGACCCGCGGCGCGACTGGCCCGAGAGGGAACCTCCCTCTCACCCGGCACAGACCGACGGAGAGTCGGTCGAGACTGGCAGCGAATCCCTCACGGTTCGTGACGGTCACCGGGAAGCCCGAGCAGCAGTCCCCGCACCGGGGGCGAAGCTTGCCGGGCCGGCCTTCAGGGACATGCGGGCCGGCCCGGACCACCACCGGGTCAGAGGGACCCCGGCGGTCCGCCTGCCGTCCCTCCAGGCTTCGTGGCGACGAAACCCGGCTGACACCGGCGGCGGCCCTGCCACTCGTCTCGTCGTGCCCGCTCAGCAACAGGCACACGTTCCGAAGGCAGATAAACGCGAACCAAGATCAAGCGGCGACCGGCTCAACGATGCGGAACCCCCGGGCCCGAACCGCGTCGGCAACGCGACTGAGCTGGGCGTCGAGCTGACAGAGGAGTGCGGAGAGCTCCGCGAGGCGGTCGGTGAGTAGGGTGTCGTCCCACCCGGAGACGTCGATGTCTCCCAGAGCACTGCCGGCGGCGCGGAGCACCTCGAAGGCATCATTCGAACTCATGTTCGAATGCTATCAAGGCTGACCTCCCTTCCGCAGCAAACTCATCCGATCAAGCGAACCGGGGTCGCGACCGACGCCCCGAGGAGCCCATAGGCGACACCCGCCGCCCCTCACGCGGAGGCCGTCAGAGCCGACTCGCGGCTTTGACGCCCAGCGCACGGATTGCCGAGTCGCACGCGACCGGCTTTCTGTAGACCTCGGTCCCCACGTCGCCCTTACGCACCAGCACGGTCTTCGAAACGCTGTCTCCGAAGTCGATTTCCACCAGCAGCGCGTCGTCGCCGGCGAAGCCTTCGGCCGTCACGACCCGAGAGGACAAGCGCGGGAGAACCCGCGTCAGGATCAGTCTTGTGACGGCATGGCGCGACGGAACGCCTCCGCGGCTTCCTCCGGCGGCGCGGCCGCGGCGACGAATCCGTCCGGGCGCACCAGATACAGCAGGTCTTTCTTCAGCGCCGTCTGCGGTGCCGGCTCGAAGACGTGCGTCGGCAATCCGAGGTCGGGCGCGGAGCTCACCCCGCCGTACGAGTGGACCTGCCACTCCACGGCGCGCAGGACCGCATAGTTGTCGCCCGTCCATGGCAGCCGCCGTCCCACCACGGGGTCACGGGGTGCGTCCGGCAACATCGGATAGCGAATGCGCGTCTGGGACACATACTGGAAAAGGCGCGATCCGCCCGACGAGCCCGGCAACGCGCGGACGCCCACCGGGGCCAGCAGCGGCACGATGGCTCGGCGCAGCACCCGCAGCGACGTCCGCTGGGAGGTGATGAAGCCGAAGAGGCGGTCGGTCGTCGCCACAAGCGTCCGGGCTACCGGTCGACGCTCGGCTTCGTAGCGGTCCAGCCAGGACAGTCCCGCCCGGCCGTGGATGACGTCGGCAAGCTTGAACGCCAGGTTGTGCGCGTCCTGCAGCCCGGTGTTCATGCCCTGCCCGCCCACCGGCGAGTGGACGTGGGCGGCGTCACCGGCGAGGAAGAACGGGCCGTCGCGGAAGGACGCCGCCACGCGGTGATGCACGCGATAGGTGGCGAACCAGCGGGCGTCGCCATACGCGACGGTGAAATCGCGGCGGATCCGCGCGCGGGCGTCCTGCTCCCCCACCGCGCCGTCGCCGTCGTCATCGCGCACGAGGCCGATCAGCCGCCAGTTGCCGCTGCCGGTCATCGGGAAGCCGAGAAGGAAGTCGTCGGTGCCCGGCCGTACGTTGATCGCCTCCTCGACGAGCCCGGTCACGGCCGTCGCGTCGATCACGTAGAACAGGTGAGGATTGGTCACTCCGTCGAAGCCGATCCCGCAGGCCTTGCGGACGATGGAATTGGCGCCGTCCGCGCCGACGCAGAAGCGCGCCGTGATCGTCTCCCCGTCGATCACCGCCTCGACCCCGCCGCCGCCCGGGGCGACCGAGGAGACGGCGGCGCCCCAGCGAACGGCGCCGCCGAGAGCCAAGAGATTCTCGTAGAGAATCTCTTCGTTGCGACTCTGCTCCAAGACCTCGATCCATGGGTACGGCGTGAGGCCCTCGCCCAGTCGCCCCAGCGGGATCCGGCCGAACGCCCGTCCGCCGAAGCCCGGCGCGAGCGCCCGCGCCCGTTGCGCCGCCGCCAGCACCTTGTCGGCGATGCCGAGCTGGTCATACACCTCGAGGCTGCGGGCCTGCACCACCAACGCCCGTGATTCCCGGGTCGGCCCCTGCTTGCCGTCGGCCACAATGACCCGGACCCCGAGTTTGACCAGCCAGTTCGCCAGCATCAGCCCGGTGGGGCCGGCGCCGACCACCAGTACGTCGCAGCTTGGCCGGGCTCCACCCGGGGCCGGGGCCGTCACGTCACCGCTCCAGCTCTGCCACGTTGCGCAGCAGCAGGGCCTCGGCCAGGCACACCCTCGCGAACTCGCCGAGATGCAGACTCTCGTTGGGCCCGTGCGCGCTGGCGTGGGGGTCCTCGACGCCGGTGACCAGGATCGCCGCCTGTGGGAAGAGCTCCTGGAAAGTGGCGATGAACGGGATCGAGCCGCCGACACCCATGTCGACCGGCGCGACGCCGTCCCAGGCGGTGGCGAACGCCGCGCGGGCCGCGTCGAACGCCGGGCCGGTCGCGTCGATGACGCACGGCGCGCCCCCGCTCTCCAGCGTCACCTCGACGTGGGCGCCCCACGGCACGTACTTCTCGAGGTGTGCGCGGATCGCCGCATACGCCGAGACGGCGTCGTCGCCGGGCGCCAGCCGTACGCTCAGCTTGGCCTTGGCCTTGGGCACCAGGGCATTGGGTGCCTCGCTGGTCCTCGGGGCGTCGATGGCGAGCACCGCGATCGCCGGTTTGGTCCAGATGCGGTCGGTGAGCCGGCCGTTGCCGACGAGCTTGACGCCGTCGAGGATGCCGGCCTCGTGGCGGAAGCGGTCCTCCGGGTAGTCGACCGTCGCGCCCTCGCGACCGACCAGACCGTCGACCACGACCTCACCGTCGTCGTCGTGCAGGGTGCTGATCAGGCGGGAAAGCGCGGTGAGCGCGTCGGGCACCGGACCCCCGAACATGCCGCTGTGCACAGCGCTCTGCAGGGTGCTGACCTCGACGAAGCAGTTGACAAGCCCGCGCAGCGAGGTGGTCAGGGCGGGCACGCCGATGTCCCAGTTGCCCGAGTCGGCGATCACGATCACGTCGGAGCGCAGCAGCTCCTTGTGGGTCTGGACGATCTCGTCGAGGGAGTCGGAGCCGTATTCCTCCTCGCCCTCGATGAACAGCACGACGCCGACCGGCAGCTCGTCGCCGAAGGCCCGGAGAGCGGCGACATGCGCCATCACGCCGGCCTTGTCGTCGGCGGCGCCGCGGCCGTAGAGCCGCCCGTCGCGCTCGACCGGCTCGAACGGGTCACTGGTCCACAGTGCGGGGTCGCCGGCGGGCTGGACGTCATGGTGTGCGTAGAGCAGAACGGTCGGCGCCCCGGCCGGCGCGGCCTTGCGGCCGATGACCGCGGGGTGACCGCCGCCGGCCCGGACGATCTGCACGTCGAGCCCGCAGCCGCGCAGCAGCTCGGCGACGGCCTCGGCGGACCGCTCGACGTGCGAGTGGTCGAAACCGTCGAACGCGATCCCGGGAATGCGGACCAGCCGTTCGAGGTCGGCGCGGACACCGGGCAGCTCCCGCGCGATCGCGGCGCGCAGTTCGTCTTCAGTCAGGCTCATACCCTGATCCTAGGCCCGCGGCCCGGCCGGGTGCCGGGCCGCTTCGCGGGCCTGTGGACAACGGGTCGGGCCCGATCGGAACAACGGGTCGGGCCTGATCAGTTCGACGGCGGCGGCGGGTCCTCACCGCGCCGACGGCCGGCGGAGGACGCCCAGTCCCGAGCGCCACGGGCCGCCGATCCGGCCAGGTCAGCGGCGCCGTCGCCGACCTTGCGCAGGAGCCCGACCAGGGGATCCTGGGATTCGCTGAAGCTCTGCCGGTAGGAGTCGGCGGCCGCCTTCACGTCCTCGGAGACCGAGGCGTCGCCGTCGGAGTCGCGATGCGGATATTCGCCGCCGAGGATCCGCCCGTAGTCCCCGGAATCGATCCACTTGCGCAGCTCAGCGGCGCGCGCCACCGGCACGGGGTGGCTGCTCCACGCGGTCATGCCGAGTTTGTGGATGCTGTCGCGCAGGTCGCCCCCGCTCTCATACTCGGCTGCCTGCTCGAGGAACGCGGCCGTGTCGATCTGCGAAAGGTCGCCGCCGCCGGCCAGCTTCATCAGCAGGCGGGTCGAGGCGGCCGGGTCCTGGCCCGCGAGCAGGCCGGCGCGGTCGGCGGAAAGCTCGGCCTTGCGCCACCACTCGAACATCGCCGCGATGATGGCACGCAGGGCGATCGCCCCGATCGGCAGCCAGCTCAGATTGGCGGCCCAGCGGGTCAGGATCATCATGATCGTCTTGTAGACCGCGTGACCGCTGCGTACATGGCCGATCTCATGCCCGAGCAGGGCGCGCAGCTCGTCGTCCTCCAGCTTCTCCACCGCGGCGGAGGTGATCATGATGAACGGCTTGTCCATGCCGATCGCCTGCCCGTTGATCACCGGATCCTGGCTGACGTACAGCTCAGGGAGCTCGGCGACGTCGAGGGCTGTCGCAGCCTCGGTGAACCGCTGGTAGACCCGCGGATACTGGCGGTGATCGACGCGGATCGCACCGGCCAGGAACTGCAGGCGGAAGCCGCGCTCGTTCCACATGCCGAAGAACGCCTTCACCACATCGTCGAAACCACGCAACTCACGCAGAGCCGTCAGCGCACCACGATCCGCCGGGTGCTCCCACGCCCGGGAACTGATGCCGGTCAGCGTGACCCGTCGCCGCGCCGGCCGGTTGTCGTCGTCGGTCGTCATCGTCGTCCCCGTTCCCGCTGCTCACACAGCAGATCGTGGCCAATGAGGCGGCTGGCGCAACGCCTCGTAACGGTTGCCGGATCCTTCCACCGCGCCGTCGACCAGCAGATCTACGTGCGCGGCGGTGCCCTCCGCGGCGAAGTGCTCATACTCGGCAGCGCGCCAGCGCTCAAGGTACGCCCGAAAGGCAACATCGTCGCGCCCGTCCCGCGCCAAGGCCCGCCGCCACCGCATGTCGGCCGGGGCCGTGACAAAAACCGAGAAAGAAAGCTCCGGCCGGATCGCCCGGCGTGCGGACGAGACCCCTTCGATAAGTACGGCCGCAGCAGGCTCAACAGTGACAGGGCTGCCGCCGAACGCCTGCCGATGCCACAGGTAGCGCAGATAGGTGGCGGCACGGCCGCGCCGCAGCGGCTCCAGCACCTGTTCCTCGAGCCGGTCCCAGAAGGTGAATTGGTCGTCCCAGCCGTCGAGCAGATCGTCGGTGTGCACGACCGGAATGTCGGCGGCCTTCGCCAGCCGTCCGGCGAACCAGCTCTTGCCCGCGCCGCTCGGCCCGTCGACGGCGACGAGTCGAACGGGACCGAGCCGGGGCTCGGTCGCCAGAATCCGCGCGGCAAGATCGGCAAAGTCACCCATCGGGCGCTCCCGACGGAAAGCTATTCACCGGGCACCCCAGGCGGAAAGCTATTCACCGGGCACCCCAGGCGGGAAGTCACTCACCGGGCACCCCAGGCGGGAAGTCACTCACCGGGGCTCCCGGCGGGATGAAGGGGAGGCCAGCGGGTGGGCCTGACTCGATCAGCCGCCAGAGCGCATCCGTGTCGAGGTGTTGCTCGACGAGGTCGCCGAGGGTGTCGAGCGCCTTCTCGCGTACGTCGGCGAAGCGGGTGTCGGGAGCCACCACGAAACCGTGCCGGCCCGCCTGCCGCGCGGCCTGAGTCAGGAAGCGGCGGCGGAATTCGTCGGATTCGAAGGCGCCGTGCCAGTGCGTGCCGCAGACGGCGCCGACGACGGCTCCCTCGGGTGCGCCGTCCGCGTATCGGAGAAGAGGCTCCGGTGCGCCGCTGGAGACGTACCCGTGATGGATCTCGTATCCGGCGACCGGGACTTGCTCCCAGGCCGCGCCGCGCGAACGGGCCAGGGTCTTGCGCGCCCCGAAGGTGATCTCGACGGGCAGCAATCCGAGGCCCGCAACGGTGCCGCGGCGGCTCTCGACCTCGTCGTGGATGGTCTCGGAGAGCATCTGGAAGCCGCCGCAGATGCCGACCAAAGGCTTGCCGGAGGCGGCGTGCACGCGGATCGCGTCGGCCAGGCCGGTCTCGCGCAGCCACGCCAGGTCGCTGACGGTGGCCTTCGACCCGGGCAGGACGACGAGGTCGGCGTCCGCGATCTCGGCGGGCTCGACCGTGAGCCGCACGCGCACTCCCGGCTCGGTGGCCAACGCCTCCGCGTCGGTGGCGTTGGAAATGCGCGGAAGCCGCACCACGGCGACCCGCAACCATTCGGTGCCGCGCGGCTGAGCCGGCCGGCCGAGCGTCCTGCCGTAGGCCAAAGAGTCCTCGGCATCGAGCCAGATATCGAGGTCGAACGGCAGCACGCCGTGCACCGGCCGCCCCGTCGCCGCGGTAATCATGTCCAACCCGGGCCGCAACAGGCCGAGATCGCCCCGGAACTTGTTGATGACGAAGCCGCTGACCAGCGCCTGATCCTCGGGACTGAGCAGCGCCACGGTCCCGAAGAACGCCGCGAAGACGCCACCCCGGTCGATGTCGCCGACCACGATCGTCGGAAGGCCTGCCTGCCGCGCGAGCCCCATGTTGACGAAGTCGCCGTCCCGCAGGTTGATCTCGGCCGGACTCCCGGCGCCCTCACAGATGACGACGTCGTACTCCGCCCGCAACGCGGCAAGAGTCGCGTACGCAGTCTCGGCAAGCTTCGGTCGCAACGCGCGATAGTTGCCGGCGGTGACCGTGTCGACGGCCTCGCCGAGCAGCACCACCTGGCTGGAAAGATCGCTGCCGGGCTTGAGCAGCACGGGATTGAACCGAATGTCCGGCGCGATCCCGCAGGCGGCGGCCTGCATCGCCTGCGCCCGCCCGATCTCGCCACCACGCCCGTCGGCGCCGACCACCACCACCGAGTTGTTCGACATGTTCTGCGCCTTGAACGGGGCCACGTTGACACCCCGACGATGCAGCCACCGGCAGATCCCGGCAGTGAGCACGCTCTTCCCGGCGTCGGAGGTAGTGCCGGCAACCAACAGACCGCCGCTCATCGACGCCCCCCGGCCAGACCCCGGACCAGGGCCATTCCCGCCCCGATCGCGGCTGCCGCCAACCCGACCGCGCCGGAGACGCGTGCCGCCTTACGCAAGTGGGCGGCGGACGGCCGCGGCCCGTCACCCAAGAAAGGCCGCGTTTCCGTACGTCCGAAGTAGACGTTACGTCCCCCCAGCCGAACGCCCAGCGCTCCAGCCATCGCCGACTCACACTGCCCCGCGTTGGGACTCGGATGATCGAGCCTGTCCCGCCGCCACACGCGCAGCGCCTCCCCGGGCCGCCCCCGCACGAGCGGCGCGACGGCGATCGTCAGCAGGCCGGTCAGCCGTGCAGGCACGAGGTTGAGCACGTCATCGAGCCTGGCGGACGCCGTACCGAACCGGTCATATCGGGAATTGCGATGTCCGACCATTGCGTCCAAGGTGTTCGCCGCGCGATAGCCGAGCAGTCCGGGTAGCCCGGCGACACCGCCCCAGAGCAACGGGGCCACCACGGCATCGGAGGTGTTCTCGGCGACGGACTCGACGGTGGCGCGCGCCAGTTCGGGCTCGTCGAGGGCTGAGGGGTCGCGTCCGCAGAGATGGTTGAGCCGTCCCCGCGCGGCGTCGAGGTCGCCGCTCTCCAGATGACCCGCCATGACCCGGGATTCCCGCCGCAACGTCCGCCCACCGAGCACCGTCCAGGTCGCGGCGGCCACCAGGACGGCCCGGGCGGGCGGGCACCGACGCGTAACCAGGGAGAGACCAACGCCTGCCGCCATCGGAACACCGGCGGCGATGACGGCGAAGGCTGTGCCGGCACGCCTGGTCGGGGAATAGAGACGCTGCTCGAGCGCGGCGGCGGCACGGCCGAAGCCGGCGACGGGATGGAGGCGCCGCGGATCACCGAACACGGAATCCAGCACATAACCCGCCACGATCCCGGCCGCGTCGGCACCTATCGCGGCCCGCCTTGCTCGTCCCATCTGACCACCCTAATGAGCGTCGTCGCACCGTTTCGCAGTGCCTGGATATTGCCCGCATGCGGCCCTGCGGCGGGAAGCCACCACCGGGCGTTTTCGTGCCGCGTCGAGCGCTGCCGGAGCGGGTCACCTGCGTCACGCCAGGGACGGGCCACCACAATCCGGACCAACCCCACGCTCGGGACCGGCCACCTCAGTCCGGACCCTCCGCCGTGCTCGGGAGCGGCCGCCACACTCCGAACCGGCGAGCGCGCAGACCGGCCACCGCGAGGAGGCCGGGCACCGCGAGGAGGCCGGGCACCGCGAGGAGGCCAGGCACCGCGAGGAGGCCAGGCACCGCGAGGAGGCCAGGCACCGCGAGGAGGCCAGGCACCGCGAGGAGGCCAGGCACCGCGAGGAGGCCGGCCGCCGCCGGGACGGACTGGGCCGGCGGCGGCCGGGTTTCGCTGTCCGCCTCGGGTGGGCTCGGCGTTGCCCTGGGGGTGGCGCCGAGCCGTTTCCGGGTGCCACCACGGGAAGGGCAGGACAGCGCGGACGAACGGATGTCACTCACATCCGCCCGCCCGGCCGGTGGACCACGAGCTCACCCCTTGTGGCCCACCGGCTGTTCGGGGGCGGCGCAGCCGATCGGCAACGCCAGCCGACCAGACGCGCCGCAGTCGATCTGGGACGCCGCGGCCGATCAAAGACGGCACGGGTCGATCGGCAACGCCGCAGCCGATCAGAGGCCGCACGGGTTCGGTCGGTGGCGAGTCCGATCGAAGCCGGCGCGGCCGATCAGAGCCGGCGCGGCCGATCAGAGCCGGCGCGGCCGATCAGAGCCCGCGCGGCCGGTGGGGGCTCGGTTCGGGTGGGGATGAGCCCGGTCGCCGCCGGGGGGCGGCGACCGGGACTCGGCCGCTCGCTCGCGCCCGGTGCGACGAGCGGCTATGCCGCCCAGGTGGGTGCCGACCACCGAACACCCACCCGGGCGGGCCGGATGCCCGCGCCCGACCCTGGCGCAGGCTCCGGCTGCCAGCCCTCGCCGCACCCGATCGGGCGGATCGTCGGCGGCCGCGGAGGTTCGGCGCCGGTCGGATCGGCCCGTCAGGGGTGAGGGCTGGGGCTGGCGCCGCCGTTCCAGTGCCGCGGGGGTGGTGGCAGCGAAACGGCGGCAGCCCGTGGCGGGTCAGGCAGCGACCGGCTGGCGGCGCGAAGTCCGTCCCCGCACGCGTCGGGGACTCGGCTCGGCCGCTACCCGACGGTCCGCCGGCTCGGCGGAGGTCTGCTCGACGCGGCCCTGCCGGGCGGAAGCGGCTTCGTCGGCGGACGAAGCGGTGGAACTTGGAGCCGCCGAGCCGGCAGAGGTCGACAGTGCCGGGCCGCGACCAGCACCCGCCGATCCGGTTGACGTCGAAGTCGCCGAGCCGGGAGCAGAAGCGAGCGATCCGGTTGAGGGCGAAGCCGCCGAGCCGGAAGCCGGACTGGCCGAGTTGGTCGCGGCGGAAGCGACCGAGCCGGTTGAGGCTGAAGTCGTGGACGCGGAAAGGGCCGGTGCGGTGGCAGGGCTGGCGCTCTGCGCGTCGTCGGTGAGGGGCTCGACGAGCATCTCCGCTTCCTTTCTCAGAGTCGCCGCGACCGCGTCAGACGGTTGGTCGGTAGCCCGGGCTGTGTGGGCAGACACGGCCACCCCCGTGTCGAACGGCTCGAAGGCGCCGCCACGCAACGCCGGCACCGCGTCGAGTCCGTCTGGGGTGCGCGCCGGCACGTCGTCGAAGGTGGGTTCGTCGCCGTCGGGGAGGCCTTCGCCGTACACCGCGGGGGCGTCGGTGTCCGGGATCGGCGTGGCCGCCTCGCCGCGTACGTTGTCGGCCGATTCGGGGTTTTCTACGGCCGCGGTCGCGGCCGACCTGGTGCGGAAGAACTTGGCGCGGCCGCGGGACAGGTCGTGGCCGACGGAGACCGCCTCCATCTCGTACGTCGTTCGCAGGTTGCCCTCCGAGTCCGTCCAGTCGCGGGTGTAGAGGCGTCCCGCCACCACGACCGGGTCGCCGACCGTGACGGAGGACGCCACCCCCTCGGCGAGGCGGCGCCAGCAGTTGACGCGTACGCGAAGGTGGTTGCCGTCGACCCAGCGGCCGGTCTCCCTGTCCATCCGGCGTGCCGTCGACGCCACCCGGAAGTTGGCCACGAGGGTGTTGGAGCTGGCCGTCCGCCGCCATTCCGGCGCGGTGAGCACGTTGCCGATCACGACAATATTGGTGTCGAACATCGTTTCTCCTCAATCGGTCGAAGTTCGTGCGAAGAGCGTGCAGCGGATGCCACCTCGGCCGCTGAAAGTCGGGCGCCAGCCTGTGGACGAGTGCGCGATGGGGAAAACTCTGGAAGATCGACCGAATCTGCTATGGCGCTCACACCCCTACCCTTGGGTAACCTGACGGGCGTGGAGATCGACGTCCTGGGCCCGCCGTATGAGCGGCACACCATCGACCTGGGCACCGACGACGAGGGGCCGGTAGTCGCGACCCTCGTGCGGCGCCGCGGGGAGACCCCCTCACGGCGCGCGGTGCTGTATGTGCACGGCTTCGTCGACTACTTCTTCCAGACCCACCTGGCGGACTTCTTCGTCGAACGCGGCTGGGACTTTTACGCGCTCGACCTGCGCAAGTACGGCCGCAGCCTGCTCCCCCACCAGACGCCGAACTTCGCCCGCAGCCTGACGGAATACTTCCCGGAGCTCGACGAGGCTGCCCGCATCATCCGCGAGCAGGACGGCCACGACCAACTGCTGGTCGCGGGCCACTCCACCGGTGGTCTGATCACTTCCCTGTGGTCCCACGCCCGCAGCGACCGCGGCATCGTCGACGGCCTCTTCCTCAACAGCCCGTTCTTCGACTTCAACGTGCCGTGGCTGCTGCGCCGCCCTCTGGTCAAGCTTGTCGGGCGTACGAGCACACGCAACCCCTACCGCGCGCTGCCAGTGGGCACCCTCGGCGTGTATGGGCAGAGCCTGCACTCCGATCACCGTGGCGAGTGGACGTACGAGCTCGACTGGAAGCCGCTGCTGGGCTTCCCCGTACGCATGGGATGGCTCGAAGCGATCCGCCGTGGCCAGGCCCGCCTGCGCGCTGGACTGGCGGTGAACGCCCCGGTGTTGGTCGCGTGCTCCACGCGTACCTATCGGGGTAGAGCATGGTCGGAAGACGCTCGGGTGACCGACTCGGTTCTCGATGTGGAACACATCGTCAGATGGGCGCCACGACTCGGACCGCGGGTGACGATCGCCCGCTTCGACGGCGGCATGCACGATCTGACGCTGTCGGGCAAGGAGGTCCGCGAGGAGGTGTTCCGCGAGCTCGGCCGCTGGGTGGACGCGTTCATGCCGCCACGGGGAACGCCGCTGGAGGAAATCCCGCCGGCCCCGGAGGACAGCCCGGAGGCAACGGCAAGGGTGGAGGCCGAGGCGGCGAGGGCTGCCGAAACTGTCAGCGACAAAGCGGACACACCGACGGTCTGACATCTGGCTCGCCATGACGGCGCCTGGACTCTAGTATGTGCAGGCCAGGCGCTCGTAGCTCAGCGGATAGAGCAACGGACTTCTAATCCGTCGGTCGCAGGTTCGAATCCTGCCGGGCGCGCCAATCCCCTGATCTACCAGGGCGTTTCGGTCCTCGTCGATCGCGCGGATACGTATTCCTCGAGGTCGGCGCGGGTCAGGCACCGTTCGGGGCAAGCCGATAGTTGCTCCACGCTGTCGACGCTTCGACCATTCGGCGAGTCCACGGATCTGGATCCGATCCGCCGGCTTCGGCCCAAATCTTTGCGTTCGCCGCCGCGAACGCAGTTACTCCTTTATCCGGAGCTGAACGCCAGGCGGGCACCTTCGCGGCGCACCATTCCGCGGCATTGGGCCCGTGCCCAGCGGCGACGAGCCAGACAACCCAGTAGGCGGCATCGAGCCACGGCGCACCGCGCGTCGCCCAACCCCAGTCAACGATGCGCGCCCTATCGTCGCCGACGATGACGTTGCCGTAGTTCAGGTCGGTGTGCAGCAGTGCCCCACCGGCGAAGTAATGCAGGTCATTTGGATCGGCGTACGCCCGGAGGCGTTGCTCAGCGTGCCGCAATGCGATGTCAGGGCAGGCAAGCTGACCGACGTGCGTGAGAAGGTTCGCGACATGCGGCAGGTCGGGTGAGCCGGGGGCGTAATCTGCTTGGTGCCCTTCCAGCGCTTCGAAGACCAGGACATCCCAGCCGAGTTCAACCACTCGCGCTTGCAACGCCGGACCCAATGGGTGTACGTGCGGAGCGATCTCCGCCTCCCGCGCTTGCGTCCATGCCCAGCGATGATCAGACGGCAACGCCTTCACGAAGAACCGACCGTTCGGTGTGTGCAACAGAGCAGCGACCGAGCTGTTCAGGCCGTTGTCCACCGGCGGGGCTGAGAAGACTGATCCGGTGACGTCCTCGATGTTGTTGCGGACGACCATCGGGAGATGCCAGTACGAGATGCGAGCGTGCGGCACGACGAATCCTTGACGATGACGTGCTCCGGATCGCCGCGCCATGGCACGACAGCGATCCGGAGCGCTGGTGGGCGTTCGGTCAGTTGTACGGGTTGTCGTTGCCGCAGCCGCGCTCGTTCTCGATGGTGAGCGCGTCGACGCTCGTGATGACAATTCCGGCGGGTTCGTGCTTGGGCAGGTTCTTGGCGGTGTTGTAGGCCCGCGGCGGACGGCTGACGATCTCGACGGGAATGGCCGTCATGGTTCCTCCTTCATGCCGTGTTGGCAGTAGTGATTCAGTGGTGCCTTCGCTTCCTGGTACACACGGGCCATGGGTCGGCATACCCGGCAGGTGGCGGACAGCTTGCATCCGCTGCATCCACCTGTGCGAAGCATCTGGGCGTCTGCGATGGCGGGCAGACGCATGAGCCCTTGCGGGCTTTCGGCGATCAAGCTGATGGGGTTGTCGCGGCCTACCTTGCACATGGTCGCGAAGCCGTTCGGGTCGACGTGGAAAGACGTATGACCTGCCGGGCAGCCCTGGAAGACTTCACTCTTGCCGATCAGGCCGGGAACCTGCGTGGCGAGCGTGGTGCCCTTGCCGGTGTAGGTGGGCGAGATGGAGCCGTACTCCTTGAACGGCAAGCCGAGATCGCGGACGATGGCGCGCATCTCGCCGAGTTCCTCGACGTTGTGTTTGGTGATGATCAGCGTGACCTCGACCGGCAGACCAACTCCGGCCGCCGCGACCATTCCCCGGTAAGCGCTCTTGAACGCACCCCGTGTCTGTGTCAGAGCGTCGGCTGTCTCGGGGCTTGCTCCGTACATCGAGACAGTGATCTTGTGTGGTGGGTTCACGACGAAGGTCTGCAATAGCTCGTCCCGGTAGAGCCGAGAGCCGTTGGTCAAGATCTCCATCATCATTCCGGCGGCATACGCTCGCTGGTACGCGGGAACGAAGTCCTGGTCGATGAGAGGTTCCCCGCCGGTGATCTCGAACCAGATGACCCCCATGTCTCGGAGCATGTCGAGAAGACGCAGCTTCTCCGGAAGGGGCAGACCGGCGAACGGTCGCTGTTCCAGGTAGCAGTGCTCGCAGGAGAAGTTGCAGCCCTTGTTGATCTCCCACGACGCACGGCTGTACGTCACCGGGAGCACCGACGGTGCCCTCACCATCAGGACATCCCTGATCGGTAGGTCCGCAAGCTCGATGCCCCAGGCTTGACGTGCCGCGTCACCGAACCAGTCGGGCACAACGCCGTCGGAGTCCGTGAGGTCGGCCAGTTCGGCGTAGAAGGCGGACGGAAGCTGCATGGCAGCTTGCTGACCAGCCCGTACGGCGATGAACTTGTCCTCCTGCGGGCTGACTATCGCCTGGTACATCAACTCCTCCTGACTCCCATATCGATGGCTAGCTCGAAGTCGTCCGCGATCTCAGTCGGCGGCACGCTGCGAACCTGGGGGATCCATCCCATGAAGCGCGGCCAGAAGTCGATGTCGACGTCCAGCGGATGACGAACAGCGTCATCGATGGCTTCCTGCATGTGAGCTGCCATGTACATGCGCAGGAGCAATCGCGTGTGCTGGAAGGTGCTGAGCAGTTCTGCCCGCTCCACGCCGCACGGCCACAAGCTCGCCGCACTCGGGCACTGTGCAGCGCCAAGCCGGCCGCGAGGGGGAATGAACGCCCGCGGCGATTTGCCCGGCCATGCCTATCCCCCTTCTGGTGACCGCTCGCCGCCTTCGCTTGATCGCTGGGACGGCGAGCGGTGGATCCGGTGCGGCACTCGTCGTGCGAGCTGGGGAAACGTTCGCACTGGCGACGTACTCGGCACACCTGCGAAGCAGACCGCGTTCAGCCGGATTCCTGGGCAGAGCTGGCCTGCGAATTCACAGGCGATCACCGACATTGCCCGTCGGAATGGGCAACAGTAAGGTGACCGTCACGAACCGTGAGGGATTCGCTGCTCAGTCTCGACAGTGGAGAGGCCAGCATGGGCGTCATGAGCTGATGAAGCTCCATCAGGATCTGCCGAGTATCCAGGCGTTCCGATACGCGGCCGGCTTGTCGCAGGACCAAGCAGCGATCCGTTACAACGAGGTCGCCGGCAACCAGACCACCCTCGGCGGAACAACGATCAACGCGTGGGAGAGCTGGGCGCGGGCACGAGGCAGCGCAGGGGCCGGCTCCCCTCCTTCGTTCGCAAGTCTTCTCCTCCTCGCCGCCGCTTACGGACGTGGACCGCACGGCACAGCCGACGAAGTCATTTCGCCCGGCGACCTGGTCCAAGAGGCTTACGAGAAGCTCGCTCCGGAAGACCAGTTGGCGGTGAAAACCGCGGCGGGTCGCTCCTCAATCTCGGCGACGAGCGACACCCTGCGCGTACGTAACGCGGTAGTCGGCGGCTCTCCTGATGTCGACAACGTCATCGGAGCGGACTTCAATCTCGAAGTGCCGACGATCGACAACGGCAACCCGGCGATCTGCGCCTTCTCGCTCCCGAACCCGAATCCGGGGCAACTCCTGAACCTGACTTGGAACACCTTCGGCTTCGGCGTTCAGCGGTTGATGAGGCAGATCAAGAGCCTGGGTCGAAGACTCGATGCAGATCTCTGCTTCGGCGTGAACGAAGCGGGCCTGGTCATGGCGACCTTTTTGGCCTCCGCTCAGTTCAACCGCTGTGCGATCGGGTATCTGCGATGCAACCGAGTCAAGAACAGGATCATCTTCGCGGATGAGTCCCACTACCCCGAGTCGGTGGAAGCCCCGGTCATCGTGATCTGCGACTTCGAGGTCAAGCATGCCGACGTCGTCGGGCTTGTCGCCGGTGAGCTGCGCGAGCGATACCCCGGAGCAGAGCTGTACTTCGCAGCCTTCGGCGCGATGACCAAAGGCGACTTGTTGGAGGTCGACAGCTTCGAGGACCTCACCGGCGCAAAGATCATGAGAGCAGCGGACTTCGAGGCTGTGTTCATCGCCGCGACGATGAGCCCGCCCGGCATCGAGCCGCCGTTGGAACTTCGCTGAGAAGACTTGGAGACGTACTAATGGAGCACGCCAACGACATCCCGGAACTCGCCGGGAAGATCGCCGAGACGGTACGCGGAGTGATGCTGGATCTGCGTCCCCGACTCATCGAGGCGGCGCTGACGGGCAAGCGGGGCGAGAGCGAGAACCTGCGCCACGAGGACAACTTCCTGTCTGAGCACGACCTGTGGATGCACCGCCGCTACCGCGAACTCCTCACACCCGTCCTCGGCTCGTTCGTCTACGCGTCGGAGGAGGCCGAGCCAGAGGTGATCGGCGACAACCCCGCCCCCGACCTCTGCGTGCTTGTCGATCCACTGGACACGAGTGAGCTGGCGGTGCGCGGACTGCTCGGCTACACGCACGTCATGGTCTACTCACGCGCGGCGGCTCAGCCTGTCATCGCCGTGGTTGGTGACATCTTCCACCACCTGCAGCTCTTCATCGGCGCGCGAGACGACCGGGGCGTTGATCGAGCCTTCGTCACCACGGCCGACGGAGAGGCGTTCGAACTCAAGCAGAGATCCCCACGGAAGCTCTCGGAGTCGCTGGTCACCAACTTCCTCATGCGGCCCGGCGAGCGTTTCATCCCGCTGTCCCAGCAGACCCAGCTTCTCCAAGCGCTCGACGCCGAAGGCGAGGATGGCAAGCGCCGCGGTCGGATCGGCGTCGACTTCGGCTCGATCAGCCTGTGTCACGTCGCCGCCGGCATGACCGAGGCTGTCATCGAGTTCGCCAAGGGCTTCGCGATCTGGGACCTCGCCCCAGGGCACTACATCCTGCACGCCTCCGGCGGCACGGTCCTCGACCTCGAGGGGAAGCCGGTGCCCCTCGACTACCACCTCGACTCGTTCGCCGGAGTCGCCGACGCGATGGACCGGCGGCAACGTTTCGTCGCCGCTGGCAGTCTCGGCCTCGCCAAGGAGGTCGTCTCAAGCCTGCGCTAATCGCGCGCTACACGCCCAGCTCATGTCTCGCACTTCCTCGATCCGGTGTCCTGCGACGAAGACTGCTGCCCATTGCCGCCGACACCGCCGAAGTAGTCGGTCACTGCGACAGCGAACGTCGGTTGCCCTCCGCTGGGCGCCGCGCCGGTGAGGGCTGAGGCGAGGCTGGTGACAACCCCTTCACGCGCAAAGATGTGCGGGAAGTCGGTGGGAACGTCCAGCAAGGCCGTTTCACCTCGGCGCGACTGCCAGTACGCCGTGTAGTAGGGCTGAGATGGACCAGCCGCAAATCCGCGCCGAGTGGTAAGCCCTCAACATCCCACTCGATGGCCGCGCTCTCGTCGAACGGCTCGTGGACGATCAACGCGCAGATGTTGTGCCCCACGCGCGAACGTTACCGAGGCAACCGCGTTCATTTGCAATTTGCCCGATTCCTCGAGTGTGCCGTGTTGCAGAACGAGGATCGAGCGGGCCGCAGTGGATTACGGGGTGGCGAGTTTGATCATGGTTGATATCATGCGGCCGGATGATGCGGGCCGAGCACCGGCCGGCTGGGGAGATGTCGGGTAGGTCCGTATGGCGATGCTGGATAGGGTACGCGGTGAATTCATCGACATCGTGGAGTGGCTGGATGGCAGCCGCGACACGATCGTCTGGCGGTTCCCGCGGTACCACAACGAGATCAAGATGGGCGCCCGCCTCGTGGTGCGCGAATCGCAGGTGGCCGTTTTCGTCAACGAGGGCACCATCGCGGACGCCTTCGGCCCCGGCACACACACCCTGAATACCCAGAATCTCCCGGTACTGTCCACTCTCAAGGGATGGAAGTACGGTTTCGAGTCGCCTTTCAAGGCCGAGGTGTACTTCGTCAACACCCGGCAGTTCACCGACCTGAAATGGGGCACCCAGAACCCCGTCATCGTCCGGGATCCGGAATTCGGCGCGGTCCGACTTCGCGCGTACGGTGCGTACGCGTTGCGGGTCATTGATGCCCGCCGGCTGCTCACGGAACTGGTGGGCACGGACCCGGAGTTCCGTACGGAAGAAGTCGCCGATTATCTCCAGCAGTTGATCGTGAGCAGGCTGACCTCGGCGCTGGCTACCGCGCAGGTGTCCCTGCTCGACCTGGCGGCCCACCAGGAGGCCATCGGTACGCAGCTCACCGAGGTGCTCGCCGAGCAGCTCGCCTCGATGGGCCTGAAGATTCCGACCGTCATCGTCCGGAACATCTCGGTGCCGCCTGAGGTGGAGCAGGCGCTCGACCGGCGTACCCAGATGGGCATCATCGGCGACCTGCAGCGGTACACGACGTTCCAGACCGCCAATGCCATCGAGGACGCCGCCCGGAATCCCGGTGCCGCCGGGATGGGTACGGGACTGGGCATGGGGATGCTCTTCGGCCAGCGCCTGGGTGGGGCTATCGAACCGAACGCCGGCCACGCGCCCGCACCCGTGCAGCCGCCGCCGTTGCCGGCAACCCCGCAGTGGTACGTGGGTTTGGCCGGCAGTCAGCAGGGCCCGTTCGATCTCGGCGCCCTGGCCGGGCAGGTGGGCGCCGGTGCGATGACCCGGGAAACGCTGGTGTGGCGGGTCGGGATGGCTCAATGGGCACGAGCCGCGGACATACCTGAGCTCGCGCACCTGTTCGCCCACATGCCGCCCCCGATGCCCCGATGACCGGCCCGGGTAAGTCCACCGCCACCTCCTCCAGCTGCCCGTCCTGCGGAGCCGGGATGGAGGTCGACCAGGGCGCGGGGGTCATGCGGTGCCCGTACTGTCGCAGAGAGGTCCCCTTGCCGGCGCCGCAGGCCGCCGGGACCGGCTGGCCCTTCGGCACGGGTGGCGTGGGCATGCCGAACATCACGATCAGCACCACTGGTGCGTTCGCGCAGACGCCCGAAGCGATTCGTCGCCAAAAGAAGATGGTGTTGGCTGTCGCGGTGGGGACCATCCTGGCGATGGGCGCCGTCCTGACCTTCGTCTATTCGTTCATCTTCTCCACGGCGTCGACCTTCGCCGACTCGTCGTCTGGCGAGGCGGAGAAGGTGGAAGAGGTGGCCGTTGGCGCTACGGCGCGGGTCCAGTCGTTCGAGGCGACGGTCCGCGGCGTCGACTGCACCAAGCAGGAGATCACCAAACCCGACGACCCGGCGACCTCCTGGGACGACGCCACGACCGAGAAGGCCAAGGGCAAGTTCTGCGTGGTCTCCTTCTCGGTGAAGAACGTCGGCGAGAAGACCGAAGACTATCGAACCTGGAACCTCGAGGCCACGAGCCCCACGGAACGCGTGCTCGAGAGGAACAGGACCGCTGAGAGCTATGCCAACAAGGAGAAAGACGCTCTCAGTGAGCCGATCGATCCAGGAAAGACTGTCGATCAGTTTCTGGTCTTCGACGTGCCGACCGACACGTCCCTCGCATACCTGCAGCTTCTTGATGATCCGTTTGCCGATTCCATCGTCAAGGTGAAGTTCGGCTCATAGTTGTCGCTGTCCGACCTGCCGCTTCGGGCAGGTCGGACCTACCGAGCTCATCGGGCCAGACGACGGCAAGGGCACCGGGGCCGCCCGGCTTGCTGAACGGAAGTGGCGCTCACGAGGCGCTAGCTGATGACGAGAGCAGCCCAAACGGCCAGCCCGAGAGTAAGAGTGCCGGAGAACGCCGCGGCTGAATAGCCGGCGACGACCCTCGGAGTGACCTTCTCCGAGGCGCCGAGCCAGGCGGTGACGATCGAGACAATGATGGCAAACTGGATCAAGTTTGCGAGAATCAGGATGCGCGAGGACATACTCCAAATAACACATTAAGGATCGCGCTCAGGACATCAATCGGACGGACGGACAAGCTCGTCGGTCGGATGGACGGTTCAGCGGACCAAACGGCTCACCCGAGTGACCGACCGGCAGCCGCATCCACCGTTCGGCTATTTGCCGCGACACCCCGGGCAAAGCGCAGACCTGCCTACTGGGCTTGGAAGCGCCGCTCGAACTCGTCGACCACGGAGGGCTCGAAGTAGTCCAGCCGGGTGCGAGCACCAGAGACCAGCGCACCCGCACACGTCAGTACCAGCGGCACCGGCGGACGGTCGCGTAGCGCAGCACGAAGGAGTACTCATCCGGAGAAACGCTCAAGAGGCACACCTCTCCCAACAATGGCGCCGCGTCGGGCCACCAGCCGCTCTCCTCACGCTGAATCTGTCGCCATGCGGCGTTGCGGTCGGGAAGCTGGTTGAGCCAGGCGGCGAACTCGGCAGCACCTGAGCGCAACACCCGCTGACGCAGCGGCTTCGCAAATCCCAGCGGCGAGGCGGAGGGCTCGGTCCGCCTGATGCACAGCGTGACCTCGGTGGCGCCGGGAGGCACCAGCTCGCCCGGGGCGTCGACATCCGGATAGAACCCATCGGAATGCGTCGGACACCCGTCCGGTCCGAGCGGAATCTCAAAAGCGGTGCCGACGACTGACGGCCAAGGCGGTGCGGTGCGCCGCACCCAGGCGATCACGCCCGAACCGCCGAGCCCCAAGACCGCCGTCACCACCACCGCGGCAAGCCATCTCCGGCGTGGACCACGCTCGCACATAGAGATGACGGGGTGCCGTGGTGGCCGGACCGGGTTGAGCATGATCGCCAGCCTAGGAGCAGCCAGCCCGGTCACGGACCGGCAGCGCGTCGCGCAGACGGCCACAAACGGCAAGCAGCGGCCAGCCGTCCGCTGCTGCGACCTGCCCTTTCGGCCATCGTCGCCTCCTGCCCGAGAAAGCTGCAAGCCGAGAATCTACGGGCCGAGAAAGCTGCAAGCCAAGAAAGCTACAGGCCGAGAAAGGGTTGAGGGGGCGGCCGCGTGGCCTCGTACCGGTGAATCCCGCACTGTCCGCTTCGTGTCGTATCGGATTTCTCGTCCGCCGCATCCATCCTGCAACCGCACCGCTCGGCATCCCGCTACGGGCCCGACCGAGACTGACACGCAACGACGGGGGCAGGGGAATCTCGCATATGTATCTCACCTGGGCTGACATCGCGCAGACACTGCTCGCCGGCCTTGCCGGCATGCTGGGCGTCTATCTGGTGGAGGAAGGGCTGCGGGCTCTGTCCCAGCGTGGCCTGGTTCCGGCTCGATGGGCCCACAACCGGACATTCCTCACACCGCGTGGCCGCGCCCTCCAGCCGGCGTCCGACACGGATGCCCCCTGAGCAGCACTTAAGGGAGCCCGGTTGACCGGGCCGTCCACCGCCGCCATCGCGAGGCCGATGCCGAAGAACATCACGGACAGGTTCATGGCGGTGTAGCCGTAGAACGGCGTGACCACCAGCACGATCACCGGAATGGAAGCGCTGGGATCAGCGAACACGCCGATCCAGCCGAGCGCGACCATCGCGAGCCAGAACAGCATGAGCGGCTGGAACAGGCTCGCCCAGCTCATCCCGCCCCGGGCGCAGTTGTAGACGTACAGGTAGACCAGGAACGCCGCGATCACGAAGCCGAGACGCAGGCCGTGAATGAAGAGCGCGGTCACCTTCTCCATGCGGGTCGCGCTGACCACGATGAGTCCGATGAGGACCAGCCACAGGCTATTCGGAACAGCCGGGGTCGGGCGCGAAGGGGTGCGAGCCCTCCCGCAGACGTGCCAGCCGCGCCGCGTGTCGCGCCGTCAGGCCGTGGGCGCGCCGTTGCCGACGGTCGCGCCGGGCCGCCGCGGCAGCCGCCCGGCAGCGTGTCGTCTCCTCAGTGCGCGCCCGCAGCCGCTGCCGCCATTCCTGTTCCCGTTCCTGTTCCCGTGATGGCGTCATTTGCGGTTGTAGAGACGCATGGTGAGCGGGCCGAAGACGGCCACGAGGACCGCGCTCGCGATCAATACCCAGGCGGTCTCGCCGGTGTCCCAGTCGCCGGCCATCAGGGAGCGGACCGCCGCCACCAGGTGGGTGATCGGGTTGACCTCGACGAAGGCCTGCAGCCAGCCCGGCATCGTGCGCGGGTCCACGAAGACGTTGCTGAGGAAGGTCATCGGGAACAGCACCAGCATGCTGACGCCCATGACCGACTTCTCCGACCTGAGGAACAGGCCGAACATGGTCCAGATCCAGGAGAAGGCGAAGGAGAAGACCACCAGCAGCCCCACGCCGGCGACGACGCCGGCGAAGCCCCCGGACGGACGGAAGCCGAGGATCAGGCCGACCAGCATGATGGTCGTCGCGGCGAGGATGTAGCGCAGGACGTCGCCGAAGATCATGCCGACGAGGGCGGCCGGGCGCCAGACGGGCAGGGACCGGAAGCGGTCGAAGACGCCCTTCTCGATGTCGGTGTTCAGGCCCACGCCCGTGTACATCGTGATCATCACGACGCTCGTGACCATGATGCCGGGGAGCAGGAACTGCAGGTATTCCCTGGTCGAGCCGGCCAGTGCGCCACCGAACAGGTAGGTGAACATCAGCGTCATGATGATCGGGAAGGCGGTCACGTCGAAGAGCTGCTCGGGGACGTGCTTGATCTTCAGCATCGCCCGCCACCCGAAGGTCAGGGACGCGGCGAGCGCGTTGGGCCGGCTCGGCCGTTCCTCGCGGGTGAGCACGGCGGCCAACGTCTCCGCCGACGGCGTGTAGACGGTGGTGGCTTCGGTGGTCGTCGCGGTCATGCGGTCACCTCCTCGGCGATCGGCTTGTCGGTCAGCGCCAGGAAGACCTCGTCGAGGCTGGGCTGACCCAGGGAGAAGTCGTCGACCACGATCCCGGCGCCGGCCAGCGCCGCGAGGGCTCGCGACGCCTGCTCGGCGGCGCCCTGCTCGGAGCCGCTGGCGCCGGCCCGGGCGGTGAGCGCGACCTCGGACTCGGCCTGCACGCCGGTGCCCAGCACCGCCGCCAGCAGCCGCTCGGCCTCGGGGCGCTGCGCGGCGTCGCGCAGCCGCACGTGCACGGTGCCCGCGCCGATCGAGGCCTTGAGCGATCCGGGCGTGCCCTCCGCGATGACCTTGCCATGGTCGATCACGGCGATCCGGCCGGCGAGCCGGTCGGCCTCGTCGAGGTACTGCGTAGTGAGCAGAACCGTGGTGCCGTTGGCCACCACGACCCGGATGATGTCCCACACCTGGTTGCGGCTGCGCGGGTCGAGGCCGGTGGTCGGCTCGTCGAGGAACAGCAGGTCGGGGGTGTTGAGGATGCTGGCGGCGATGTCGATGCGCCGCCGCATGCCACCGGAATACTTCTTGACCTGCCGGCCGGCCGCCTCGGTGAGGCCGAACGCGTCGAGCAGCTGCCCGGCCCTGGCCCGGGCGGCGGGCTTGCCGTGGCCCAACAGGCGGGCGAGCAGCACGAGGTTTTCCGTGCCGGTGAGGTCCTCGTCGACCGAGGCGTACTGACCGGTGAGGCTGACCCGTCCGCGAACCGCGTCGGCCTCGCGGACCACGTCGTGGCCGAAGACCCGGGCCTGGCCGCCGTCGGGTCTCAGCAGGGTGGCGAGCATGCGCACGACAGTCGTTTTGCCGGCGCCGTTGGGGCCGAGCAGCCCGTAGACGGTGCCTTGCGGGACGGTCAGGTCGACGCCGTCGACCGCGCGGTTGTCGCCGAAAACCTTGACGAGACCGGACGTCTCGATCGCCGGTGCGTTCATCTCCTCATGTCCCTTCACTGGGCATGGACGCATCCTGCCGCGACCGTGTGACATTTTTCCCCGTGCGACCACCCCTGTCAGGTGCTTTCCACCCGCGGGAAGCCAAGCCCTGGAAGCGAGGAGGGCCGCCCGGCAGATGGGACCTCCGGCACACCGTCGAAGGTCCGGGCAATCCCGGGCATTAGGCTGGGACGCCTGTGAACTGGGCTTCGGCGTGGCGGCCCGGGTGAGGCGAACCCCACATGGAACGGACAATGATGATCGACCAAGCCAAGGTGCGAGTTCTGCTGCTCGAGAGCATCCACCCCGACGCGGTGTCCCGGCTCGAGGCCGAGGGTTACCAGGTCGAGGCCCTGCGCAACGCCCTCGACGAGGCCGAGCTCATCGACCGCATCCCGGGCGTGCACCTGCTCGGCATCCGCTCCAAGACGCAGGTGACCGCCAAGGTGCTCGAGGCGGCGGACAGCCTCGTCGCCATCGGCGCCTTCTGCATCGGCACGGACCAGATCGACCTCGGCACCGCCTCGCGGGCCGGCATCGCCGTCTTCAACGCGCCGTTCTCGAACACCCGCTCGGTGGTCGAGCTGGCGCTGGCCGAGATCATCGCGATCACCCGGCGGCTGACCGAGAAGAACGAGCTCATGCACTCCGGCGTCTGGGACAAGGCCGCCAACGGCAGCCACGAGGTCCGGGGCCGGCGGCTCGGCATCGTCGGGTACGGCAACATCGGCACCCAGCTCTCGGTGCTCGCTGAGAACCTCGGCATGCACGTGTCCTTCTTCGACACCGCGGACAAGCTCGCGCTGGGCAACGCCCAGCGGTGCAGTTCGCTGGACGAGCTGCTCGCCTCCACCGACGTGGTCACCCTGCATGTCGACGGCCGGCCGGGCAATTCCGGCTTCTTCGGCGCGGAGCAGTTCGCGCGGATGCGGCAGGGCGCGATCTTCCTCAACCTCTCCCGGGGCATCGTGGTCGACCATGTCGCCCTGCGCGAGGCGCTGACCAGCGGCCACCTCTCCGGCGCGGCGGTGGATGTGTTCCCCAAGGAGCCGAAGGGCCGCGGCGACGAGTTCGTCTCCGAGCTGCGCGGCCTGCCCAACGTCATCCTGACCCCGCACATCGGTGGCTCCACCGAGGAGGCCCAGGCCGACATCGGCGACTTCGTCGCGAACAAGCTGGCCCACTTCGTGCACGAGGGCAACACGACGCTGAGCGTCAACCTGCCCAGCGTCGCCCTGCCGGCCCAGGCGGGCATGAGCCGCATCGTGCACGTCCACGTCAACATGCCCGGCGTGCTGGCGCAGGTCAACAGCATCCTCGCCGAGCACCAGGTCAACGTCGAGGGTCAACTGCTGAGCACCCGCGGCGAGTACGGCTACCTGATCACCGACATCAGCGGCGAGTACAGCGACGACGTCCTCGAACGGCTGCGCGGCATGAGCCAGACCGTCCGCCTCCGGGTGCTGTCGTGAGTGACCTCGAGGACGTCCTGCGCGGCGTCGTCGGCGACCAGCACGTCCTCGTCGACGAGGACCTCAAGGCGCAGTACCAGACCGACTGGACCCGGCGTTTCTCCGGCGAGGCCCGTTGCGTCGTTCGGCCGGCGGACACCGCCGAGGTCGCCGCGGTCGTGCGGGCCTGCGCGGACGCGGGCGTGTCCCTCACCGTGCAGGGCGGCAACACCGGTCTGGTGGGTGGCGGCGTCCCGGCCGGCGGCGAGGTGCTGCTGAGTCTGGGCCGGCTCACGTCGTGCGACGACGTGGACGTGCTGGAGGCCCAGGTGACCGTCGGCGCCGGCGTCACGCTGGAACGGCTTCAGCAGCATGCCCGGCCGCACGGCCTGGACGTCGGCGTCGACCTGGCGGCCCGGTCCGCGGCCACGATCGGCGGCCTGGTCGCGACGAACGCGGGCGGCATCCGGGTGGTGCGCTACGGCAGCATGCGCGAGCAGGTGACCGGCATCGAGGCCGTCCTCGCGGACGGCAGCGTGGTGAGCCGGCTGGTCGGCCTCGCCAAGGACAACACGGGGTACGACCTCGCCCAGCTGCTCGCCGGCAGCGAGGGCACGCTGGCGATCGTGACGAGGGTCCGGCTCCGGCTCGTGCCGTTGTTGCCCGCCCGCTGCGTCGCGCTGGTCGCCGTCGACGGCGTCGCGGGCGCGCTCGACCTGCTGGCCGCGGCGCGCGCCGGGCTCCCGGCCCTGGCGGCGGCCGAGCTCTTCCTGTCCGAGGGCCTCGATCTGGTACGGGCACACGGCAATCTCGCCGCCCCGTTCGCCGAGGCGCACCCGGCGTACGTGGTGCTGGAGTGCGCGGCACGCACCGATCCCACCGACGATCTGCTCGAGGTGCTCGGCGAGTGCGAGGCGGTCCGCGACGCGACGGTGGCCTCGGACGTCACCGGTGTGGCGAAGCTCTGGGCGTACCGGGAGACGCATACCGAGGCGATCAGTGCCGCCGGCGTACCGGTGAAGCTGGACGTCTCCGTGCCGTTGCGCGAGTTGGCCGGGCTCGTCGCCGACCTGCCCGGCACGGTGGCGGCGGTCGCGCCCGCGGCCCGGCCGATCATCTTCGGTCACCTCGGCGAGGGCAACCTGCACGTCAACGTGCTCGACGCGGGCGAGCGGGCCGAGGAGGTCACCGACTCGGTGCTGCGGCTGGTCGCCTCGCGCCGGGGCAGCATCAGCTCCGAGCACGGCGTGGGCCGGGCCAAGGCGCGGTGGCTGCCGCTGTCTCGCTCGGCCACCGAGGTGGCGGCGATGCGCCGGATCAAGGCGGCGCTTGACCCGGCGGGGCTGCTGAACCCGGGAGTGCTGCTCAGCGAGTGACGGCGGTCGCGGGTGAGCTCACTGGGCGGTGTCGATCGACAGGAGGTTCACCCGGGCCGCGGCCTCGACGTCGTAGCGGTCGTTGGTCACCCAGTCCTTCGGCGTCACGGTGGATCCGGGTGGCACGTCGCGCATCGTCTTGTCGCCGGCGGCAACCGTCGTCGCGCCGCCGTTCACCTTGACCCGGACGGGGTTGCCGGCCGGCGAGGTCATGGCGAGCTCCTCGACGGCTCCGGTGGCCTTCAGCGGCACGGTGCCGGCCGCCGCGGGAAGCTGGATCTCGGCGCGCTTGGCACCGCCCGTGAGGTCGATGCCGGCGACCTTACCGGTCCGCAGGTTGAGGATCTGTTCCTCGGCGGCGCCGGAGAAGCGCAGCGTCCAGACGACCTTCGTGGAGAGCACGACCTCCACGGTGCCGGCGTCGCCCTTGCCGTCCGGCGTCAGTTGCAACCGCACGTCGTTCTGCGTGAGTGCCGCGTTCGGCAGGAAGCCGGAGTCCTCGGCGGTCGTCATCCGGTAGAGGTCTTCGCCGAGGTCTTCGCTGCGTACGGTCACCCGGGTCACCGCGCTGACCAGTTCGAACTTCGCCGCTGTGCGTCCCTGCAGGGGCGCGGTGACCACGCGCTGCGGCGAGTTCTTGCCGACACCGAGCTCGAGCACGGACGTGAGGTCCTTGTCGGGGCCGGCGAAGTAGGTGACGCCCGCGACGGTGCCGCCGAGCAGCACGGCAGCGGTGAGGGCCATTCCGGCGATCCTGACGCCCCGGTTGCGGCGTGGCGGGGCAGACGTTCCAGCGGCCGGCGCCGGTGCGGTCGGGTGCTTGGGTGCCCGGTGCGGCCGGATCTCCCGGCCCGGACCGTCGAGGAGGTCGCCGATGTGGTCGGCGCCTCCGGGTGCCGGGAAGCCGGGAAGGGGGCGTCGGGATCGGTCGAGCACCGATGCGGCGCTGACGGTGCGCACCGGGTTCGCGGCGTCGAACCACTCGTCCACGTCGGACGATCGGGATGAAGTACTCATCTCCGACACTTGGGGAACCGGCGCGGCATGCGCGGGCGGCAGATAGGAATGCGACGGCGACGGAAAGGCCCGCGCCTGCGGCGGGTGGGCCTGGGCGGGCGACGGCGCGGCGTCACGGGATCGGTGGTGCCCCGCGACCGGCGTCGCGACAGCGGGGGTGGACGGCGCGCCGGAGGTCTGCGAATCCTCACGCCAGTTGCCGCTGATCGGCCCGGCGCTCACCCCGAACGACGTACGCCCCTGGGTGGTCGGCGGCGCGGGCCCGAACTCCGGCTCGGGCGTGGGCGGGCGCCCACCGTCCGAGGGTGCGGCGAAAGCATTCCAGCTCCCGGAGTCGACCATGCTGCTGTCCTCCCACTCATCACGGAGCGCGCTGTCCACAGGCGGACGCCGGTTCGGGGCCGGGTCGGCCGCGGGACCGCGATTGGGCGATCTTTTGTCCCGGTTGGCCCAGTCCGCACCTGAATTGGACGGGAGGTTCGCCAACGCTACGGACACATCGGACGAATCGCCACTCAGACGTTCCATGCGAAAGCCCTCCCCATCCGTGGCGCCGACCCTCCATCGAAGGCGCTCCAGTGATAGGTACGGATTCCGCAGCCTCGCGGATGAGTGAAAGAGTGAACTACTCTCCGTGATGCCCGTCGGGCCGGAGCAGCCCCCTGCGGGTGGCCACCGCGACCGCCTCGAGCTGGCTGTGCGCGCCGAGCTTGCCCAGCACGGCCTTCACATAGCCACGGCACGTGTGCACGCTGATGCCGAGCCGCCGGGCGATGGCCCTCGGGTCGAGTCCGGAGCCCATCAGCACCAGCACCTCGTGCTCACGCGCGGTGAGCCCACCGGCACGCGGTCCGACGACCGGAGCGGTGCTGCGCAGCAGGCGCGCGAGAATGTCGGTCGACACGGTCATGCCGCCGCCGTGCGCGGTGCGGATCGCGTTCATCACGTCGCCCAGCGGCCCGTTCTTCGACAGGAAGCCCGATGCCCCGGCCGCGGTCGCGCGCCCCACCAACGCGGACTCGTTGTTCGCGGTCAGAATCACGAACCGCGTGTCCGGCAGGCGATGCCGCAGCAGCTCGGCGATGGCGATGCCATCGGCGTCCGGCAGGTCCGGGTCGAGCAGCACCACGTTGGGGCGCAGCTCCTGGACCATCCGGATCGCATGTTCACCCGTACGCGCATGTCCCAGGTAGTGCAGCTCGGGCTGCCCGGCCAGCGCCACACCGAGCAACTCGGCGAACGTCTGATGCCCGTCCACCACGAGCACCGTGATCGCCTCGCTCACCATTCACGCCTCCTGATCCGCCAGCGCTGGAAGTCTATGTGTCCGTGTCGCGAAGCCAAGGCGTACCAACAGTCTGACAGCACGTCCGAGCCAAGCCGACCGCAGTGCCCGCCCGCCGAGCGGATGAGGACGAGCGGCCGCCAAAACTCGTATCTTCGGCGGAACCCACCCCTCGCTTTCGGGGGACCGAACACCCCCGAAGACGCTTGTCGCACGACCGTCCCCCGTCCAGGGTGATACCCCATGTACGAAATCCAGCTTTTCGGTCGCCTCGAGGTTCGCACCCGGGGAGTGCGCCTTTCGGGCGAAGACCTCGGCGGCGCCGAGCCCCGACAGATCCTGGCTCTGCTCGCGCTGCACGGCGCGCTGCGCAAGGATGAGCTGGCCGAACTGCTGTGGGCCGGACGGCCACCCGCCGCCGTCGAGGACACGATGGAGGGTCATCTGTCCCTTTTGCGCCGCAGGCTCGATCCGGAGGCCGCGGACACCGACTCGGTGATCACCACGGCCGGCGGCGGATACAGCCTGGTCGCCGATCGGGTACGCGTCGACGTCGCCCGCTTCGACGAGCTGGTGGCCGCCGCGTCGGGCCGTACGGCGAGCCGCGCCCTGCGTCCGTTGACGGCGGCGGCCCACGTCGCCGCCCGCCCGCTGCTGGAGGACGTCGAGCAGCCGCGATGGGCCACGATCGCCCGCGAGCGCTACCGCCTGCGGGTGGTGACCGCGCTGCTGGACGCGGCCGGGCACGCCTGCGCGATCGGCGACCCGCGGACGGCGCTAACCCTGGCGGAGCAGGCGCTCGATCTCGACCCCACCTGTGCGCGCGGCAAAACGATCATGGAACGCGCCCGGCACGCCCTCGGCGACGACAGCGCGGAGCTCCGTGAGACACACCACGCGACGCCGCCGGCCCACTCAGAAACCATCACATAAGCCATCCCCGTACGGGTAATCGCGGCGACTCCGGCCGCCGCGGCGTCGAGAATCCTCCGGGTGCACACCGAGCTTCTTCCCGTACCCCTGGCCCCAGAGATCTCCCTGCACCTCGCCGGCGGCGACACGGGGTTGTTCGACGCGGCCGGCGGCGAGTTCCGCAGCGATGTCCCGCCGCCCTTCTGGGCTTTCGTCTGGGCCGGCGGTCAGGCCCTGGCCCGTTACGTCCTCGACCACCCGCACACCGTCGCGGGCCGACGGGTGGTGGACGTGGCCGCCGGATCCGGCGTCGCGGCCATCGCGGCGGCCCGGGCGGGCGCGGCGAACGTCGAGGCGCTGGACCTCGATCCGGCGGCGGCCGAGGCGACCCGGCGCAACGCCGAGGCGAACGGCGTGACCGTCCGGGCGCGCGCGGGGGACGTCGCCGAGGCCGGAGCGGCCGACGTCGTGCTGGCCGGGGACGTGTTCTACACCCGTACGGTCGCCGACCGCATGACGTCCGCGCTGCGCCCGGCCGCCGCCGCTGGTGCGCTGGTCCTGGTTGGCGACCCGGGACGCGGGTATTTCCCAGAGCGGCTCTTCGTCCGCAGGGCGGAATACACGGTGCCGGTGCCCGCAGCGCTGGAGGAGACCGAGTCGCTGGTCACGGCCGTGTGGGAGATGCGGAACACGATGCATTCACCAACCAACCAGTTGTAGGCTGCACACATCTTGACGGGGGGTGTGGCATGGCGAAGCGGGACGACGCGGACGCCACGGGACGGCTGGCCGACGAACTTCAACGGTTCTTCCGGCTCGGCGCGCGCGCCAAGAGCATGCTCAACGTGGGAGACCTCGGCGCCGAATTCTCCGCCCTGATGCTGCTGCTCCCCCTGCACCACCTCGGGCCACTGCGGGTCACCGACCTCGCCGAGGTCAAGGGCGCCGACCCGTCCACGATCAGCCGGCAGGCGGCGCAGCTGGTCAAGGCCGGCCTCGCCCGCCGGGAGGCCGACCCGGCCGACGGGCGGGCGTCGCGGCTGGCCATCACCGACGCCGGGCTCATGGCTTGCGAACGGCTGCACGAGGCGCGGCACGCCCTGCTCAGCGAGATGCTGAGCGACTGGCCGGCCGAACGCCTGAGCGCGTTCGTCGGCCTCTTCGAAGAATTCAACAGCTCCGTCGAAGCGCGCCTGCGCACCGACCCAGCCGTATCAGCACGGGAGAGCGCGTGAGAAACAGCAGCACCACCGCAGCGGCCGGGGCCGGGCCGGGGGACGGCGCCAAGGGCGCCGAACCCAGCGGGGAATTCACCCACCGGCAGATCATCACGGTGCTGATCGGCCTGATGATGGGCATGTTCCTGGCGGCGCTAGACCAGACCATCATGGCCACGGCGACCCGGACCATCGCCGACGACCTCAACGGCTTCGACCTGCAGGCCTGGGCGACGACGGCGTTCCTCATCACCTCGACGATCTCCACCCCGCTCTACGGCAAGCTCTCCGACATCTACGGGCGCCGGCCGTTCTTCCTGTTCGCGATCGCCGTGTTCATCCTCGGCTCGATCCTCTGCGGGCTCGCGCAGAGCATGTACCAGCTCGCCGCCTTCCGCGCGATCCAGGGCATCGGCGCCGGCGGCCTCATGTCGCTGGCACTGGCGATCATCGGCGACATCGTGCCGCCCCGCGAACGCGCCAAATACCAGGGCTTCTTCCTCGCCGTCTTCGGCACGGCCAGCGTCATCGGCCCGATCCTCGGCGGTTTCTTCGCCGGCGCCGACAAGATCCTCTGGGTCGACGGCTGGCGCTGGGTCTTCTACCTCAACGTCCCGATCGGCATCGCCGCCATGATCGTGGTGGCCCGCGTCCTGCACCTGCCGCATCACCGCACCGACCACCGCATCGACTGGCCGGGCGCGCTCGCGCTCATCGTCGGCCTGGTGCCGCTGCTGACCGTGGCCGAGCAGGGCCAACACTGGCACTGGGACTCCGGCAAGGCGATCGCCTGCTACGTGATCGGGGCCATTGGCCTGGTCGCGTTCGTGATCGCCGAGCGCATCTACAAGGACGAGGCGCTGCTGCCGCTGCGGCTGTTCGGCAACCGTACGGTCGCCGTCGGCTCGATCTCCAGCACGATCCTCGGCATGGCGATGTTCGGCGGCCTCATGACCGTCCCGCTCTACCTGCAGATCGTCAAGGGCAGCTCCCCCACCACCGCCGGGCTGCAGATGATCCCGTTCGTCGTCGGCATCATGGCCGGCTCGATCACCGCGGGTCAGCTCATCAGCCGCACCGGCCGCTACCGGATCTTCCCGATCGTCGGAAGCATCCTCATGGCCACGTCGCTCGGCCTCTTCGCCCTGATCGGCGCGGACACCCCGCTCTGGAAGACCATGCTGATCATGGTGCTCATGGGCCTGGGCCTCGGCGGCAACATGCAGCCGATGATCACCGCCGTGCAGAACGCGGTGTCGCCGCGGGAGATCGGCGTCGCCACCAGCTCGGTGACGTTCTTCCGCTCCATGGGCGGCACCCTCGGCACCGCGATCTTCCTCTCGGTGCTCTTCAACGTGCTGCCCCACAAGATCGGCGACGCGTACGCGGACGCCGGCATCCCCCCGCCGCAGGGCCAGGGCAAGATCGACCTCAGCGACACGTCGTTCCTCAGCAAGCTGCCGGAGCTGGTCGCCCATCCGTTCAAGGTCGGCTTCTCCGACGGCATCCAGGTCGTCTACCTGCTGGCACTCGCGGTCATGCTGGTCGGCTTGATCGTCGTCTTCTTCCTGCCGGAGATCGCGCTCTCGCAGCGCTCGGCCCAGCAGCAACGAGCGGACGACGCGGCCGCCGCGGCGGCCAGCAACGGAGTGCCGGGAGAGGTGGGCGCCGGCCCCGGTCACTGACCATCGGGTACGGGCGCAGCACGCGCTCGTACCCTGTGTCGTATGGCAGTGGTGAAAATCAACGCGATCGACGTTCCCGAGGGCGCTGGCCCCGAACTGGAAAAGCGCTTCGCCGCCCGGCAGGGCGCGGTGGAGAACGCCGCGGGCTTCCTCGGCTTCGAGCTGTTGAGGCCGGTAGCGGGCGAGACCCGGTACTTCGTCTACACCCGCTGGGAGACGGAAGAGGACTTCCAGGCCTGGTCCTCCGGCATGGGCCGCGCCGCGCACTCCGGTGAGCGAGCCCGTCCCGTGGCCACCGGCGCCGACCTCCTCGAGTTCGAGGTCATCCAAAGCGTCTCGAAGTAACCGATCGCCGCCGCCCGCCGCGACGACCAGTCGTGACGGGCGGCGACTTTCGGCGCGGCGACTTTTGGCGCGGCGACGGCGGTCAGGCGTGCCGGGCGGCGGCGGCGATCAGGCGCTCGGCGACTTCCTCGCGCGGCAGGCCCAGCCGTTGCGAGGTGTCCCGCAGCACGTCGTAGGCCTCGCGGACGCCGCAGCCGCGTTGGGCGATGATCACGCCGGCCGCGCGGTCGACGGTCGAGCCCGCGCACAGCCCGGCACGGCGGTGGACCTCGCCGAGCAGGAGCTCGGCCTGGCCGACCACCGCCATCGCGGTGAGCAGCGCCTCGGGGTCGATCCCGGGCTGGGTCGCGAACAGGGTGACCGCCCCGACGGCCGCCCGCCGGAGATCCAGCGGGATCGACGCGACGGCGTGGACGTCCTCGGCTCGGGCGCGCTCGGCCAGTTCGGGCCAGCGCCCGTCCGTGGACAGGTCATGAACGGCGACGACCGCGCGCGTCCGGGCCGCCTCGAGGCTGGGGCCGTCGCCGGTCGCGTACTGGAGGTCGTCGAGGGCCTGGGCCCGGGACCCGGACGCGGCCAGCGTGGGCGGGCCGCCCTCACCGATCAGCGCCACCGAGCAGCGCACCGCTCCCGGCACCACGCCCGCCGCGAAGACCGCGAGGCGGTCGAGCGCCTGTGGGACATCGTCGGCGCCGAGCAGCAGGACGGACAGCTCGTGCAGGAGCCCGGCCACCTCCACCGGATGCGGCGCTCCCCGACCGTCCCTGGCCGGGTGTGCGCCCGCCGCGCGGCCACCCTTGGCCCGTGGGGCCTGGCGGCTCTGCTGGGCCTGGCGGCCCCGCTGGGCCCCTCGGATGGGCCGGCGCGCGTTGTCGCCACCCCGGCGCCCGTTGCGCTGCCGACGCCGCCGCTGGGCGGCGTCTCTGCCCGGCACCTCATCCGGAGCCGGCCGCGCCCCGGCGCCGCCCGCGCCAGGCCGGGCAGCACCCACGCCGGGCCGGACGACACCCGTGCCGGGTCGGGCCGCACCCGTGCCGGGTCGGGCCGCACCCGTGCCGGGTCGGGCCGCACCCGTGCCGGGTCGGGCCGCACTCGTCCCGGGTCGAGCCGCGTCAGCGCCAGGCCGAGCAACACCAGGTCGGACCGCCTCCGCACCAGGCCGGGCGTCACCCGTGCCGGGTCGGGTCGCGTCGACGCCGGGCCGAGCGTCACCCGCGCCAGGTCCGGTCGCGTCCGCACCGGGCCGGGCGTCACCCGTTCCGGGGTGGGTTCGGTCGGTGCCGGGTCGGGCGCTGTCGGGCGTAGGTGGGGTGCTGGTGGCGGCCGGGAGCGCGGGGATGGAGACCGTCGACTCGGCGGTGCGCCGGGACAGCCCTCGGATGTCGAGCCGGTTGGGGTCAGGCGTGGACGCGGCGGCCGCTGGCGTGCCGCGACGCGACGCCGACCGCCGCTCTGTGCTCCGTTCCGGGGCAGACATTTGCCCGATATTGCCATGCTGATCCATGAACACGAAAGTGGTGTCCACTAACGGGTGCCATCCGTGGGCGTAACCGTCTGACCCGACGCTCGATGTTCCAGAAATGTGCTCGGCGCGGCGCCGGGGGTTTCCTCGCGCTCGTCCGACTCGGCGAGAATCGCCTCGGCCTGCGCCCGCGGGTCGACACTTCCGGCGGCCCGCTCCTCCGGCAGCAGGTCGACCGCTCGCCGCTGCACCCGATCATCACTCATACGCGTTCGGTACCCGCGATCGGCGGCATCGAAAACCCTCACGGGCGATCCTCGGTCGGGCCCGGAAACAACGCCGCCCCCGGCTGTGCCGGGGGCGACGCAAGATGCCGGTGTGCAGGTCGCCTCGCGGCGAAAGGCTCAACGCGGCTCCAGCCGAACGGTATTCCGCGAAGGCAAAGGGTGAGGCCCGGGGACACTGGGCACACCGGCATCTGGTCTCAACTGTCGGCAGTACCCCGCCATTCCAAGAGCTTTTGTGACCTGGACCACAGGATTTGCCCGGTGCCGACGCGCCGCGCCGCTCGTTTGCCCGCCCTCACGCCGGGTAGTCGGTGCCGTGAGCGACGATCTCGACGTCTAGGGAGCGCCATGACGCAGCAGAACGAACGCCTGCCCGCCCTCGGGGACGACGACGGCACCCCCGACAAGGAGGGCGACTTCGCCGGGGAGCACGACACCACCGCCGTGGAGCCCGCCATCGTCGAGGGACGCGACGATGGCGAACAGGAGAGCCCCCGCGGCTGGTCGGGGATGGAGAACGACGGCCCGCCGTGACGGCCCGTCGGCGGGTCAGGCCGACGCGATCACGCGAACGCTCGCTTGCTGTCCCGGCCGCTCCTCGTCACCGTTTAGCTCGGGGTCACCGTTGAGCTCGGGCCCGCCGTCTGCCGCCTCCTTGGCGACGGAGTACGCCAGCTGGAGGAAGTCCGAGACCGCCGTCGCCGTGAAGACGGTGGCCGCCAGCCGGGTCAGTCGCGGTGCGAACACCAGCCCGCTGGTCAACCCGGTAGCCACCCAGACGGCGAGGCAGAAGGGGCAGCTGACCAGTTCGCCGATCGAGTGGCGCACGCTGCTGCCCTGGTGGCGTACCTCCTCGTTGACCTCGCCGTCGCCACCCGGCTCGTCGTAGCGGGTGAAGGGCGCCCGCAGCGGGCTGGTGATCGCGTCCTTGGCGATCAGCCGGCTCAACTTGTGAGTGGCGATCGAGATGAGCACCACGTCGGCGATGGCTGGCCGCTCCGGCGCCGTACGCCCGGTGATCTTCGCGGCGATGCCCAGGCTGCCGGCGAGCACGCCGAACGCGCCCATCATGGCCGCGTAGCCGTCGAGGGGCCGGTGCTCGTGGGGGGCGTACTGCCGGCGCAACCGGTCGAGCCGGGCGCGTACCGAGGGAGACATGCGGTTCCTCTCAGAAGTCCTGCGTGAGCCGGTGCGGATCGACCTCGCGCCCGGGGTGACGGGCCAGGTATTCGGTCTCCAACTCCGCCGTACGCCGCAGGTGGTTCGCGAGCGCCGCGTCGGGACCGTGCCGCAGCGTCGCGAGCCGCGTCCGGTGCAGGCTGGAGAGCTCGCGGATCAAATCGTCGTCGGCGAGGCCCGCAGGGTCGATGCCCTGCTCGGTGCCGACGCGGTCGCCGACCTCGGAGTCGCTCATGATCTCTCCCTTTCTCCGGTGCTTGCCGCAACGGTTTGCCCGTGCCACGTGCGGTCAAACCCCGCCACGCGGCCACCCACCCGGGCCACGGGCAGCGGCGACTCTGGCGGGCTCGGGCCTGCCGGTACCCTCGACGCATGAGAGCGCTGTGGACCCTGGCGTGGATCGCACGTCACGTGGTCGCCCTCGTACTCATCGTCGGTTTCCTGGGCCTGGGCTGGTGGCAGTACAGCCGCGCTACCGGCGGCAACAGCCTCAGCTGGGGCTACACCTTCGAGTGGCCGGTGTTCGCGTTCTTCGTCGGCTTTCTATGGTTCCGCGAGGCGCAGCAGGAGCTCAAGGCCGCCCGACAGACGCCGGAACACCCGGCCGAGGAACCGGCCACCCTCCAGCCGGACGCCACGGACGCGGGCACCCCGAGCTCGGAGGCCGGCGCCGGCACGACCGATCCGGCGTCGGACGAGCCCGTCACGGTGCGGCGTCCGGTGCGTGCTTCCGTGAACCGGCAGGCGCCCTCGCCCGAGGATCCGGAGCTCGACGCCTACAACGACTATCTCGCCTGGCTCAACGCCCACCCCGGGGCCCGGCCGGGCGACTATCCCGGACGCAGGAACAGCATCAAGTAAGCGGAACAGCATCAAGTAAGGACGTGGATCGTGCAGGGAGCCCTCACCCGCTACCGGATCATCGCCTGGATCGTCGGCGTGGTCCTCGTTGTGCTCATGCTGGTGGGCATGCCGCTGAAGTACCTCGGTGACAACGACACCGTGGTCGCGACCGTCAGCCCGGTCCACGGCTTCCTTTTCATGGTCTATCTGGTGGCCACCTTCGATCTGAGCCGCCGCGTCGGCTGGTCGCAGGGCCGGATGCTGCTCGTGATGCTCTCGGGCACGGTGCCGCTGCTGTCCTTCTGGGCCGAGCACGTCGTCTCGCACAAGTGGGCCGTCCAGCCGGTGGCGGCCCCGGCCGCGATGGCGGAGAAATAGAAAGTAACGCTGCGAATCGCGCGCATAGCAGCCTGTTATCAGGATCATTCCGATAATTGCGATAATCGGTGCAGGTCACTCTTCCGGCTCTTGTGTTAATCGAGATCGCCGATAAGTTGGTGCGGTTGGTCCGGTCCGCAGCCACACCCTCACGTGGCGCCGGGCGACGCCGCCGAGTCTCGACGGCGGAGACGGTGACCCCATCCCCCTGGGGCGCCGCGACCGTCTCGACGATCCGGGGAACCACCGAAGTAGCACCTGGGGTGAATCCGCGTTCCGCGCGGTAGGGCCTTCTTCCCGCCCGAATCCGTCAGCTAACCCGGTAGGCGGCACAGCGGAAGAAAGGCCAGTACCGTTGCCACACGCCCGCACGAGGCTACGCACCCTGGTGGTCGCCGCCCTGGCGATCGTGCTCTCCAGCACCGTCGCCCCGGCCGCGCACGCGGCACCCTCCACCACTGAACTCACGAAGAAGATCGAGAAGGCATCCCACCAACTCGAGGACGTCGTCGAGTCCTACAACAAGATGCGCATCAGCCTGAAGAAGACACAGGCCGAGGAGAAGAAGCTCGCCGCGTCACTCGCTCCCGCGAAGGCGGCCCTGCAGGTCGCCGGCTCGCAGATGCAGGTGATCGCTTCTTCGGCGTACAAGACCGGCCAGGTCGGCACCATGAACATCATGTTCGAGGGCGGCGAGAACCTCATCGAACGGATGTCCTTTCTCGAGCAGTTGTCGCGCGACCGCCAGCGGGACATCGACACGTTCACGGCCACCACGCAGAACTACTCGGAGCGTCAGTCCGCGCTGAAGGCCACCCAGGCAAAGCAGGCGGCCGAGGTCAAGGAGCTCGGCTCCCGCAAGAAGAAGATCGAGGGCGACCTCAAGGAGCTGTACGCCATGCGCACCGCGGCGTACGGCAAGGCGACCGAGAACGGCTCGGCGTACACCGGCGACATCCCCGATATTTCCGGTAAGGCCGGGGTGGCGGTCACGTTCGCGTACAACCAGATCGGCAAGCCGTACTCGTACGGTGCCGGCGGTCCGGGCGCTTACGACTGTTCGGGCCTGACGTCGGCCGCCTGGCGCGCGGCGGGCAAATCGCTCTCCCACAACGCCGCGGCGCAGTTCAGTGAGACGAGTCGGGTCAGCCGATCTCAGCTCGAACCCGGCGACCTGGTGTTCTACCGCGGCCTCGCCCACGTGGGCATCTATGTCGGCGGCGGGCAGATCATCCACGCGTCAGTGCCCGGCGAGCCGATCAGCAAGGTGTCGATCGACATCATGCCGCCCTACGGGTACGGCCGAGTGAACTGACCACGCCGTAACCGCACCACGCACGAAGGCCGGTGTCCCCCTCGGGGCACCGGCCTTCCGCTTGCCCAGGCAACCAGAATGGCAACGAGGCAAGGAGCGAGGCAAAGCGAGGCAACCAGAAGGCCGGCGTCCCTTGCGGGACACCGGCCTTCGACGTTGCGGGGAGGTGGGACTACGGGTCAGGCGGCCTGCAGACCCTCGGCGCGGGCCAGCTCACGCAGCCGGCCCAGAGCCTGGATCTCGAGCTGGCGGATGCGCTCCCGCGACAGCGAGAAGCGCGACGCCACCTCGGTCAGCGAGTGCTCCCGCCCGTCCTCGAGGCCGTAGCGGGCGCGCATGATGCCCGCCGACCGGTCGTCGAGGTGGTTGAGCAGGCCCTCGATGCGCTGACGCTCGAGCGCCGTGAGCACGATCTCCTCCGGCGACGGCGCGTCGCTGTCGGCGACGAGGTCGCCGAGGTTCGTGTCGCCGTCGTCGCCCACCGGGGTGTCCAGGGACACGGTGTCCTGGGCCCAGCGGGTCAGCTCGGTGACGCGCTCCACCGTGACGCCCAGCGCCGCGGCGACCTGCGCGGGTTCCGGGTCGGCGCCGAGCTCGCGGACGAGCTGGCGGGTGACGTTGCGCATCCGGTTGACGTCCTCGACGAGGTGCACGGGCAGGCGCACGGTGCGCTCCTGCTGTGCGATCGCCCGGCTGATCGCCTGGCGGATCCACCACGTCGCGTACGTCGAGAACTTGTAGCCGCGCTCGTAGTCGAACTTCTCCACGGCGCGGACCAGGCCGGTGTTGCCCTCTTGGATCAGGTCGAGCATCGGCATGCCCGAGCGCACGTACCGGCGTGCGATCGAGACGACCAGGCGCAGGTTGGCCCGGATGAACAGGTCCTTGGCCCGTCCGCCCTCGACGACCAGACGTTCCAGCTCCTCCCGGCTCACGCCGCGACGGACGTCACCGCTCTCGAGCAGGTGCTCGGCATAGAGGCCGGCCTCGATTGCCTTGGAGAGGTCGACCTCCCTGGCGGCGTCCAGAAGCGGCGTCCGGGAGATCTCGTGCAGGTAGACGCCAACGAGGTCGCGCTCCTCGGCGACTTCGTCCGTCCGCATCACGGTGTTCTTCTCCACGTTGCCCACGGTCCCCTCATTGCCTTCACTAACCCTGTTACGGGCAATTCCTGCGTCCATCAGCCCTCCCCGTAACGTCCGCAGTTCGTGCATTGCGGTGCTGGCACCTACGTAACAAGTGCTGCACTGCGCTGATTCCGGCTGCTGGGTCGAAAGTGACACGAATGCCTGAGCGTCACCTGAGAGTCGAGTGGATACTTACTGAAGAGAGCTCCCAGGGAAGGCATTCGGAGCCGCGCCTGGCGCAGGGTGCGTCCACCGACGCCTACCCTTCGCCCGATACATGACACCATCAGCCCCTCATCCGTCACAGCGACGGGCGTCACGGATACCCTTGCGACGCTCATCACTACCCAGTACGGCTCGGTAGCCAGTTGGGTTCACGTCCAGCATCGACAGGTTGCCGCCAGGCTTGATGTAAACGCCACGGCGAAGATCCCGGCGCCGCTGAAGGTCCGGGAACCCCTGACACCATGCGGCACATCGCGCCGCAGATCACTAGCCCATCCGGGTGACCCCCGCACGGGCGACCATCGAGTGCCCTAGTCGTTTCCGCTATCCGGGGTGGCCACACGGACAGTGATGGAAAACACAGCCCCGCAACGGCCTTGGCGACCCGATTGGGGCCCGATCGCCGAGGACTACGGTGACCGCATGACGGAGCGCCCTATGACAGAACGCAGCGCTGTGGTGACGGGCGGAGCCGGCGGGCTCGGCGGCGCCGTCCTGGAGACTCTGCGTGACGCGGGCTGGCGCGTGGTGGCGCCCGTACGAGCCGGCGCGACGAGCAGACTGCCGGCGGGCGTGACCGGCGTCGAGGCCGACCTCGGCGTCCCGGAGGACGTCGCCGCGGCCGTGGCGCTCGCCGCCGCGGAGCCGGGTGCACCGCTGACGGCCGTGATCAACCTGGTGGGCGGCTTCGCGATGGGCGCTCGGGTGCACGAGACGCCGGTGGACGACTTCGAGGCGATGCTGCGGCTGAATTTGCGGCCGACGTACCTGGTGACGGCGGCCGCGCTGCCTCACCTGGTGGCGGCCGGCGGAGGCTCCGTGGTGTGCGTCTCGTCCCGGGCCGCGGTCGCACCCTTCCCTGGGGCGGCCGGGTACATCACCGCCAAGGCGGCCGTGCTCGCGTTCGCCAACGCCGTCGCGGTCGAATACCGCAAGGACGGGGTACGGGCGAACACGGTGCTGCCGAGCGTGATCGACACTCCGCTCAACCGCCGGGAAATGCCGGACGCGAACCACGCCCGATGGGTCACCCCCGCCGACATCGCCCGGGTGATCGCCTTCCTCGCCGGCGACGACTCGGCACCAACCAGCGGCGCGACCATCCCGGTCTTCGGCGACGCCTGAGCCCAGCGCAAGGCCGGCCCAGCGTGAAGCCGGCCCCAGCGTTAGGGCGGCCCGGCGATAGGGCGGGCCCGGCGTTAGAAGGCCTCGGTGAGTTGGAGGGTCAGGGCGGTAGCGGCGGCGGCCAGGGCCGCGACTGCCACCAGCGCGGCGCGGGCGTGTGAGACCAGCGCGGCACCTACACCGCGACGAGGGCGCGGGATGTCGGCGTCGGTGGGCCGGCCGGCGGGCGGGACCTCGGCTTCGGTAGGACCGCCGGCGGGGAGCGGAATGGCCAGGTGGGCCAGGAGGGCGGCCTGGACCTGCTCCGGCGTGCCGTTCGCGTCGATCACCACGAAGGTGCCGTGCTCGGGCAGGGACCGGTAGGCGGCGGCCGCGGCCCGCAGGTAGGACATTTCCTCGTGGTCGTAGCCGCGGCGCTCGATGCGGTCGTAGGCCACCGCCGGGTCGACCTCCAGCAGGAACGTCACGTCCGGACGGGGGAAGACCCGGTACGCCAGCCTCGCCCGCCGCTCGGCGCGGTTGAGGCGCTCCGGGCGGGGTGTCTTGGCGTGGGCCCGGATGCTCGCGTACTGGCATACGGCGTAGCGGTCCATGACGGCGACCTCGCCGGTGAGGCGGCGGCGCAGCAGGGTGCGCAGGATCGACAGCCAGCGCAGCGCGGATTCCACGACCAGCATGGTCCTGCGGCCCAGCAGATGCTCACCGTCGCGGCGGCCCAGGGTGGCGGCGAGCCGGCCGAACCAGCGCCGGCCTCCGGCGTTGCGGCGGTAGCTCGCCGGCATCCCGCGAGCCGCCAGCGTGGCCGCCAGCAGGTGCGCGCTTGTCGTCTTTCCGGAGCCGTCGATGCCGACGAGGGCGATGGTGCGGGGAGGCTGGGCGGAGGCGGCGGAGGCAGGCACGAGGACGGGTCCGGGAACCATACCCACCGAGGGTAGCCGCAGGTGTCACCCACGGTTCCTCGGCGACGAGCCGCTCCGGGCGTACAAAATGGGTCTTAGTAATGGAATTTGACCTTGGGCATTGGACGCCTCGCGTTACAGATGAGGCCGTGAGGGGTAGTCGTTCCGTCTGGAAACGACATCAAACGACACAGGGAGACGCCATGCCGTATCGGGTGGACGAGGGCCTGGTGAACACGCTCAAACGGGTGGCCTCCGTGCTCAAACAGGCCGAGATCCCGTTCGCCCTCGGCGGCAGTTTCGCCGTGTACGCCCACGGCGGGCACTCCAGCGATCACGACGTCGATTTCCTCATCCGCGAACAGGACAAGGAGCGCGCGCTCGACGAATTGTCCGCGGTGGGTTTCGAGGTGGAGCAGCCACCGGAGGACTGGCTGGTCAAGGTCTACGACGACGGCCGGATGGTGGATCTGATCTACCGGCCGGTCGAGTCGCCGGTGACGGACGCCACCCTGCGCGACACGGTGATGCGTCCGGTCGAGGCGATCAACATGCCCGTGCTGTCGGCGACCCAGCTGATGGTGCACAAATTGCTCAGTTACACCCAGCACTACTGCGACTTCGCCACCGGCCTGCCCGTGGCCCGCTCGCTGCGTGAGCAGATCGACTGGGACCGGGTCCGGCGGGAAACCGTGAAGTCGCCGTACGCGGAGGCGTTCCTGAAACTGCTGGACCGCCTCGAGGTGGTACCGGAGCCGGGTAACGCACAGCTGACCGTGGGGGGATGAGATGACAACACACATCGACGAATACCTGGAGGCGGAGATTCAACGCCTCCTGACCGAGACCGGCGCGGTCGCCGAGCAGGGCATCACCCTGCAGCGGCGGGAGCACCTGCTCGTGCTCGGCGGCGAGGTCGAGAGCGCCCAGCGCCGCGACGAGATCTGCCGGCAGATCAACACCCGGTTCCCGGACGTGGAGATCGCCTGTGACATCGGCATAGTGCGCGCCTCGGCGCCCAGTGAGGTGGAGGAGATTTCATGATCCGGATCGCCGCAGTGGGCGACGTCCACGTGGACAAGGATGTCGTCGGCCGCTACCGGCCAGCGCTGGAGAAGCTGCCGGACGTGGCCGACGCCCTGCTGGTCGCGGGCGACCTCACCCGCCACGGCACGGTCGACGAGGCGAAGTGCATGGCGACCGAGTTCGGAGGGCTGGGGGTGCCGGTCGTCGTGGTGCTCGGCAACCACGACCATCAGAGCGACCAGGAGGCCGAGGTCACCCGGGTGCTCACCGATGCCGGAATCATCGTGCTGGAGGGCGACGGCACGGTGCTCGAGATCAACGGTCACCGGCTCGGCATCGCCGGGGCCAAGGGCTTCGGTGGCGGGTTCGCCGGGGCGTGCGCCAGCGCGTTCGGCGAGCGCGAGATGAAGAACTTCATCGGCACCACGGAGGCGATCGCGGAGAAGCTCGGTGCGGCCCTACGGGGACTCGAGTGCGATGCCCTCGTGGCTTTGACGCACTACGCCCCCGTGCCGGAGACGCTGGTGGGCGAGCCGCTGGAGATCTATCCGTTCCTGGGGTCGTACCTGCTGGGGCAGGCCATCGACTCGGCGCCGACCGCACTGGCCCTGCACGGGCACGCGCACCACGGCTCGGAGCGGGGTCGCACGCCGGGCGGGGTGCCCGTCCGCAACGTCGCGCACGCGGTCATCAAGCAGGCCTACAACGTCTACCAGCTGCTGTCGGAGAATGTGGACGCCGAGCTGGTGCCCGCCTGATCCCGATTTGCGCCGCGAGGCCCCGCCCCCTCAGGGACGGGGCCTCCATCGTGTGTAGACCCGGGTTTTCAACTTCCGCCACTCGGGTATCAGCTGACCATGGAACTTTTGCTCTGGATTCTCGCAGTCGTACTCGTGGTCGCCGGCATCCTCGCGCTGTTCCGGCGGCAGATCCTCTGGGGCGTCGTGCTCATCGTCGTCGGTCTGCTCGTGGGCCCCGGCGGTGTGAGCATCTTCAGCAGTTAGACCCCCGACCCCGCCCTCCGACCCGCACCGGGGTCGCCGTAGAGCCGTCTCTCGCAGGCAGCTCTACGGTGGCCCCGGTTCACTATGTAGTGACACGCACACGAAGTGCGATGTCGTAGATCGGACTCATGGCTGAATCCTCATCGAATCGATCCCCCCGATCTTCGCGAGGTGTCCGGCTGTGGCCGAGGTCCATCACTTCACCTATGGTGCGTTCAACCCGATCGCCTCTTTCCTCGTGGCGATGCTCGGGTCCTTCCTGGGCCTCCTGTCGACCGGCCGGGCACGCTCCGCGCGTACTCGTGGCCGGCGCAGCCGATGGCTCATCATCGCGGCGTTCTCGATCGGCGGCGCCGCCATCTGGCTCATGCATTTCACCGCGATGCTGGGCTTCGACGTGCCGCAGAGTCCGGTGCGCTACAGCCCGATGCTCACCATGACCAGCCTCGGCCTGGCCGTCCTCGCGGTCGGCTTCGGCCTGATGGTGGTGGGCCACGGCCGGCGCAGCCTGCCACGGGTCGTGCTGGCGGGGGTGCTCACCGGCGCGGGCGTGCTGGCGATGCACTACACCGGCATGGCCGGCATGCACGTCGTCGGCACGATCCACTACGACATGCCGATGGTCATCGCCTCCGGCGTCATCGCGGTGGTCGCGTCCACCACGGCCCTGTGGTTCACCGTCTCCGTCAAGGGATGGGCGCCGATGCTCGGCGCCGCGGCGATCATGGCCGTCGCCGTCTGCGGCATGCACTACACCGGCATGGCGGCCATGGGTGTGGAGCTCGGCACCACCGTGACCGGTCCGACGACCGGCATCCGGCCCCTGCTGATGATCGTGCCCATCACCCTGGTCAGCGCCGCCACCATCCTCGGGGTCGCGCTGAGCGCGCTGCAGGCCATGACCGAGGAGGAGTTCACCGACGGAGCCGGCATCCCCCGACGCGGGGTGCACGCCGAGAACCACCACCCGTGGTCGCTCAAGCAGGCGTCGCTGTCGGCCACCCGGCGTACGCCCGGCAGCCGGCCGTCGCCGAGGCCCGTACCGCCGCGTAAGTCCGTCACCGACGAGCCGCTGATCAACGTTCCTTCCTGAGCCGGGCCCCACGCCGCGGCGCCGTCCGGTATACCTGTTCGGATGGCGCCAAGGATGCTGCTGTCGATGCCGTTACACGCGATCACCGAGGTGTTCGGCGAGGCGGGCCTGCGGGACCGGTTCAATCTCGAGATCGAGAGCCTCCCGGACGGCGACCGGCGGCAGCTCGAGGACGCGCTGGAGCTGGCGTCCCAGTTGCACGCCGACGACCGCCGGGTCCGGGAGCCGTACCTCAACCATCTGCTGCGAGTCGCCATCCGCATCGTGCGCTACTACGGCATCCAGGACGTGGACGTGCTGACGGCGGCCCTGCTGCACGACGCGGTCGAGGACCATCCCGCCGAGCTGGCCGGGCTGTCCCCGGCGCTGGGGCACCAGAAGCTGACCGACGCGGCGCTCGAGGAGTTGGCCCGGCGCTACAACCCGCGGGTGGCCGGGCTGGTCAGCGCGGTCACCAACCCGGAGTACGACCCGGGACGGGACCGCCACGAGCAATACCGCACGCACGTGGCGGACAGCCTCGAGCACGATCCGTGGGCCCGGGTCATCAAGGTGAGCGACTTCACCGACAACGGGCTGGGGGTGATCCACACGACGGACGACAAGGCGCGCAGCTCGGCGATCAAGTACCGGCCGCTGGTGCCCAAGCTGCGCGAGCTGGTCCGCCGGCCGGACACCCCGCTGTCGCAGGCCGTGAAGGACCACATCCTCGACCAGCTCGACCTGGCTGAGGAGAGGTTTGCCGCCATCCTGGACGGATAGCCTGGATGCATGCCCTCCCCGACTGACTGGTGGCGCAGCGCCGTCATCTACCAGATCTATCCGCGCTCCTTCGCCGACAGCGACGGCGACGGCATGGGCGACCTGCCCGGCATCACCGCGCGGCTGAGCGACCTGCGCGACCTGGGCGTGGAGGCGGTCTGGCTGTCGCCGTTCTATCCGTCGCCGCAGAACGACGCCGGTTACGACGTCTCCGACTACCGCTCGGTCGACCCCCGCTTCGGCGACCTGGACGACGCCGACAAGCTGATCGCCGAGGCCCGATCGCTGCGCCTCAAGGTCATCGTCGACCTCGTGCCCAACCACACCTCGAGCGAGCACGCCTGGTTCCGGGCCGCGCTGGCCGCCGGTCCGGGCAGCCAGGAGCGGGAGCGCTACATCTTCCGCGACGGCCGCGGGCCGGACGGCGCCGAGCCGCCGAACGGATGGCGCAGCGTCTTCGGCGGCCCCGCCTGGGAGCGGGTGGCCGACGGCCAGTGGTATCTGCACCTGTTCGACGTCTCCCAGCCCGACCTGAACTGGGGCTCCGATCAGGTACGGGCCGAGTTCGAGGCGATCCTGCGCTTCTGGCTCGACCGGGGAGTCGACGGCTTCCGGGTGGACGTGGCACACGGCCTGATCAAGGACGCCGATCTCGCCGAGTACGAGTACGCGAGCGAGATGATCCTCGGCGGCCTGGCCCCGGAGGGTGCCCCGCCGCCACCGATGTGGGACCAGGACGAGGTGCACGACATCTACCGGCAATGGCGGGCGGTGCTGGAGTCGTACGAGGGTGATCGGATCCTCGTCGCCGAGGCGTGGGTGCAGCCCGCGGAGCGGCTCGCGCACTACGTCCGGCCGGACGAGATGCACCAGGCGTTCAACTTCGAGTACCTCGACACCCCGTGGTCCGCCGACCCGCTGCGCCGGGTCATCGACTCCACGACCAGCGCCAACGCCGCGGTCGGCGCCCCGACCACCTGGGTGCTCTCCAACCACGACGTGGTGCGGCACGCGACCCGGCTGGGCTATCCGGTGGGCGAGCCGCGCCGGCTCGGCATCGGCGTGGACGACCCGCAGCCGGACGCGCCGCTGGGGCTGCGCCGGGCCCGGGCCGCCTCGATGCAGATGCTCGCGCTGCCCGGCTCGGCCTACCTCTACCAGGGCGAGGAGCTGGGGTTGCCGGAGCACACCGAGATTCCGGACGAGCTCCGGCAGGACCCGGCGTGGGAACGCTCCGGACATGCCGAGCGGGGACGGGACGGTTGCCGGGTGCCGATCCCGTGGGAGGCGGACGCCCCCTCGTACGGCTTCGGCCCCACCGACGCGAGCTGGTTGCCCCAGCCGGCCTCCTGGGCCGAGTACGCCCTCGACCGCCAGCGTGACGTGCCGGGCTCGACGTACGAGCTCTACCGCTCGGCGCTGCGGCTGCGGGCCACGCACGCGCTGGGCTCGGGCACGCTGACCTGGCTGGACACCCCCGCCGACGTGCTGGCGTTCCGCAACGGCGACCTGGTGGTCCTGACCAACTTCGGGACCACGCCGGCCGAGCTGCCGCTGGGCGCCCGGGTGCTGCTGACCAGCGAGCCGCTGACCTCCGACGGCCGGGTGCCGCAGGACGTCACGGTCTGGGCGCGTGCGTAGGGGGCGCTTCCCGGCTCACGTGCCCATGATCCGCATAGGTGGCCAGGCTCGCATGGGTGTCCGCCATGTCCCTGGCCACCGTCCGGCTCGCGAGCCAGTACATGATTCCGGTGGGGATGAAGAAGAACTGGAACGCCGCCAGCCCGACCGCGTAGTTCAGCGGGGGCGGGAAGGCGCCCGACAGAGAGCGGAAGGCGACCCCGACGAGCGCGTTGCCGCCGGCGCGGCCCACGCCGTTCGCCAGGTTGCCCAGGCTGTAGACCGTGCCGCGGTGCTCGGGCGGATTGACGTCGGCGATCATCGCGAACCAGTTGGGCGAGTTCGCGGAGGTCAACGCGAGGGCGAAAACCGCGGTGGCGAGGCTGAGGCCGGCGATCGGATCGGTCAGCACGTCGGCGAGGACGGCGCGGATCACCTCCCCGGTGCTGCCGCCGTCCGGGACGTCGATGCGTAGCGGCACGAAATAGAGCACCACGTAGAACGGTACGGCGGCCAGCACCCCGACCGCGGCGACCAGCGCCCGGCCGCGGGGCGTGCGGCGCTGGAGGCGGTCCCCGATGAGCCCTCCGAAGACCGACAGGGTGCCGCCGAGCTGGAAGAGGCTGGCGAAGACACTGCCCACGATGATCGCGGTGGACGTCGAGTAGCCCTGGTCCTCGGCCCTCGCCCGGAACAGCACCGGAAGCCACACCAGGGAGCCGAACGCGATCTGCGCGGAGAGTCCCTGGAAGATCAGCCAGATGTTGGTGCGCCGCGCCAGGATCCGAGGCAGATGATCGTGGTGGATGCGCTCGTCGTACTCGACACCTCGCAGCTCGGGCTGGCTGTCGCCGCGCGGCACGTTGTAGGTGAACACGTAGGCGATCGCCGCCACCACGCCGGCGGCCGCGACCACCAGGAACGGCCGGCGCCAGTCTCCGGCGCCCAGCAGGCCGCCCACCATCGTGCCGCCGAGCGTGCCGGCACCCTGCGCCAGCCCCCAGAAGCTCATCACCAGGCCTCGGCGCCGCGGCGAGATGAGGTCGCTGACCACCGAGAAGCTGACGCTGGCGACGCCGCCGAGGCCGATGGCGGCGAGGACCTGCGACAGCAGGAACGACGGGTAGCCGCCGGCCAGTCCGGACCAGGCCGTGCCGAGCACCCAGATCGCGGTGCCGGCGATGAGCACCGGCTTGCGGTTGGTGCGATCGCCCGCGTACGCCCAGCCGATCGCGGCGATGGCGCTGAGGAGGAACATGACCGTGGTGGCCAGCGCGATGTGCCCCTCGCCGACGCCGAAGTCCGCGCCGATGCTGCCGTACAGCGGGGGGACGAGGCCGATGGCGACGTTGTCGAGCGATGCGAGGACGACGAACACCACCACGCTGTACGTGCGATGTGCCGGACCGCCCTTGTTCACCGCAGAAGGTTAGCGGGCCGTCCGGGTGATGACGCTGTCCCGGGCCGCCGCGTACTGCTCCCGGATCACGGGGACGCTGTCGTCCTCGTACAGCTCGGTGTTTCCCGCCGGCCAGGTGGGGGGTGCGTCGCCGCCGGCGATGACCCAGGCGGCCTGGCGGGCAGCGCCGTCCGCGACGTATTCACCCGGCGCGGGGACCAGCACCGGCAGCCCGAATAGCGCGGGGGCGATCCGGCGGACGGCGAGGCTGCGCGCGCCGCCGCCGACGAGCACCGCCCGGTTGGCGGCGGCACCCCGCGCGACCAGGGCGTCCAGCCCGTCCGCGAGCGCGCACAGCATGCCCTCGACGGCCGCCCGGGCCAGATGGGCGGGATCCGAGGTGCGCAGGGTGAGGCCGTGGATCGCGCCGGTGGCGTCGGGCCGGTCGGGGGTGCGCTCACCTTCCAGGTACGGGATCAGCACCAACCCGTCCGCCCCGGCCGGCGCCGTCAACGCGAGCCGGGAAAGCTCCGCGTGGTCGACGCCGAGCAGCCTGGCCGCCGCGTCGAGGACCCGGGCCGCGTTGAGGGTGACCACGATCGGCAGAAACCGGCCGGTGGCGTCGGCGAACCCGGCCACCGTCCCGCTCGGGTCGTCGGGGGCCACATCGGAGGAGACGAACACCGTGCCGGACGTACCGATGGAGATCACGACGTCTCCGGGCAGCGCGCCGGTCCCCAGGGCCGCGGCGGCGTTGTCGCCGGCGCCCGGACCCAGGGGGGCGCCGGACGGCAGGCGGCCGGCGACGCCGGTCGGGCCGAGCACCTCGGGCGTGTGGACGCGCCGCCCGAAGCCGAGCTCCAGCAGGTCGGGGCGGTATTCGCCGGTCACGGCGGACCAGTAGAGGGTGCCGCTGGCGTCGCTGCGGTCGGTGCGCAGGGTGTCGAGGCCGGCGGCCCCGGACAGCTTCCAGGTCAGCCAGTCGTGCGGCAGGCACACCGCGGCGACCCGACTCGCGGCGTCCGGTTCGTGGCGTGCCAGCCAGCGCAGCTTGGTGAGGGTGAAGCTGGCGACCGGGACGATGCCGACCGCGTCGACCCACGCGCGACGGCCGGCGTCGCCGCCGCCCAGGTCCGCGATCAGCTCGGCGGCGGCGCCGGCACTGCGGGTGTCGTTCCACAGCAGCGCCGGGCGGACCACTTCGCCGTCCTCGTCGAGCACGACCATGCCGTGCTGTTGGCCGGCCACGGAGGCGGCGGCGACGTCGTCCAGGCCACCCGCCTCCGCGACGGCCTGGCGCAGGGCGGACCACCAGGCGTCGGGGTGCACCTCCGTGCCGTCGGGATGACTCGCGCGCCCCTGCCGGACCAGTTCGCCGGTCGCGGCATCGCGGATGACGACCTTGCAGGACTGCGTGGAGCTGTCGATCCCGGCGACGAGAGGCATGACGTCCCCTCAGGCCCGAAGGAGGTGGTCGACGGCCAGCTGGTGCAGCCGCACGAACCCGTAGCCACGCGCGCCGGCCGCGTCGACGTCGAACCCGCTCTCGTCGGCAAGCAGGTCCCGGTAGGTCTCGCCCTCGCTCAGGGTCGGCCGGGCCAGCTCGGGCACCCCGGACTCCGCGAGCGCCGCCCGCACCTCCGGGTCCGCCCGGAAGGCCTGGGCCCGTTCCTTGAGCAGCAGGTACATCCGCATGTTCGCCGCGGCCGACGCCCAGACCCCCGGGTAGTCCTCGGTGCGCGACGGCTTGTAGTCGAAGTGCCGGGGTCCGTCGTAGCGGGGACCGCCACCGGGCGTGCCGTGCTCCAGCAGGTCGACCAGCGCGAAGGCGTTGAGCAGGTCGCCGTGGCCGAAGACCAGGTCCTGGTCGAACTTGGGGCCGTGCTGGCCGTTGAGGTCGATGTGGAACAGCTTGCCGTGCCAGAGTGCCTGGGCGACGCCGTGGGCGAAGTTCAGGTTCGACATCTGCTCGTGCCCGACCTCGGGGTTGATCCCGAACAGCTCGGGGCGTTCGAGCTCGTGCAGGAACGCGATGGCGTGCCCGGCGGTGGGCAGCAGGATGTCGCCCCGCGGCTCGTTCGGCTTCGGCTCGATGGCGAACCGCAGGCCGTAGCCCTGGTCCTCGGAATACCGCGCGAGCAGGTCGAGAGCCTCGCGGTAACGGTCGAGGGCGGCGTGGACGTCCTTGGCGACGTCGTACTCGGCGCCTTCCCGGCCGCCCCACAGCACGAGGGTCTTCGCGCCCAGCTCGGCGGCGAGGTCCATGTTGCGCAGCACCTTGCGCAGCGCGTAGCGGCGCACGCCACGGTCGTTGCTGGTGAAGCCGCCGTCCTTGAACACCGGATGGGTGAACAGGTTGGTGGTCACCATCGGCACGACCATGCCGGTCTCCTCGAGCGCCTTGCGGAAGCCGGCGATGATCCCGTCGCGGGTGTGCACGGTGGATCCGAACGGCACCAGGTCGTCGTCGTGGAAGGTGATGCCGTACGCGCCCAGCTCGGAAAGCCTGTGCACCGCCTCCACCGGGTCGAGGGGGCCACGGGTGGCGTCGCCGAAGGGGTCACGGGCCTGCCATCCGACGGTCCAGAGGCCAAAGGAGAACTTGTCGTCGCGGGTGGGCTGGAGCGGCACGGCTACCTCCACGGGGGCGAGACCGACGTGTGCGTTGCTCGCAGTATCTCGGGCATCGACCGCCACTGTCTCGCGCGGAGCGCGGGGCGACCTACGCCGTGCGCGCCTGCGATTCACCCTCGGCGCTGGCCGCGGCCGCGCTGAACTCGGTGAGACCGCGGATCAGCGCCGCGCGACCCGCGGTGCTCATCCGGCCCAGCACCTCGCCGAGGATCTCGCGGCGGGTCCTGCGGAGATCGTCCAGCAGCTGCCGCGACGACGGCGTCAGATAGAGCGCAATCTCCCTGCGGTCGACGCGGCCGGGAACCCGTTCCACCATGCCCGACGCGACGAGGCGGTCACACAGCCGGCTCGCCGAGGAAAGGATCATCTTGAGCTCGCCGGCCAGGCCGCGCAGATTGACACCCTCCTGGCGCTCGACCACCAACAGGGCGTTGAGCTGCGGCCAGGACAAGCGGGGGGTGGCGCGCTCGCGGGCGGCGTCCCAGGCGGCCAGCAAGGCGGGCGCGGCGTCGTCGACCGCCGCGGCATGGAGTGGCCCATCCGGCCCATGGTGTTCGCCCATGGTGCAGCAGAGACTACCCGTACGATGCACGTGTCAGGGGGTGAAGCGTGTCAGAACGGCTGACCGCCGTACGACGCGCCCTGGCGGACGCTCCCGCCGATCGAGTGGTGGAGTGCCTGGCCGAGGTCGTGGCCAAGGAATACGCCGCCGGCGACCTCGAGCTGCTCCTGGTCGACTATCGGCTCGCCGCCCTGCTCCCCCTCTTCAGCGGCCCGCCCGTGACGCGCCCGGGCGACCCCGCGTGGCGGTGCTTCGATCATCAGGTCGAGGTCACGGCGGGGCTGGTCAGCTACCTGCCGGTGACCGCGCGGGGCGAGCGGATGGGGGTGCTGCGCCACTCCCCCGCACCGTCGTCGCAGCTGGAGCGGGCCGAGCTGGCCGAGATCGCGACCCTGCTCGCGCACGAGTTGAAGGCGGCGGGGGCGGGCACCGACCGCTATGCCGTGGCCGCCCGGACCCAGCGGCTGACCCTGGCCGCGGAGATGCAGTGGGAGCTGCTGCCCGGACGATGCCGGGTCGAGCCCGAGTTCAGCCTGGCGGGCCAGCTCGAGCCGGCGTACGCCGTCCGCGGCGACGGTTTCGACTGGGCCGAGCACGACGGCAGGCTCTTCGTGGCCGTGTTGAACGGCATGGGCGAGGGTGTGACTGCCGCCCTGCTGAGCTCGCTGGCGGTGAACGCCCTGCGCAACGCCCGCCGCGCCGGGCTCAACCTGGCCGACCAGGCCGCCCTGACCGATCAGGCGATCTTCTCCCAGCATCGCGGCGAGGCGCACGTGGACGCGCTCCTGCTGGAGCTGGACCCGCGGTCCGGCGAGCTGACGATCGTCGACACCGGGTCGCCCCGGATGATGGTGCTGCGGGTCGGCGAGGTCATAGACCAGCCGCTGGAGCCACAGTTTCCGTTCGGCATGTTCGAGGCGTCGGACTACGAGACCCGCACGCTGCAGCTGGTCTGCGGCGACCGGCTCTTCATCGTCAGCGACGGGGTGGCCGACGCCGCCGGGGAGACCGGACGGTACGGCGACATGGCGCTGCACCGCTTCGTACGGCGTACCGCGTCACTGGCCCCGCTGCAGGCGGTGCGCTCGCTGCTGGGTGATCTGCGGGCCTTCGTGAGCGCGGACCTCGAGGACGACGCGGTCGCCGTCTGCCTCGACTGGACCGGTCCTCGACACTGAGCCGCCCCGCCCCCCTTGAGGGACGGAGCGGCTTCTCGATCGGATCAGCGTGCGCCGGAGCGCGAGGAGATCGCCTCGAGGAAGATGTCCGAGATCTTCGCCGGGTCCGGGGCGATGAAGACGCCGCCGGCGCTCGTCGCGGCGGTGATCGCCTCGAGCTCGCCGGCGTCGACGCCGGTGCCGATACCGACGATCACCATGCGCACCGGCTTCGTGGGGTCGTTGAGCTTCTTGAGCTCGGAGATCAGAGTCGCCCGCGAGATGCCGTCCGCGTTCTCGTTCTTGCCGTCGGTGAAGAGCAGCACCGTGTTGACCCGGCCGGGCACCCAGCCCTGCTGCACCGACTTGTACGCGGCCAGCGCCGTGTCGTACAGACCGGTGTTGCCGCCGTCCTTGGGAGTGATCGACGAGACCGAGGCCTGCAGCTTCGCCCGCCCCGAGGTCAGCGGCGTGATCGGCACGATCTCCTTGTACGGCTTGTCGCCGTCCATGTTGGTGGAGAACACCCAGGTGCCGACTTCCCACTTGTCGTCGAAGAGGGTGAGACCCTGCAGGGCGGCGGCCCGGGTCACCGCGGCGCGGTCGATGTTGCCGGCCGTGGGCACCTTTGTCTTCATCGAGCCCGACACGTCGAAGACGGCGAGCACCCGGCCCGGCAGCGTGATGGCCGCCCAGCTGCCCAGCGCCCGGTTGATCGAGCCGGCGTCGAGGCCGGCGGCGCCGGCGCCCTGGGTGCCGGTCGTCGGGGCCGTGGCCCCCGGGGTTGCCTCCGGCGCGCCGGTGGGAGCGGCGAAGCCGGCGCCCCAGGTGCCGTCCGGTGCGCGGAGTCCGACCTTCGCGAGCTCGTTCTTGAAGCTCGTCTGCTGCAGCGCCTCGCGCAGGCCCGTGGCGGCCGCCGACTTGGTCAGGTCGGCCTCGGGCATGACCAGGTAGGGGTAGTCCAGCGACGGTGGCTGCGGGTCCAGGTAGAGCGCCGCGAGCGGCACCGTCGGATTGTCCGCGTTGTACGCCACGACGTCCTCCTCGGACAGCGGCGCCGCGCCGATGCTGCCGGCCAGGTCGGCCGGGTCGTCCGAGCGGGGGAACTTCTGAAGCAGGTCCTCGCGCAGCGATGAGCTGCCGGCCGCGAGGGCCCGCAACGCGCCGACCTGCCGGGCCTTGCCCTCCAGACCGCCGCCGGCGGCGCTGCCCAGGGCGAGCAGGCCGGCCAGGCCCGCGGCGTCCCGGGTCGGCTCGACGATGCCGGTCCGCAGCGAGTTTCCGGTGGTCATCTTCTTGAGCAGGTCGTTCCAGCCGAGCTTGCGGGTGGGCCAGCCGATGCCCTCCGCGATCTTCTTCGGCATGGCGACGACCACCGGGCTGGTGGCGACGGACTTGCCGTCGGTCGGCGAGAAGCCGGAGGCCTCCGAGCGCAGGCGCATGAGCCAGGTGTTGGAGTCGGCGATCCAGACGTCCGGCAGGGCGGTCTTGCTGGCGGCGCCGAGGCCGGTGAGCGTGACGCCGTGCTTGGACGCGATCGCCGAGGCCATGGTGCCCGAGGCGACGCCGGTGACCGTGACAGCGACACAGGTGCCGTTGACCTGCGCGCCCCCGGTGGTCCACTGCTGGGCGGCGCGTTCGACGGCGGGCGCGATCTCGGTCGCCGCGGCGACACTGAGCTTGATCTGTCCCGAGCAGCTGTTGTCGGCGAGCTTTTGGTAGCCCAGCCAGGTTCCGGCGAGGACTACGACTATCGCCATCGCAGACGCGACGACGCCGGCTCCTCGGAGCGTGAAGTTTCTGCGATGACGGCCTGACACGCGCTCCATACTGCGCATCCGTCGAGCCGAATGCCATATACGTTCGGACGAAACTTACTCGGATTGGAAATTCCGCTTACTCAATTAACTCAGCGTGATGTTTCCCTCTCGGTGCGTGGCGGCACCCCCGCCTGCCTTGCCGTTTATCCCCCGAAGATCACGACACTCCGACGGTGTCCGGCTCCTTCCTCGGGATCCTTTACCGGGCAACGACCGGAGTCCACCGCAGGAGACAGGTCGGACTTCCCGTGGAAACCGGCTCGCCGTGCGCCCGCGGAATGCCGGAGTCGGCGTCCACCCGAAAACTTGTTACGGAATGTGAACGTTCATTTGCTACGTACAGGTGATCGGCCACCAGCGCGACGTGCCGCGGGCCCTCGCCGCCGGTCGCCACCTCGGCCACGAGCGTGCCGCCCTGGGGCTCCCACGCGAAGACCGCGACGGTGTCGGGGCCCCGGTTGGCCACGTACACGAAGCGGCCGTCGCGCCCCGCGACGAGCTCCGAGGGCTGGTTCTGCCGGGCAGCGTCGGTTTCGTCCGCCGCGCTCGTCGGGTGGCCGCCGGAACGCTCCAGGGCGCCGCTGTCGCCGGGGTGGAACCAGCTCAGGTCCCCGGCCAGCTCGCCGACCACGAGCAGCGCGTCCCTGGTCCGCAACAGATGCCGGGGACCAGTGCCGGGCTCCGCGACGACCGCCGGCCCCACCAGCGTGAGCCGACCGGAGACCGGATCGAGCCGGGTGCGCCACACCCGGTCCGAGCCGAGATCGCAGACGAGGACCTCCGGACCGTTCGGGTCGGGCGCGACCATGTGCGCGTGCGGACCCTCCTGTCGGTCGGCCACCGGACCCTTGCCGTCGAAGTTCAGCAGGTCGGAGCGCTCGCCCGGCACGCCGTCGGCGTCCAGCGGGTGCACGGCCACGTCCCCGCTGGCGTAGTTGGCGACCAGCAGATGGCGGCCGTCCGCCGACACCGCGAGGTGACAGGGCGCCGAGCCACCCGTCGACTGCACGGCCAACGGGGAGAGGGAGGCGTCCCCGGCGACCGCGAAGGCGCTGACCGTGCCGGAATCCAGCTCGTTGACCGCGTACAGCACGGGCAGCGTGGGGTGTTGTGCCAGAAAGGACGGCGACGGGGTGCGGGCGGCGACGCCCAGCCGGGTCAGCGACCCGGTCGCCCCGTCCCGCCGCAGCAGGACGATGCCCTCGCCCTGGCCTGAAGTCTCACCCGTGTAACAACCGAGGAACACGAATTCGTCGTTGGCACCCATACCCCGATCCCACCACACAAATGCGGCGGGCGCGCGGACCCCCGTTGACCCACGCGACCGCCGCCCGGCGGTGTCTCGGTGCGACCTTTAGGAATTGACCATCTCGTATGCCTCCTCGGTCGCCGGCTGCTGCTTGTCGGCCGCGGGCTCGGACGGCGAGTCGGTGCTGCCGTACCCGTCGTAGGTGACCTCGTAGCGGCTGGCCTTGGCCTTGCCCGCCGCCGGAATCCGGACGATCATGCTGGTCAGCCGGCCCTGGCCATCGACGGTCGCCTCGAACGGCACCGCCTCGGCCCGGTCGCCGAGCGCGGCGAGGGTGGCCTCGTCGACGATCTCGGCCTCGCCCTGCCGGCTCAGGTCCGTGGTGCCGGCGTACTTACCGGTGCCGGTCTGCTTGACGTCGACGATCGCCCGCAGCACGGCACCCACCTCACCCGGGTCGGTCTCGCCGTCGTACGCCAGCGGCGCGGCGTCCTTGTCCTTGATCTTGTCAGGATCGAGGCTCATCCACTTCTTCGGCAAATCGGGCATTCCGGTGAGGCCCTCCGCGCCCTTGACGGCGACCTTGATCCAGGACCGCTCCTGCACCACGAGGAAGTTCATGGTGATGGTGAAGCCCAGCTCCGGGTCCTTGTGGGCGAGGTCGATCCGGAGCCTCTTGTTCGCGGCGTCCAGCACACCCCGCATCGGCTGCGTGCCGCCCTCGATCCGGAACGCGAAGGCGCCGGCGGTGGCGCCGGGCACGGCGTCGAGAAGCTGCTCCCTGGGCTCGGGCGGCGCGGACGAGGCCGGCGTCGCGGTCGGCGTCGTGACCGATTCCGCGATCCCGCAGCCGCCGGCAAGGGCACCGACGGCGAGCAGCGCTGCGGCCAGTCGCGTCTTACGAACGTTCATCTCGTCGTCCCTCATGTGGTGTGAAGAGCGTCCCGGCGGTCCGTCACCGGCGAACGACGAGCAGCCTGCAGCACCGTGCTGCGGTGCCGCTGTCGTTATGCTGCTGCCGGCCGCGGTTTCGCTGCCGTGTCGCTGCCGTGGAACATTTGCGCTGGTCAAGGGAGGGTTAGCGGGATGGAAACGCCGCCTGATCCCCCGCTGACCTTCACGATCCTGGGCGAGGTGAGCGCGGCACGCGGCGGCGAGGTGCTCGACCTGGGGCCGGCGAAACAGCGGGCGGTCCTCGCCGTCCTGCTGCTGGACGCGGGACAGCCGGTGCCGGTCGAGAAGATCGTCGACGCCGTGTGGGGCGACGAACCCCCGGAGAACGGGGCGAACGTCGTTCAGAAGTACGTCGCCGGGTTGCGCCGGGTGCTCGATCCCGGCCGCGCCCCGCGTACGCCGGGAGAACTGCTCGCCCTCAGCGGCGGCGGCTATGTCCTCCGGACCGCACCGGAGGCCCTGGACGCGCAGCGGTTCGAGGCCGCCCTGGCCGAGGCCGCGGACCAGCGCGGGTCCGGGCAGCTCGTGGAGGCGGCGGACACCCTGCGGCGGGCGCTCGACCTGTGGCGCGGGCCGGCGCTCGCCGGACTGACCGGCCCGGTCTTCGACGCGGCCCGTACCCGGCTCACCGAGGCCCGGGCCAGGGCCTGGGAGAAGTGGGCCGACGCCGAGCTGGCGCGCGGCAACCACACCGGCGTCATGCCCGATCTCGTCCGGCTGGTCGAGGAGTTCCCGCTGCGCGAGGGCCTGCGGGCGCAGCTGATGATCGCCCTGCACCAGGGCGGCCGCCAGGCCGAGGCGCTGGCCGCGTACCGCGATGCCCGGGAGTATTTCCTCGAGGAGTTCGGCGTCGAGCCCGGCGAGAAGATGCAGGAGACCCACCGGCGCATCCTGCGCGGCGAGGCCTTCTACTCGGAGCCGGTCGACCCGTGGTCCGACAGCGACGACATCCCGGTGCCGGCATCCGCCCACCTGGATCTCGGCCAGCGGTACGCGCCCACGGACCTGACCGTCTCGACCCCGCCCCCGGCCTGGAGCCCGACCCCGCTCGCGCCGCCCCCGCTGCCGTGGGCACCGGCGCAGAAGAGACGTTTCCCCATCTTCGAGGTGATCGTCGCCGCCCTGCTGCCGATCATCGTGTGCTCGTTCGGCAGCTGGATCTATTTCGTGTACGCCGGCCTCCGACGCCACGACCGGCGCCAGTTCGTCGTGGCCGGCGGATACGCGCTCCTGCTCGTGGCCGCCTTCGTGGTCCTGACGATCGACCCGTCACCGGTGGAGAGTGCCGAACTGAGCGACACCGAGGCGATCGGCTTCCTGATGCTCCTCGCGATCACCGCGGCGGCCGCGATCCACGGCGGCATCCTGGCGGGGCACCCGGGCGACACCCCCCGCGACCGTATGTTGCGCGAGCAGTCCCGCCAGTTCGCCGCCTTCGACCCGATCCGGGCGCGGCAGCTGGGGGTGGGACGCCCGGACCTGATCCGGCACTTCGACGACGGCGGCCTGGTCGACCTCAACCACGTGCCCGTGCACGAGCTGGCCCGCCTGCCCGGGCTAGGGCCCGCGGAGGCGCACCGCATCGTCATCGGGCGCTACGAGCGGCCGTACGCACATCCGGAGGAACTGGTCGTGCGGGGGCTGATCCCGGCGCGCATCCTGCGCCGGATCCGATCGCTGCTGATCTGCATCCCGCCGGCCCAGATGCCGGCCGGCGCGCCGTGGGACAGCCCCTACCACCCGCATTGACCCGCGCGACCAACCGGACGGGCGGTCAGCGGGAGCCGGCCGCGAGCAGCTGGCGGCGGGCCACGTACTCGACCAGCTCGATCAGGACATTGCGGGCGGCGAGCGGCTCGCGGGCGTCGAACTCGACCACCGGGACGTCCGGGTCGAGGTCGAGGGCCCGGCTCACCGCCTCCGTGCCGAAGCGGCGCTCGTCGAAGCAGTTCACCGCCACCACGAACGGAGTGCCGCGCTGCTCGAAGTAGTCGATCGAGGGGAAGCAGTCCGCGAGCCGGCGGGTGTCGGCCAGCACCACCGCACCCAGCGCGCCGGAGGACAGCTCGTCCCAGAGGAACCAGAAGCGGTCCTGGCCCGGCGTACCGAAGAGATAGAGCTGCAAGTCGTCGGTGATGGTGATGCGACCGAAGTCCATCGTCACCGTCGTGGTGCGCTTGGCCTCGACGCCGGAGGTGTCGTCGGAGCCCTCGGCACCGGTGAGCACCTCCTCGGTCTGCAGCGGCCGGATCTCGCTGACCGAGCCGACCATGGTGGTCTTGCCCGCACCGAAGCCGCCGGCGATGAGGATCTTGAGCGCGACCGGGATGTGCGAGCGCGCGCCGTCGCGGTCAGAGCGCACGGAGTCCATTGACAACCGCCTTGAGTACGTCGACGTCATGCGGCTGGGAGGCCGCGGGAGGCTCGTAGAGCGAAATGAGTCCGGCCGAGCGTAGATCACCCAGCAGAACCCGCAGGACCCCGATGGAGAGGTCCAGTTTGGAGGCTAGTTCGACGACGGACGTGGGCTCCCACGCCGCGCCGACGATTGCATGATGCTCCGGCGGCAGGCCCGGCGGTGGAGGCGCGCCGGGCACGGTCGCCACCACGAACGCGACGAGGTCGAATTCGTCACCGGCGGGTGCTACCCGGCCCTGCGTCATCGCGTACGGACGCACGACCGGCCCCGCGTCGTAGTCCAGCCAGTCGTGCGGCGCGCGCCTCGGGTCAGCGGGCATCGGACCCTGGGAACCGCTCTGGCGCGTCCATCGTCTGGCCGACCCGGATGACCAGCATCGCCATCTCGTACGCGATCAGCCCGAGATCGGCGTCGCTGCCCGCGACGACGGCGAGGCAGGCGCCCAGTCCGGCGGCCGTGACGAAGAGGAAGGCGTCCTCCATCTCCACCACGGTCTGGCGTACGGGGCCGGCACGGAAATGCCGGCTCGCACCCTTGGCGAGGCTCTGGAACCCGGCGGCCATCGCCGACAGGTGCTCGGCGTCCTCCCGGCCCATGCCGGCCGACGCACCCAGCATGAGCCCGTCGGCGGAGAGGACCACCGCCTGCCGCGCCGACGGCACCCGGTCGACGAGGTCGTCGAGAAGCCAGGTGAGGTTGGCACTCTGGTTCGTCTCTGCCACTTATGTGTCCTTATCCGGCCGATGGTTCTGGTGTTTCTCGTCGGGAGTGCCGTCCGCGGTGCCGTCGCTCCCGTCCACGTCACCCGGCACGGCCGGGAACGTGACGGTAGCCGCCTCGGACCACCGCGGCCGCCCTGCCGTCCGCTGTTTGTCAGTTCCGGCGAGGCTCTGGTCGCCCTCGTCGGCAGATCGCTCACTACCTGCTGCGATTGCCTCACTCACCGCCGCCTCCGGCGGTTCTCCCCCGGCTGAACCGGCGATGAGGGCGGCCGCCTCCCGGCGCCCTCGGGTGGTTCCCCGCTGGAGAGCACTCATCAGGCTGCGTACCTGCTCCGGCGAGCGGACCGTCGTGGACTCCGCACGCTCGGCGGCCGGCTCGCGCAGCTGCGGCGCCAGGCTGGCCTGCCGTACCCGTTGCGGCAGCCGCCGCTCCTGGTCAGTGGGTGCGGGCTCGGGCGAGACCGGCTCGGACGGACCGCGTTGCGCCGGAATGTGGGGCGTGCCGGGCAGTAGTGCCGGCCCTTCTCCGTGCCGCAGACCCGCCGGGTCCCCGCCGTGGCCGTTGCGCTGATCACCGCCGGAGGGCCAGTCCACGTCCAGGCCGTCGCCGGCCACCAGAGGCAGCTGCGCGGTGGCGTCGCTCGGCGCGGGCGGGCCCGTCAGCCCCGCCGGGGAGGTCAGGTTGGGCGGCAGGTGAGCGGCCGGGGCGGCCGGCTCGTCCGTATCGCGCCGGGGCACGGTGCGGCGACGGCGGACCAGGCCGTCGACGCTCAGCCCTTCGACGACGGCGCTGGGCGTCGGGCCGGTCATCGGGTGTGCCTCGGTCCGGGCCGCCGGCTGTGGCACCGGGCTGCCGTGCAGCGGCGCGGCGCCGTCCTCGTTCTCCTCCGGCCGTGGCCGGTCCCAGGCATTGGCGGCCGTGACCGGATCCGCGGGCGAGCCCTGCGGCAATGCCGCGGGCCCGGCGAGGGGACCGGGTAGGGCGATGGGGCCGGGCAGGGCGGCCGTGACCAGCTCGCCGGGAATGAGCACGATCGCGGTCACGCCGCCGTACGCGCTGGGCCGCAGCGAGACCCGCAACCCCTGCCGGGCCGCGAGCTGCGCCACCACGAAGTGGCCGAGCCGGGCGCTGTTCGACGGGTCGAAGTCCGGCGGCTCGAGGAGCTTGCGATTGACCTCGGCGATCGCGTCGGCGGACATACCCAGGCCGCGGTCCTCGATCTCCAGGGCGTACCCGTTGGGCAGGATCTGGCCGACCACCTCGACCCTGGTCTGCGGCGGCGAGAACGCGGTGGCGTTCTCCAGCAGCTCGGCGAGCAGGTGAATGACGTCGCCGACGGCGCGACCCAGCACGGCGGACGGTTCGATCGAGGCGATGTGCACCCGCTTGTAGTCCTCGACCTCGCTGATCGCGCCGCGGACCACGTCGATCATCGACACGGGGTTGCGCCAGCCGCGGCCGGGTGCGGCGCCGGCCAGGATGACCAGGTCCTCGGCGTGCCGCCGCATGCGGGTGGCCAGATGGTCGACGCGGTAGAGGTCCTCGAGCTCACTCGGCTCGGTCTCGCGGCGTTCCATCTTGTCGAGCAGGGCAAGCTGGCGGTGCAGCAGCGTCTGGCTGCGCCGGGCGATGTTCAGGAAGACCTCGTTGATGCCGCGGCGCACCGCGGCCTCCTCGACCGCCGACTGCACGGCCGTACGCCGCACCTCGTTGAAGGCGCGACCGAGCTGGCCGATCTCGTCCCGGCCGTACTCCAGGGACGGGGTTTCGGCGTCGACGTCGACGGCCTCGCCGCGCTGGAGGCGCCGGACCACCGCGGGCAGCCGCTCGCTCGCCATCTCGAGCGCCTCGCGACGCAGGCGGCCCAGCCGGCCCACGATCGAGCGGCCGACCCGCACCGAGACCACGATGGTCGCGATCAGGGCGGCGAGGCCGAGCAGCCCGGCGATACCGAGGCGGACCAGCACGTTCGCCGCGACCGGCCGCGCTTGTTCGGCCAGCGAGTCGGTAGCGTTGATCTCGAAGGCGCGCAGCTGTTGGGCGGTGGTGTCGTAGGCGGACTGCCACGCCGCGGCGCTGACCGGCGGCGGCGTGTCGGCCCGGGCCACCGCCACCAGCTGATTCTGGAATTCCTGCAGTCGGTTGAAGGCGGCGCCGCCGCTCAGCCGCTGAAATGCCACCCGGTCGCGCTCCGGCAGGTCCCCGACGCCCTGGGCGAAGAGAAAGCGGACGGTGCCGATCGCCTGCACCAACTCGGCGCGGCTCTGCTCGCTGAGTTTGCCGGCCGCGTGGGCGCCGGCGAGCAGGGAGTCGATCCGACTGAGGTACTCCTGGCCGCGGCCGACCGTGATCAGCGCGCGGATCTCCCGGTCGACGGTCTCGTCACCGAAGTTGGCGGTGGCGGCGAACATCTGAAAGCCGCTGTCCACGATGGCGTTGTAGAGGTTCTGCGCCCCGACCAGGTCCACTTCGCGCCGGTCGATGTAGTCCCGGGCGGCGGTCAGGGCCTCGAGGTCGGTGAACACCTGGCGGATGCGGGACTCGAGGGTCGCGCCGGCCGCCCGTCGCGCCTTGTCGCCGTCGGCCGTACGCCGGAACTCGGCGGCGGCGCGGTCGGTGGCGGCGCGCTGGGCGTCGAGCGCGGCCGGAGCCGCCCTGGGATCGGCGAGGAACTGGACGGAGACCCGCCGTTCCCGCTGGATCTCACCCATGAGGACCTCACCGGGGTTGCCCACCGTGTCGAGCAGCGTCTGCGCCGACAACAGATGCAGGGCAGGGCCGGCGGTGATCGTCGTGGCGAAGGCCCACAGCGCCAGCAACGCCGCGAGCGGCACCGCGACCAACGCGAGGATCTTCACGCGGATCGACCAATTGCGGCTTCTCATCAGACTCCGCCCCGGGGGTGGACAGGACAACGCGCGCCGCGTGGACAGTTGGTTGAGGCGTCAACGACCGTCGATGAGCTGCGCACCCCCGGCAGGATACGACACGGTCGGAGGGTTTTGACCTCGTGCCGTCGAATCGGATTGATGACCCTGGTTGGGTGGGAATACCAGCGGGTGAAGAAGGAGGAGGCCGATGTCCCCCACTCTCATGATCATTCTCATTGTCCTGGCGCTGCTGGTGGTCGCCGCCGTCGTGTACGGCGTCCGCGCCGGCCGCCGCAAGAAGCTGCAGAATACGTTCGGACCCGAGTACGACCGGGTCGTCGGCGACGCGGACAGCCGTGCCGCCGGCGAGCGGGAGCTGGAGGAGCGCCAGAAACGGCACGCCCAGCTCGAGCTCAAGCCGCTGTCGGCGGAGTCGAAGGCGAAGTACTCCGTCGCCTGGGAAGAGGTGCAGATCCAGTTCGTGGACGCGCCCGAGCACGCCGTCTCCACCGCCGACGAGCTGGTGACCCGGCTGATCGCCGAGCGGGGCTACCCCACCGGCGACCACGACGAGCAGCTCGCCACCCTGTCGGTCGACCACGCGCGGACGCTCGAGCACTACCGCGACGCCCACGCGATCAGCGAGCGGAGCAAGAAGGGCGAGGCCGAGACCGAGGACCTGCGCCAGGCCCTGGTGCACTACCGCGCGCTCTTCGCCGACCTGCTCGGCGAGAATCCGGTGCGGACCGAGGGCGCCGCCGCCCCGTCCTCCGAGCCGAAGGTGCCGTCCCAGAAGATCAATGACCACGACAGCGACGTCGCGGGCCACCGTCCCGACGCCACCAGCCGCTGAGGAGTGCGACGATGCGTTTCTTCTCCAACGACGCCCGCGAGTCCGCCGACGAGCAGGCGCACGACGACCGGCCCGAACGGGTCCAGTCGGAGCCGGTGGCGGTGCCCGGCCAGCGGCCACCATCCCCCTGGTCCGACTCCCCGGGCGAGGCGAACGACAGCGCGGCCGACGATGACGCCATCGTGGACCGGGAAAAGGGCACGGTGCGCGACTCCGACCGCACCGAGTTCGAGCCGAACCCGCAGCCGGCCGCCTTCGGCGCGTCGACTGTGGGCGGCGGGGTAGCCGCCAACCCGCTCAACGACCGCTGGAAGGTGACGGACGACGAGCACGGCGTCGCACCGGCTGACGACGCGGTGGAGTCGCCGAAGGAAACCAACACCACGACGTACACGAGCGCGGCCACCAAGGGCCGCGACGGCGAAAAAGAGGTGGTCGACGTGCCGCTCGACGATCGTGGCACCTTCGACGACCCGAGGGTGATCGACGAGGACGCGACGACGCCGGAGGCCTCCGAGTCGACCACAGCTCCCGAGGCGACCTCTGCCCCCGAGGCCGACTCGGCCCCGGTTTCCGAGGCAGCTTCCGCTCCCGAGGTGGTTGAGCCGGTCGTGGCGCCGGCGGCACCGGTCCGCGGAACCGACCAGCCGGAGAACTTCTTCGCCGCCGGGGACGCCCAAGCCTTCCAGGAACGGTGGCGTGAGGTGCAGCTCCGCTTCGTCGACAGCCCCAAGGAGGCGACCACCGAGGCCGCCGGCCTGGTCGACGAGGCCGTCGAGAAGCTGACCGCCAGCCTCAGGTCCCGCAAGGAGGATCTGGGCGGCGACAGCGACGACACCGAGGCGCTGCGGGTGCAGCTGCGCGGCTACCGCGACATCCTCAACCGGATCCTCGGGCTCTGAGCCCTCGTCGCACGCGGCAAAGGCTGGGTGGACGTGCTTGTCCGCCCAGCCTCAGGCCTCGGCGACCTTCTCGGTCTCCGCCGAGTTCTCCACCTCCGTCAAGGGCGGATCCGGCTCGTCCGGGTCCGCACCGGCGGGCGGGGTGCTCGAGGATCCCGTCGGCGGGGTGCTGGGCTCCTGCGAGTCGTCGGTCGGCGGCCGGGTGGACTCGGTGGGAGGCGTGCTCGTCGTCGAGGCGGACGGTGACGGCGTGGGCGAGGACGAGGTCGCCGCCGGCACGGGCTTCGGCCGGCCGCGCAGCGGGCCGTTGTGCACCTTCGGCTCACTGCGGACGACCTTCGGCCCGTCTTCCGGCGAGTCGCCGGCCCCGGCGCCCCCATCGGGCGCGGACACGTCGTTCTGCTGCACGATCACGGTGGGCGGCCGCTGCGGTGTCACTGTCGCGTCGCCGAACTGCGCGCCCAGCCACAGCGCCGGGCCGAGGCCCACCGCCACGATGGCTCCGAAGAGCGCCGTGGGTCCCCGCTCCATCAGCGCCCCCCTCCCTGTCGTGGCGATCATCGCCGATCCGTCTGACGCTGATCTACCCGATTTCGCGACCGGCAAGCGAATGACACCGTTCTTTTCAGTGTGACGCCGTGTGACGGCGTGACCACTTCTCCGTCGGACATGCGACCGTCCAGGGGAGAACACGGACGCCGGGCCCGCTCGGTTCACTCACGGGGATGACTATCTGGTGCGTGAGAGGAACGCCACGGCGTCGTCCCAGGCCGTCCACCCTCCCGGCAGCGCGTCGGAGTCCAGCCCCGTCCGCACGGTGAGCGTCGCCCCGTCGCGTAGTCGCAGGTCCCAGCTCCGCCGCTTGACCTGGGTGGCGCCGGCCACGTCCGCGAACGCGACGAAACGGCTCTCCGGCGCGATGGCGCCGCGCCGCGCAATGTCGGCGGCGGCGAACTCGGCCAGCCGCCGCTTCGCGGAGCCGTTCTGCGACCGCGGGAGTCCCGGCACGAGGAACAAGCCGGTGTCGACAACCAGCACGTCCGTCCGCGCACCGTCCACCACCAGATTGACGACGCCGCCGACCACCTCCGCCCGCGGATGGGCGGCGCCGGTGGCCGGCCCGGCGGAGACGTCGATTCCAAGATCGGCGAGCCGCTCACGCACGGCGGCGACGGTCGCCGGGTCGACGGCGAGCGCGGCCAGCTCGCCGAGGTTGAGGTGCGAGCCGTCGGGCGCGACGAGCTCGGCGGTGCCGGTCCAACTGTGCCGCCACCGGGCCGCGCCGCTGCGCAACGCCGCCAGGGCGAGCAGGAGCGTGACCAGGTCGCCGATCCGCGCCGCGGTCTCGTCCGGAGGAAGGTCGGGAAACACGGACTCCGCGAGTTCGCGCAGCCGTCCGTCGCCGGCGAGATCGAGCACGTCGGCGGCGGTGCCGATCGGGCTGTCGGCTACCCGGGACAGCACGGTGAGAGCGGCGTCGGCCTCCCGTTCCATCTCGACGACGCGCGCGGCACCGAAGAATTCGTCCCAGCCGACCGCCGTGCGTCCCTGCGGTGGGAAGGCCACGGTCTGCAGCGCCCGCCCGAGTCCGGGAAGGTCGGGAATGAGCTCCGGAGCGGCGGGCGACGCGTCGGTTTCCGGTTCAGCGACCCACGCGCCATCACCGCTGACGGTCTCTGCCTCGGCGGTGATGGACCCTACGGCGGTGCTCTCGCCCCCGGCCACCGATCCGGCCGGGGCGGCCGCATCGGCGGTCTCGGGGACGTCGGTCCGCGGAGGACCTGAGGGCTGCAACGGGATGACGGCCTGCGGGGCGGGATCCGCGGGAAGTGACGCGAGCGCGGCGAGCCGGTCAGCGCGCGGCGGATGGGTATCCCACCTGGAGGGCGGTGCCGGCTCGCGGGACCGTAGGACGGCCACCTCCTCCGCCCGGGCCGCCAGCACCCGCAGGAACCCTCCGAAGATGTCGTCCGGCACGTGACCCGCCTGCCAGCCCGGTCCCAGATATTCGGCGTGGAAGACCCGCAGCAGCCCGTCCAGCGCCGACAGGTCGCGCAGCACGGCGGCCGCGGCGGTCGCGCCCGCGTATTCGGCCGCGATCCGGTCGGCCTGGAGCTCCTGGGCCGCGCTGAACGGTGCGTCGATCCCACGGTAGAAGCGCGCGTACGCCCGCAGCAGCGGCCCCGCCGGGTTGCGTCGGGGAATGCGCGGCACCACCCGACCGACGGCGATCCGCCCGCGATAGGCGACCGGAGCGAGCCGGCCCAGGCGCGGCGAGAAGTGGCCGATCTCGTGGGCCACGGCGGCCTTCAGCCGGGCGGTGTCCCAGGCTTGCAGCAGCGGCAGCCCGAGGTAGAGGTCGCGGTGGCCGCCGGCGAGGCCGAGCAGGCGGGTGCGCTCGATGACCTTGACCGCGGCGTCGGCCACGATCAACAGCCGGTCGGGTGGGCGGGTGCCGGCCACGGCGGCGGCCCCGTCGAGCAGGGACCAGAGCGCGGGCGCGTCCGTACGGGTCACCGGAATGCCGACCGGCTCCGGGCGCCGCAGGTGCAGGGCGCGCCGGGTCGCGTACCCCATCACGCCGACCGTGGCGATGCACACCGGCAGGCCGATCCGCAGCGCCGCCGGGCCGGGCAGGATCTGAAGGACCAGCATGACCGGCACGACGACGAGCGCGAGCTGCACCGCCGCGATCGCCGGGAACCCGGCCAGAGCGACGACCGAGCCCCACACCCTCTTCCGCACGCGGCAAGCCTAGGCGGTGTTCGAGGGGGTCATGCCGGCCAGGGGACCTCGGGCGAACGGTGGAAGGCGACCCCCTGGAGCCGCCAGCGGTGGCCGCATGCCGCCAGGCGGTGGCGGAACGACTCCCAGTTCCGGCTCTCCCGCGGCGACCAGCCGATCTCGGCGATCGCGGGCAGCCGGGGAAACGCCATCGTCTGGACGTCGGCCAGGCTGCGCAGTGTTTCCGACCACAGGGGCGCCTCGACGCCGAGCAGGGCCTGTTCGCCGACGCCGGGGAGCCGCTCGGCCGGGTCCCACCCGTACGCCTTCTCGACGTCGAGAAGGCCGGCCCAGTCCAGTCCCAGCGGGCTCTCGGCCGTGTACTTCATGTCGAGGTACGTGCGGTCGGCCGGCGACATGAGCACCTTGCCTCCGCCGGCGGCGGCCCGGGCCGTGCCGTCGTCCATGGCCTCGATGCGCCAGAACTGGGTCACCGCCGAGGGCGGCAGGTCGACGGCGGCCATCTCGTGCCAGCCGACCGGGCTCTTGCCCAACCCGGTCACCACCGCGAGCGCCCGCTGGATGAAGGTCCGGTAGTCCTCGGCGGTGGTGGCCTGCGCCTCGTCGCCGCCGATGTGCAGGTAGGGGCCCGGGGTCAGCTCGGCGACCTCGCGCAGCACGTCCTCGACGAACGCGTAGGTCTCGGGCTTGCCCGCGACCAGCGAGCTGTAGCCGACCGCGGTGTCCGTCCGCTGCGGCGGTGCCACCCCGTCGGCGGTCAGTTCCGGGTACGCCACCTGGGCGGCGTTCACATGTCCCGGCATGTCGATCTCCGGGACGATGACGACATACCGGTTCGCCGCGTACGCGACGATCTCCGTGTAGTCGTCCCTGGTGTAGAAGCCGGGGCCGGCGCCGTCGACGCCCGTACCGTCGCCGCCGCTGATCGCGGTCAGCTTGGGCCAGCTCTCGATCTCGATCCGCCAGCCCTGGTCGTCGGTGAGGTGCAGGTGCAGGTGATTGATCTTGAACTGGGCCAGGGTGTCGAGGTAGGACTTGACCTCGTCGACGGTGAAGAAGTGGCGCGCCACGTCCAGCATCGCGCCGCGATAGGCGAAGCGCGGCCGGTCGACGATGGTCCCGCCGGGCAGCGTCCACCCGATCCCGTGCGGCGTGGTCGCGAAGATCTCGGCGGGGAGAAGCTGGCGCAGGGTCTGCACGGCGTAGAACAGCCCGGCGGACGCACCGCCGGTCAACGTGACGCCACCATCGGTGATCTCGAGCCGGTATTCCTCATCGGCCAGCGACCGGTCGAGCCGCAGCGCGACCGCGCCCGACCCCTCCGGGGTCTCGGCCGGGGTCACTGGCAGGTCGAATCCCGTCGCCGGTCGCAGGATGTCGGCCAGGTACGCCGCCACTTGCTCCGTTCCGGGGGTCGCGCCGATCGCCGTACCCGCGTCGAAGTGGAAACGAACGGCCGTGTCGGGCCGCACCTCGGCCGGGACGGGAATTACGTCGCCCAGTTCTCTGATCACCGCTTGCGCCCCTCTCGTCGCGGCCGCGCCCGCGCTCGACGGAAACTCTAAACCCTCTTTTCAGTTTCCGGGCTCCTGGCGGGGAGAACGGAACCAGGCGGCCTCCTCCGGGGCGGTCGCGCACTCGATGCGCAGCCGGGTCAGTTCGGCGATCGGCGGCAGGTCGGCCGGCGCGAACCAGCCGACCTCCAGCGACTCGTCGTCGTTGACCCGGGCCTCGCCGCCGACCGCTCGGCAGCGGAAGGCGATGTCGACGTACTCGGTCTCATCGCCGTTGGGGTAGGTGTTCGGCGGCTGGGTCAACACGCTGGTCACCCGCTCGGGCACGACGTGGACGGCCGTCTCCTCGAAGACCTCCCGAACGACGGTCTCGGCCGGCTGCTCGCCCGGGTCCATCACCCCCGCGATCAGCGCCCACTGGCCGTCGTCGGCGCGGCGGCCGAGCAGAACGCGGCCCTCGTCGTCGAAGACGACCGCGGTAACGCCCGGCAGGAACAGCAACCGCGGGCCGACGACCGCCCGCAAGTCTTTCAAGTACGGCGAGATGGGCATGCCGGACAAGATAGGCGCACCACCGGTCCGCGAAACGGGCTGCCAGTGCGCCGATCCCGCTGAACGGGCGAGCCCGTTCGGGTGACTGGCCCGTTGACCCTCGCGCATCGGGACCGAAGACTCGCCAGTACCCGGCGGCGGGAGGACCGTGTCATGCAGGAACAACCCCCGTACCTGTTCGATCCCGGCGACGAGCACATCAGCGTCATCGCGGATCCGGACGGTGCGGTCATCGACGTCGCCGTGCGCGGGGTCTGGGCGGCGTCGCTGAATCCCGTCGTCTCCCGAACGCTGCGCAAATGCCTCGCGGGAAACCCGGCGGGGATCGTGTTCGACCTCAGCGGGATCGAGGACCCCGAACCGGCGAGCGTGCCGACCTGGCTCGGCGCCGTGCGGGCCACCGCGGTCGCCGAACCGGCCGCCCGATTCGCGGTCTGCCTGCCCCCCGGGTCCCCTCGCCTCGGCCGCGAGGGCGGCGACGACCTGCCGATCCACACCACCCTCGCGGAGGCCCACGCCGCCCTGGCCCAGCAACAGTCACCGGGCGAGTTCGTCCGGCTGAGTCTGCCGCCCGCCGCGAGCTCCCCCGGTGTGGCCCGGGACCTCATCGGCGGGGCCTGCCAGGACTGGGACATGTCGACGCTGCTCCTTCCCGCGCGGGCCGTCATGTCGGAACTGGTCACGAACGCGGTCGAGCACGCCGGTACGCGGATCGACGTCGCGGTCTCGCGCCGGGGGACGACCCTGCACATCGCCGTACGGGACCGCGACCCGCGGCTGCCCCGGGTGCTCGACCTGGCGCCGGTGCGCGCCGGCCTCCCCCTCGACGAACGCGGCCGGGGGCTGCGCGTGGTGCACGCCGACTCCACCGCCTGGGGCGCCCTGCCCACCGCCGACGGCAAGCTGGTCTGGGCCACGGTCCGCGACCGCGCCGGCCAGCCCCGGCGCTGGTAACGGCACCGCCCGGCCCGCCGGCGTCCGGACTTCAGGCGAGCTGGTGCCGTGCCTGCATCAACGCGAACCCGAGCAGGTTGAGACCCTGCCACCGCAGCGGGTCGGCGACGCCGTCGTCGGTGGCCGCGAGGCCGATTCCCCACACGCGGTCCACCGGGCTCGCCTCGACCAGCACTCGCGGGTCCGTGCCGACGAGGAAGTCGCGCAGCTCGCGGCTTTGGGCGAACTTCGCGACGTTGCCGGCGACCACGATCTCGAAGCGCTCGGCGGCCCACTTGTCCTCGTCGAACCCGCGGACGCCGCCGCCCAGCGTCTTGGCCTGCCGGGGGTGGTCGGCAGCGAGAATGCGCTCGGCCGCCTCCAGATCGCCGAACAGCGTCGCCTTGCGCCACATCATGTAGTGCTCCGCCGACGCGAAGCGGACGCCGTCGACGGTGAAGGCGGACGGCCACCACTGGCTGAGGCATCCCGCGCCTATGCTGCCGTCGCGCTGCGGCCGGTGTCCCCAGAAAAACAGGTACTTGACCCGCTCGCCGGCACGCACGAGGGCGCGGACGTCGTCAGCGGTGCGTGGAATCTCGTTCATGACTGGAGTATGCCGTGGCTCACAAACGATTTCCCCTGCTCACAGCACCATTGTGGACTTAACTGCGGGAAAATGTCGGGGGGTCCCGCTAGGGTTTCCCCATGCGGATCGGCGCCACGGGGGCGCCGATCCGCGCCTGCACAACGCTGCCCGCATTCGCCGGTTTCAGCGATGCGCCGGCCCTCCGGGCGCCGGGGTGGAGGCGCCACGGAGCAGCGTCCCGGCGGCCTCGCGAAGGCGATCGTGGAGTTCCGGCGGCGACTCGATGGTGAAGGCCACACCGAGCACGCCCAGGATCATCACCGGCCAGCCCAGGTCATCGACGCTCATGCGCATCCGGCAGCTCTGCCCCGAGAGCGGCTCGACGGTGGCCCAATGACCCACCTGCCCGCTCACCACCTCGGCGTGCGTCTCGATCAGCACGGACACGTCATAGCGGGTGGGCGCACCGGCCAGGCGCGCGCGCATCCACGCGACCGGGTCACCGCCGGGGATGTCCCGGGGGCGGAAACGGGCCCCGGTCAGCGCGGGCTTCGTGAGGCGGTCGACGCGGAAGCTGCGCCAGTCGCCCCGATCCAGGTCCCAGGCGATCAGATACCAGCGACGGCCGAGCGACACGAGCCGTTGCGGTTCGACGTGTCGGTTGCCACCCTCGCCGTCGCGGGGACGGTAGTCGAAGCGCAGGCGCTCCTCGCCTCGGCACGCCATCGCGATCGTGGTCAGCGTGGTCGCGTCAAGAACCGGACCACCGCCGGGCACGGCCGGTGCGGTCGCCGCTTGCAGGGCGTCGATGCGGCGGCGCAGGCGCGGTGGCAGCAGCTGGATGACCTTCGCGAGGGCGCGTACCGAAGTCTCCTCGAAGCCGGCGACGGCGCCGGCGGCGGCCGTCCGCAGGCCGACGGCGATGGCGACCGCTTCCTCGTCGTCGAGCAGCAGCGGCGGCACCGCCGCTCCGGCCTTCAGCTGATATCCGCCGGCGACGCCGCGGGCGGCCTCCACCGGGTAGCCGAGGTCCCGGAGGCGGTCGACGTCGCGCCGCAGGGTGCGCGGGCTCACGTCGAGCCGGTCGGCCAGCTCGGCGCCCGCCCAGTACCGGTGGGTCTGCAGCAGGGACAGCAGCCGGAGCATCCGCGCGCTGGTGTTCGCCATGAGGCCAGACTCCCCCTCCTAACGGCCAAAAAATGACCTTAATACCGAGCGTCATGCCGGCCGTGCGGTGCGTTGCCGGCGGGCGTGTGCCGGATACGGTCGGTGCCGATGATCGTCGACGGCGGGAGGCGCTGCGAAATGTTCGGCTGGCGGCGGGAGCCGTACCTGATTCCGCGCACGCTCGGAAAGATCATCGAGGGTCTGAACCGTCCGCGGCCGGCCGTGCCGCGGCAGCGGCGCGCCAATCCCGACGCGGTCGTGGACTGCGCTGTCTATCAGGGTGGGCACCGCCGGCCCGGCGTGTCGCACTATGCCGAGGCCGCCCGGATCGCGCGCCGGCACCGCGGTGCGTTCGTGTGGCTGGGATTGCACGAGCCCGACGCGGCAACCATGGCCGCCATCGCCGAGGTGTTCGACCTGCACGAGCTGACCGCCGCCCAGGCCGCCGATCCCGGGCACCGGCCCGCCGCCGAGACGATCGGCGACGTGACCCGGCTGGTGCTGCGGACCGCGCGCTACGTGGAGCACGAGGAGCTGACCGACTCCTCCGAGGTGGTCGACACCGGGGACGTCACGGTGCTGCTCGGCCCGTACTTCGTAATCACGGTGCGGCACGGCGCGGCTGGCGCGCTCCAGACCGTACGCCAGGAGTTGCAGGCCCGGCCCACGCTGCTTGCCGCGGGCCCCTGGGCCGTCGCGCACGCGGTCTGCGATCGGATGGTCGAGGAGTATCTGGAGGTCGCCGGGCACGTCGAACATGATCTGGAGGCCCTGGAGGAGATCGCCTTCGCCAAGGACCGTACGCCCGAGATCGGCCACATCTACCAGTTGAAGCGCGAGATGGTGGAGTTCAAGCGGGCGGTGCTGCCCTTACAGGAACCGCTCCAACGGCTTCTGGACCGTGGGGTGGTGCCGGAGGCGGTCTATCCGTACCTTGTGGACGTACGGGGTCGCCTCGCGCGGGCCGTGGAGCGGGTCGCCGGCTTCGACGACCTCCTGAACTCGATCCTTCAGGCCCGGTTGGCGCAGGTCTCCGTGGACCAGAACAACGACATGCGCAAGATCGCGTCGTGGGCCGCCATCGCCGCCGTGCAGACGGCCATCGCCGGCGTCTACGGCATGAACTTCACGGTCATGCCGGGGCTGGACTGGGAGTACGGCTACTACGCCGCCGTCCTCGTCATGCTCGGCGCGTCGCTGGCGCTGTACCGCAGGTTCAAGAAGGTGGGCTGGTTGTGACGATCGCGGAGCCGGATCCGCGCTGGGCCGAACTGGGCGCTCAGGCGTGCGTGACGCTGGCTCCCCTCTTCACCGCGATCGAACACATCGGCGACACCGCGGTGCCGGGGCTGCCCGCCAAGCCGCTCATCGACCTGATGGCCGCCACCGACGACCTCGACGACGTGAACGACGACGCGCTGGAGACGCTCGGTTACCGGATCCAGCCCGCGGAGACGCCGGGTCAGCTCCTCTACCGGCGCGAGGACTACGACAGCACGGCATATCGCCTGCACGTAGTGACCACGGACACATGGAACACCCGCGGCGAGCGGCTCCTGCGTGACTATCTGCTGGCCCACCCGGAGGCCCGCGACCGGTACGCCACCGGCAAACGGGACCTGATGCGGCGATTCGGCCCGGGAGAGGCGTATACGCGCGGTAAGGCCGAGCTGCTCCGGGAACTGACCGATGCCGCCCGGGTCGCGGCGGGCCTGCCCCCACTTCCGGTACGGGACGAATAGTCCCAGGTCACACCCGTCACAAACCTCGCCCTTTCGGTCCCGGCCCCCTCCGCCGGACCGCACCTTCTCCACTCCGGACGGCATCCGGGATGTGCCCCGCTTTGCCATGGTCGATCAACACGCCCAGTAACTACCGTTGCGAGTCGATCACTGCAACTGGGGGCGGTAGTAGTGGAAAGAACCGTAACCGAGGCCGTACCGGAGAGCCTTGACGCTGGTCCTGAGGGGCCGGGCCGCAGCGGGCTCGTCGCCATGCTGCGTGGTCACCTCGACCTGTTCGTGAACGCCGGCTCGCTGATGGCGACCACCGCGCTCACCTCGCTGTTCGGCTTCGCCTACTGGTGGCTCGCCGCGCGGACCGCGCCGGCCGAGGCGGTCGGCCAGGCGTCCGCGGCAGTGTCCGCGATGACCCTGATCGGCACGATCGGGATGTTCGGCATGGGCACCATGTTGATCTCGGACCTGCCCGGCCTGAAGGGCCGCAAGTGGGAACTGATCTCCACGTGCCTCCTGGTCGCCGGCAGCGCCGCCACGCTGGGCGGGCTGCTCTACGTCGCCCTCGCCCACTTCGCCGCACCCGGCCTGCGGGACGCGCTCGGCGGCACGGCCGCCACCGTGCTGCTGGTCTTCGGCATCGCGCTCAACGCCATGACGCTGGTCCTGGACGAGGCCCTGGTCGGCCTGCTCCAGGGGCCCATGCAGCTCATGCGCAACGCCTGGTTCTCGCTGATCAAGCTCGCGCTGCTCGGCGCGGTCGCCCTGCTGCCGATCGCGCTGACGGGCGGCGAGTTGCTGCTGACCTGGGTGGCCGGGATGGTGCTCTCCGTCGCGATCCTGGGCCGGGCGCTGCGCCGCAAGGACATGATCGACTCGGTACGCCCGCGCGTCTCGCTGCTGCGCGGCCGGGGCCGGTCGACGTTCGATCACAACCTGCTGAACCTGGCGACGTACCTGCCGCGGGCGGCGCTGCCGCTGGTGGTCACCGCCGTGCTGTCGGCCGAGGCCAACGCGGCGTTCTACACCGCCTTCATGGTGCTGTCGTTCCTGGCCATGGTGCCCGGCAACGTGGCCCTGACGCTCTTCGCGGTGGCCAGCGGCGACAAGGCCGCCCTGCGTTCCAAGGTCCGCATGGGCCTGCTCATCTGCCTCGGCGGCGGCCTGCCCGTCTCCCTGGTGGTCATGATCGCCGCCAAGCCGATCATGTCGGTCTTCGGCGCGAGCTACGCGGAGTCGGCCGGCACCGCGCTGGCCATCCTGGCCCTGACCTACGTGCCGTTCGTCTTCCACCACTTCTTCCTGGCCATCTCGCGGGTGCAGGGCACCGTCCGCGGCGCCGGCGTCTTCGCGGTGTTCGCCGGGATCGCCGAGATCGCCGCCGCCTTCTACGGCGGCAGCCGGGGCAACCTCACCGAGCTGGTCACCTGGGTGGCGGTGGTGATGGCGGTGGAGACCGTACTGGTCGCCCCGACCGTGCTCCGCGTCGTCTTCGCCAAGGCAGTACCCGAAGGAGAGAACATCATGTCGAGCACCAGCCTGACCCTGCACGAGCGTGCCTGGCTGCCGCTGGAGTACATCCGTACCGTCGGGCCGCTGACCGGGGTGACCGCCCAGCGGCTGCGCGAGGCGCTGATCGGCCTGCACGCCGCCGACCCGACGCACCGCGCGGTGTCTCGCCTCGACCGCGCCGGCGCCCGCTGGCTGCACATGGACGCCGCCGCCTTCGCCGCGTACGTCAGTGAAGCGGTGACCGACCTCGGCGACGGACCGGCCGACTTCGACGCGATGACCCGGCAGTTGCAGGCCGAGCCGCGCGCCCACCACCCGGTGCGGATCCTGGCCGGCGGCGGCTACGTGGCGATGAAGGTGTCGCACGCCTACGGCGACGCGGGCCCGGTGAACACCCTGCTCCGGGAGCTGGTGCTGGCCGCCGGCGAGCAGCGGGCCGCGGCCATCGCGCCCTCCGTGCGGCACCGGTGGGCACTGCCGAAGGCCTGGTGGAAGCAGTTCGGCACCAAGCCGGGGCGCTGGAAGCAGGGCCTGAGCTTCGCGAAGCCGCCGCACGCGGAACAGACCCCGACGCGGCCGTGGACCGCGAACCTGACCGTCGAGACGGCCCGCTCCGCCGACGTGCTGGGCAAGATGCGGGTCTGGCGGGACGAGCACTCCCCCGGCGTCACCACCTCGGCGATCACCTTCGCGGCGTTCACCGCGGCGCTGCGGGAGCTGGGGCTGAACCCCGACACGGCGGGCGGCACGTTCCTGGCCGACGCGCGGCGCTACGTCGACAAGGGCGTCAGCATCGACAGCAACTTCTGCATGGGGCCGTACCTGGCACCGCCGAGCCTGACCGACCCGCAGGCGATTCACACGACGCTGAAGGCGGAGCTGGCCACCGGCCGGATTCTGACGATGATGCTGCTGCGCGAGGGCAAGATCCTCGTGACCGGGGCGCCCGGCATGCCGGACCCGTACCCGAGCGAGGCGCCGGCTGCGCCGCGTCCGCGGCTGACCTTCAGCAACCAGGGGCGCCACGACGTGCTCGCCGACCTGCCGTGGACGGTGGAAGCGGCCGGGCGGGTCAACCAGAGCGTCCCGACCCTCAACGGACCCGAGGGCATCACGCTGACCACCTCCGAGATGGGGGGCGTGCTGCACCTGGAGGCCACGTTCCACGCCTCGACGTACGACCCGGCCGTGGTGGCCCGGGCGCTGCAGCTGGTCTGCACCGACCCGGCCGCGCTGATCATGGCCTCGCGGTAGAGAACGTACGCGCGGCCGGCCGCCCCCGCCGGCCGCGCGTATCTCCCGTCACGCGTATTCCCCGTTACGAGAGGACGGGCAGGGTGAGCGGGAAGCTCTTGACCTTCACCTCGTCGCTCACGCAGTTGGTGTAGGTCATCGTCGCTTCGAGCGGCACGAAGGCGGACCTGCCGTAGTGGGCGGTCACGTTGACCGCGGTCCGGTCCAGCTCACCGGACCTCAGCGAGTCATCGCGCGAGAACGACGTGTACGCCCCGGTGTTGCTGGGGTAGCCGACGTCGACCTTCCTGCCCGCGACCTGCACCTGGGCGTCGCAGATCTTCCTGCCGGTCCGCCAGTAGATGTCCACCCAGGTGGGCTCGTGCGCCTCGACGGCCTGCACCCAGCTCATCAGCGGGTGCGGGCCACCCCCGGAGGCCGCGGCGGGCGTGCCCGTTGCCACCGGCGCCAGGCCCGCGGCCACCGTCGCCACGATCGTCGCTAGCCGCCGGGTCTTGCTCATGCCTCTCATAGGGCTGAGATTAAGGGACAAACCCGGACGTCATCCCAGTTTTTTGTACATCACGTGCAGGCCGACGAGGCCATGGGCCACCGAGTCGAACGCCTCCGGAATCGTCGTCATGATCTCGAACCCCAGGGCCCGCCACAGATGTACGGCGCCCCGGTTCGTCTCCACGACCGCGTTGAACTGAATGCCGCGATAGCCCTCGGCCCGCGCCCACTCGATGACGTACCGGCCCAGCGCCCGTCCGACGCCACGCCCCTGACCGGCCGGATCCACCATGAAGCTGCCGGTAGCGATGTGCGCGCCACGACCGGGCCGGTTCGGGCCCATCTTGGCCGAGCCGAGCACCTCGCCGCCGTCCACGGCGACCACGGTGCGACCGGGCGGCGACTCCATCCACAGTGCCCGCGCGTCGTCGCTGCCCAGGCCCAGCGGGTACGCGTAGGTCTCCCCCGCCTCCACAATCGCCGACCAGAACGGAAAAATCGCCGGCCAGTCCCGCTCCGTCGCCACTCTGATCTCCATGGAGTGACCCTATTTGGTCGTTCAAATCATTTCGGAGCCGTCGACGGGTGACCATGGGAACAGCAACGCCTGGAGGAAGGGGACGGCGATGTCGCTCAGTGCGGCGCATGCGGCGGCGTTCCGCCGGGAGGTGCCCCGCGAGGGGCGGGTCTGGTCGATCCGGGACTCCGAAGGCTTCCCCGCGCCCGCCGGCACGGACGGCGCTCGCGCTATGCCGTTCTGGTCCAAGCGGTCCCGCGCCGTGCGGGTCGTGGGCGCCGTGGCGGCGTACCGGGGCTTCGAGGTCGTCGAGATCTCCCTCACCGACTGGCTCGGGAACTGGCTGCCCGGACTGCGCGGCGACGAGCTGTTGGTCGGGGTGAACTGGGCCGGAGCCCGGGCGACCGGCCAGGACGTGGCACCGGAAACGGCCGGCGGATGGTTCGCCTGAGACACCCGCCGACCAGGTGACGAGTGCCGCGTATGAGACATGTCTCGCGGCGCGGCATTTCATACCTGGTGGAGGTGGTATTCGGGACCGGCCGCCCCTATGCTTGCCGAACTGCAAACTAGGGGGCAGAGTGCGAAGTCTCGAGATCCTCGTCGTCGACGACGACGACGCCGACGCCTTCATGATTTCGGAGGCGTTGGAGAGTTCTCAGACGCGGCCCACGGTCAACCGGGTCTCGGACGGCCGCGAGGCGCTCGACTACCTGCGGCGCGTCGATCCGTACACGGACGCCCACCGGCCCGACCTCATCCTGCTCGACCTCAACATGCCCCGCATGGACGGCCGGGAGACGCTGGCCGCGATCAAGACCGACGACCGGCTCAAGACGATCCCGGTGGTCATCCTGACGACCTCGGGCGCCGCCCCGGACATCGCCGCCAGCTACCAGCACCGGGCCAACGCCTACGTGACGAAGCCGTTCGACCTGGAGGACTTCGAGTCGACCGTACGCACGATCGACCGGTTCTACCGCGAGGTCGCCGTCCTGCCCCCGGCGGACTGAAAGCCGGTTACCGCGGCACGGGGCGGGGTACGTCCCCCTCCATGCCGGACACCGAATCCGCGCCCGAGGACCTCGGCGCACCACAGTCTTTCCTCGTCCTGTCCGACGGCACGCCGGTCTTCGACCGCGCGGGCGATCGGGTCGGCGCCGTCGAGCACGTGCTGTCCGACGACCGGGAAGACATCTTCCACGGCCTCGTCATCGAGACCGCCGACGGGCACCGCTATGCGGCGGCCGGCCAGGTCGACGGCATCTACGAGCACGGGGTGATCATCGCCGTCTCCGCTGACGGGCTCGCCGAGCCGAGCGAGGACGCGGCCGCGCGGACCGCGGGGGACGACTCCCTCGCCGACGGCCTGCGTCGCGCCTGGCACTGGCTCGTCCAGCCGAAATAGCCTCGCACTCCCCTGCGATGGGCTGCTTCCCCCGGTGGGCTACAAAGGACGGCATGGATGACGAACTCCGTGCCGCCGAGCGGCGGTTGCAGGCCGCCCAGGTCGCCTCCGACGTCGCGGCCCTCGACCGCCTGCTCGACGACCGCCTGATCTTCACCGGCCCGGACGGCAAGCTCTACCGCAAGGACGACGACCTGCGCGTGCATCGCACCGGAACGCAGATCATCGAGGAGCTGCACGAGGAAGAGCTCGACCTGGTGGTCGCCGGCGACACGGGCGTGACCTGGTTCCTCGGCAGTCTGCGCGGCAGCATCGACGGCGTCGGTTTCGCCGCGAGGATGCGCTACACCCGCACGTGGATCCGCGACGACGCACACGGCTGGCGGATCATCGCGGCGCACGCAAGCATGGTCTGACCTGCCCAGGATTTTCCGACGGGCAGATCCACGGCGCGGCAGCGCTTACGGTCAGAGATGTGTCGCGATCAGCCACCATCTGCGCTCTGCTGTTGCTGGCGAGCATCACCGGGTGCACGAAACCAGCAAGCGTCCCGGCCCCGGCGCCGGCCCCGGCAGCCGCACCGTCGGCGCCACCCAGCACCCCGCCCCACGCGGACGACCCGCCGGGCACCGTCGCGTGCGGGAAGATCAGCGCGGCGGTCCGGGAGGGCAGCCTCATGCAGCCGGGGGTGATCACCGGCGTCGCCGCGTCCACCGTCACCGCCGACGCCCCGGTCGCGGACGCCGCGACCCGCCTCCAGCAGGCCTACGAGCAGGCCGTGAAGGCCCAGGGCTCCGAGGAGGAGCCAGATCTGGTGGCCGGGGTCAGCGCCGCCGCGGCCGAGATGGTCTCGGTGTGCACCGACTCGGACCTCGCCAGCGTCGGCTGAGAACGGTCAGAGCGCGCTGCCCCGCTTGTACTCGTCCCAGCTCATGTTCCAGTCGGTCCAGCCGTTGCCGTTCTCGAGCTTGTCCTCGGTGCCCTTGACCGTGACCGGGTCGCCCATCAGCGTGCGTTCGAAGAGCCACTTGCCCATCGCCATCGAGACGTTGACGCAGCCGTGGGAGACATTGGTCTTGCCCTGCTGCCCATCCGACCACGGAGCCGCGTGGATGAACTGGCCGCTCCACGTGAGCCGCTGGGCGTAGTCGATGTTCACGCGGTATCCCTCGCCCTCGGGGAACTCGTCCAGCGTGTCGAAGACGGTCTTGCGCTTCTTCTCGATGACCACCATGGTGCCGCTGGCCGACGGGTATTTCTTCTGACCGAGGCTGACCGGGATGCTCTTGACGACCTCGCCGTCCTGCGTGACGGTCATGTGCTTGCTCTTGTTGTCCACCGTCATGACGAAGGAACGTCCGATCTTGACGTTCACGGTCAGGTCGGAGCGGCCGTACCAGCCGTCGTCCATGGGCACGCCGGCGAGCTGGACCCGGTAGGAGATCTTGGTCTGCGGCTGCCAGTAGGTCTGGGGGCGGTAGTGCACCTCGGTGGGGCTGGTCCAGTGCCAGATGCCCTCCTGCGCCGGCGTGGCGGTGACCTGCATCCGGCGCTCGACGTCCGCGCGGTACTTCTCCGGGACCGAGCGGCCGAACCTGATGATCAGCGGCATGCCGACGCCGACGGTCTGGTCGTCGCCCAGGAAGCTCATGACCCGGACCAGCGTCGACGGCTTCTTCATGACGGTGAAAGAGCTGGTCGCGGAGCCGCCCTTGTCACCCGACGGGGTGCCGGTGACCGTCACCGTGTATTTCTGGCCCCAGCCGAGCGCCTGCGCCGGCCGGAAGATCTTGGCGTCCTTGTCGAGGGTGCCCTTGACCTCGTTGCCCTCGCCGTCCTTGACCTCGACCGAGGTATTCGCGGGGTCCTCGGACTGGTACGCGATGTCGACGCTGGCCATGACGTCGGACGCGTCCGCCGCCGGCGAGGTGACCGAGACCGTGCTCAGCGTGGCCTGCGGCGCCGGGGAACCGGAGGCGCCCTGCCAGGAAGGGGACTCCGACTTGTCGTCACCGCTGCAACCGGCGCTGAGCAGCACACCCACGGCCGCCACCGAGGCCACCACCGCGCGCCACCGCCGCCCGGCCGGTCCAGTCACTCCGCGAAGTCTCATGATCCCTCTCAGGCGCTGCCGTCCCGGCGACCATCATCCGCCAAGGACGGGCGAGGCTCCAACCCCGCAATCATGCCGCGTCGAGGCGATCTCAGCCCGCCGCGGCCTGGAATCCGACTCGTCCAGCCCGCCCCCGCTCCATCAGGCCTGACCCTCCTGCGCGGCCAGGTCGGCCGGCACCGGCAGGGCACTGCCCTTCACGAACTCCGCCCAGCTCACGTCCCACGGGGTCCAGCCGTTGCCATACCCCAGCTTGTCCTCAGTACCCCGGATGGTGATCGGATCACCGATGAGCGTCCGATCGAACAGCCACTTCGCGTTGGCCGCGGACACGTTCACACACCCGTGCGACACGTTCCGCCGTCCCTGGTCGGGGCCGGACCACGGCGCCGAGTGGATGAACTGGCCGGACCAGGTGAGGCGCTGGGCGTACTCGATGTCCACGCGGTATCCCTCACCCGCCGGCATCTCGTTGCGCGTGTCGAAGACGGTCTCGCGCTTCTTCTCCATCACGACCATGGTGCCGCTGGCGGACGGGAACTTCTTGCGACCAAGGCTCACGGGCAGCGTCCGGACCGTCTTACCGCTCTCGACAACCGTCATGTGCTTCGACTTGTTGTCCACGCTCATGACGAAACTGCGCCCGATCTTGGCGGTAGCGGAGCGGTCCTGGTCGCCGTAGCGCCCCCCACCGGTCGGCAGCCCGCCGAGGGCGATACGCACGGTGAGCTTGGTGCCGGCCTGCCAGAACTTCGGCGCCCGATAGAAGGCCTGCGTGCCACTCGATGTCCACGACCACGTGCCGGGCTGTGCCGGCTCACTCTTGACGAACATCCGCTTCTGTACGGCGGCCCGGTCCTTCTTCTCGATGCCCGGGTTGAACTCGACCACCACGGGCATCGCGACGCCGTAGGTGTTGCCGTCGAAGAGGTAGAAGCCCGTCCCGGTCTGCCGCCCACCCGGGGCCATGGTGGTGAAGGACGTGGTCTCGGTGCGGGACTGCCCAGCGCCGTCGACGGCCGTGACCGTGGCCACGTACCCCCGGCTGTTCTTGAGGGGCTTGGCCGGCACCCAGGAGGAACCGTCCTCCCGCAGCGCGCCGGAGACGGCCTTGCCGTCCTCGTCCTTGAGGACGACGCTGGTGACCTTGCCGCCGGAAAGCCGGAACCCGATCTCGGCACTGACCGGCACGCCCTTCTTGCCGGTGACAGGCGTCACATGCAGCGACCCATCCCCCACAGGAGCCGCGGGCGCCGCCGACACCGCGCCAGACTCGGGCGAACCGGACGGAGCGGCCGACGGCGTCCCCGAAGCAACCCACGCGGCACTCGCGGGCTTCCCCGCGTCATCCCCGCACCCGGCCAGCGCCAAAGGTGCCGCGACCAGCAACGACACGACCGCCAGCAGCGAGCGCCGCATCCCGACCATCCTCAGCCCCGTTCTCACGTTCCGCGGGGCACATCCTGCCCTACAAAGACGGTCAGTGGCGCCCCCTGTGCGGTGGGTCGCTCCCGGTGATCATGCTGGAGGGGGCGATTTCAGGGCCGCCGGAAGCCGTGTTAATGTTTCTCCGTTGCCGACGAGCGCCGCTAGCTCAACTGGCAGAGCAGCGGACTCTTAATCCGCGGGTTGTAGGTTCAAGTCCTACGCGGCGCACACTGCTTCACCAGGCCGTATAGCTTTCGAGCTATACGGCCTTGATCTTTGTGGGACGTTGGTGGGACGTACGTGGGCGGCTCTGCCTTGACCCCTTGTCACGACAGCAATGCCTGGTCACGGGCCTCTTCACGGAGCCGATCTCGGCCGGCCCAGCGGATTTCGTCTTGCCGTGCCGGTGGCCGGGGTTGCGGGCCGCGGCAGCCAGGACAAGCTGGGCGGTGGCCTCGGCTGCGTAGGCGAGCAGGTCGGTCAGGACACTGGTGTAGGTATCGGCGGTCAGCACGACGCTGCTGTGCCCGAGCTGCGCCTGCACCGTCTTGAGGTCCACGCCCGCGCAGTGGGCGAGGCTGGCCGCGCCGTGCCGGAGGTCGTGCAGCCGGACCGGCGGAAGCCCCAACTCGAGAACCAGGTGCCGGAAGCGGCGGGTCAGGAAGTCCGGGTGCAGCGGCGCCCCGTCCTCGGCAACGAACACGTACCCGGAGTCCTGCCATACCTCGCCGGCCGCTCGATGCTCGGCCCGCTGCCACCGGCGGTGCTGGCGTAGTAGGCGGATCGTGTGCCGGTCCAGGGCGATTAACCGCCGGCTGGCCGCAGTCTTCGGCGGCCCGACGGTAACCAGGTGGCCGTTGGCGATGCGCTGCTGCTCGATCATTGCTACTCCAGCGTCCAGGTCCACGTCGGTCCACCGCAGACCAGCCGCCTCACCGCGGCGCAGACCACGCAATGCGATCAGCCACCACATCACCGCCAGCCGGTCCTTCGCGACATAGCCAAGGAACGTGGCGGTCTGCTCGGTGGTCCACACCGCAACCGCCGGCCGCTTCCCCGTCTTCTGCCACGCTTCGACCCGCTGCACGGTCCAGACCAGCGCATGCGGACGCCGCGGCGAAGGCACCTCGACGTAGCGAGCTGGGTTGTCGCGCAGCATGCCCTCGCGGATGGCGGCGTTGAGCGCCGAGCGCAGGATCGCGCGGATGCGGTGCAGGGTCGAGGGGGTCGGCGTGCGCCCGTACCGGTTGTTGGTCGCACCGATGGTGGTGATCATGTCGGTGATGTGCCGGCCGGTCAGCTCGCTGAGCCGCAGCCGGCCCAGGCGCGGGATCAGGTTGTTCTCGACATGAATCCGGTACGAGTGCAGCGTGGTCGGGCGGATTCGGGTGCGAGTGGTCAGCCAATGCCGCAGCCAGCGCTCCATGGTCCAGCCCTCGACTGTGGCCGTGATGCCGTCACCGAGCAGGGCGTCCCGGGCCGCGATCGCCTCGCGCCGGGTCGGGTAGCCGCCCCGCCGCAGCCGCTCGCGGCGCCCCGGCAGGACCGGCACAGCACAGTCGAAGTACCAGCTACCGTGGCCTCGCTCGGCCAATTGCGAACAGGCTGAGCTCAGCAAACGTCCGGTCTCCGACGATCGACATCCGCACCGCTTGAACACCCCACCGCTCATCGCCACGCCTCCCTCGATCGGATAGCTCCACGATGAGCCTGAGCGGCGCACGAAGAGCCACCAGGTCACTCCGACGTGGAACTCGACCGCGGCAGAACACAGCATCATTCATCGTGGTCTACAACACCGGTGGCCGCGCGCGCCCACAAGCCGGGCGCGGGACGGGTGCTGGTAGGTCTGGGTTGCATCCGTACCCGGAGGCAACCCAGACCTACGACTCGGTTGAGCACGAATGGAGCCTCGGTTGACTTGTCAACTGCGCCGTCGTGCGGCCTCTATCCAGAGATTGACTGTGGACGCGTCGCTGTCCATGATCCGGTAGAAATCGGTTGCGCCGCGCTCGACGTCGATGCGGATGGGATCGAGGGCCCACTCGCCGTCGTCGATTCGGTAGATCTCGCCGGATGTGGTGCCGTTGGCGTCCCATTCGCGCAGCACGCCGATCGCAGTGTTGGTCGGGTCGGCCGCCCACACGAAGATCGAGTAGCGGTAGGCGACCTTCTTCTCGCGCTGCTTCCGGATGCGGGCTGCGGCCTTCTCGGTGACGGGAACGAGACGGTACGGCACCTCGCCCGCCTCGATCCGCTCCACCAGCTTTGCCGGCACCCACGCCGCATGCTCGGAAAGCTCCTGGACGAGGCCGGACTCGCTCACCCGGACGAGGGTGAGCGGGTCCTTGGCGTCGTGCCCAGCGCCGACCACGGCGAAGTACTGCTTCATACCATCAGAATCCCAGCTCGAAGGTCAGGTCTCCAGCATCGACCGGCGGCGGGACGTTCGCGTCCGACCACATGTCCTTCGAGATCTGGCCCGCCAGCGCTGCGGGTATCTCCCCGGAGGCTTTGTCACCGAGACGGGTGATCTCGAAGAACGGGTGCTCGGCCTTGTTGACCCAGAAGCTCTCCGGGGTGTGGAACTGCAACTCGAACAGCGCGCCGGTCTGCGGGTCCCGCCAGGTCAGGTTGATGCCCTTGTACAGCCGCTTGGACTGCGGCGACCAGTCGTTCTTGGCCTCGACCAGCTCGAACCTCTTCTGTTTCAGCTCCCGGACCGCCGCCTGGACGCCGGCGACGTAATCCTTCGTCTCGAACACCGCGGTGTACCGGATGTTGTCGCGGGCCTTGGCGAGCAGTTCCGCCGCCCGGCTCTCATCGCCCTTCAGGTCGCCGTACAGCTTGCGTTTGAGCGAGTCCGCGTCCTTGAGCCGGTAGGACCAGCCCTCCCGGCTCGCACCGGGCCACGCCTCGATCATCGCCTTCATCCGCGGCGACAGCTTGTCCGCGGCGAACCACGCGTCCGCCACGGCCTGGTCCGCGAGCTGGTTGACCTGCTTGGAGAGCTTGAGGTCGACCTTGTTCTCCGTGTATTGCCAGCTGCCGTCGGGCTGCGTGCCGTTGCAGACGGCGGCGGCAGCCGCCCGGGCCGCCTTGAGCACCCGGCAGGCGGGCAGCGAGTCCGGTACGTCGACGTCGTGCCCCACCTTGAGCGTGAGGTCCCGGATCTTGACGACGCCGTTCTCGATGGTGACCACGCCACCGTCGAGGTGGACCACCGCGCCGTCGAAGGCGTCGATCGGCCCGTCCAGCCGGGCCGTGGTGCTCCCGACCTTGTAGAGCTTGCTGTCGATCAGGGCGAACGCGTCGTCGAACTTGGCGGCGCCGTTCTCCAGCTTGAGCCCGATGCCGGTGATCTGGGCGAACTTCCCGGCGTCCCCGGCGCCCTCGGCCAGCCGGACCGTGAACCGCTCGATCCGCCCGATGCCGCCGGACAGCTTGGTCACGCTGAACCGCAGCAGGTTGCTGATCTGGCCCAGCGTCTTGTTGAGCGCACCGCCAAGCTCGCCGATGCCGGGGATGGCGAACGATGCGACGTCGAACAGGGTCAGCCCGAACGCCTTGCCCGGGTTCTCCCGCCACTCGTTGATGTGGATCAGCTCGAGCGGGTGGTCGCGGAGCATCTCCGGCATCTTCCGGAAGCCCTCGACGGTCTTGCCGCAGTTGTTCCGGAAGTAGTCGCCGCTGGTGCCGACGACGATCCAGCTGCCGCAGTCGGCGAGCGCCTTCAGCCCGGTGATGAAGCCCTTGGCCCCCTCGAGCAGGCCGGCGCCGACCTGGACGAACCAGTCCTCCACCCGGTCGCCGTTGGCTTCCGCCTCGACGCAGGCGGGCCGGTCGCCGGTGTAACAGCGGCCCAGCAGCGCGAGGTGGTTCTTGCTCGCGTCCAGGGCCGTCTTGAGGCTCGGCTGCACCAGCGCCCACAGGTGCTTGCAGGCGTCGGTCATGCCACCGGTGCAGGCCAGATAGGAGAGGATGCCTTCTTCGACCTTGTCCTCGAACTCCTGCTGCTCGCGGGCGATCGCGTCCTGCCTGGCCTTCTCGTCCTGCAGGCCCTTGAGGGTGTCGGCGAGCTTCTTGGCCTGGGTGTGAATGCCGGCGGTGGCGTTCTTCGCCCACGCGTACGCCCGGTCGACGCTCGCCGACGCCCGTCCCGCGCTGGCCGCCGCGAGTCCCGCGGTCTGCGCCGCGTGGTCCGCGATGGCGGCGTCCTGCCACGCGGCCGACTCCCACCTGGTCGCCGCCCCGGCGGCGATGGTCGCGCTGTTGGCGTCGTTGGTGGCGGCCACCGCGGCGTCGTACGCCTTGCCGGCCGCACCGATCGCGGTGTTCGCCGAGCCGACCGCCCGAGCCGCCGCCTCGTACGCCGGTCTGATGTCGCCGACCGCATCCGTCGCCTGCTGGGTGGCGTGCCGGGCGGCCGCATCCGCTTCGGCCGCTCGCCGTGCGGCCGACTGGGCCGCCGCCTGGGAGACCAGGATCGCCTCGCTCGCGACGGTCAGCGCGTTGCGGGCGTCGCCGTTGACCGCGGCGAACCGGGACGCGATGTAGCTTGCGGTGCTCCCCCGATCGACGGTCAACGACGCCATCAACGCGGCGCTGCCGGCCGAGTCGCCGGCGATGTCGGCCTGGACGACGGCCTGCCCGGCCTCCCGGACGGCGGCCTCGGCCTCGGTGCGGGTCTTCTCCGCGCCGACCCGGGCCGACTCGGCCGCGCGGACCGCGTCCACCGCGGCCTGCCCGGCCCGGTCGGAGGCCTTCCGGGCGGTCAGCGCGTTCTGCTGCGCCGCCTTGGCCGCCGTACGTGCCCGATCGGCGGCGGCCGTGGCGCCCTCCGCCTCACCGCGTGCCCGGTCGGCTGCCGCCTGCGCCTGGTTCTTCCACGCCAGCGCGGACTGGTACGCGTCGCGCGCGCGGTCGGCCTGGATCTGCAGGTCCCGGGTCGCCGCGTCGGCGTCCTGCCCGGCCGCCTCGGCCTCGGCCCGCGCCTTGGCCAGCGCCGCGGTGATCGCGTTGTACTCCTCCTCGGCCGCGAAGCACCGGTTGGTCGAGGTCTTGAGCTGCTCGCCGGCCCGGTTCATCCGGTTGATCGCCGCGGTCTCCCGCTGGATGGCCTCGTTGGCCGCCAGCTGCGCCGACCCGGCCACCTGGGCCTGCGCGACCGCGTTGGCGGACGCCTGCTCGGCGTCGACGCGCAGCTTGCGCGCCTTGTCCGCGTGCTGGCGGGCGTCGGTGGCGGCCTTCTCGGCGATGCCGCGCTGGGTGTTGGCCCGCTTGGCCGCGGCCTCGGCGATCTTCTGCTGGGCCTTGGCCACGACCGCCTGGTCCGCGGCCACCTTCTCCTGGTGCTTCGTCTCGGCCAGCCAGCGCGCGGCGTTGTTCGCGTGCAGGGTGGCGTTCTGGTCGGCGTCCAGCGCGAGGCTGTCGGCGAGCGTCGCCGTGGCGGCGTCCTTGGCCGTCGCCGCGGCGTGCGCGGCGGCCTGCGAGGCGAGGCCGAGCGAGACGGTGACCTGCGCCCAGTCGTGCCCGTAGTCCTGGCCCGCGTCGGCCAGTTCCCGCGTGGCGATCTGCACCCGCGCGATGACCGCGTTCATCTGCAGCGCCGTCTGGGTGGCCCGGTCGGCCTGCGCGATGGCGTCGGCCTTGTGCGCCTCCAGCAGCGCGGTCCGGCCCGGCTGCCGGGGGCGGTTGACCCGGTCCTGTTCGAAGACCTGGTCGGCGGCGTTGGCCGCGGCCGCGGCCTGCCGCATGGCGAGCAACGAGCTTTCCAGGTAGGCCAGTCCCTGGATGTTGGCGGCCAGGATCTCGGCCCGCGCCCGGGCGCCGGTCTCGGCGGCGGAGGCGTTGGCGGTGAGCAGGTCGATGCTTTCGTTGCGCTGCTCGATGGCTACGCGTACGCGCTCCCGGTTGTCCCAGTCGGCCCGGTTGGCCGCGGCGTACCCGGTCGTGTAGAACGCGGCGATGACGGCCGGGTCGGCGGAGGCGAGGGCCGCACTGCCGTCCGCGACGACGGTCGGCCCGCCCATCGCGATCATCCGCTCGACGCGCTGATAGATCCGGTCCCGCTCGGGCTGGGTGTCGGCGACCGGGTCGTCGAGTCGATCGGCGAGCTCGTAGCCGTACGCGACGAACTCGCCGATCGTGTAGTCGCCGCCGGCCAGAGCTTGCTTGGCCAGCCGCTGGACGTTCGTTCCGCCGGTCCTGGACCACGTGGTGACCTGGGCCTTGTCCCGGCTCTTGCGCTGGGTGGCGGCGAGCCGGGCCTGCGCCCAGCCGGAGTCGACGAAATCGCCGATCGCCTGCGTGGTCCCGGCGGTCAGCGCCGCGGTGGCCGCGTCCCGGACCTCGGGCTCGGCCGCGTACATCGCGATGTCGACGACGCTGTCGCGGTACCACTGCGCCTCTTCGTCGGTCCAGTCGCTGCCACTCGCGGCGGCCGCCGATTTCGGGTCGGCGTACGCCGGCACGGCCACGCCGCCCCCGGCCAGGGAGAGGCCGAGCACGACGGCCATCACGAATCGCAACATCTTCATCGGTCGCCCGCCTCCTCGGCGAGTCGCGCCCACGCCGCCGCCTGCTGCTCGGCCCAGCGGACGGCGTCCTGCCAGGCGGCCGCGTCCGTCCGCGCCCGGTCGACGACGGCGGCCCAGTTCTGCTCGGTGGTTGCTCCTTCGGCGTACGCGGCCACTGCGGTCCACCTCGCGCTCTGTTCCGCGGCCCGGGCGGCCTCCGCCGTCCAGTCGACGCTGGCACCGGTGGCGGACACCTGCACCGCCCGCCACGCCGACGCGGTCTCGGCGCGGGCCTTCTCGAGGGCCTCGCCACTGAGCCCCTCCTCGGCCGCCTGCGCCCGCAGGGCGGCCTCGCGCAACTGGGTCATCTTGGCGTTGCCCTTGAGGTCGAGGTCACTGATGGCGAGCTTGTAGGCCTCGTCGTCGAGGCGCGCCCCGGCCGCCCAGTAGTACGAGAAGAAGTCGGCGATGTCCCGGTCCTCACCGGCCGTGATCGCCGCGAAGGCCGCCGCCCGGACCTGCGGGCCCGGGTCGGACTCGGCGATGGACGCCACGTAGTCGCGGTCGGCCTGCGCCTGCTTCGCGACCTCCTCCTGCTGCGGATCTTGCCGGTCGGCCTCGCGTGCGGCCTCCAGCCCGTACCGGGTGAAGTCGTCCTTGTCGTCGTGGGTCGCCCGCAGCGCGCGCTCACATCCGATGTGGACGAACGAGCCCGGTCGCGAGTTCCGCTTCTCGACCTCAAGAGTAGTGTTGTTGTTGCGCTCGAAGGTGGCGGCCCGGTTTATCGCGGCGGTGAGCCCGGTACGCAGGAACGTGGCCACCGGATCGGGGTCGCTCGGCGACGGGTTCTTGTTCAACGCGACGGCCGCCGCCTGCCGGACCTCCCATCGGCCGTCGGACAGGGCCCGCCACTGGACGCGTTCCCGGTCGGCCTGACTCGCCGCCGACGCCGGTGTGATCGCCACGGTCTGGGCGATTCCTACGGTGAGAACGGACGCCAGCACCACGGCCGCCAGCCGTCCCCGGCGATTGGTCTTAAGCATGCGGATGCCTCCCGAAGGCACGCTGGGACCGTCGGCCCGGCGCAGGGCCGGGACGACGAGACTTTTTCCGGACGAGGTGCCGCTACTGCCAGGTGACGGCGTTGAACTCCGCAGCGACCGTCTGCGTCGCGCTGGTGAACCGGACGGCCCGGTTCAGGGTTCCGGTGGCGGCCGTGTCCGGAACGGCGTACTTGCCGTTGGTCTTGGACTGCAGAACGCCCACGTTCGTGCCGTCGCTGTTCCTGGCGATGCGGTTGTGCAGGATGAAACGTCCGGCATCGGCCGCGCTGGCCTGATCGGCGGCCAGCCCCGCGCTCGGGTTGGTCACCTCGCGGACCCAGGCATTCGCCTGGATGCTCTTCATCGAGATTTCCAGCTTGGTGTTCGACAGAACCGCGTGAGCACAGAACTGCCATGACTGTTCGGTGGGGATGGGCGTGAAGTTGGCGACATCCGCTCGCACCAGGTTCTTGATCGAGTTCGCCGTGTGCGCCCGCATCCCCTTGGGGGCCGTCGTGGCGTGGTCGAAGGCGAAGAAGGACTTGGTCGACGAGCACTGCTGCACGAAGGTGACGGCGGTGCCGGCGAAACTCGCGTGCGGCTTGCCCGTCGAGGCCCAGATCGGCTGCGGCTGGGTCGCCCCCGCGGAGACCGGTTCCAGAATCCACCGCTGGTCATCGGTGACGGCGTAGTCCGCGCTGCTCAACATACTGCCGTTGGCGGTGCCGGCGTCGCGCACTCCCAGGTAACTCCCGCTGGCCAGAGACCTCAGGTATCCACCGGCGGAGGAGTTGAACATGACGGTCCAGGCGATGGAGGCGTAACTGCAGCCGCCCTGGGACACGGTGTATTCCTGCACGTACGGGGCGCCGTACCAGAGACACTGCTGGGAGGCACGGTTCTGCAGCTTGAAGCGGGTGCCGGACACCGCGGTCACGTCCCAGATCTGCTCGGTGCCGCTCCCGCAGTCCCGCAACTCCATGTTCGCGCCGGCCTTGAGCGCACCCTCGCCCGGCTTGTCCAGCGCACCAGCGGGCCGGAGACAGCGACCTGACCGGGAACCCTTGATCCGGAACGACCCGACCGGCGACGCGCTGGCGGCGGCCTGGTGCGACGGGTCGATCAGCCGCCACTGCTGGGAAGCCAGGTGACCGTTGGGGTTCTGCACCATCGTCAGCGCGCCGGCGACGGAGCCGGGCACCGCGGTGATCACCTTGTTGCTGGTGACGTTACGGATCTCCACGTTGCCCTGACCGCCGTCGAGCAGCTCCCAGATGAAGGCGCCCGTGGTCTGGCTGCAGCCGGACAGCACGATCGGCGCGCCGTCCTGCTGGATCTTGGCCCGCTCCGGGAGCAGGCACAGCGTTCGGGACTGCAACTTGTAGCGGCCCGCGGTGGTGTCCGGCACGAGCTCCCAGCGCTGCGTCTGGAGGTTGTCGTTGCACGGGTCGACCCGGGCCCGGTATTCGGTGGTGGACACCCGGAGCTTGTCGAGGTCGCCGGCGCAGCCGTTGAAGCCGGCCGCCTGGATCATGAGGATCTTGCCGGCCGACGGCCGGATGTAGTCGGCCTCGCGGGCGGTGTCGTGACCGCCGAGCAGGAATAGGCTGCGGTCGAGAGCAACACCCTCGAGCGCCTTCTTGGACGCCGCGACCACCGTGGGCTTGTACCCGTCGGCCTCGGCCGCGTACATGATGTCGCGCACCTTGACCTCGTTGGCCCGCGCCTCGGCCAGGTCACGCTCGTCCAGGTCGACCTTGTTGGCCAGGTGGACGCCGGTGAAGACGTAGGCGACCCAGACCTCCTCGGACGGATTCGCGTACGCGCTCGTCGCCTCGGCCTTGACCTTGCGCCCGGTGCTGTCGGTCGCGAACAGGTGGATCAGCTCGCGCATCTCGAGATCGTCCAGCTCGTACGGCGTAGCCGACCGCTTGAGCGCGGTGGCGATCGCCTTCTCCTTCGCCGAGCGCAGCGCCGCGGCCTGCCGGGCGGCCACCTCCTCGGCGTTGCCGTTGGCGATCTCGTTCTGCCGGTCGGTCTCGGCCTTGTCGAAGAGAGCGTGCTCCAGGAAGTCGAGGCGCTGCTCTTCGGTGGCGTCGGCCACGGTCAGGGGCTCGGCCGCCGCCTTGACCTCGGGCCAGGTCGCCGCCTTGCGCCAGAACGCCAACAGGTAGTTCTGTAGCGTCTGGTCCAGCATCGTGGACCGCTCGGTGTTGTTCGCCGGAACCCAGTTGATCTCCTGGGCCGCGCGCAGCCGGATCGTGTCGAGCTTGGCCTTGCGGGCCTTCAGCGCCACGTCCCGGTCGTTCGCCGCGAAGATGCCGGTCCGGATGAACTCCGCGGATGCGGCCTCGGCGTCGCTCCCATCGCTGAAGGCGGCCAGCGCGGCCGCCTTCACCTGGGAGTTGTGCCTCTCCGAGGCCTTCTCGCAGAGCACCGAGGCGAAGTCGCGGTCGGAGAGGCTGACTTCCTCGCGCGGCACCCAGCCGAGAACGGCGGCGGCGGCATATTTCTCATCGATCGTGGTCGGATCGGCGGCGGCTTGCGCGAACATCGGCGGTGCTGCGACCGCATCGGCTGGGATGGCGACACTGCCCGTGAAGGTCACCGCGATTAAGGCGGCGACCAGCATCCACAGACGCGGAAGTCTGTGCACACTTCTCGACATTTCGTTCCCCCGTAGTCGAAAAGATCATAGAAAAGATCAATCTGACGACGGACAGTATCAGCTGTCATCGATCCGGCGCAGCCCCGCTGCGAGGCAGAGCTCACCGGCGAGCACGGCCCGGCCGATGGGTTCCGGCCGAGCTTTCTCCGGCGTTCACCTGGTGGACTGGGCTCGGGGTCATGGGCGCCACCCTGGTATCCGAGGGTGGTTTGGGAGCTTTCCATAGTTTGTCACCGCTCGATGTCGTGACGTTCGAGCTGGCCGACGTCTGATCGGCGGGCATGCGGGTTGAGCAGGTCATGGGCGAGCGGAAGGCGCATCCCAGCGGCCTCACCGACCATCAGAGACCCGGCCGGGCAACGGGCAGCGATCAGCCGGTCCAACACAAAGATCAATGGCTGCTGTCCACCGCCCCGGCGCACCCGACCCTGGTCAGCGAAGCGGACTTTGTCGCCGTTCAGAAGATTTCCGTCGTCGCGGCGCCCAAGGCCGGGCCACCCCCGCGAGTACTTCTTGGCCGGTCTCGTCATCCGCGACAGTTGCGGGCGGCGCACCAGCAGTTACACCCAGGGCCTGTCTCCTAGAGACCGGCCCTGAACCCTTTTGTGACCCCAACCCAGCCAGTCTGCCGTCGATCGTTGCGACTGTGGTGACCTCGACGTAGATCCGCTCCGATGACCCGCCCGGAGCCGATCGACTTCACCCGGCCGACCACGAGCTAGATCGGGCCGTTGAGCTGACGGACCAGGGACCGAAGCCATGGTTGCGCCAGGGCCGGCTCGCCGTCGACAGCCCGCGCGAGGGCGCGGCGGCCGTCGCTGCCGCGCCCGTAGGGGCGACACGTTCGTAACGGCGCGGGCGGGAAGCCGACGGGTCCAGGAAGCGTGCTGTTGCCATCTCCACGTCGTGGGGCTGGTGGCGCGCCGCACCGTGACACCGACGAAGCGCAGCTTTTTCCTGATGACGTCCCATGGTTCACGGCTCTCGGCAATCCACTCATCCAGCAACGACGCTACCGGTTGGCTGTTGGTGCGACGCTCGCCGCTGATCCCCAGGCGCGGGCCGCTACCCGCCGGGTCGTAGCGTGGAGGTCGCAGTGATCATGACGGTGCGGGAAGAGTTGCGCATGAATGCCAAGGAAGAGTTCGCGGTTCCGGCGGTGGTGGACACTCCCGTCCATCGGGCGCCGGCGGGCGGGCGCCTGTCCCGCTGGCTACTGCGGCACCAGGTTCATCCCTCCGGCCCCGCCGCGGGTGAGAGCCACGCGCAGTCGCATGCCTGGTGGAAGGTGATGAGCCTGACCGGGGTGGACTACTTCTCCAGCCTGGCCTATGTGCCGGCGATCGCCGCGCTCGCCGCCGGCGCCGTGTCGCCCCTGGCTACTCTGCTCATCGTCGTGCTGACACTGCTCGGCATGCTGCCCATGTACCGGCGGGTGGCGCGGGAGAGTCCGCGCGGCGCCGGGTCGGTGGCGATGCTGGAGAGGCTTCTGCCGTTCTGGCGCGGCAAGCTGTTCGTGCTCGTTCTGCTCGGCTTCGTCGCCACGTCGTGGATCATCACGATCACCCTGTCGGCCGCGGACGCCTCGGTGCACATTGTCGAGAACCCTTTCTTTCCCAGCGTGCTGCACGGGCACGAGGTCGTCATCACGATCGTCCTGCTGCTGGCGCTGGGCACGGTGTTCCTGCTCGGCTTCAACGAGGCCGTCAGCGTCGCCATCCCGCTGGTCGCGGTCTTCCTCGCTCTGAACGCGGCCGTCATCGTCGCCGGGCTGATCGACGTTCTCACCACGGCCGGCGCGTTCTCCGCCTGGGTCGACGCGCTGACCGACGGCGGGGGTGGATTCACCGGCCTGGCCGGGCCGGCGGTGCTGGCCTTCCCGCTGCTGGTGCTGGGCCTGTCCGGATTCGAGACCGGGGTCAGCATGATGCCGCTGGTCGCCGCCGACGGCGCGGACGACGAGCAGCGTCTGCGGTCGCGCATCGCCAACACCCGCAAGCTGCTCACCACCGCCGCGCTGATCATGAGCGTCTACCTGCTGTCGGCCAGCTTCGTTACCACCGTCCTGATCCCCGCCGAGCAGTTCCAGCCCGGCGGCGCCGCCAACGGACGGGCCCTGGCCTGGCTGGCCCACGAGGAGCTGGGCGAGGCGTTCGGCACCGTCTACGACATCAGCACCATCCTGATCCTCTGGTTCGCCGGCGCGTCGGCCATGGCCGGGCTGGTCAACATCGTTCCCCGGTACCTGCCCGGATACGGCATGGCTCCCGAGTGGGGACGCGCGGTGCGCCCGGTCGTCCTCGTCTACACGGCCCTCTGCGTGGTTCTCACCATCGGCTTCGGCGCCGACGTCAACGCCCAGGCCGGTGCGTACGCCACCGGCATCCTGGCCATGATGGTCTCCGGCGCGTTCGCCGTCACCGTCTCGGCCGTACGCCGTCGCCAGCGCCCGGCGGCCGTCGGATTCGGCCTGCTGACCGCGGTGCTGACGTACGCCCTGGCCGAGAACGTGATCGAAAAGCCGGACGGCATCGCCATCTCCGCGCTGTTCATCCTCGGCATCATCGTCGTCTCGTTGATCTCCCGGGTGTCGCGCACCACCGAGCTACGGGCCGATCGCATCGAGTTCGACCCGGCCGCCCGACGCTTCATCACCGACTCCCTGAACCACGACGGCGCGCTGAACATCATCGCCAACCGCCGCCAGGCCGGCGACACCGAAGAGTACGCCGACAAGGAACGCGAACAGCGCGGCGACAACCCCGTACCCGGCACCGCCGACATCCTCTTCCTCGAGATCGACGTCGTCGACCCGTCCGAGTTCAGCGAGGTCCTCCACGTCCGCGGCGTCGAGGTCGGCAGGTACCGGATACTGCGCGCCAACGCGCCCGCCGGGCCGAACGCCATCGCCGCTGTCCTGCTAGCCCTGCGCCAGACGACCGGGGTACGGCCACACTGCTACTTCGCCTGGGCCGAAGGCAGTCCACTCGTGCACATGTTCCGCTACTTCCTGCTCGGCCGGGGCGACACCGCCCCCGTCGTACGGGAAATCATCCGCAAGCACGAACCCGACCCGGGCCTTCGTCCCGGCATCCACGTGGGCTGACCCGGCACGGTCCGATCCTCAACCGTCGGAGCGACGGCGCCTCAGCAGGATGGTGAGGACGGAGCGGGCGTCGCGGCGGGGTTGCGGGGTTTCGGGCCCTATCGCCCGCGTTCCACAGCTCCGCGCGTGCTTAGCGCGCCGAGCAGAAGGCGCGCAGGGCCGCCTCGTCCTCCGCGTCCATCCATTCGTACGTGCCGCGCAGTTGATCGGCCCGCTGGTCGACCGTCGTGACCGCAGCCGCCATGTCGCCCCAGGGCATGGTGATATGCAGCAGGGTTCGCACGATGCCGGGCGGTAGGTGGACGCTGTCGGCCGGCGCGGCGCGCAGCAGCAGGCCGCTGGTGGACACGTCCTCGACCTGGCCGGACACCGCCACCAGCCGGCGGCCCGGTTCGGAGTCGAGCTGGGCCGTACCCGTCGCGGCGTACGTGCCGGGGCGCCGCGCGGCACCGCGTCGCTGGACCACGTCGGTGGGTGGGTCGCCGGCGAGGGTGAGGGTGCCGTCGCGCAGTTCCGCCTCGACCCAGGTGACGCCGGCGCTGCTGACCAGCTCGAGGATGCCGAAGCGGCGGGTGCCCGGGCCGTCCGGACTGAGCACCGAGATCGGCGGCAGCTCGGCCAGAAACGCCGCGCTGACCTCGGCCAGCACGATCAGCGCGAGCGGCTGCTCACCCGGGCACCGCAGCCGGAGCGTGCTGCCCGCCGGGACCGTGACCATCGGATCTCCCCGCTCGTAAGGTCGGCTTTCCCCGAACGGTCTCACGGCCGGCTTCCGGCCGGTGGTCAACCGCTCCGAAGCGTCACGCTTCCGGTGTACGCGTCAGTGACCAGCCGGTCACGGCAAATCGCTCACGTTGCGCTCTGCCCGTCCGATCTGAGCGGAACACCCCGGTGGGTACCCCGACCGGGGGTCGCGTACGGGCTGACTGTGAAGGGCGGGACGGATGGGCTTGGTGGTGCACTGTCCGTGCGCTTCGAAGCGGTGCCCTCACCCGCGGGTGAGCGACGACGCCGGGTTCACCCTGCTGGAGCTGATGGTCGCGCTCGCGATCCTGTCCGTGGCGATGGCGATCTTCACGACCGGCACGCTTCAGCTCTTCCGAGGCACGTCGAAGATCGAGTCGGCCTCGATCGCGCAGTCGCAACTACAAGTCGCGTTCGAGCGCCTGGACCGCGAGATCCGCTACGCGTCGGCGCTCAGCATCCCAGCGGTGGTCAACGGCGACCCCTACGTCGAGTACCGCACGGAGAACAGCGGCACCGCTATGTGCACAGAGCTGCGGTTGCACGCGGCCGATCAGCAGTTGCAGCGCCGTACCTGGGTCGAAGGACCCGCGCCGATCACACCGACCCCGTGGATTCCGCTGGCGTCCGGCATCAGTGCCGCGGCGGCGGGCACGGACCCGTTCACTTTCGTTCCCACCGACGACACGTACGGCTGGCAGCGGTTGACGATCGATCTCAGTGCCGCCTCCGGCGGCGAAGGCAGCAGCGCCACCTCGAAGGCGTCAAAGGTCACCATCACCGCATTGAACACGTCGCCCAACACGTCAATCACCGACGTATGCACCGCAGGACGGACGGTTCCGTGATCTTCCGGTCGTTATTTCAGGGCAGGGACCGCGACGACTCCGGCACCCTCGCCATGGCCGTGCTGGCCACCGTGATCGGCATGATGCTCAGCGCTCTGCTGATGCCCATCATCCTCACCCAGGTGACCTCGGCCCGTCATGCGGTGCAGCGCGACCACGCCCTGCACGCGGCCCAGGCCGGCCTGGACGCGACGATCGGACGCATCCGGGGGGCGCGCGACAACAACACCGGCACCGGCGACCTGGGAAAACTGCCGTGCGATCCGGTGGAAGGCGACGTGGACGCGACCGGAACGGCTCAATACCACGTCACGATCATTTATCTGCCCGAAGATCCGCACGGCAAGCCCGAGAGCTGGATCAACCCAAACAAGCTTCTTTGCTTTGAGGGCTCCGGCCTGTCGTCGATTCCCAGCTTCGCCCTGCTGATCTCGAAGGGCACCGACCGGGGCAGCGGAAGCCGCACGCTGCAGGGCACGTACACGTTCAGTACCGCCGCCGGCCTCCAAGGCGGGGGCATCGAAGTTCCCTCCTCGAAGCCAGGTCTCCGGTTGTGCTTGGCAGCCGACTCGGGTTCCCCGGCGGCGGGCGACCCGGTCAAACTGGCGCGATGCGAGGCCGGCGCCCCGGAGCAGTCGTTCATCTACGAAAATCTCACCCTGGTTCTGGTGGCGTCGAGGACCGCAGCGATGCCGTTCGGCATGTGCCTGGACGCCTTGGACGGCAAAGCGGCGTCGGAGCGGTACAACGTGATTCGCTTCCAGCCGTGCATCTTCATCGACGACCCCATCCGGCCCGGGGTGACCAAACCGCCGCCGCACCAGGAGTGGCCCTTCTGGGAACCTTTCTACCGTGGCACCGATGACGGCCTGAAGCCGAACTCCTTCTGCTTCAAGGTGCAGATCCCCGACGTCGAGGGAAGCAACGTGATCCTGGATATCGGTTGCGGCTCACACACAAGCCCGCTACCCGCAGGCCCGCAGACGACGTTCTCCCGGCCGACCAACCTCACCGGACCGCTGAAGGACCTGAGCGAAAAGTAGACGAGTGGGTCTCACATGTCCTTCAGCTTTCGGATGAGCTGCCGATACACATCGAGCGAGCAGACGGGTCTCGCTCAGGACGGAGGGGTGATGTCGACGGGTTCTCGGCCCGGCGCGGCCGCGCAGCGGACGCCGCCCTCCGGTAATGACGCCGGATTCTCCCTGCTCGAGGTCATGGTCGCCATCAGCCTGATCCACGTGATGATGATCGCGCTGACCACGTTCTACGTGAACAGCGGCGCGGTCAATCATCACCAGGGTCTGCGACAGCAGGCGTCCCGCGTTACCGCCGACGCGATGGAGAAGGTGCGCGCGCTCGATGCCAGGACGCTGTTGAAGGATCGCGACAGGGCGAGCGTGCTCCAGCAGCTCCTGCACCCGGAGCCAGGCGTCGCTGACTACCTGAAGGACGCCGACCCGGCCTGGCACGAGCACGCCGCGGACGGTGCCGGCAAGGACGCCCCCGTGCCCACCAGCGCGAAGCCGGTGCCAGGGTCCAACTTCGAGCAGAACTGGTATGTCGTCAAATGTTGGCTGGTTGACTCGTCGACCGACTGCAAGGCCGCCAACAAGAACGAGCCCACCGCCATGCCGTTCTTGCGCGTCGTCGTGGCAGTGACGTGGCGGGACAAGGAGTGTGCCGGCGGGACCTGCGTCATCATTTCTTCGACCCTGCTCAGTACCGAGACCGACCCGAACTATAACTTCACCCCACCGCGGATGCTGATCAAGCCCGACATCTACTTCCTCGCAGACACCACCGGCAGCATGGGGAAGGCACTGAAGGACGTGGCCGACAAAGCCGGGAAGATCATCACCAGGGTCGATGAGTTTGCCACTCAGCAGCGCTATGGCGCCGGACAATACAAGGACTTCCCCGTGCAAGCGCCCCTGCAACCGTTCGCCTACCGCAACGACACCCCGATTCCCGCAACGGATGATAATGGCGCGGCTGCCAAGGCCGCGTTCCAGGAATGGAAGAATACCGGGGCGAAGGGCGGCGGAGACCTACCTGAGGCGAACCTGTTCGCGTTGCACAAGCTCGTATCGGCCGCGAAGTTCCGTGAGGGTTCCACCCGCATCGTGGTGTGGTTCGGCGACGCACCCGGGCACGACCCGGTGTGTCCGATGATCTCTGGCGAGGCGAACACAGTGACGGAGGCGTCGGTCACGGCCGAACTGGTCGCCGCGAACATTCAGGTGATCGCTATTTCCACCAATACCGGCCCCTCGGGCGGCCTCGACGGCAACCCGCGTGCGGACGTTGCAAACAATTATCCCCTCAGGTGCGGTGTGGGCGGCAAACCCGGCCAGGGAAGCCGCATCGCGGCGGCGACCGGCGGGCTGTTCTACAAGGACGTTGACCCGGACGACGTAGCCAACAAGATCATCGCTGGCGTCGTGAGCCTGCGGTGACGGTCAGTCCCACGACGCGTTCAGCAAGTTCTGGGGCGGGCTGTCCGTCAGCGTCGACGGCGTCAACATCGTCCGCGTCGAGAAACACCGACGGCCAACTCGTCGCCGAAGCCGTCGCCTGACCGCGGTTGCCCGCCACGAAGCCTGAAAATTTCGGTCCATTGTGGCTATGGTCGCGCGGAGCGCCATTACCGAACCTTATCCCGGCGTTATTCTGCGACGCCTATCTCCCCGCAGAGCTCGCACCTAGGTTCTACCCAGTCCGGGAAGGGCCCTGCTGGGCCGAGGCGTCGCCTCACCCAGCAGAGCGGGTGAGAGGGGAAACAGATGAGACAGCAACGACGCCGTCGCGGTACCAAATTTGCCCTGGCGGCCGGGGCAGCTGCCGTGAGCGTCGCGATCGCCGTGGTGATCCAGCCGGCGGCCGATGCACAGACCGGAAAGGCGCCCGCCGCCGCTTCTTCTTCCCCCACGCTGGTCGAGATCCCGGCGGTATTGGAAACGCAACCGGAGTTCGACGATGATGCCGGCGGCAACGCCGACGTCGACGATCCGGCTATCTGGGTCAACCCCGACGACCCGGCCAGGAGCCTCGTGATCGGCACCCTCAAGGACGCCGGACTGTCGGTGTTCGATCTCGACGGCAAGCAGATCCAGCGGATCGCGGCGCCGGCGGCACCCGGCCCGGATGACGCCGCGGGACGGTTCAACAACGTCGACGTGCTGACCGATTTCGAGCTTCGCGGAAAGGAGGTGGACATCGCCGTGGTCACCGACCGGGGCCGCGACCAGCTTCGGATCTTCACCATCGACGCGAGGAAGGCGGCCGCGGGCAAGGCACCGCTGACCGACGTCACCGATCCGGCTGTGCCGTTTCTCTTCAACGCCAGTCAGGAGGAGGTCAACGCGCAGGCCACCGCGTACGGGCTGTCCGTCTACCACGACGACGACCGGGCGCTGGCGCTGGTCAGCCAGGAGCTGAGGTCGACGCTCGGCAGCGTGGAGTTGAGGGCCAAGGGCAGAACGGTGACCTACAAGGTGCTGCGTAAGGCGAGCCTGCCGACCGAGTTCGACCTGCCGGACGGCACCACGTTCACCCCGTGTCAGGAGCCCGGCGAGCAGCCGTTCTCGGAGGGCATCTTCGTTGACGAGGAGGACGGTGTCGCGTACGTCGCCCAGGAGACCGTCGGGCTGTGGCGGATGGACGCTGATCTGAAGGACTTCGAGCCGGAGCTCTTCGACAAGGTCAAGGAGTTCGGCGTGCCGGCCGTCTTCGACGTGGAGGCCGACGAGTGCGTGGTCACGGGCGACGACCCGGGCTTCGGTGGCAAGAACTTGTCGACCGACATCGAGGGAACGACGGTATTCGACGCCGGTGACGGCGACGGCTACCTTCTCGTGTCCAGCCAGGGCAACAACACCATCGCGGCGTACGAGCGCGAAGGCCGGAACAGGTTCATCGGTTCGTTTCGAATCGTGAACGGGCAGGGCGAGGTCGACTCCGTCGAGGAGACCGACGGGATGACGGTGTCGAACTTCTCGCTCGGCCAGTTCCAGGACGGCCTGATGGTGCTGCAGGACGGCTCGAACACCCCCGACGTCGAAGGCGGCGAGGACGGGGAACCACGGGAGAACAGCAACTTCAAGTTCGTGTCGTGGGGCACGCTGGCGGCCGGCTTCGACCCGCCACTCGACGTCAACCCCGAGGACTGAGCACCTCTCCGGTAGCCGCCCGCGCGGCCATCACCGTCGAGGACGGCGATGGCGGCGCGGCGCGGCGTTGCGCGTCCGTGGCGGCCGCGGTGGCGCCAACATCATCAGCACCACCGCGCCGCCGTCCGCACCGTCGCGCAGTTCCAAACGCCCGCCGCCGGTCTCCGCGGCGCGGCGCGCGATATCGAGCCCGAGGCCCGTCGAACCCGCCTGGCTGACACCGCGACGCGCCAACCCGTCCGGCACGCCGGGGCCGGCGTCGGCCACCGCCAGCCCCACCAGCGGGCCTTCCGGCGCGAGCCGCACCGCGAACGAGGTGCCGTCCGGAGTGTGCGCGAAGACGTTGCCCAGCAGCGCGTCGAGGGCAGCCGCCAAATCGTCGGCGGGCACGGCGACCGGCAACGGACCAGGGGCCAGATCCACCTTCACGGTACGCCCGGTGTCGTCGGCCAACACCGACCAGAAGGCCACCCGTTCGGCGACGATCGCCGCCGCGTCGGAACCGGCATCCGCACCCGTCGCGGTGCGCCTTCGGGCCTGGCGGATCAGGCCGGTGACGGCCCGTTCGAGAGCATCCACCGCGTCGGTGACCTGGACGGCCTCTTGCGGATCGCGCAGCAACTCGGCCTCCAGCCGCAGCGCCGTCAACGGCGTGCGCAGCCGGTGTGACAGGTCGGCGACCCGCTCTCGTTCCTCGCGCAGCAACTCCTGGATTCGCTCGGCAAGGTCGTTGAGCGCGGCGGCGACGTCTCGGATCTCCGGTGGACCGACCGGCTCGGCGCGGGCGGTCAGCTCGGCGTTCGCGAGCCGGCGTGACACCGCGGACAGGTCGATGATCGGACGCACCAGGTTGCGGGCCAGTTGGTCGGCGACGAGCATCCCGAGCACCACGAGGACGAGTCCGAGGACGGCCAGCACCAACCAGGACCGAGCGACTCCCTCGGTGATCGCCGTGGCGGGGACGACGGTCCGGATGACCGCGGTGCCGTCGGCGCGACCCTGCACCGCGATGACGATCTCGCGGCCGCCGTCGAGGTCGGCGGTGAGGCTCTGCCCCCGCGCCGCCAGTTCCACCGCCGGGGTTCGCGCGGTCGGCGTGCCGACCACGGTGCCGTTGGGCAGGAACACCGACACCGGGCGGCCGGATTCCACGGCCAGGCGTTCGGCCGCCAGCTTGATCGAGTCGTCGGCCGCCGCCCCCACCACCGAGACGAGGCTCTGGGCGTCGGCGGCGCCGAGGTCGGTGGCCCGGTCCTCGGCGACAGCACGCACCAGCAGCGCCAACGGCACCAGGAAGGCGATCAGGATGACGGAGGTGGTCGCCGCGACCAACACGGCGAGGCGCCATCTCACCAGCTTCCGGCGGGCACACTGAGCCGTACCCCGACACCACGGACGGTGTGCAGGTAACGCGGCTCCATTGCGCTCTCGCCCAGTTTTCGGCGCAGCCAGGACAGGTGCACATCCACGGTTTTGTCCGAGCCGCCGTGCGGAATGCGCCACACCGCGGTAAGCAGCTCACGCTTGGTGACCACCTGACCCGCCCGGGTGGCGAGGTGGTGCAGCATGTCGAACTCGCGGGGAGCGAGCTCGACCAGGGTGTCGTTGAGTCGCACCTCGCGCGTGCCGGGGTCGATGCGCAGCTGCCCCACGACGATCGTCTGGTCCACCGCGGCCAGGGTGCCGCGGCGCAGGACCGCTCGGACCCGCGCGTCCAACTGACCCGCTGAGTACGGTTTCACGAGATAGTCGTCCGCCCCCGCGTCGAGCACCCCGACGATCTCGGTCTCGTCATCCACCGCGGTCGCCACGATCACCGCGACCGCCGACACCGCCCGCAACATCCGCAGCACCTCGCGGCCGTCGAGGTCCGGCAGGCCGAGGTCGAGAACAACAAGATCGGGGCGGTCGTTCAGGGCAATCTGGACACCCTCCATCGCGGTGGACGACGAGGCCACCGCATGACCCCGCTCGCGAAGCGCACGGATCAGCGGCGTACGAATCGCCACGTCATCCTCGATCAGCAACAGGCGGGCCATCGCCGCAGGCTAGCCGGTCAGAGCGTCCGGCTGGCGATCCTTAACGGTTCCTTAGCCTGCGCTTGGGGAACCGCTGAGGTTTGCTCGGGCACAGTTGGGTGATGCGCCGCCGCACCTTACTCGTCCTCGCCGCCTGGCTGTCCGCCATCCTGGCGGCGATCATCGTCGGCGTCGTGGCAGTCGAACTGGTCGGCGCCAGGATCGTCAGCACACCGGGCGACGTGCGTAGCCAGGCCGAGCTCAAACGGGCGCTCGCCGCCTCGCGGTCGAAAGAATCCCGCGCGCCGTCTTCGCCTGCGACCAACCCCGAGAGCCGGCCGGCACGGACCACCGCGCCAGCCACCCCCAACCCAACGGTACGGCGGGAGTTCACCATCACCGGCGGCGTCGCAGAGGTCGAATGCCTCGGCGGCCTGGCCCGGCTGGTGTCCTGGTCACCATCGCGGGGATACCGCGTCGATGAGGTGGACCGGGGTCCCGACGACGAGGTGAGCGTCAAGTTCGACGGCCCGGACGACGACGATTCCGACCTCGAGGTCGCCTGCTTCGACGGCCTCCCGGTGGTCGCAGACGAGGACGACTGACAGGACTGTGTGGGCCCGGGATCAGTCGACCCAATACCAGCCGTCACCCAGCGACATCCAGTTTGTGCACACATCGTAATGATGGACCCTAGCGGGCAGGCTCACTTCGAGGTTCACATAGCCAACGGCACAGCCGCGAACGTCGCCAGCGCCGTTTCGGTGAGCATCACCCCTGGCCGCCGACCACGGGAGAAAAAGCACTGTCTCTTCTGGCAGGTCCACCGAACCCACCAGCTCATTGCCAGACAGATGCGCCAGTTCATCGGAGAGCTGTGAGCCACCATTCGAATCGCCGTTGTAGAGGCCTCGACGTGCTTCAAAGACCAGCGTCGCGAAATCCTGCCGGTGCTCGCGATAGAAGTCACGCGCGTACAACCAGCTCCAGTCGACCACGCCGATCACTCCCGCGCTCAGCAGGCCCAGCGTGGCGGCCGCCGCCGCCAAGGACCGCCTGGATCGACGCCAGGAGATCACCACGCAGCACACCGTGACGACGGTCGCCGTCACCCAGCCCACCCCGTGCAGCACCAGCACCGCAGTGCCGAACCCCGCAACCCGGTAGCCGAACCACCGCTCGGCGGCGAAGATCACCCATACCAGAACAACGACGACGATCCACCAGACAGCGGACCGCCGATACCCGCCTGGCGACGAGCCGCCGACCGCACCGATCATCACCTCACCGTACGCGGGTGGCGAGAGAGCTCAGGGTCAGTTCTTCCGCTCGCCCGCTTTCGTGCTCGCCGATGTCAGAGCCGCCTCGATCAGCGCGATGTCCTCGGCGTCCTTCGGTCGTCGCGGCAAGCCCGGCACCCATACCGGCATCATCTTCTTGATCTCGATCTGGGCGTACGGACTGATGATGGGGCACCGCAGATCACCGAGTCCACCGGTGGGCCAGTCGAGCATGCCGTCGGGCCACGGCTCACCGGCCCAGGGCCCGCTCGGCACGACGACGCGTCCTGACCCGTCCCTGGCGATCAGCGCGAAGCTCAGGTCGAGCTCACCCCGTACGAAATCGAGTTGCTGGTCGTGGGGAGGCTGAGGAAGGAGGTCGTAGCCGCGCTCTGTCAGCACCTGGACCAGCCTGTCTGCGTCCGACGCCCAGGCGAACCAGTCCACGTCCCGATGCGGCCGTGTCACCCGGCCCAGGAAGAAATCCATGGCCCACCCGCCGCGGAGCCACACTTCGACGCCCGACCCGGCCACCTCGGCGATGGCACTGAGCTGATCAGCGGCGTTCACGAATCACCAACCGTTGTGCCGGGGCCAGACCGCCTCGATCGCGGGGGCGTCCGGCGTCGGTTTGCCGTCGATGACGTGGTACTCGCGGTGCTGGGCCGCGGTGGCGCAGGCGTGGTTGGGCAGGATCCGGACGCGGCTGCCGATGGGCAGGTCGGGAAGGACCTGACGGCTCCCGGGGCGGATAGCCAGGGTGCCGTGCTCCTGACTGGCGCCGGTCATGACGAGGTCGGCGTAGACACGACCGTGGAGATCGGTGACTACTCCGTACCCCTGATCGATCTTCTGTACGGCGGTGCCGCGGTCCCTCGAGGTGGCCATCCAGCCGCCGTCGGTGAGGATCCATCCCTTGTCCGTACGGTGGCCGATGACGGTGACCACCACAGAGAGGGCCAGGTCGTCGACGGTGCAGACGCCGATGCCCGCCATGACGAGGTCGAAGAACACGTAGTTGCCGGCGCGCACCTCGGTGACGCCGGTGAGGTCTGCCGCGGCGTGTGCGGTCGGGGTGGCTCCGACGCTGACCACGGGCGCGGGCAAGCCCGCCTGGCGGAGGCGTTCCGCGGCGCGCACGACGACGTCACGTTCGTGCTGTGCCGCCTTCCGCTGGGTTTCGGGGGTGTCGGCGTAGTACGACTCACCGGCGTGGTCGAGCACTCCGCGCAGCTCGGCGCCGCCGTCGTGCAGCAAGCGTCCAATGTCGAGCAGGGCCGCGTCGTCGGGCTGGATACCGCCGCGGTGACCGTCGCAGTCGATCTCGATGAGCGCCGGGATGGCGTCGCCGGCGGCGGCGGAGGCCTTCGCGACCGCCTCGGCCTGGGCGGCGCTGTCGAGCAGGACGGCCAGGTCCACCCCGCGGCGGCGCAGGTCGAGAACGCGCGGCAGCTTTCGCGGCTCGATACCGACCGCGTACAGGATGTCTGTGTAGCCGCCGTCGGCGAAGTACTCGGCTTCGGCGAGCGTCGACACCGTGACGGGTCCGGGTCCGGCCCGGTGCACGGCGGCGGCCACGTCGAGGGACTTCGACGTCTTGACGTGCAATCGCAGCGGAACGCCGGCGGCGTCGAGGCGCGCGCGGAGGCGGTCGATGTTGCGGTCCATCCGCGTACGGTCGAGCACGGCGAACGGGGTGTCGGGGTCGTCGAGGGTCGTCATCGAGGCTCTCCTGCCGGATCGTTGTCGTCGCGGTCGAGCAGGGCGGTCGCGAGCGCGAGATCCTGCAGGGCGAAACCGGAGCTGTCGAACACCGTGATCTGCTCGCCCGAGCCGCGACCGGGCGCACTCGCGCGCAGCACGTCACCGAGAGTCGTGATCGTCGCCGTCGCCGGGGCGTGCTGGAATTCGCCGATCACCCTCGCCTGCTCGACCAGGTCACAGAACAGGTCGGCACGGTCGTACAGTGCGGGCGGCAGTTCCTGTTTGCCGGCCCCGTCGGCGCCCATCGCCGAGATGTGGGTGCCGGGCCGGATCCAGTCGGCGTCGAACAACGGAGTCTTCGCGGTCGTGGCGGTGGTGATGACGTCGGCGGCCCGGCACGCGGCCTCGACCGACTCCGCCCGCGCGTCCAACCCCGTCCGCGCGCGGATCGTCGCGGCGAGCGCGGCCGCGGCCTCGGGACGGCGGCCCACCACGAGTACGGTGTCGACGGGCCGGACCTTCGCGACGGCCCGTACGTCGTGCAGGGCCTGATGGCCGGTGCCGATCACGGTCAGCACCCGGCTGTCCGGCCGCGCGAGGGTCTGGACGGCCAAGGCGTCCGCCGCCGCGGTGCGGTAGGCGTTCGCGAGAGAGGCCTCCACCACCGCGGCGACCCGGCCGGTGCGCTGGTCCAGCAGGATCACGGTCGAGTTGTGCCGCGGGATGCCGTGCGCGTCGTTGCCCGGCCAATAGCTGCCGATCTTGACGCCCGCGGCGGTCGCGGCGGCGCCCGACTTCAGGGTGAACCGGTTGACCCGGTCACTGCCGTGACCGATGACGACGGGGAACACCGCTCCCCGCCCGGTGGCGAGAAAGGCTTCGCGTGCCGCGGCGAGAGCGAGCTCGTCGTCGATGAGGTGGGCGGTGCGGGCCTCGTCGAGTACGCGCATGTCAGGCGGTCTCCTTGATCTGGGCAAGGTCGTTGTAGAGCGCGGCACGGGAAATGCCGAGCCGGGCCGCGACCCGGGCCGGCGCACCCCGCAGCGAGAAGACGCCGGCGTCGTGCAGGGCACGCACGACCTCGAGCCTGCCGGGCTTGCCCATCGCGCCCACGGACATCCCCCGCGCCCGCTCGGCGTCCTCGACGAGCGAGGCGACGACCTGATCCAGGTCCCCGGAAAAGTTCGTCGTCGTCGCCGGCGTGAACGCCGCACCCGCCAGGTCGGCCAGCACCGCACTCGCATGGCGCAGCGCGGTGACATCGATGTTGATACACAGGGCGCCGATGAGCGTCCCGTCCTCGTCGCGCAGCGGCAGCGTCGAGCATTTGAGGGTGCGCCCGTCCGCCGTACGGGTGAGGTAATTGATCTCGTTGGCGGCCGCATCGCCGGCGGCAAGCATTCGGAGCCCGATCTGACTCATGGCGTCGCCGGTGCTGCGACCAGTGACCTGCCCGCCGACCGCGACGACCGAATGCTCCTCGTCGCGGTAGTCGTGCAGCACCACCTCGCACGAACGACCGAAGGTCTGCGCAAGACCCTCCACGACCGGCCGCAACGCGGCAAAGATCGCATCCGCCGAATCAGTCACCCCAGGCCCACCCACCGCCGTCTAGACGATCAGTCTAACGAATAGACAGACCGTCTTGCGACGCTACTCCTGACCTCGTCACACTGACGCGGGAGGCCGGGTAAGCACGGCTCCTTCCTGGAGGGCGTCGGCCAATTCAGCATCGACGGCAATGGTGGTCCGGCCTGGCGGACCGTGCAGTTCGATGGACCGCACTACGGCAGCAGCCACGTCGAGGTCATGGCACACCACCGTCATCTCGTCGCCGATATGCAGGGCCTCCCCCTCCAGCCGTCCGGTAACGAAAATCCAGGGGCGACTGGGGATCCGATGCACTGCCTCGACGACGAGCCGGGTCATCCGCGATTTCTCCTCCACGTGTCGACGAAACCTTCCTCCGCCGCGTACGCCTCATCCTCCAACGGTCCTGTGACGCTGACAACGCGGCCATCCTGATACTGGCGGACGTGCACGCTTTCGTGTCCCAGCGTCCGAATCAGGGTCTCTTCGTCCTGGAAGGCGGCTGGGCCCAGCTGGACACCGAACGAGTCCGTTCTCGCGACAGCTCCTTGGTAGTCAAGGTATGAGATGTCATCCGCGCTCTCCACGATCTCCACGGGAGCACCGCGGAAGTCCACCTCGGCCAAGTCGGCGTAGTGCTGGACGGTCTCCTCCGTTCGCGGCAGACCGACATCTTGATCGAGAACCTCGCGGTTGGAAAGCGCACCCGAGCGCGAATGCAGCACGGTGTTCGGGTTGACGGGTACGCCCGGCGTGGTTGTCGTCGGGTCTGAGCGGCTGAGCCGGCGCAGCGCCTCCTTCAAGGCCTCCATCACGCCGGTCAGTTCGTCGAGCTTGCCGTTCAGGCGGCGGAGGCTGTTGAGAAGCGCTCGGATGAAGTGCTGGATTTTGTTGACCCACTTCGCGACCAGGGCAGCGACCTGTCCGATCACCACCGGGGTGGCGATGCCGAGGGTCAGGCCCGCTTCGGCCAGCCATTGCGGCAGACGCGCGGCGAGTGTGGCGACGAACTGTGCGATGAGGTCGCGGACGATGCCGCGTACCAGGCCGACCAGCAGGCCGGCGCCTTCCACGGCGTACGAGATCGCTTCCGACGCCGTGGCGATGCCCCCGATGGCGTCGAGTTGCCGGGCCGCGTGGCTGCGATAGGCGTCTCCCGACGCACCGGACCAGCCGGCGGTCTGCGCTCGGACGGCATCCGCGTATTGCTGGTGGCTGCCGGACACCGAGGCGGAGACGTTGCGCCACGTGGCGGCGTGGGCGGCGATCTCGTCGGGGTTGCCGGCGAGCCAGTCCAGTGCCTCCTTCAGCGGCTTGACGTGTTCCATCAGCCAGCCGACGCCCCAGGCGACCAGTGAACCGAGCGGGTCGATCGCCAGGCCGAGAACATCGAGGCTGGCGCCGACTCCACCGAGCGTGCCGTCCACCCAGCTGTTGTCGTGGATGCCGCTGCTGATCTGCGCGGCGTCCTCGACCAGACCGAGCCCGGTGTACCAGGTGGTCGAGCTGTGCGCCTGCGCGACCAGCGGATTGTCAGTCACAGCGGCAGGTCGAGGCCGAGGCCGGCGGCGTCCTCACCGATCTTCGTCCTCGCTCGGCGCCGGGAATCTGGAGTCGAAGGAGTGAATCACCGCCCGGCCCGTCTCGCTGTCTTCGCCGACCGTCGCCCGCACCTCGTCGGCCACCCGACTCGAGAGCTCCGCCTGAGCGCGCCGCATCGCCGACATGATCTCCTGGGCGAGTCTCGGACCGGTCAACTCGTGCACGCGGTCGTCGAGGTCGAGCCGTTCGAGTTGGCCGGACGAGCCGACCGTCACGCGAATCGCACCGTCGTGGCCCTCCGCCGAGCCGGTCAGCGCCGCTACCCGCCGGGACAGCTCCACACTGCGCTCCGCCCGCGAGTTCACCTCCGAGACCCAGGAGTCCAGCCATTCCTCGGCGGCATCGATGTCGTTCACGGGGCCCCGCTTTCGTCGACGACTGCCCGCAGAATATCGACTGTCAGCCGGAATGGCCGACAGGGGAGGATTTTGGGGCCGCTTCGCCACCTGTCCCGCGGATCGGCGCTCTGGTGTGGTGGTCGGAGTCCTCTCCACACAGAACGGATGTCTCCACGATGCGAAAGACCTTCCGCACCCGGGCCGCCGCCATGCTCGGCGCCGTCGCTCTGGTCAGCAGCGGCCTCGTCGGGCTCTCGGGCGCTCCGGCCCAGGCCATTCCCCGCACCAACGAGTGCGGCAGCGCGTACGCGTTCCTGAAGTCCTGGACCATCGAATGGCGCGGCCGGGCCGGTGGCTACATCGACGTCTACTACAACCGGACCAACGGCTACAACTGCGTCATGTCGCGGGTGAACGACAGCGTGATCACCAGTTGGTCCAACGACATCGCCGTCGGTGCCCGCAAGAGCGGCGGCACCTGGCAGAGCGACGGCCAGAAGCCGGGCCAGCATTTCACCAAGTACGCCGGACCGCTGTACGTCTACGCGCCGAACGCCTGCATCGACATCTGGGGCAGCTTCGACGCGTCCGGCGGCGGTGGCTACAGCGGCTACGACCGCGTCCACTGCAGCTGAGGGGCTTCGAAGCATGAATGAGTACGCACCCGGCACCGGCCGCTCGAGGCGGTGGCTGCTGTCGCGCGGCGCCGCCGTCGGCATCGCGGCGACGGTGGCCAGCGTGGTGGTGGCGGACGAGGCCTCGGCACTTCCGGCGGTCGACATGGAGCTGGTCCTCCTCGCGGCTCAGGTCGATCCGCCCAAGGACGGGACCGGCACCACCGATGGCGCGGCAGCCCACGTCCGAGAGGTGGAGCGGGCCCTGAACGCCAAGGGACTGCTCGCGGCGAGTGCGGTCGACGGGCACTACGGAACGTCCACCGTCTCCGCGTACGCCGCTTGGCAGCGTTCGCTGGGCTATTCGGGCATCGACGCGAACGGTCTCCCGGGCGCCACCTCCCTGGCCAAGCTCGGAGACGGCCGGTTCACGGTCACCCGGGCCGTCTCCGCCGGCGCTTCCACCACGTACGGTGGCAAGAAGGTCAATGCCCGTACCCGGGACATGCTGGCCGCGGCCGACTCCCGGCTGGCGTGGAACCTGGTGTTGGACCAGGGTTCCTACAGCACGTCGGACCCGACCTCCGCCGGCACCCACGACGGCGGCGGCGCGGTCGACATCGCGCTGACGAACCTGACGACGACCCAGCGCTGGGAGACGGTACGGGCGCTCCGCACGGTCGGCTTCGCCGCGTGGTGGCGCACCCCGTCCCAGGGGTCCTGGCCCCATCACATCCACGCCGTCGCCGTCTGCGACCCCGACCTGTCGAAGCCCGCCGCGAGCCAGATCCACGACTACTACGTCGGTCGGAACGGTCTGGCGAACCATGGGGCGGACGACACGCCGTCGGCGTACCGTGCGGCGTTCACGTGGTGGGAAAAGTACCGTCGAGCCTGAGCGCTGAGTCGGACGCGACACAACCCGGGACCGGCGGCGGCGGAAGGTAGAGGCCCAGGTCGGCCGCGCGCATGACGGCGGCCGCGGAACTCCGGGCGCCGAGTTTCGTACGGGCCTGCTCCAGCGCCGCGTTGACCGCCGACTGAGGAATGCGCAGAGCTGCCGCGATCTGTTCCACCGTGCCGCCGGTGATGAGGCGGCCGAGGATGGTCATCTCCCGGTGGGACAGGTGCCGCAGGTCGCCGGGCGAGTGCAGCACGATGATCGCGGTGAGGTGGTGCGGGAGCTGTTCGCCGCAGGTGAGCATGGTCACTTTGAGGTAGCCGGGCGGGTCGGGCGGCCGGGTCGGGGTGAGAAACCCGGCGCGGCTGTCGCCGTCCCGGTAGCAGGAGATGGCCTCCGCCAGGACGGGTGATCCGGGTGCGAGCAGCCGGTGCCCGGGCAGGCCCGGCAGGGCCTCGATGTTGCCGCCGCGGGTCAGAACCACGCCCGCCACGGCATCGGTGACGAGGCCGGCCATGGCGGCGATGGTCCGCATCGGATCGACGGCGTGAGCGATCACGGTGCTGGTGCGGGCGAGGAACCCGCACGTCGTGTCACAGATCGGGGTCGCCGATTCGGTGCAGGCCGAGAACACTCCGAAGTAGCGGCCGTCGGTGGTGCGCAGGGGCACGGCGATCCCCTCCCGGAAACCGGCCGGGTGCAGATGTTCGGCCCACAGTGGCAGTTCGGCGGGCCGGATGGGCAAGGAGCTGATCCGCACGGGCGTCGCACGCCGGTGCAGACCGAGGAGCTCGACGTTGTGAACCAGCTCCGGCCCGTCGAAATACTCCAGGAGCCGCTGGTCGTAGCCGCAGCTCGCCAGGGTGGGCTGCAGCCGGCGTTCCGGATCGTGCAGGCTGATGCGACCCGCGTCGAATCGCAGGCGTCGCCGCAGCGTCGTGAGGACGGCCTCCGCACGCACGGCCAGTGGCTCCGGCGCGGCGACGATCCCGGTGATCTCGGAGATGATCGCGCGCGCGGACACGCGCCCACCTCCGGAGTGGGAAGCCCGCACCGGCCGAGGACGACCGTGCGCGCTTACCACGACGGCTCCGATGTGCTCCCCAACCGATCGGGAATGTGCAGAACACGACCCATGAGCCTTCCTCAGCTGGCCTGCCCCCGCTCACCGCCTACTTCACTATAGATACATTTCGGTCAAGCACGGCAGGGGTCATCCACGTACGGCAATGCGCCGCCGACCGATCGGCCGTCAACAGCCCACCGGCGAGCGGCCGGAACACGCACGCCAGCCCGGCGGCGGGTCCTCGCCGACGAGGCCGTCCACCGCCTCACGAAGCAGATCGGCCTGGCCCGTGTGACGGCCGTACTCCTCGATCAGGTCGCAGATCAGCCGACGCAGACTGGCACGGTGCTCGCCGGCCCCGACGTGCACCAGCCGGTCCAGCCCACCGTCGGCGAGCGCAGCACCCAACCTTGCCCGCGATCGCTCGACGGCACCATCCCAGAATCCATAAAGGTCCTCGGCGGTGTCACCGGCGGCCGACGTGAATTCCCAGTCCTCGTCGTCGTCCCAGTCCTCCCGCCGCCACGGCGCGCCGGGAGCCTCGCCGCTCAGCTTGGCGGTGAAGGTGTAGTCCTCAACGAACGCAAGATGCTTGAGCAGACCACCGAGGGTCAGCGACGAGGCGCCCACCCGGGTACGCAGCCCGGCGGCGTCAAGACCGTCGGCCTTCCACCGGAACGTCGTCCGCAGCCGCTCCAGGGCTCCGACGAGATGCTCGGCTTCGGTGCCAGCGAGCGGTGGTTCCCACGGAAAGTCACTGCTGTCCATGGCATCACCGTAGGCCGGACGGTGACCGCCGGTCCCCCACGATGGGCAGAGGCGCTCGACGCTGGCGGGACGACCACCAATCCCTGCACAATCGGCCAGCCGTCGCCAGATCTCGATGCCCGTTGGGGCAAGGTCGACCGCCGATATGGACGATTGACACAACATCGATTAGGGTTGGTCTCACGCCGTTGCGAGTTCTTCCCCCGTGGAATTCGCAACGGCGTTCTTCTTGCCCACTCCGAGCGCCCTGGAGGCCCTCGCCGACGCCGGAACGCGGCGGCTACCCACGGCCGCTGATCAGGGCGTCGTCGACGCGGTCGGGTTCGGCGGGGCGTCGGGGACGGTGGCGGAGACGTTGATGGTCCGGGAACGCTGCTGCCCGCCGCCGACGGTGTACAGGGTGTAGACGTGGGTTTCGGTGCTTCCCGGCCCGCCACCGCAGGAGAAGTTGAGCGTCTCGGTGCCGGTGGTGCCGGTGTAGCTGCGGTAGCTGCCGACCAGGCCGGGATTGTCCACTGAGAGCGCGGCACCGGTCGCGCCGCTGAGCTTCCATTGCACGGTGGCGGGCGTGTGGTTGCCGGCGGCGTCGCACCTCGGCTGCTGCTGGACGCGGAAGTAGACGATCTGCGGGCCGGCCGGCTTCGAGGCGTGCTGGCCGCCGCCGCCGGCTGTCCCGGTCGCGGCCGGTGCCTGGTGGTCGCCGGTCGGGGGTTGGCTCACGGCCGGTGTCGACGAACTGTCGCCCAGGTCGGCTCGCGCGCCGGTGCCGGCCCGGTCGCGGGTGGCTTGCCGCTGTCGACCGTCCGGCCCGTCCAGCACCACGATGGCGACGGCGGCGATGGCGCTGATCAGGGCCAGCACGCCGAGGAAGACGAGCACGAGGGTGACGCGGCGGTCGGTGGTGCGGGTCGGCTGGTGGGGTTCCATGATGATCTCCTCGGGGAGCGGCAACCATTCGTGAGACTAGGCGCCGGCCGCCTTCCGCACCTCGCCGATTCGTGCCATTGCCACGAGGTCGGCGCCCCGCTGACAAGCGCTCGAACACCGACGACTCGCGCCTCGCGTCGTGGCTGCCCGTCCTGCCCGGTCTGACCCCGCACGGCCAGCGACACCGCTATCAGATCTGAATGGACGAGGACGGCTCCCCAATCCGCTCCCAAAATCGGACACCTAGACGGCAAAGCGCCTGACCGCTTTCGCAGTCAGGCGCTTTGACCTGGACTTTCCTTGGGGTGACCGACGGGACTTGAACCCGCGACCCCCGGGACCACAACCCGGTGCTCTACCAGCTGAGCTACGACCACCATGCCACCATCTGAGGAGGATGACCTCCGCAGCGGGTGCCGGACAAGCATAGCCGGACTCCCCACCCCGCCGTCGACCGGGTTACCGTCCGGCGCGGCGAACGGGCTCCGCACCCGGCCGGCGAGCGCGGACTAAAGCTCCGCGGCGATCGTCCGGGCCTGGTCGACGTCCGGACCGGGCAACGGCACGAAGATCGTGCGGCGGTAGTACTCCAGCTCGCGGATGCTCTCCCGGATGTCGGCGAGCGCGCGGTGCGCCAGTCCCTTCTGGGGCTGCCCGAAATACACCCGCGGGTACCAGCGGCGGGACAGCTCCTTGAGCGACGAGACGTCGATCATGCGGTAGTGCAGGAAGCTGTCCAGCGCCGGCATGTCGCGGGCCAGGAAACCCCGGTCGGTCGCGATCGAGTTTCCGCAGAGCGGGGCGGTGCGCGGGTTGGGCACGAACTGCCTCACGTACGACAGGACGACCTCCTCGGCCTCCGCCATCGTGACCGTGGACCGCCGCACCTCCTCGGTGAGGCCGGACTTGGCATGCATCTCCCGCACGACCTCGGGCATCGCGTCCAGCGCGGCGTCGTCGGCGTGGATGACAAGGTCGACGCCCTCGCCCAGGACGTTGAGATCCGGATCGGTGACGAGCGCGGCCACCTCGATCAGGGCATCCTTGCCCAGGTCGAGCCCCGTCATCTCACAGTCGATCCATACCAGAAGATCCGCCACAGGGTCAGCGTACGCGCACGAAGTGGGGACGTGCGGCGATGGTGGGTCGTACCCACCTGTTCGAGAGACAACACGCCCAGGCGCCCAGGTTCACCCTAGATTGCCCGTATTGGCACCAGGACTACCAGTTCGACCGAGGAGGGGCTAAACTGGGCTTAACGGACGAAGCCCCCCTTCGGTTACTCCGTTCCCCCGGTAAAGGGCCCTCCGCGTCGGCAGCGCGGAGGGCCCTTTCGGTGGGGGCCGGGATCGGGCCGCACCGTCGTCGAGCCGGCTTCGTGTTTTCGAGCGGCTTGGCGTTCCGAACGGCTTCACGTCCAGAGCGGCGGCACACGAAAGCCCCGGGCATCAAGCCCGGGGCTTCGCACCGATCAGTCTGTGGCCTGACCGCGGCCGCGACGAGGAGGTCGCGTCACCTTGATGGGAGGTTCCTGGCTGTCCGGATCCGGAGCCGGCAACCCGGAACCGGTGACATTGCGTCGGCGCCGGGCCTTCGCACCACCCAGCAGCTCGGCAACCTCGTCCTTGTAGCTGCCCAGCAGGCCCCTCTTGGCGGGCTGCCGCACGCTCGCCGCTTCGGTGGCTTTCTTCCCGGCGAGTGGCCGCTGCTCCGGCGGCACGTCCGTGGCAGCCTGTTCCTCCGCCTTCACGTCCACGGTGGCCCGCTGCTCCGGCTTCACGTCTACAGCGGTCCGCTGTTCTGACTTCACGTCCACGGCAGTCTGCTGCTCCGGCTTCACGTCCACGGCAGTCTGCTGCTCCGGCTTCACGTCCACGGCCGTCCGCTGCTCCGGCTTCACGTCCACGGCAGTCCGCTGCTCCGGCTTCACGTCCGCGGTCTTGGCCTGCTCGGTGCGCTGGCCGGCGATCCGCGCCTGGGCCTTCGGCGCTGGATCCGTGCCCGCCGCGGGGGTCGCGTCGGCACGGGCCGAGCCGAGCGCCGGTTCGCGCGGACCGTCCGAGCGGGACGGGGCTGCCGGCCATGCCGAAGGCCGCTGTGCGGCGGTCATCGGCGCGGCACCGGACGTGTCGGACTTCCCCGACGGTACGGGCTCGCGCGCAGGCTCGGCGGGCCGCGATGGGCCGGGAACCGAAGGCCGCGCGGGGGCAGGCACGGGACCCGCCGGCACGGGCGCGGCAGGCTTCGTCGGCGAAACCGGCCCAGGAGACACCGACCGGGCCGGAACGGGCGCGGTATCCGCCTTGACCTGCGCGGATGCCTTGACCGGCGCAGGCACGGTCTCTGCCTTGACCGGCACGGATACGAGATCCGCCTTGACCGGCACAGGAGCGCTGTCCGCCTTGGCCAGCGCGGGAGCGCTGTCCGCCTTGGCCGGTGCGGGAGCGCTGTCCGCCTTGGCCGGTGCGGGAGCGCTGTCCGCCTTGGCCGGGGCCGCTCGGGCGGGTGCCTTCGCCGGGGCCGGTTCGGTCTGCGCCTTGCCAGGCCGGCTTTCGGATTCGGCTTTCGCCGGCGTCAGCTTGTCGCCGGCCGGGCCCCCGGAAGCAGGACTCTTCGATGGCGCGGCCATCCCGCCGCTCGGGACCGACCCCTTCGACGGGGTGGTCGCACCGACCCGGCCCGAGTCGGCCCTGGTGAGGCCGGTGGCCGCCCAGGCGTTCGCCGGCGGGCCCCCGAACAAGGCGTTCCGCGGCGGAGTCTTGGCCGGCTGCGCGGGCTTCGGCGCGGCGCCGACGGTGCCGGCCGTCGATGCCTTCGCGTCCGAGGGCTCGGCCTGCTCGGAGTCCTTCGGCTGACGGACATCCGTGGCCTCGGCACGCACCGGCTCGTCCATCCCAGCCGACTCAGAAGCAGGCGCCTCGTCCATCCCGGCCGACACGGAGGCGGACGCCTTGTCCAACCCGGCCGACACGGAGGCGGGCGCCCTTTCAGCCCCGATGGGCTCGGAGGCGGACGCGGCCCCCATCGGCTTATCCGTCTCGCCGGGCACGCCAAGACCGACGACGATGACGTCGTAGCCACTCACCGGCTCAGAGCCAGCCTGGCCAGAGGCACCCGGGCCAGAAGCGAGCGGGCCAGAAGCGAGCGGGCCAGAAGCGGCGGGGGCCGGAGCCGCCGGCCCAACAGGAACCGCCGGGTCAACCGGCGCGACCGGGTCAACCACTGCCGGATCAGCGGCAGCGACCAACGTGGAGTCGGCGATCTCCCCGCCCGGCTGCTGCTTCGCCACGGTCACCGCGGCCGCCTTGCGGGAGGCGTTCAAAGCCGCCACCGCGCGGGCCTCTGTCTCACGAGCACGGGCCGCCGCCGTTTCGGCCACCCAGGCTCCGACCGCCGATGCCTCGAAGATGGGCAGGTCCGTGGGCTGGGGCGCGGTCCGCCGCCGGCTGGCGCGATCCTGCGCCCGCCCGATGAGCGGGTCCGGCGAGGCCGCCGGCGCGGGAGTGGCCCGGGGCGTGATCAGACTGAGCGGCTCCCCCGGCGCCGGCGAAGATCCCGAGGCCGACGACGAGCCCGGGGAGACCGACGCGGGAGCCGGAGAGACCGGAGCAGCCGGCACGGACGCCGGAGAGATCGGAGCGGCCGGCGCGGGAACCGGAGAGACCGGAGCAGCCGGCACGGACGCCGGAGAGACCGGCGAAGATGCCGAAGTCGCCGGAGATGGAACGGTCGGGGCCGCCGACGGAGAAGCGGAGCCGGAAGCCGAGCCCGCGGTCACAGAAACCGGCACGGCCGTGGATGCCGGTGCGGAAGGCACAACGGCCGGTTCCGGCGTTGCCGGCATCGGGATCGCCGGGCCTCGTGCGGACGGCTCGTTTTTCCTCGTGGAGGACGGCGGCCAGGTCAGCGCCGGTGGGCGGCTGCGGGGCTGGCAGTCGGCGAGCGTGCGGGGGCGGTGGGTCGCCGAGTGGCGGCCTCCGCCGACGCGGCTCAGCGGGAGCGGGGCGCCGATGGCCTGCATCAGGTCGGGGACCTGGCTGGGTTCGACGATGTAGACGACCTCGCGGCGGCGCGACGGCCAGCCGAGGATGATCATGCCGATCATGACCAGGATGCTGCCGGCGGTGAGCAGGGTCCAGGTGGCCTGGTTGAGCCAGCCGGGTTGGATGCCGGCGGTGGATTCGAGGCGGACGCCGGGCTGTGCCGCCGGGTTCATGATGACCAGGCTGTAGGCGGTGTCTCGCAGGGCGGTCGGGTTCCAGTCGACGGCGCCGGTGCCCGCGGCGAGCCAGATGCGTTCGCGGCCGGGGAGTTCTTCCGGGGCGCGGGTGCCGGGGACCAGTTTGCCGATCACCGGGAGGGCTCCCGTGCCGAGGTCGATCTCGGACACGGAGATGCGGGGGATGTCGGCCAGGTAGGCGTCGACCCGGGCGCGCGGCGCGATGCCGACGAAGGCCGGGGCGCCGGAGGATTCCGCCGTGATGCGCAGCCGGGTGTCACCGACGCGGGCGAACGGGGCGTCCCTGCGGAGCAGGGCGTCGACGTCGTTGACCACGATGGCGTACCCGGATGTCGCTACCCGCTGCATTGTCGCGCTGAAGGCGCCCCCGGCGTCCCGGTGTTGCATGGCGGCCCAGAAGGCGCCGCCTACCAGTAGTGCCGGTATGCCGACGGTCAGCAACAGCATGCCGAGGATCGTGCGGAACACCCGCATCTCGATCTCCCCCTTCTCGGTGGTACTGCGGCAGACCATACAGACCGAAATAACACCAAAATGGATAAACGGTTACTTAGGCCCCTACCGGTGGAGGGAGGCCGCCGAAAGAACCCGGGGAAGAGCAAAGACAGCGAGGGCCGGCCCTGACGGACCGACCCTCGCGACGACGCGTACGGCTAAGAGACCTTGGTTTTCACGGTCAGCGTGGACTGGTCGATGTCGGTCGTGCGTACGGTGAACTTGAACGTCCACTCCCCCGCCATGGGCAGGGCGATGTCCCCGATCGCGTGGAAGTCGGTGATCCGCAGGAGCGGCACCTCGATCGGCTCGATGTTCTTGGACGGCAGGGCCGCGGTGGCGGTCCACTCCACGACCGTCAGCGGCTTGTTGTCCAGCGTGTACGCGTACAGGTGCAGCGAGTTGTTGCCGACCGTGGCCGGAAAGACGTCGACCTGTAGGGACATCTTGCCGTCCGCCACCGTCTGCGTGACCGTCGTCGACGCGGCGCCGGTCTCGGCCGCCTCCGCCGTGCGCGGCGGCGGGATCTGCACGAGTGCCGCCGTCACGCCGAGCACGACGGCGGTGACGGCCAGTTCGGCCATCACCACGCGGCGCAGGGTGCCCGGGCCGGTCTCGGCGCTCCGGCTGCGCACCAGCTTGCGGGAGACCGCCGCCATCGCGATCACCACGGCGGCCAGACCCACCTTCGCCAGGATCAGCTGCCCGTACGCGGTGTCGACCAGCGCCTCGAAGGAGGCGACCTCGATGAGTGCCTGCACGACGCCGGCCGTGATCAGCGCGGCGACGGCGGTGGCCGCCCAGCGGGACCAGATCGGCAGGATCGCGCCGAGCTCACCCTCGTTGGCGTGGCGCAGCAGGAAGCCGATCAGCATCACCAGCCCGCCGAGCCAGACCGACATCGCGGCCAGGTGGATCGCGTCGACGACGACGGAGACGCCGGCCACCGGCGAGGCGGTCGGGTGCCCGGTCAGCGGCCAGGTCGCCAGCGCCGCGACGCCGAGGACGCCGAGCAGGGCCAGGTCGGCCTTGCTCTCGCCGCCGTCGCCGCGCAGCAGCGGGCGCAGCAGGAAGGCCGCCGCGGTGATGACGCCGAGCCGGACCAGCATCACCGCACCGAACGTGCTGCCCAGCACGGCCCGCAGGTCGCCGCCGGAGACGCCGAACAGCCCGCTTCCGGTCGTGTACGGCGCCTGGAGCCACAGCCCCAGCACCGTGCCGGCGAGCACCAGCCCCACGCCGGTCCAGACCAGCCGCGCCGGGCCGGTCCGGGAGAGCCGGTGTGGCCACAGCAGCGCGAGCACGAGCACCGGGCCCACGAGCAGCACGAGGCCGGCGTACCCGAGGTATTTGCCGACCGGGATGAGGGCGCGCACGACCGGGTCGACCGCCTGCGCGGCGTCCGCTTCGCTGGGCGGGGTGGATGTCGCGCCCACCGAATAGGTCAAGGTGCCCGCGACCGGGTGGCTGTCGGCGGAGACGACGCGGTAGCTCACCAGGTAGGTGCCGCGGCCGCCGCCGGAGCGCAGCGGGATGGTCACCGAGCTGCCGGCCGCCTGCGGTTCGCCCTGGTCGGCACGGCTGCCGTCCGGGGCGAGCACCTGAATCTTGCCCGCGATGAGCTGCACCGACTCGCTGAAGGTCAGCGTGATCCGGTTGGGCGCGTCCGGGACGATCGTGTTGGCGCCGGGGTCGCTGGCGACCAGCGCGGCGTGGGCGCTGGCCGGGCTGGCCGGGCCCAGGAACAGGCCGAGGAGCCCGAGCAGCAGCCCGGCGAGGGCCGCCGAAGCCCGGCGTCGATCAACGGTCATGCCAGCAATGCTCCCCGATGACTCGTGGGGCACGACAACGTGGTCGCGCGGGACGCGGACGGACGATGAACAGTCGGCCGCCCGGGGGCGGAAGTTCCCGGACAGTACGACAATTCTCCACCGCGTACGATGTGCCGTTGTGACAGCGACCGATTCTCTGACCGTGCTCGCCCTCAGGGCGCGGTCCGGCGATGCCGGCGCGCAGTCCGCTCTGGTGCGGGCCACGCAGGCCGAGGTGTGGCGTTTCACGGCCGCCCTGGTCGATCCTGGTTCCGCCGACGACCTGACGCAGGAGACCTTCCTGCGGGCGTTCAAGGCGCTGCCCGGGTTCGAGGGGCGGGCGCACGTGCGCACCTGGCTGCTCGGCATCGCCCGGCGCACCTGCGCCGACCACCTCCGCGGCGTGGTGCGGCGGCGCCGGCTGGACGCCCGGCTCGCCGCCGAGGCCTTCGCGGGCCACCACCAGCATCCGGACCCGGCGCACCGACTGGGCAGCGCCGACCTGCTGCGGCGGCTCGGCGAGGAGCGGCGGACCGCTTTCGTGCTCACCCAGCTGATCGGCCTGTCCTACGCGGAGGCCGCCGAGGTCGAGGGCGTGCCGGTCGGCACGATCCGCTCCCGGGTCGCCCGAGCCCGCGACGAGCTGATGACCGCGGTCGCCGAGGCCCGCGCAAGCTGATGACCGCGGTCGCCGAGGCCCGCGCACGCTGATGGCTGGCGTCGCCGAAGCGCGCGCAAGCTGATCAAGAGTCTTTCGGCCCGTCACACAGCAAACCCCCAGGCGGTACAACGGAACCTGGCGGCGTCCCGCGCCGACTAAGGGGGGTGAGCATGCGGATCCCAACGCCATGGATATCGACGGTGGCCCGGCTCGGCCTCGCCGCGGTGTGGCTGGTCGCCGGTGGCCTGAAGGTGGGTGACCTGGCCGCCTCCGGGCGGGCGGTCAACGCCTACCAGCTGTTCGACTACGAGACGGCGAAGGTCGTCGGCGCGGTCCAGCCGTTCCTGGAGATCGCCCTCGGGCTGCTTCTGCTGGCCGGACTCGCTGTACGCCTCTGTGCCGGCATCTCCGCCGCCCTGTTGCTGATCTTCATCGCCGGGATCGTCTCGGCGTGGGCCCGGGGGCTGCGGATCGACTGCGGCTGTTTCAGCACGGGCGGCGAGCTGGGCGTCGGGGTCGACCCGGCGTACGGGTGGGACATCGCCCGTGACGCCGGTTTCCTGCTGCTCGCCGGGGTCCTGCTGTGGCGGCCGCGGACCCGCTTCTCGATCGACGGCATACTCCTGGAGGACGAGCGATGAGCAAGGGCGTCAAGGAACGGACCAAGGCCAAGCAGGTGGTACGGGAACAGCTCGCCCGGGAGCGCCGCCGCACGGTCACCCTCTGGACCACCGTCGGGGTGATCGCCGTGCTGGTCATCGCGGGGCTGGTCGGCTGGGGCGTCGCCGCCGGCCAGGCGAAGGACACCGCGGGCAAGCTGACGGTTCCGCCCAGCGCGGTGGACGACGGCACGGCCTTTGCCCGTGGCTCGGGTCCGGTGACGGTGGACATCTACGAGGACTTCATCTGCCCTGGCTGCCGGCAGGTCGAGACGACGACCGGGCCGACGATCACCGGGCTGGTCCAGGCCGGCAAGGTGACGGTGCGCTATCACCCGATCGCCATCCTCGACCGCTACTCCACCACGCAGTATTCGACGCGGGCCGCGAGCGCGTCGGCGGCCGCGGCCGACGGTGGCAAGTTCCTCGAATTTCACGACGCGCTCTTCGCCCAGCAGCCCCCGGAGGGCGGCGCCGGGCTCGACGACGCGAAGCTCATCGAGATCGGCAGGTCGGTGGGCCTGACCGACGAGGCGTTCGCCGACGCGGTGAACGGCAAGAAGTACAAGGCCTGGGCCACGAAGGTCACCGACACCGCGTCGGCGCGCGGCGTGGTGAGCACACCTACGGTGTTCGTCGCGGGCAAGCCGCTGGAGAGGCCGACGCCGGACGCGCTGACCGCGGCGGTGGAGGCAGCGGGAGCGTGAGACGCGGCGCCCTGTTCCTGGCCGTGCTGGCCGGCCTGTTGGTCGTGCCGGCCGGCCCGGCGTCCGCGCACGGCGGTGACGCGCCCGACGCCACCGCCTACCGCACGGAGGTGACGGGGTTCAGCACCCCGGTGCCCGGCCTGACCGTGCGGGCGGTCGAGGCGGGCGCCCGGCTCGAACTCGTCAACGACACCGGGCGGACGGTCGAGGTGCTCGGCTATGCCGGTGAGCCGTACCTGGAGGTGCGGCCGGACGGCACGTACCAGAACGTGAACTCGCCGGCCACGTACACGAACGAGACGCTCGACGGTGATTCGCCCGTACCGTCGAATGCCTCTCCGGCCGCTGCCCCGCAGTGGCAGCGGATCTCCGGGGCACGGACCGTGCGGTGGCACGACCAGCGCACCCACTGGCTGAGCCCGGGCCTGCCGCCGCAGGCGCGGGCCGATCCGTCCCGGTCGCACCGGCTCCGGGACTGGGTGGTGCCGCTGCGTCAGGACGTGAGCCCGTTCGAGGTGCGCGGAACGCTGACGTGGGAGCCGCCGCCCACGACCTGGGCCTGGTGGCTGGGCGCGGCCGGGCTCGCCGCCGCCGTGGTCGCGCTGAGTCTGCGCCGCTTCCGCTGGGTGGGTGCGCTCACGCTGGTCGCGGGCACGATCACTTTCGGGTACGCGGTGACGCGCGCGTCCCTGGGCGTTTCCGGGCAGGCCCCGGCCATCGGGGCGGCCGTGCTCGCGGCGTCCGCCGGAGCCGCCACCCTGCTGGGGCGTACCCCGTTCCTGGCCTTTCTGGGTGGCACCGCGCTGGCGATCTTCGGCGGCCTGGGGGACGCGGGGGTCCTCACCCAGGCCGTGGTGAACTTCCCGGGACCGGGGTGGGTCTCCCGAGCGGCGGTGATCATCGCGGTCGGTGTCGGCGCCGGAACAGCGATGGCCGCTCTGCGGCGCCTACGGTCTCCCGCGCCGGCCCGGATATCTTCGGAGCATGACTGAACGCCTCTCGCCGGGGGACCCGGCCCCCGACTTCACCCTCGCCACCGACAGCGGCGACACGCTGACGCTGACGGAGCTCCGCGGTCGCAAGGTCGTGCTGTACGCGTACCCGGCCGCGATGACGCCCGGCTGCACCACGCAGGCGTGTGACTTCCGCGACTCGCTGGCCTCGCTCAAGGCCGCGGGCTACGAGGTCATCGGCATCTCGCCCGACACCCCGGCCGCGCTGGCGAAGTTCCGTGAGCGGGACGCGATCACGTTCCCGCTGGTCAGTGACCCCGACAAGAGCGTGCTGACGGCGTACGGTGCCTTCGGCGAGAAGAAGCTCTACGGCAAGACGGTGACCGGGGTCATCCGCTCGACGTTCGTGATCGACGAGAAGGGTGCCATCGAGCGGGCGCTCTACAACGTCAAGGCGACCGGGCACGTCGCGAAGCTCCGGCGCGATCTCGGCCTCGACTGACCCCCGGCGAATCCCGCGGATCCGGGGACCGGTTGCCGATAGGTCAGGCGATGTTCCGCTGTTGAGCCCGGCCCCGCGGACCCCGACCCACGGCGGCCGTCACGCGGCCTGGATCCGCGAGGCGGCCGCCGTGCTGTGCGCCGGGGTGCGCCCGGGCGATGGCTGGCCAGGCCGGCGTCTAGAATGCTGAGATCGATGCCCCATCGGGCGCGTCGGGCGGAAGTGGCGGAATAGGCAGACGCGCGGGCCTTAGGAGCCCGTATCCGTGAGGGTGTGCGGGTTCAAGTCCCGCCTTCCGCACCCAGGTCAGTTCGTGCGCGGCTGGTTGAAGCGGATCATGTTCCCGGCCGGGTCGCGGAACGCGCAGTCGCGCACGCCGTACGCCTGGTCGACCGGCTCCTGCAACACCTCGGCGCCGGCGTCCCGGATGTGCGCGAAGGTCGCGTCGACATCGTCGGTGACGAAGATGAGCCCGCGCAGCATGCCCTTGGCGAGCAGCTCCGACTGCTTGCGCTTGTCCTCGGCGGAGGAGCTGGGGTTGGAGTCGGGCGTCTCGATGGTGATCTCCAGCTCGGGCTGGCTGGGCGGCGACACGGTCACCCACCGCATCCCCTCGAACTTGACGTCGTTGCGGACTTCCAGACCGAGCACGTCGCGATAGAAGCCGAGCGCCTTCTCGTGGTCGTCGACCGTGATGAAGCAGTGCGAAACCTTGATGTCCATGCAGCTCACGATACGTTCGGCGACGCCGGGCGGGCTTCTCCGTTCCTGACCGGTCTGGTCAGGATCTTGGCGAAGCACGCCGGGATGGCGGCGCCCGTCTTGTGGGTCCGCGCCCGGTATGCGCTCGGCGTCTCGCCGACCAGCTCGGTGAAGCGCGAGCTGAACGAGCCGAGCGAGGTGCAGCCGACGGCGAAGCAGACCTCGGTGACGGACAGATCACCCCGGCGCAGCAGCGCCTTGGCCCGCTCGATCCGCCTGGTCATGAGGTGGCTGTAGGGGGTCTCGCCGAACGCGGCCCGGAAACTGCGCGAGAAGTGGCCCGGCGACATGAGCGCGTCCCGGGCGAGCGCGGGCACGTCCAGCGGCTGCGCGAAGTCGCGGTCCATGCGGTCGCGGGCCCGGCGCAGCCGGACGAGGTCGTCCCGGTTCACCGACCCAGCATTCCACGAACCGCCCGTGCGGTTAACAGTGCGGCTTCGGCGCTCCGGCCGCCAGGGCGAGGTCCGGGCCGGAGTCGGGCTCGGTGGTCGGCGTCGGCTTGATGCTGGGCGACGGAGACGATTTGACCGACTTCTTCTCCAGCTTTTTCTTCTCGACCGTCGCCCGCGTCGTCTTCTTCGACGCCGGGGTCTGGACGGCGACGGAACCTCCGGCGAAGCGTACGGAAGTCGCCTGCTTCTTCTCGGGGGTGAGCTTGACGTTCTTCGCCGTGACGGTGTTGCCGTAGAGGTCGGTCAGCTGGATCTGGAACGGGCCGGTGCCGGTGCGCCGGTCGATGATCCAGAAGTTGTAGTCGCTGCGCGTGGCGGTCATCCAGCTGCCGCCGGGGCCCTTGGCCCGCACCGACGTGATCGGGTTCGCGTGGTTGTCGATCAGCACCGCCCACCAGTACTGCGACGAGCCCTTGGCGAAGGTGATGCTGAGCGGGCCGGGCGTCGGCGCGTTCGGGACGGCCTTGTAGGTGATCGGCACGATGCCCTGCGACGGGTTCGCGATCTTCGCGAACGCGGTGCGGCTCAGGTCCAGCCAGCCGGGCGTGCATTCGGGGCAGGAGTCGAAGACCTTGACCCGGACCTTGCCCTTGGGGCCGGTCACGTCGAGGTAGCTGCCGCAGGACAGGGCCTCGGAGTACTCGGCGCGGCCCAGGGCCACGTACAGGTCGTCGGCGGGTGGTGCGAAGTTGCAGTTGCCCACCGTGCCCGCGAGGTCGTAGAAGGTGGCCTTGCCCTGGTGCTTGGCGCTGGTGGGTGGTGCCGCGCACGCGCCACCGCCCTGCTGCAGCAGGATCGCCACGCCGAGGACGCCGGCGAGGAGCACGGCGCCGCCGGTGGCGAGCCAGCGGGGACGCAGGAGACGGTGAGCTGTCACGCTGAGGCATACTCCGGGGCCGCCGCGGCCGTGGGCAACTTTCCTAAGACACGCTTAAGACAGGCTCCCCCGCCCGGATGACAGATCGCTCACCTGAGTGGAGATCGGGGATCAGGTTGACGCCGAAGTGCAGTCCACCGTCCCGACGGCGGAACTGCCCGAGGGTCCGCAGCGGCTCGCGGCCGCGCTCGGCGGTCTCCTGATCGATGGTGATGACCAGGCAGCGGCTGCACGGCTCGGCCACGCGGTAGGTCGTCTCCCCGATGCGCAGGCGCCCGCCCACCCACTTGTCCTCGGCCCAGGCGTCGGCACCGGCGAGGACGAGGTTGGGCCGGAAGCGGGTCATCGGCACGGGCTCGTCGAGCCAGCCGTTGAGCGCGTCCAGGGACGCCTCGCTGGTCAGCAGGATGGGAAAACCGTCGGCGAGACTGACCCGGTCGTCCTCGTCGGCGTTGCGCTGGATCGGCCGCCCGGTGGGGTCGGCGAGCCACGCCAGCCGCACGTCGCGCTCGAGGTGGTCCGACAGGAAACCGGCGGCGGCCGGGGCGAGCCGGGCGGCCACCGGGGGCTTCGAGCTGAACACCCGCACCATCGCCGCGGGCCCGTCCACCGGCTCGTCCACCGCGAAGCCGTTGACCTCGAGCCCGCCGGGGCGGGGCACCGCGCGCAGCAGCGCGAGGGCGGGAGCCTCACGCTGGGTGATACCCACGCCGTCCGCGTCGACCGCCATCCAGCGGCGGTCGCCGGCCAGGCCCCAGGGCTCGATCACCGCGACGTCGTGGTCCAGGCGGCGACAACCCTTCAGGGGGTACGTGTGCAGCGACGTGATCCGCATCCGGTCAGCCTCGCACAGGTACGCACGGGCAAATCCGGCCCCGGTACTAGGCAGTGAAAGTTTTTATGCATAGTCTGCTTATGTGAATGACGCGGTGGTCGGGAACGGCGGGCGAGTGCTCGACCTGTTCCAGGGCGCCCGGCTCACGCCCACCCAGCGGCGCATCGCGCACAGCCTCGTGCAGCACGGGCCGTCGGCCGCGTACCTGTCGGCCGCCGAGGTCGCGGAGCTCGCCGGGGTGAGCCAGCCGTCCGTGACCCGGTTCGCGATGGCGCTGGGCTATGCCGGCTATCCCGCCCTGCGGCGCGAGCTGCGGGCGCTCGTCGGGGTGCCGGCCAGAGCGCCGGAGACCGACGAGAACCCGATCCAGGACGCCCTGCGCGCCGAGACCCGGCGGCTCGAAAGGTTGACCGACGACCTCGGCGACCTGACCGCGATCGAGCGGGCCGCGCGGATGCTCGTCGGCAGCCACCCGCTGCCCGTGCTCGGCCTGCGCGCCGCGGCGCCGCTGGCCGGATACTTCGGCTACTTCGCCGCCAAGGTGCACCCGGATGTCCGGGTGCTCGACGGTGGCGGCACGATCCTGCTCGACCGCCTCGACCAGGCCCGGGCCGCCGGGGCGAGCGCGGTGCTCGCCATCGTTCTGCCGCGCTATCCGCGGGAGACGCTCGACGCGATCCGCGAGGCCAAGGAACTGGGTCTCGCCGTGGTCGCGCTCACCGACTCGGCGGTCAGTCCGGTCGCCGAGGCCGCCGACGTGGTGCTGCCCGCGCCGGTCGGCACCCAGCTCGTATTCGACCTGCACACCGGGCCGATGGCGATGGCCATGGTCCTGTTGCAGGCGATGTGCGACGCCGCGCCGGAATTGGCGCAACGTCGTCTGGAGGAGTTCGAGGCGACGGCCAACCGCCGCCACATTTTCGAAGCATGAAGGAGAGTCCCGGCATGCCTGAGGTACGCGCGCAGCGCGGCACGTCGTACACCGCTCAGGGTTGGCCCCAGGAGGCCGCCAAGCGGATGCTGATGAACAACCTCGACCCGGACGTGGCCGAACGCCCCGACGACCTCGTCGTCTACGGCGGCACCGGCAAGGCCGCCCGGGACTGGCCGTCGTTCCACGCGATCGTCCGCGAGCTGGACGAGCTCAAGGGCGACGAGACGCTGCTGGTGCAGTCCGGCCGCCCGGTCGGGGTGTTCCGCACCCACGAGTGGGCGCCGCGGGTGCTGATCGCCAACTCCAACCTGGTCGGCGACTGGGCGACCTGGCCGGAGTTCCGCCGCCTCGAGCAGCAGGGCCTGACCATGTACGGCCAGATGACCGCGGGCTCGTGGATCTACATCGGCACCCAGGGCATCCTGCAGGGCACGTACGAGACGTTCGCCGCGGTGGCCGCCAAGCGCTTCGGCGGCGACCTGGCCGGCACGCTGACGCTGACCGGCGGCTGCGGCGGCATGGGCGGCGCCCAGCCGCTCGCGGTGACCATGAACGGCGGCGCCTGCCTGATCGTGGACGTCGACGAGTCGCGCCTGCGCCGCCGGGTGAAGGACCGCTACCTGGACACGGTGGCGGAGAACCTGGACGACGCCGTCGCGAAGGCGCTCGCCGCCAAGGACGAGCGGCGCGCCGAGTCGATCGGCGTGGTCGGCAACGCGGCCGAGATCTTCCCCGAGCTGCTGCGCCGCGGCGTGGCCATCGACATCGTCACCGACCAGACCAGCGCCCACGACCCGCTCAGCTACATCCCGATCGGGGTGGAGCTCGCCGACGCCGCCGAACTCGCGCGCACCAAGCCCGAGGAGTTCACCGACCGGGCCCGGGTCAGCATGGCCAAGCACGTCGAGGCCATGGTCGGCTTCCTCGACGCCGGCGCCGAGGTGTTCGACTACGGCAACTCGATCCGCGGCGAGGCGCAGCTCGGCGGCTACGACCGCGCGTTCGCCTTCCCCGGCTTCGTGCCGGCGTACATCCGGCCGCTGTTCGCCGAGGGCAAGGGCCCGTTCCGCTGGGCGGCGCTCTCCGGCGACCCGAAGGACATCGCGGCCACCGACAAGGCCGTGCTGGACCTGTTCCCGGAGAACGAGCCGCTGGCCCGGTGGATCAAGATGGCCGGCGAGCGGGTCGCGTTCCAGGGCCTGCCCGCGCGGATCTGCTGGCTCGGCTACGGCGAGCGCGACAAGGCGGGCGTGCGCTTCAACGACATGGTCAAGCGCGGCGAGCTGTCCGCGCCGCTGGTGATCGGCCGCGACCACCTCGACGCCGGGTCGGTCGCCTCGCCGTACCGGGAGACCGAGGCGATGCTCGACGGCTCGGACGCGATCGCCGACTGGCCGCTGCTCAACGCGCTGGTCAACACGGCCAGCGGGGCGAGCTGGGTCTCCATCCACCACGGTGGCGGTGTCGGCATCGGCCGCTCGATCCACGCCGGGCAGGTCTGCGTCGCCGACGGCACCGAGCTGGCCGGGCAGAAGATCGAGCGGGTGCTCACCAACGACCCCGGCATGGGCGTCATCCGGCACGTCGACGCCGGCTACGAGTCGGCGGCCGCCGCCGGCGTGCACATCCCGATGAAGCGATGAGCGTCGAGCGGTTCGTCGCCCTCTGGTCGCAGATCGCGCCGATCGGCCGGGCCGAGAGCGGCGGCTACCTCCGGTACGCCCTCACCGAGCCGGAACTGGCCCTGCGGGACTGGTTCCGGGCCCAGGCGGCCGAGCGCGACCTGGAAGTCACCGAGGACGGCAACGGCAACCTGTTCGCCTGGTGGGGCGAGCCGTGGGGCTCCGGCGCCGTGCTGACCGGGTCGCACTTCGACTCGGTGCCGCACGGTGGCGGCTACGACGGACCGCTCGGCATCGTCAGCGCGTTCCTCGCCGTCGACAAACTCCGCGCCGACGGCTACGTCCCGGACCGGCCGCTGGGCATCGCCGCGTTCGTCGAGGAGGAGGGCGGCCGGTTCGGGCTGCCCTGCCTCGGCTCCCGGCTGCTGACCGGCGCGGTCGACCCGGCCAAGGCGGCCGCGCTGACCGACCGCGACGGGATCAGCTTCGGCGAGGCGTTGGGCGCGGCTCCCGCCGGCGCCCGCCCGGAGCTCGTGGGCCGGGTGTCGGCGCTGGTGGAGCTGCACATCGAACAGGGCCGCGCGATGGACGTGCCGGTCGGGGTGGCGAGCGCCATCTGGCCGCACGGCCGCTGGCGGTTCGACTTCATCGGCCGCGGCGACCACGCCGGCACGACGCTGATGAGCGACCGGCACGACCCGATGCTGACGTTCGCCTACACGGTGCTGGCCGCCAACAAGGAGGCGCGGCTGTCCGGTGCGCACGCCACCATCGGCCGGGTGCAGGTCGAGCCCAACGCCACCAACGCCATCCCGTCACTGGTACGCGGCTGGCTGGACGCGCGGGCCGCCGAGGAGTCCACGCTGGACGGTGTGGTCGACGCGATCGTCAAGCGCGCCCACGACCGGGCGGGTCGCGACGGCACCGAGGTCGACGTGACCGCCGAATCGGTGACCGCGCAGGTCGCGTTCGACACGGCGCTGGCCGAGCGGATCGCCGGCCTGCTCGGCGGTGCGCCGATCCTGCCGACCGGGGCCGGGCACGACGCGGGCGTCTTCTCGGCGCACGTACCGACCGCGATGCTGTTCGTGCGCAACCCGACCGGGGTCTCCCACTCCCCCGCCGAGCACGCGCCGGACGAGGACTGCGCGGCCGGCGTCGCCGCCCTCGCCACTGTTCTCGAGGCCCTCACATGAGGTACTTCGCGGAGCTGGCCTGGATCGACGGGCGGGTCGAGCACGACGTCGCCGTCGAGGTGACCGACGGCCGGTTCACCGCCGTCACGCCCGGCGCCGCCCCGGGCGGCACGCGCCTGCCGGGTCTCGTCCTGCCCGGTCTCGCGAACGCACACTCCCACGCGTTCCATCGGGCACTTCGCGGGCGTACCCATGGCGACCGGGGCAGTTTCTGGACCTGGCGCGAGCTGATGTACGAGGTGGCCGGGCGCCTGGACCCGGACAGCTACTACACGCTCGCGCGGGCGGTCTACGGCGAGATGGCGCTGGCCGGCATCACGTCCGTGGGCGAGTTCCACTACCTGCACCACGCCCCGGACGGCAAGCCCTACGCCGATCCCAACGCGATGGGGCACGCCGTGACGCGGGCGGCGCGGGACGCGGGCATCCGGATCACCCTCCTCGACACGCTCTACCTCACGTCCACGGTGGACGGAAAGGCGCTCGAGGGCGTACAGCGACGCTTCGGCGACGGCGACCTCGACGGCTGGCTCACCCGGACCGCCGCGCTGCGTGACAGCGACGGGGTGCGGATCGGTGCGGCACTGCATTCCGTACGGGCCGTGCCGGCGCGCTTCCTCGACGGCCTCGCCGGCCGGGCACCGCTGCACGTCCACCTCTCCGAGCAGCGGGCCGAGAACGAGCAGTGCCGCGCGGTCCACGGCTGCAGCCCCACCGAGCTCCTGCACCAGCACGGCATCCTCGGTCCCGGCACCACCGCCGTGCACGCGACCCACCTCAGCGACGGCGACATCAAGCTGCTCGGCGGCAGCGGCACCGGCGTGTGCCTCTGCCCCACCACCGAGCGGGACCTCGCGGACGGCATCGGGCCGGGCCGCGCCCTCGCCGACGCGGGATCGCCGCTGAGCCTCGGCAGCGACAGCCACGCCGTCATCGACGTGTTCGAGGAGGCCCGCGGCGTGGAGCTCGACGAGCGCCTGGCGACCGAACGTCGGGGCCACTTCGCCGCCGGCGAGCTGGTCGCCGCCGCCACCGCCCATACCGCGCTCGGCTGGGACGACGCCGGGGAGATCGCGGTGGGCAAGCGGGCCGATCTGGTCGCGGTCACCCTCGATTCCGTACGTACGGCGGGCGTGGACCCCTCCGGAGTGGTCTTCGCCGCCACCAACGCGGATGTCACCCACGTCGTCGCGGACGGGCGGATGATCGTGGACGGGGGACGGCACACCGGCTTCGACGTGCCGGCGGCCCTGCGGGAGGCACTCTCATGAGTCTCGTGGTCACCAACATCGGTGAGCTGACGACCTGCGACGACGAGCTGGGCACGCTGCGCGACGCGGCCCTCGTCGCGGACGGCGGCCGGATCGCGTGGATCGGACCGGCCGGGCGGGCCCCGGCCGCCGACGAGCGACTCGACGCGGGCGGCCGGGCGGTACTGCCCGGCTTCGTCGACAGCCACGCGCACCTGGTCTTCGCGGGTGACCGCGCGGCCGAGTTCGCCGCCCGGATGAACGGCGAGCCGTACACCGGCGGCGGCATCCGCACGACGGTCGCCGCGACCCGGGCGGCCTCCGACGACGAGCTGCGCACCGCGGCGGGACGGCTGGTCGCCGAGATGCGCCGGCAGGGCACGACCACCGTCGAGATCAAGGGCGGCTACGGCCTCAGCGTCTCCGAGGAGGCCCGCGGCCTGCGCATCGCCCGGGAGCTGACCGCCGAGACCACCTTCCTCGGCGCGCACGTGGTGCCGGCCGAATACGCCGATCGGCCCGACGACTACGTCGACCTGGTCGCGGGTCCCATGCTGGACGCCGTCGCGGCACACGCCCGGTGGGTGGACGTGTTCTGCGAGCGCGGCGCCTTCGACGCCGACCAGGCCCGGCAGATCCTCACCGCCGGGCTGAAGGCCGGGCTGGGCGCGCGGATCCACGCCAACCAGCTCACCGCCGGGGCTGGTGTGCGACTCGCGGTGGAACTGGGCGCCGCCAGCGCCGACCACTGCACGCATCTGAGCGACGCGGACGTCGACGCCCTCGCCGGATCCGACACCGTGGCGACGCTGCTGCCGGGTGCCGAGTTCTCGACGCGCTCGCCGTACCCGGACGCGCGGAGGTTGCTCGACGCGGGCGCGACGGTCGCGCTGGCGACCGACTGCAACCCCGGTTCGTCGTACACCTCGTCCATGCCGTTCTGCATCGCCCTCGCCGTGCGCGAGATGCGCATGACGCCGGCGGAGGCCGTCTGGGCCGCGACCGCGGGCGGTGCCCGGGCGCTGCGCCGCGACGACATCGGTGTCCTGCGCCCCGGCGCCCGCGCCGACGCGGTCGTCCTGGACGCACCCAGTTACCTGCACCTGGCCTACCGGCCCGGAGTTCCTTTGATCAACACAGTTCTGCACGACGGAGTGCCCCTATGAGTGTCATCGTCCAGCCCACCGGCATCACCCCCGCCGACGTCCTCGCCGTCGCCCGGCGCGACGCGAAGGTCGAGCTCTCCGAGGCCGCGGTCGCGGCCATGGAACGCAGCCGCGCCATCGTCGACGGCATCGAGGCCTCCGGCCGCCCCGTGTACGGGGTGAGCACCGGCTTCGGCGCCCTGGCGAACACGTCCATCGAGCCGGAACGCCGGGCCGAGCTCCAGCACGCGCTGATCCGCTCGCACGCGGCCGGCGTCGGAGCTCCGATGCCGCGCGAGGTGGTCCGCGCGATGATGCTGCTGCGGGTGCGCTCGCTCGCGCTGGGCCTGTCCGGCGTCCGTCCCAAGCTCGCCCAGGGCCTCGTCGACCTGCTCAACAACGACATCACGCCGTGGGTGCCGGAGCACGGCTCGCTGGGCGCCTCCGGCGACCTGGCCCCGCTCGCCCACTGCGCCCTCGTGCTGCTCGGCGAGGGCTGGGTCCTGGGCAAGGACGGCGCCCGCGTCGACGCCGCCCAGGCCCTGCACGCGGCCCACCTGGAGCCGCTCGACCTGGCCTCCAAGGAGGGCCTGGCGCTGATCAACGGCACCGACGGCATGCTCGGCATGCTGCTGCTGGCGATCGACGACGCTGAGCACCTGTTCGCGATGGCCGATGTGACGGCCGCGCTGGCGATCGAGGCCATGCTCGGCTCGGAGCGCCCGTTCCTGCCGGAACTGCACTCGATCCGCCCGCATCCGGGCCAGGCCGCGTCGGCCGCGAACATCCACCGGCTGCTCCAGCAGTCGGCGATCATGGACTCGCACCGCGACGACCTCGCCCACGCGGTGCAGGACGCGTACTCGATGCGCTGCGCGCCGCAGGTGGCCGGCGCCGCCCGGGACACGCTGGAATTCGTCCGGACGACCGCCGAGCGGGAGTTGCGCTCGGTGGTGGACAACCCGGTCGTGCTCACCGACGGCCGGGTGGAGTCGACGGGCAACTTCCACGGCGCGCCGCTGGGCTTCGCCGCGGACTTCCTCGCCATCGCCGCCGCCGAGGTGGGCGCGATCGCGGAACGCCGCGTGGACCGGCTGCTCGACGTGGCCCGCTCCCGGAACCTGCCGCCGTTCCTCTCCCCCGACGCCGGCGTCAACTCGGGCCTGATGATCGCGCAGTACACGGCGGCCGGGATCGTCGCGGAGAACCGCCGGCTGGCGAGCCCCGCGTCGGTGGACTCGCTGCCCACCAGCGGCATGCAGGAGGACCACGTCTCGATGGGCTGGGCGGCGACGAAGAAGCTGCGCACGGTCCTCGACAACCTCGCCAGCGTGCTGGCCGTCGAGCTGATCTCGGGCGTACGCGGAATTCAGCTCCGCGCGCCGCTGACCCCGTCGCCGGCGGGCCGGGCCGCGGTATCGGCGGTATCGGCCTTCGCGGGCGAGCCGGGTCCCGACATCTACCTCGCCCCGGTGATGGAACAGGCACGCGCCGTCATCGCGGATCGGGCGCTGCGAACGGAAATCGAGACCGAAATCGGCACTCTCCACTGAGGACGTCACATATTTCTTCACAGTGATCGATCGAGGACATAGCGGGTTCCGCGGCCCCATCGACTGATATCAATCAGTACGGAGGATGGCCGCGGACCCACCGCCGCCGCCTCCGCGATGGGAGGTAGCAGACCATGAGAATGCTCACCCGTGCCACGGTCGCCCTGACGCTCGCGGCGTTGACCGCCGTAGGAGTCGGCGGCACATCCGCCGCCGCCGCTCCCGCACCGCAACCCGCCCCGGTCGCCTCGACGGCCACGCTCATCCCCTACGGCGAAGGCTCGACCGCGGTGGAGCAACAGCGCTCGGCCATCGCCAGCCAACACAACCTGTCCGCCCAGGCCATCCTCTGCTGGCACAACGTGTCCATCTACGCGAACGCCAACGGCCGCTGGGTCTCCATGGAGAAGGGCTACGCCGCCGGCGACAACGGCATGCTCCGCGCCCGCGCCACGGTCATCGGGCCCTGGGAGCGCTACGTGGTCTGCCGCGACAACGTCACCGGCTACACGTACTGGGCCTCCCAGGACACCGGCCTGGTGGTGTCGACGGAACTCGGCTACAGCGCCGGCGACTACGGCATGCTCCGCGCCCGGGCCACGATCGTCGGACCGTGGGAGCAGTACTACACCACCTACGGACCGGGAAACTGGTTCTCGATGTATGCGTACGGCAACGGCCGCTGGGTCTCCACGGAGATCGGCTACGGCGGCGGCGACAACGGCATGCTGCGCGCCCGCGCCACGGTGATCGGGCCGTGGGAGCAGTACTACTGGTGACCCGCTGACCGCGACCGCGACGGCACCGTCGCGGTCGCGGTCGCGGTCGCGGTGAGGCGCGTCCCACGACACGGCGTTTAGATGCGTCGACTCGGTACGATCCCGCTCGGCGTCGATCAATGCGATGCCGAGCGAAGCGTGCGGAGCAGGGGCGATGGGGCATCAGGTTCTCGACGGCGACCGGCGGCGGGACACCCTCCCGCTGGTCGGCCGGGTGGTGGAGTTGGCCGCCCTGCGCGCCGTCCTCTACGGGCACGGCGACGGTCCGGCCGTACTGGTCGTCGCCGGCGACCCGGGCATCGGCAAGACCCGACTGCTCGCCGAACTGCTCGCCGAGGCGCGTCGTGAGGGACGCCTGGTGCTGTCCGGTGGGGCCACCGAGTTCGAACGGGAAGTGCCCTTCGGCGTACTCCGCAATGCTCTGGAGGACCACCTCCGCGGGTGGCATCCGGCCACTTTGGAAGCCGCAGACCTGCACCTGTTGCCCAACGCCTTCCGCGCGCTCGCCGCGGACGGCTCGGGTGACCCGTCCGAACTGCTGGCCGGTGAGCGCTACCGGCTGCACCGGGCCGTCCGGGCCGTGCTGGAGACCATCGCCGGGCCGGCCGGGCTGGTGCTCGTCCTCGACGACCTGCACTGGGCCGACGACGGCTCCCTGGAGCTCCTCGACCACCTGATGCGGCATCCGCCTCGCGCCCCGGTCCTGCTGGCCGTGGGATATCGGCCGCGACAGGCATCGACCCGGCTGCTCCAGACGCTCGCCGGGGCGAGCCAGCGGGGCCTGGCGACGACGATCGAGGTGGGGCCGCTCAGCGCCGCCGAGGCCGCCGACCTGCTCCCGGCCGACCTGAACCCGATGCGGCGCGAGCGGCTGTATCGCGCCACCGGCGGCAACCCGTTCTACCTCCAGGTGCTGGCCCGCATCGCGACGGCGGACCCGCAACCGGTGGACCTGCACGCCACCGGGCCGGTGGACACCGCGCTGGCCGGAGAGTTCGCCACGCTGGCGCCGCCGCATCGACAGGTGCTGCACGCCGCGGCGGTCTCCGGAGACGAGTTCGACCCGGGCCTGGTGGGAGCCGTCGCCGCCCTGGCGGAGCCCGACGTGCTGGTCGCGCTGGACGAGTTGGAGCAACGCGACCTCATCCGGCCGGGGAGCGCCCCGGGTCGGTTCCGGTTCCGTCATCCGTTGCTGCGCAGTGCCGCGTACCACCACGCCCGAGCGGCTTGGCGGCTCGGCGCGCACGCGCGCGCGGCGGCGGAGCTGAGCGAGCGGCGGGCGCCGGTGGACGTACGCGCCCCGCACATCGTCGCCTCCGCCGCGGTCGGCGATCTGGCCGCGGTGGACCTGCTCCGCACCGCCGCCGTGGAGGCGATGCACGCCACCCCGGCGGCCGCGGCGCACTGGCTCGGCGCGGCACTGAGGTTGCTGCCCCGGGAACCGGCGACGACGGTGCTGCGGCTGGGGCTGCTGAACCTGCGAGGCCGGGCGCTGGGAGTCACCGGCCGGCTCGGCGAGAGCCGGGAAATCCTCGGCGAGATCCTCCGACTCCTGCCCGTCGGCGACCCCCAGCGGGTGACAGCGGTCAGCTTCCTCGCCATCTTGCAGAACCTGATCGGCGACCACACCGAGGCCCGCGCCCTGCTGACCAAGGAACTGGCGGCGCTGCCGGAGCAGGACGGGCTCTCCGCCGGCGTGCTGCGCGTCGGACTCATCCTGACCAGCGTGATGTGCGGCCCGTCCGACACCGCTGACGTCGGCGAGGCGATCCGAGTAGCGCGCGGTACGGGCAACCGCCCGCTCCTCGCCTTCGCCCTGAGCGTCGGCGCCGTGGCCAGCCACTCCTTCGACGTCACCGACCCGCACACCCCCGCCTGGCTCGACGAGGCCGGCCGGCTCGTGGACGCCATGCCCGACAGCGAACTCGCCGAACGGCTCGACACGGTCACGTTCGTCAGCTGGGGCGAGTTGTACCGGGAGCGGTTCGACGCCGCCCGCCGGCACCTGGAACGGGCCCTGCGGGTCGCCCGGGGCAGCGGCCAGAGCCATGTCATCGGTGCCCTGCGCACCCTGCTGGGGGTTCTCTCCAGCATGACCGGGCAGCTCACGCGAGCACTCGTGCACCTGGAAGACGCGCGGGAGTCCGCCGTCCTCACCGGCTCGCCCCAGACCCACGCCCGGGTCCTCAGCTACCGCTCCTGGGTCAGCGTCTGGCGCGGCGAACTGGACGAGGCGGTCGCCCTCGGCGAGCAGGCTGTGGCGCTGGCGGCCACGGGCGGAGACAGCACGGACTGGCAGGGTGGATCGACGGAAATCTACCTCGGCTTCGCCCGGTACGCCGCCGGCGACCCGGCGGCGGGCCTGGAGTTGCTGGTACGCGGCGGACACACCGCGGGCCGAATATCGGTACGGCCCGTGTGGCGGGCACGCTGGTACCAGTGGCTCGCCGCGGCGGCCGCCGACGCCGGCGACGACCGCGAAGCCGCCAGCTGGGCGGCGCGAGCCGACGACCTGCCCGCGGTCGACGACCTGCCCCGGCGCGCCGGCTTCATCCACCTGGCGCACGTCCACGCGACACGACGCGGCGATCCCACGGCCGCCGCCGCTCACGCCGTGCGGGCGGCGGCCGCGTTCGAGCGGGCCGGAGACCGGATCGGCGCCGCCCAGGCACACCTGTACGCCGGGGCCGCGTACCGCGATCTCGGCTCCACGGCAGCGGCGGGAAGGGAAATCGCCGCGGCTCGCCTGGGTTTCGCCGCCTGCGGCGCCGCTCCCCACTGGCTGGAGACGCTGACCAGCGTCTCGTTGCTTTCCTCCAATGAACCTGTTGTGTCACCGGAGGCGGCTCTGCGGCTCACCCCCCGGGAACTCAGCATCCTGCGCCTGCTCGCCGAGTCGCTGACCGCCGCCGCGATCGCCCGGCGGCTGGGGATCAGTCCCGGCACCGTCCACAAGCATCTCGGCCGGCTGTACCGCAAACTCGGCACGACCGACCGGTTGGCTACAGTGCTGCGCGCCCGAGAGGCCGGCCTGCTGCCGCGATAGCCGCCCGCACAGTCGATCCCGCACTTGTCAAGATCCCAATCTTGCCATCTGTATCGATGCCGGCCGCACCTCTACGGTCACAGCGACAGCACCTTGGCGAGAAACATACGGGGGACTTTCATGAGGAAAAACATGTCGGCGAAGTCGATGGGGATATTCACCACCGGCGTCACGCTGGCCGGCCTGGTGGCGTTCGCGGCGCCCGCCGCGGCAGAGACGCCGACGCCGACCTTCGTACGCTCGAGTGTGAAGACCGGCGGTGGACAGGTTACCCAGAAAGACCTGAACTTCGAGGAAGTGTCGTTGAGCAACGACGCACGCTTCACCCTCTTCACCTCCAATGCGACCGACCTGGTGCCGGGCGACACCAACGGGGCGTGGGACGTCTTCCTCCGCGACAGCCTGGAGAACGTGACGACGAGAGTCAGCGTCTCGAGCTCCGGGGAACAGGGCGAAGGCGAGATGTCGTCGGCGAGTAGCGACCCGTCGATGAGCGCCGACGGCCGCTACGTCGTCTTCGAGTCCCACGCTGAGAACCTCGTAGCCGGCGACACGAACCGGCGCAAGGATGTCTTTCTCCGGGACACTGTCACCAGCGTGACCACCCGGCTGAGCCTCACCGAGGACGGTGGGCAGGCCGCGTCGGAGAGCGGAGACGCGGCGATCAGCCCCGACGGTCACTTCGTCGCCTTCGAGTCGTACGCACCCCTGGTGGCGAGCGACACCGACAGCGAGGCGGACGTATACCTGCGTGAGCTGGCGACCGGACGCACCGTGCGGGTCAGTGAGTCCTCCGACGGCCTGCCGCTGCGCGATCCCCGGTACGGATTCGGCAGCCTGGCGGTCACGGCCGGCGGACGTCATGTCCTGTTCGAATCGGCCGCCGAGAACCTGGTCCCCGGCGACACCAACGGTAGGTACGACGTGTTCGTCCGCGACATGGCGGCCGGCACCACCGTCCGCGCCTCGGTGTCCGGAACCGGCGCACAGGCCGACGGCTCCAGCAGCGGCGCGACGATGAGCGCGAACGGCCGCTACGTGGCGTTCACCTCGTCGGCGAAGAACCTGCGGCCCGACACCGGCGGACATCCGATGCAGGCGTACGTGCGCGACCTCGTCGAGAACACGACGACGCTGGCCAGCCTGCGCGACGGCGACTCACCCCAGGGCGAGGAATTCACGGAGACCGCCCGTATCAGCCCGGACGGCCGCCACCTCGCGTTCCAGATCGCGTTCGTACCGGGAACGAAGGCCGGCATCTACGTTCGCGACCTGAATGCCCGCACCAGCCGCCTGGTCACCGTGTCGCCCACGGGTGGACCGCTCGATGGGGACAGTTGGGGTGCCCATTTCAGTGCGGACGGCCACCACCTGGCTTTCGAGTCGAACGCCTCGAACCTGGTCGACGACGACACGAACAAGGCCCAGGACGTCTTCGTTCGCCTGAACGTTCTCTAGGTCCTTTGCCAGGCAGGCGATTTCGCCGGGATGTCCTTTAGCGAGCGCCGATCGCGTCGGCCACCGTGGCGGTGGTCGACGCGGTCCGCTTCGCGGCGAACGTCGTCGGGTCGGTCGCTACCTACCAGGACAGCGACCGGTCTAAACGGGGGCCGCCCCGCCCCCAGCGACCAGACGGCCAGGCGAGCACGCGGCCGGGCGAGCACGCGGCCGGGCGAGCACGCGGCCGGGCGAGCACGCCGCCAGACGGCTACGCGGCCAAGCGCCAAGCGGCCACGCGACCGCCCCGAGTGGGCCTGGATCCGGCAAAGGAGGCAGCACTCCTGCGCTGACCGCCACGCGACCAGAGGGTCAAGCGGTCAAGCGGCCACGCGACCAGAGGGTCAAACGGCCAAGCGGTCAGAGGGTCAGGCGGTCAGGCGGTCAGGCGGTCAGGCGGTCAGAGGGGCAAGCGGTCAGAGGGCAGTGGCAGCTAGCGGGGCAACTCCTTGGCGATCACCTTGGACAGCTCGCGGAAGGCCTTGCCCCGGTGGCTGATGGCGTCCTTCTCCGCCGGGGACAGCTCGGCGTTGGTGCGCTCCTGACCGTCGCCGAGGAAGATCGGGTCGTAGCCGAAGCCGCCGGTGCCGCGTCGGGAGCGCAGGATGTGGCCGCGCTGGCGGCCTTCGACGAGGTGTTCGCGGCCGTTGGGCAGGACCAGGGCGGCCGCGCAGACGAAGGCGCCGCCGCGGTGCTCGTCGGGGACGTCGCTGATCTGGGCCAGGACGAGGTCGAGGTTCCCCTGGTCGTCGCCGTGGCCGCCGGCCCAGCGGGCGCTGAACACGCCAGGCATGCCGTTGAGGGCGTCGACGGCCAGGCCGGAGTCGTCGGCGACCGTGGGCAGGCCGGTGCGGGAAGTGCCCTCGCGGGCCTTGATCAGGGCGTTCTCGCCGAAGGTCAGGCCCGTCTCCGGGACCTCCGGGTAGTCGGGGAAGTCACCGAGGCCGACCAACTCGATGCCGCCCGTGCCCAGCGCGAGGTCGAGAATGCGTTGCAGCTCGACGAGCTTCTTCTTGTTGGCCGTGGCGAGCAGCAGGCGGGCGGTCACGACGCGAGAGCCTTCTGCTGGGCGGCGGCGAGCTCCGCGCAACCGAGGACACCCAGGTCGAGCAGGGCATCGAGCTGGTCGCGGCGGAACACATTGGCCTCGCCGGTGCCCTGGACCTCGACGAAGTCGCCATCGCCGGTGCAGACGACGTTCATGTCGACGTCGGCGGCGACGTCCTCGGTGTACATCAGGTCGAGGCGGGGTTCGCCGGCGATGATGCCGACGCTGACCGCCTGGATCGAGCGGTGCACGACCGCGGCCGGCTTGCCGGCCAGTGACTTGCGGTCGGCGAGCCAGGTGACGGCGTCGTGGAGGGCCACATAGGCCCCGGTGATGGCCGCCGTGCGGGTGCCGCCGTCCGCCTGCAGCACGTCGCAGTCGAGGACGATGGAATTCTCCCCGAGCGCCTTGAGGTCGATGCAGGCCCGCAGGCTGCGCCCGATCAGCCGGGAGATCTCCTGGGTGCGGCCGCCCACTTTGCCCTTGACGCTCTCGCGATCGCCGCGGGTGTTGGTGGCGCGCGGCAGCATCGCGTATTCCGCGGTGACCCAGCCGAGCCCGGAACCCTTGCGCCAGCGCGGGACCCCCTCGGTCACGCTGGCAGTGCAGAGCACCCGGGTGTCGCCGAACTCGACGAGCACCGATCCCTCCGGATGGATGCTCCACCGGCGGGTGAGGGTCACGGGACGGAGTTGATCCGGCGCTCGGCCGTCGGGGCGTGCCATGGCCAAGAGCCTAGGCGGACGGCGACCCCTCCGCGCCGCCGGGTGCCGCGCCTGTGGACAACTCACCCACTCCGCGCGGCCGAATGCCGGGCCTGTGGACAACTCACCCACTCCGCGCGGCCGAATGCCGAGCCTGTGGACAACTCACCCACTCCGCGCGGCCGAATGCCGGGCCTGTGGACAACCCCGGCCACTCCGCCCGCCGTATGCCAGGCTTCAGGCCAGAGCCCGGGGAGCAGGACCGACGAGATCCGTGCTGGGTCAGATGCCGTCGCCCACGGGGGCGGATCGCATGCTCGAGGCCGCACCGACCGGAACCGCGGGCCGCAGCATCCGCGGGTTCTGCCGGGCGACCACCGTCGATGGCCGCAGCGCGGCTCGGGCACCGTGCGCCCGCAGGAAACCGTCCACCGCCTGCGGCCAGCCGAAGAGCTCGGCCCGGGACCGTGCGGCGGCGCGGCGCTCCCGTTCGGGACGCTCCATCAGATTGCGTACGCCCTCAGCGAAGTCCTCGGGCGTGCCCGGCACGGCCATCCCCGCCTCGCCGACGACCTCGGGCAGCGCGCTGGCGTTGTTGACCACCACCGGCGTGCCGCAGGCCAGTGCCTCCAGGGCGGCGAGTCCGAATGTTTCCACCGGTCCGGGTGCGACGGCGATGTCCGCGCTAGCGAGGAGAGCGGCGACGTCGTCACGGTCTGTAATGTGTCCCGCGAAGCGCACCGGCAGCCGTGCCGCGCGGTAGGCCAGGGCGGCGCGGCGGGATCCGTCGCCGGCCATCACCAGGACGGCGGGTGCTTTGGCGGCGCGCAGGGCGGCGATGGTGTCGACGGCGAGTTCGGGGCGCTTGTCGGCGGAGAGCCGGCTGCAGCAGACCACGAGCAGTTCGTCGGGCCGGGCGTACTGGTCGCGGAGGGCTGAGTCGCGGCGGCTCGGGTGGAATTGGCGCAGGTTGACCCCGAGCGGGATCTCCACCAGGTTGGGCACGCCGAGGCGGCGGAACTCGGCGGCGGCGAAGGCGGTGGTGCAGACGATCTGGTCGAACGATTCGGCCGTGCGCCGGTTGAGCCGGTTCGCGAGCGAGTCGCGGTAGGGCATGCCCCAGACGCCGAGCAGGCCCGCCAGGCTCTCGTGGGAGACCATCATCGATCCGACGCCGCGTTCGCGTGCCCATTGGCCGGTCCAGCGCAGGGTGGAGCGGTCGGAGACCTCGAGGCGGTCGGGGGCCAACTCGTCGAGCAGGCGGGCGAGTCGGCGACGTCCGGTCAGGACGCGGTGGCCGCCTGTTCTGGGCAGGTGGTGGCCGGGCAGCGTGATGACCCGGCCCTGGTCGGTCATCTCGTCGGAGTGTCCGCGACCCGGCACGATCAGAATCGGCTCGTGCCCCGCCTGCCGGTAGCCCTCGCCGAGGTGGCGCAGGGCCGTCCGCAAGCCGCCGGAGCGAGGTGAGACAAAGTTCGCCAGTCGGACGATGCGCAGCCCACGCCCGCCTCCTGATCCACCGGTCATGCAGGGCACTCCCAAGGTCACGATCTCATCGATGGTGCGCTGGTGCCGTCCCCTCGGCAGCTCACAGATCGTAGCGGGCTCCGGGTCGGACTACCTCCACCGGACCCGCGTACGCGGCACACGCGGCCTCCACAGTAGAGGCCTCGGAGGCCCAGGCGGGCACCAGGTGGGTCAGCAGGAGACGCGCCACGTCGGCTTTGGTGGCCGCCTCGCCGGCTTCGCCGCCGGTCAGGTGCAAGTCGGGCGGGTTGGCCACGCCGTCGAGGTAACTTGCCTCACACAGGAACAGGTCGGCGCCCTGGGCCAGGCGCAACAGCGGCTCGCAGGGGGCGGTGTCTGATGAGTAGGCGAGGACGCGTCCGTTGTGCTCCACCCGTACCCCATAGGTTTCGATGGGGTGGTTGACCCGGTCGGCCGTGACGGTAAACGGACCGATGGGGAATGTTCCGGGCTGCAGGGCATAGAAGGTGTAGACGTCGTCCACGGCCTCGTTCTCGGAGCTGTAGGCCGCGGAGATGCGCTCGGCCGCACCCATCGGCGCGTAGACCGGGAGCGGGGGAAGCGGCCCGCCGGGCGCGTAGCGACGGACCACCACATAGGTGCAGGCGTCGAGCATGTGATCGCAGTGCAGGTGAGTCAGCAGGATCGCATCGACGGCATCGATGCCCGCATAACGCTGCAAAGCAGACAGGGAACCGGAGCCGAAGTCGATCAGCAGCCGGAAGCCGTCGGCCTCCACGAGGTAGGCGGAACAGGCCGACTCGGGGCCGGGGAAACTGCCGGCACAGCCGAGAACGGTCAGTCGCATGCGGGTCCCTCTGGTTCACGCTCGGTCGTCCACGTCTTTGCCGACTGACCACCGGCAAAGATTGCAGACCAGTCAATCACGCTGCGCAGCCTACGCCGGGACCAGCGCGTCACGTAAACGTCTGATCGATTTGTCGCTAAATCGACAACGTATGTCACACCGGTCGTGAGCTGGGTCATTTTCGGTCGCGTTACGCCATGTGAGTTCCGTCCGTTGCACACCGTGAAGGGGACAGACAGGACAAATACTAAGGGGCGAAAAGTGACGACGACGGACGTGGACCAGAGCACCGCGACACCCGAGGTGGCGGCTCTGGAAGTCGTGCCCTTCGGCTGGGAACCGGTCCGCCCGGCGGCCCCGTCCGCCACCGGCGACGACGAGGTCCTGTTCCGCTTTCCGGCCGCCGACGATCCCGCTCCGGGCACTCGCCGCCTGCTCGGCATGTCGATCTACGCGGCGCTGCTGGGCCTGGCCGGCGTGGGCGTCGGGGTGCGCGGGCTGCTCTCGCAGATCGGCGGCGGGGTCCCCGGGTGGTACACGTGGGTCCTGGCCTTTTTCGGCATGGTGAGCGTGGCGCTGTCGGTGGGCGCGTTCCTGTCGATCCACCGGCCGTTGTTGCCGTGGCTGCTGCTGATCGCGGCCGCCGTGCCACTGATCGCGGACGTCATGCTCGCGGTGGCCTACTAAGCGGTGGCCCTCTAAGCGGTGGCCCTCTAAGCGGTGGCCCGGCGAGGATCTCCCGAGCGAGGACCTACCGCTGACCAAGCAGCCCAGGCGCCATCGGCCTGGGCTGCTGCTGGACCGCCAAGACCGGCGGGACAGACCCTAAGCCCAGAGCTGCCCCTCGAGCGCGTCCTCGGCGTCGGAGAGCGTGCCGCCATAAGCGCCGGTCGAGAGGTATTTCCAGCCGCCGTCGCACACCACGAAGGCCACGTCCGCCTGCCGCCCCTCCTTGACCGCCTCGTGGGCGACCGCGAGCGCCGCGTGCAGGATGGCTCCGCTGGAGAAGCCGGCGAAGATGCCCTCGACCTCGACGAGTTGGCGGGTGCGCAGGACCGCGTCCCGGGTGCCGACCGAGAAGCGCCGGGTCAGGACCGTGGCGTCGTACAACTCGGGCACGTAGCCCTCGTCGATGTTGCGCAGGCCGTACACCAGCTCGCCGTAGCGGGGTTCCGCCGCGATGATCTGGATGCCGTCGACCTTTTCCCGCAGGTAGCGGCCCGTGCCCATGAGCGTGCCCGTGGTGCCCAGGCCGGCGACGAAGTGGGTGATCGTCGGCAGGTCGTGCAGCAGCTCCGGGCCGGTCGTCTCGTAGTGGGCGCGGGCGTTCGCGGTGTTGCCGTACTGGAAGAGCATCACCCAGTCCGGGTGCTCCGACGCGATCTGCTTGGCGACGGCGACCGCCTGGTTGGAGCCGCCCGCGGCGGGCGAGAAGATGATCTCCGCGCCGTACATGCGGAGGATCTGGGTGCGCTCGGCGGACACGTTCTCGGGCATCACGCAGACCAGGCGGTAGCCGCGCATCTTGGCGACCATGGCGAGGGAGATGCCGGTGTTGCCGCTGGTGGGCTCGAGGATCGTGTCGCCGGGGCGGAGGCGGCCGGATTCCTCCGCCTCGCGCACCATGAACAGCGCCGCCCGGTCCTTGATGCTGCCGGTCGGGTTGCGGTCCTCGAGCTTCGCCCAGAGCCGCACCGGCGGTGCCCCCTCGGGCACCGTCGGCGACAGCCGGGGCAGGCCGACGAGCGGCGTGCCCCCGCAGGCGTCCAGAAGGCTCTCGTAGCGAGCCATGGCGATTACTCGCCTTCGGCCGAGGGCCGTCCGAGCAGGGCGGCGGCCGCCGCGAAGCCGAGCGCGCCGCCGGCCACCGCCGGCAGGATGGTGATGGAGTCACCGTCGCTGACCTGCGCGTCGAGTGCGCCGAGGAAGCGGACGTCCTCGTCGTTGACGTAGATGTTGACGAAGCGGTGCAGGCCACCGTCGGGGGTGATGAGCCGGCCCTTGATGCCGTTGTGCTTGGCGTCCAGGTCGTCGATCAGGCGGGACAGGGTGTCGCCGGAGCCCTCGACGACCTTCGAGCCGCCGGTGTAGCTGCGCAGAATGGTTGGAACGCGAACTTCGATAGCCATGGCAGTAATGCTCCTTGCAGAAGAGGGTGTCGAAAGACGTTCAGGGCAGGTCGGGAGTTGTCGCTCAGCGACACTCGTAATAGACCGACGCGGGGCTCTGCCCAAACATGTACGACTGGACGGCGAACCCGTCCGCACTCTTCCTCACGCGTCCACCGTCGCATCCACGATGTTGACCTTTTCCTCGGTCACCACACCGTCCACGATACGGAACGAGCGGATCTCCTCGGAATTCGGTTCACGGGTCGAGACGAGCAGGTAATGGGCACCCGGCTCACCGGCGAACGAGATATCCGTCCGGGACGGATAGGCCTCGGTCGCGGTGTGCGAGTGGTAGATGACGACCGGCTCCTCGTCGTTGTCGTCCATCTCGCGCCACACCCGCAACTGCTCCATCGAGTCGAACTCGTAGAACGTCATCGAGCGTGCCGCGTTGTCCATGGCGATGAGCCGGGTGGGCAGGTCGCTGCCGGCAGGACCGGCGACCACGCCGCAGGCCTCGTCGGGATGATCCCGGCGAGCGTGGGCGACGATCGCTTCGATGATCGCGCTGTCGATGGTCAGCACGTCGTTCACATTACCGTGACGCCGCCGCGGTGCGGGGGTGGCAGTGGTCACGCACCGGGGCCGAGCGGGACGCTCCCTAGGCCTGCTCGATGTCCGGAAGCGCGTTGAGCAGGGATTCCTGGAGGTATCCCAGGTACGCGTACACGGAAAGCTGGAATACCCGACTGGATCCCGGATCGTGGATCACGGCCTCGTCGAGCTCGTCGCCGAGGTCGGTGTCGGACTGGATGTCGAGGCGGGTGGCCATGGCCAGCCGGGCGTCGTTGATGGCGCGCAGCCAGGCCTCGGCCTCCTCGCCGTCCAGGCGCACCTCCCCCGGGCCGTCGTCGGGCAGCGCCGCGAGGATCGCCCCGGCCTGGTCGATCTTGCCCGTCTTGAGGTCGCCCTCGGTGTAGAGGCGGAACTCGGCGGAGTCGTCGGGACGGTCGGGGTAGATGTCGGGGAAGAGCCGCGAGACGACGGGATCGGTGTGGTCGAAGCCGTCCATCAGCAGGCCGACAACCTCGCCGGCCACCTTGCGCAGCACCCGCACCTCGTCGACGGCGAAGGTGGCCACACACTGGCTGCCGTTGCGCCGGAACATCAGCCGATCACCCGCCTAGCATCGATCCACAGCCGAAAAGTCACGCGCGGTCCACCGTCGCCCACAGACCGTATCCGTGAAGCTGGGAGGCGTCCATCTCCATGCGCTCACGCGCGCCGGTCGACACGACCGCCTTGCCCTTGTTGTGGACGTCCATCATGAGCTTCTCCGCCTTCTCGCGGCTGAAGCCGAACAGTTTCTGGAACACCCAGGTCACGTACGACATCAGATTGACCGGATCGTCCCAGACAATGGTTACCCACGGTCGGTCATCAGCCGGTACCTCCTCGATCTGCGGCGTCTTGACGGGAGCGACCTGAGGCAACGCCATGTCCCCATCGTGCCACGCCGCCCGGGGCGCGGGTCCAGCCGCCGAGGGATGGCGCGGCCGGAGATTCTGTGGTCGCCGGAGGAAAACGGCAGGTCCGGGGCCCAACGAGCACCTAAGCCGGCCCCCGACAGGCGCCCAGCGGGGTGCGGCAGCGCCCGGCGGGGGCGCCAGGGAGGGCGGTCGGCAGGCGCCGGGGAGGGCGGTCGGCAGGCGCCGGGGAGGGCGGTCGGCAGGCGCCCGGGCCTGCCCCGCCAGGCATGGCCCGGGCACGTCGCGCCGGCACCGCCGAACCGTAAACGGCATACGGGGCCCGGGACAGATGTCGGATTACTCACCGTTTTACCCGCACATACTCATTCCGAGACGTGACCCCGGGGGCACCGCGAAGATGATAGATCTCGATATGCTGAGCCCGTGGAGCACTGGGAATTCGTCGGTCGCGCCGACGAGTTGTCCCGCCTCCGCACCGTCGCGACCAACGAGTCCGAGCGTGGGTTGATCCTCAGTGGCGTCGCCGGCATCGGAAAGAGCCGGTTGCTGCGCGAGGCGGTCACCGGCCTGGCGCAGGACAAATGGGCGGTCTGTTCCGCCTCGGCCACCATCGCGAGTTCCGGGCTGCCGTTCGGTGGTCTCGCCCAGATCCTGCCGCCTGACCCGCCCGCCGGCCTCTCGGCCGCGGGGCTGCTGCGCTGGGCCGCCGACGCCCTGCACGTGCTCGCCGGCGACCGGCCCATCGTGCTCGCCGTCGACGACGCCCACCTGCTCGATCCACCCTCCGCGGCGCTGGTGCACCTGCTCGTCCGGGAAAACGCGACGCTGCTCGCCACACTGCGGACCTCCGAGCCGGTGCCGCCGCCGATCTCCGCACTGTGGACCGAGGGCCTCGTCGGCCACGCCGAGCTGGCGCCGCTGCGGGCCGACGACTCCCAGGCACTGCTCACCGCCATGACGGGCGGCCCGGTCGAGGCCGGGTCCGCGCAACGGCTCGGCCGGCTGGGCGGCGGAAACCCGCTGCTGCTGCGCGAGCTGGTCATGGCCGCGGTCCGCGGCGGCGAGCTGGTGCGGGCGTACGGCTTCTGGCGCTGGACCGGCCGCCTCACCCTCGCGCCGAGCCTGGCGGAGCTGGTCGACGCCCGGGTCGGAAGCCTGACGGCCGGTGTCCGCGACGTCCTGGAGCTCACCTCGTTCGGCGAGCCGATCGGCCTGTCGCTGCTGCTGCGCGCCGCCGACCCGGCCGACGTCGAGGCCGCCGAGGAGCGCGGACTGATCCGGGTCGCCCGCGACGAGCGCCGACGCGACGTGAGCCTGGCACACCCGCTCTACGGCGAGGTCGTGCGCCGCCGCTGCCCGGTCACCCGGACCCGCAGGCTGCTGGCCACCCTCGCCGACCTGGTCGAAGACGTCGGCGCGCGCCGCCGCGACGATCTCCTGCGGGTCGCGGTCTGGCGGCTCGACTCCGGCACGGCCCAGGACGGAGCGCTGCTGCTCGACGCGGCGTCACAGGCGTTCGCGCGCTTTGACGTCGGGCTCGCCCGCCGCCTGGCCGCCGCGGCCCAGGACGCCAGCCACGGTGTCGGTGAGGCCCGCCATGATCCCGGCCCGCACGGCTCCTACCCGGCCGCCGAGCTGCTCGCGACGGCGCTGCTCTTCGCCGACGAGCCGGAGGAGGCCCTGGCGGTGCTGGACGCGTCGCCGGAGGACAGCGCCCGCCACACCACCGCCCGCGCGACCGTGGAGTTCTTCGGCCTGGGCCGGCCCGAGACCGCCGACACGCTCGCCGACACCCGACACGCCGATCCGGCCGACGCCGCGCGCGTCAGGGCCGTCGAGTCCTTCATCCGCCTGCAATGTGACCAGGCGGTCCGGGCACGGGAGCTCGCGGTCGGCGTGCTCGGCAACCCGGCGGCGAGCGTCCCGGCCCGCGGGCTGGCGAGGTGCGTGCTCGCCTTCCTGGCGGCGCTCGCCGGCGACCCCGACGGCGCCCGTGAGCTGCTCACGGCGGCCGGCGCCGACACCGCGGCCTGGCGGCGTGACATCCCGGCCCTGCAGTACGCGCTCCAGATGTGCGAGGGCACGCTGGTGAGCGTCTCGATGGACCTGCCGGCGATCGACCGGATCGTCACCGCGGAGTTCGCCGCCCTCGCACAGACCGGCGGTTTCGGCTTCGGCTCAGGCTGGGTGTCGCTGCTGGAGTCCCGGGCCGCGTGGCTGTCCGGCCGCACCGACGAGGCGCTGCGAGTGGTGGAGCAGGCCTGTGCCGCGCTTGCCATGACCAGGGTCTACGACGGTTGCGCCCACTTTGCCCGCGCGACCATCGCGGCACAGCGCGGCGATCACGCCCTGGCCCGCTCGTCGCTGGAGGTCGCGGACGCTTCCGCCAGCACCGCCACCGGCCTCTACTACGCCTGGCGGCAGCAGGCCCGGGCCTGGACCAGTGCCTGCGCGGGGGACATCGCCACCGCCGTACGGATGCTGCTCGATGTCGCGGCCCGGTTGCGGGCCGCCGGCTTCCACGCGGTGGAGCTGCTCGTGCTCTACGACCTCGTGCGGCTCGGCAGCCCCGAGCCGGCCTCCGCCCGGATGGCCCAGCTCGCCACGACCGTGGGCGGACGGGCGACCCCGCTGCTGGTGCGCCACGCCTGCGCCGGAGCGGACGGCGAGGCACACCTCGCGGTGGCCCGGGAGTTCTCCGTGCTCGGCTACCAGGTGTTCGCGGCGGAGGCGGCCGCCGGCGCGGTCCAGATCTTCCGTGCCGGCCGGGACCCGCGGGCGCTGGGCGCCAGCACGCTGCTCGCCGATCTGCTGGCGCGCTGCGAGACCCTGCGGACGCCCGCCCTGCTCGCGGTCCAGCCGACGTTGACCGTCCGGGAGCGGCAGGTGGCCGAGCTGGCGGCGGGCGGCGTCCGCAGCCGCGAGATCGCCGACCGGCTCTTCCTGTCGCCACGCACCGTGGAGAACCACCTACAGCGCGTCTATACAAAGCTGGGCGTGAGCGGGCGCAACGAGCTCGCTCCCGCACTGCGATTGCTTCCGCAATAAGGTAGGGGCGTGACTGACTGCACCGAGCTACGCCTACCTCTCCGCGGCGACGGCCGTGACAGCGAGGGCCAGGAAGGCACGCCGAGGAGGAACGGGTGACTGCCGCATTCTCTCCCGCGCTGCTGACCGATCAGTACGAGCTGACCATGGTGAGCGCGGCCCTCAAGGACGGGACGGCTCACCGCCGCAGCGTTTTCGAGGTGTTCGCCCGACGGCTGCCCGGCGGGCGACGCTACGGCGTGGCCGCCGGCCAGGGACGGCTGATGGAGCTGATCCGCGGCTTCCGCTTCACCGACGAGGACGTGGCCTTCCTGCGGAAGGCGGGCATCGTCGACGAGACCACGGCGTCGTGGCTCGCGGACTACCGGTTCACGGGCGACATCGACGGGTACGCCGAGGGCGAGCTCTTCTTCCCCGGCTCCCCGATCCTCACCGTGTCCGGCGGGTTCGCGGAGTGCGTGGTGCTGGAGACGCTGATCCTCTCGGTGCTCAACCACGACTGCGCCATCGCCTCGGCGGCCGCCCGGATGGTCACCGCGGCCCGGGGCCGGCCGATCATCGAGATGGGCTCCCGGCGTACGCACGAGGAGGCCGCCGTGGCCGCGGCCCGCGCGGCCTACCTCGCGGGTTTCGCCTCCACGTCAAACCTCGCGGCGGGCGGTCGCTACGGCATTCCGACCACGGGTACGTCCGCGCACGCCTTCACCCTGCTCCACGACGACGAGCCGGCGGCGTTCGCGTCGCAGGTGGCGGCGCTGGGCAAGAACACGACGCTGCTCGTGGACACCTACGACATCGCGCAGGGCATCCGCAACGCCATCGCGGTGGCGGGCCCGGACCTGCGGGCGGTCCGCATCGACTCGGGCGACCTGTCGGTGCTGGCCCAGCACTCCCGCGAGCTCCTCGACTCCCTCGGCGCGACCGAAACCAAGATCGTCGTCTCCGGCGACATGGACGAGTACGCGATCGCCGCCCTGGCCGCCGAACCGGTCGACATGTACGGCGCGGGCACGGCCGTCGTCACCGGCTCCGGGGCCCCCACGGCCGGCCTGGTCTACAAGCTGGTCGAGGTGGAGGGCCGACCGGTGGTGAAGCGCTCGGAGAACAAGGCGACGGTGGGCGGCCGCAAGACGGCGATCCGCCGCCACAAGCCCACGGGCACGGCCACCGAGGAGATCGTCGTCTCCCAGGGCGTGCCCGACCACCAGCCGAACGACCGGCTGCTGCAGCGCTCCTTCGTGGTGGCGGGTGAGGTGGCCGAGGCGCCGACGCTGACGGATTCGCGCGAGCATCTGCGGCAGTGTCTGATCTCGATCCCGTGGGAGGGGCTCAAGCTCTCGGCCGGAGACCCCGCCGTTCCCGTCACGATCGTCCCCACCGTCTGACCGGCCGTAGCATCCCGACGGAGGAACCATGGCCCGCGCTTTGATCATTGTCGACGTCCAGAACGACTTCTGCGAGGGCGGCTCCCTGGCCGTCCAGGGCGGAGCGGGCGTGGCGTCCGCCATCTCCTCGGCGCTCGCCGACCCTCAGGGCCGCTGGGACCACGTGGTGGCGACGAAGGACTATCACGTCGACCCCGGGGCGCACTTCAGCGTGCACCCCGACTTCGTGGACTCGTGGCCGGCGCACTGCGTGGTGGGCACGCCGGGTTCGGACTTCCACCCGGCCCTGACCACCGACCGGGTGGAGGCGGTCTTCCACAAGGGCGCACACGCGGCGGCGTACTCGGGCTTCGAGGGTCACACCGACACGGGTGAGGTCCTGACGGACTGGCTGCGCGCCCGCGGTGTGACCGAGGTCGACGTGGTGGGCATCGCCACCGACCACTGCGTGCGGGCGACGGCGCTGGACGCCAAGTCGGCGGGTTTCGGCACCACGGTGCTGCTCGACCTGACGGCGGGCGTCGCGGCGGCGACGACGGCGGCGGCCCTGACCCAGTTCGAGGAGGCCGCGGTGACGACGACGGGCGAACCGGTCGTCATCGCCGCGACCTGAGCCCGGCCCGCGTGAGCGGCTAGCGGACCGCGGCCGGAGTGTCGTCTACGGCAGGTCCGGCCGCGCCGTGCGCCCGGACACCCTCCCCGTCGTGCGCCCGGGCACCGTCCCCGGTGCGTCCCTCTCCGGCGCGGGACAGGACGCTGTCACCGGCTTCTGCGGGCACCGGCGTCCGTGCGGCAGCGGGCGACTCAGCGGCCCTGCGGTCGGGACCGGCGGGCGTGCTCTTGCCGGAGCGGCGGCGGAGCTCGGTCGGGAGCACCACCAGCGCCACCGCGAGTCCCACGCCGCCGACCGCCGCGAAGCCCCAGGCCGGCGACGACGCGTCCATCACCGCGCCGGCGATCGGCGCGCCCAGTGCGACGCCCACCGTCAGGGACGAGTTGTGCCAGCCCATCGCCTCGCCGCGGGCGGCGGCGGGGGCGAGGCGGCTCACCGCGTCCGCAGTGGCGGTGATCGTCGGGGCGCACAGGGCGCCGGCGGGCAGCAGGAGCAGGCCGAGCAGCCACCAGTGGCCGCCGCCCAGGCCCACGGGGATCGTGAGCAGGGCCATCGGGACCATCAACGTCAACGGCGACAGACCCCGCTTGACCGTTCCGTACGCGAGGCCGCCCAGCAACGAGTAGCCGGCCCACATGGCGAGCACCGCCCCGGTCCACTCGATCTCGCCGGCCTGCTGAAGCACGGCCACCACCGCGATGTCCGTGCCGCTGAGCACGAGGGCGGCGGCGGCGCTGACGGCGAGGACCGCGATCAGGCGCGGGCGTAGCCAGGAGCTGCGGGGCACCCGCTCGCCGGCGGAGATCGGCGCCTCGTCGGCGCCTCGGACCGGCGGGTTGAGCAGGAAGAGGCCGATGCCGGAGAGCAGGATGCCGGCGCCGACGGCGAACATCGCGGCGCGGGCTCCCACGACCGTGGAGATCAGGACGGCCAGGGCCGGGCCGGCCATGAACGACAGCTCGGTGGCGATCGAGTCGAGCGCGAAGGCGGGCAGCCGATGCGACTCGGGGGCCAGCGCCGCGATCGACTGCCGGGCGATCGAGAACGCGGGCAACGTCAGGAAGCCGCCGATCAGGGCGGCGACGAGCAGCGCCCAGTAGGGCATGGCCTGCGAGGCGGTCCAGAACGTCACCTCGGCGGCGGTGGTGAGCAGCAGGACGGGCCGCAACCCCTTGCGGTCGGTGATTCGCCCCATGACGGGAGCGCCGAGCGAGGTGCCGATGGTGAACGCGGCGCCGACCAGCCCCGCCAAGGCGTACTGGAGGCGGAGATCCTGGGTGACGTGCAGCGTGAGCGTGACCGTCCCGGCGGTGATGGGAATCCGGGCGAGGGTCGCCACGATGAGTAGCGACGGGATTCCGCGCAGTGCAAGCGTCTCCCGGTAAGGCGTAAATGTCATGTGCGGTCCTAACCTCCGCCCGACAGTGTCCGGCAGGGGTACGACATTCCCAACGAATTTGACGCAGGTCACGGCGAGCGGGCACGGAAAAGCCCGCCCCGGTCGGGTGCCGGGGCGGGCTTCGCGTCAGTGCGGTGAGCGGACCGGTGTTACTTCTTGTGGTCGCTCAGGTCTTCCCGGTAGGTCGCGCCGCCGTCCGACTCGCCGGTCAGCGGGCGGGCGCCGCCCTCCGGCGGGCCGGCGAGGGACTCGCCCGCGGCGAGCTCGGGGTACTTGGCGTCGAACGCCGGACGCTCCGAGCGGATCCGCGGCATGCGGTCGAAGTTGCGCAGCGGGGGCGGGCAGGACGTCGCCCACTCCAGGGAGTTGCCCGCGCCCCACGGGTCGTCCACCGTGACGAGCTGGCCGACCTTGTACGACTTCCAGACGTTGTAGATGAACGGCAGCGTCGAGGCGCCGAGCACGAACGCGCCGACCGTGGAGATCATGTTGAGCGTGGTGAAGCCGTCGTTCTGCTGGTAGTCCGCGTACCGGCGGGGGAAGCCCTCGGCGCCGAGCCAGTGCTGCACCAGGAACGTGGCGTGGAAGCCGAGGAACGTCAGCCAGAAGTGGACCTTGCCGAGGCGGTCGTCGAGCATCCGGCCGAACATCTTCGGGAACCAGAAGTAGATGCCGGAGAACACCGCGAACACGATCGTGCCGAAGAGCACGTAGTGGAAGTGCGCGATCACGAAGTACGAGTCGGACACGTGGAAGTCGATGGGCGGAGCGGCCAGCAGCACGCCGGACAGACCACCGAAGAGGAACGTGACCAGGAAGCCGATCGCGAACAGCATCGGCGTCTCGAAACTGATCTGCCCGCGCCACATGGTGCCGATCCACACGAAGAACTTCATGCCGGTCGGGACCGCGATCAGGAAGCTCAGGAAGCTGAAGAACGGCAGCAGCACCTGGCCGGTGACGAACATGTGGTGCGCCCACACGCTCATCGAGAGGGCGGCGATCAGCAGCGTGGCGCCGACCAGGCCCTTGTAGCCGAACACCGGCTTGCGGCTGAAGACCGGGATGACCTCGGTGATGATGCCGAAGAACGGCAGCGCGATGATGTAGACCTCGGGGTGGCCGAAGAACCAGAAGAGGTGCTGCCACAGCATCGGACCGCCGGTGTCGACGTCGAAGACGTGGGCGCCCAGCACGCGGTCGGCGGCGAGCGCGAAGAGCGCGGCGGCAAGGAACGGGAAGACCATGATCACCAGGAGGCTGGTGACCAGGATGTTCCACGTCATGATCGGCATCCGGAACATCGTCATGCCCGGCGCGCGCAGCGTGATGATCGTCGTGATGATGTTGACGCCACCGAGGATGGTGCCCAGGCCGGACAGTGCCAGGCCGACGACCCACATGTTGCCGCCGACACCCGGCGAGTGCAGGGAGTTGCTCAGCGGCGTGTACGCGAACCAGCCGAAGTCGGCGGCACCGCCGGGGGTGAGGAACCCGCCGATGGTGATCGTGCCGCCGAACAGGTACAGCCAGTAGGCGAAGGCGTTGAGCCGCGGGAACGACACGTCGGGCGCGCCGATCTGGATCGGCACCACGAAGTTCGCGAACGCGAACACGATCGGGGTCGCGAAGAACAGCAGCATGATCGTGCCGTGCATCGTGAACATCTGGTTGTACTGCTCGGGCGACAGCAGCTGCATGCCCGGGCGGGCCAGCTCGGTGCGCATGAGCAGGGCCATGAAGCCGCCCAGGATGTAGAACACGAAGGCGGTGATCATGTACATGATCCCGATCTGCTTCGCGTCCGTCGTCCGCAGGATCCGCGCGAGGGCCGAGCCCTTGACCTGCTGCCTGACCGGCCACGGCCGGGTCACGATCGGCTTAGGCGCAACGGTCGTCACGGATGTCCTCCGGTGTCTCGTTTCGTCCCACTGCGTACGCCAGAGATCAAAGGCGTACTCCGCAGGCAGAATAGTCCCCCGCCGACCTTCGGCGGGCGCGGGGTGACCAAAGACCACCCAGGCCTCAGAACGGCTCCACGAGCGCCCGGTAGTGATCCGTGAAGATCTGCTGGCCCCGCCTGCGCAGCATAGGGTCGCGCTCGGCCGGGGCGACGTCCCGGGTCCGGTCTCGCTCGTGGGTCTGCTCGCGGACCAGGTCACAACGTTCCCGCCGGCGCCGCTCATATGCGCGCAGGGCTGCGGAAACGTCGCCGCCGGCGGCTCTGAGCACCTCGCCCAGCACCACGGCGTCCTCCAGGGCCATCGCCGCGCCCTGAGCGAGGCTCGGCGCGGTGGCGTGAGCGGCGTCACCGACCAGCAGGACCGGCCCGGCGGTCCAGGCGTCGATCGCCACCTCGTCGGTGCGGGCCACCTGCACCTTTTCCACCGCGTCGAGGATCGCCGGCACGCACCCGCCGAAGTCGCCGAACAGCTCGCGCAGCCGTACCCGGGAATCCGCGGGGTTGGCGGTATCGGCCTCGACCGTCTCGTCGGCGTGGCAATACAGCCGCCGGCCGCCCATCGGCATGGCCACGAACTGGCAGCGGTCGCCGAGCAGCGCCGTCCAGTCGCTGAGCGCCGGCCCGCCGCTGACCACGCTGCGATAGATGATCTGACCTGTCGGCGCCGCCGCGTCGCCGAGCCCGGCCTTCTCCCGGATCGTGGAGCGCCGCCCGTCGGCGCCGACCACCAGGTCGTACTCCGCGACGCTGCCGTCGCCGAACTCGACCTTGGCGGCGCCGTCGATGGTGGTCAGGTCTCGCACCGCGGTGTCGTAGCGCACCTCCCCGCCGACGCCGGTGAGCAGCACCTGCTGGAGATCGGCGCGGGACACCGCGCGGGACTCGCCCACCCCGGCCCAGAGCGCGGCGACGTCCAGCTCGAAGAGCTCGCTTCCGGCGCTGTCGAGAAACACCTGGCGGAAGATCAAGTCACCGAGGGGCCGCAGCGGCGCGTCGAGCCCGAGCTGACGCATGGCGCGCGAGGCGTTGCCGGGCAGGAAGATGCCGGCGCCGGGGCTCATCGTCGCGGGAAGCTCCTCGACCACGTCCGGACGGAAGCCGGCGATCCGCAGCCCCCTGGCGGCGGCGAGACCACTGATACCAGCGCCCACAACCAGGATGCGCAAGGTCATCGCAGCAACGCCTCCGAGGGGTGGTCGATACGCGTCGGAGCCAAGACACTACCCGGCGCCACCGAGGCTTGAAACCCGCGATCATCGCCGCGTCCGATTTGTTCAAGACGAACGCTCCAGAGTGCTCGTAGCGTGTGGCTCATGGCACCTACCTTCGCTGCGATCGGCCTCGCCGTGGCCGACATGGGAAAGTCACTGGCGTTCTACCGGCGGCTCGGCCTCGACATTCCGGCCGGAGCCGAGGACGCACCGCACGTGGAAGCCACCCTGCCCGGTGGCGTCAAGCTGATGTGGGACACCTACGAGACGATCCGCTCGTTCTATCCGGACTTCTCCGTCACGGGCGGCGACGGGCGGATCAGCCTCGCCTTCGCCTGCGCCGGTCCGGCCGACGTGGACCGCACGCACGCCGCCCTGGTGAAGGCGGGCCACGAATCCCATCTGGAGCCGTGGGACGCGCCCTGGGGTCAGCGATACGCCGTCGTGCTCGACCCCGACGGCAACGGGGTCGATCTCTTCGCGCCGCTCACCTGATCAGCTCGCCCAACCGGACACCGGCCAGCGCCTTCACGTCACGCGCGAGATGGGCCTGGTCGGCGTAGCCCGCCGCGACCGACACCTCGGCGAACGGGCGGCCGCCCCGGGCCAGCCCCACGGCCGTCTGCAACCGCAGGATCCGGGCGAGCGTCTTGGGGCCGTACCCGAACTGGGCCCGGCAGCGTCGTTGCAGGTGGCGCGGGCTGAGGCCGCAGGAATCGGCGATCGCGCCGACCGGAACACCCGCGCGCGCTCCCGCCGCGACCGCGACCATCGTCGGGTCCGGGGTTCGCCACCGGCGCCGGGCGAAATCCTCCAGGGCCGCGAGCGGATCGTCGGCCTCGGCCAGCGGACGCACCCGAGCCGGGGTGAGCAGGTCCGCCAGGGGCACCCGGCGGTCGGTGAGCTCGTCGGCCGGCACCCCGAGCACGGAGGCGCCCACGCCGTCGGCGAAGCGCAGCGCGACCAGCCTGCTGCCGGGCGGTGCCGCCGCGACCTGGGCGGTCGTGTCCGGGCCAGCCACGAAGACGTCGCCGTCCTGCCAGATCACGTCGAGGCAGCCGTCGGGCAGGATCCGCTTGGTCGTGCTGCCCGGCGGCGCGACGCTGCGCCAGGCGACGACGTGCGGCAGCCTCGATGCCCATTCGGCGTACATGAACCGACCCTGGCACGGGGGTACGACAGTTCCCACCCGCCGCCGGAATGACAACCGTGTAGTCCCGGCGGACAATCGGCACATGGCCGACCGTCTGGACGACTACCGGCGCAAGCGGGACGCGCGCCGCACGCCGGAGCCCGTGCCCCGGTCGCGGCCCCGCCCCACCGGCCGGAACAGGTTCGTCATCCAGCAGCACCACGCCCGCAGCCTGCACTGGGACGTCCGCCTGGAACGCGACGGCGTGCTGGTGTCGTTCGCCGTCCCGCGTGGGCTTCCCCGCGACCGCGCCCGCAACCACCTGGCCAAACACACCGAGGACCACCCGCTGGAGTACCTCGACTTTCACGGCGAGATCCCGGCCGGCGAGTACGGCGGCGGCCAGATGACCATCCACGACCACGGCACCTACGAAACGGACAAGTGGCGCGACGACGAGATAGGCGTCACTTTCCACGGCAACCGCACGTCCGGCCGGTATGTGTTCTTCCAGACCGGCGGCCGGGACTGGATGGTCCGACGGATGGACCCGCCGGAACCCGGCTGGGAGACCATGCCCGAGACCGTCGCGCCCATGCTCGCGACCGGGTCCGCCGGCCTGCCGCCGGACGACCACGACTGGGGGTACGAGCTGAGCTGGTCCGGCCGCCGCACCATCGCGTACGTCTCCGGCGGGCGGGTCCGGCTCTCCGACGACCAGGGCGCGGACGTGACCTCCTGGTATCCGGAGCTCCGGCCGCTCGGCGAGGCACTCGCGCCGCTCGAGGCCGTACTCGACGGGGAGATCGTGGCCTTCGACGGACCGGCGGTCTCACCCCCGCGGCTGGAGCGGCGCAAGGCGCCGCGCGACTCCGGAGCCGCCCGCCGGGCCGCCGAGCGCACTCCGGTGCAGTTCCTGGTGTACGACCTTTTGTGGCTGGAAGGGCACTCCACGGTGGAGCTCGTCCGCTACGGCGAGCGCCGGGAGCTTCTGGAGGGGCTCGCGCTGGCCGGCGACCACTGGCAGACCCCGCCCTACTTCAGCGGTGGCGGCGAGTTCGCCCTGGAGGCGGCCCGGGCCCAGGGCCTGGACGGCGTCGTCGCGAAACGCCTCGACTCGCCCTATCTGCCGGGGCGCCGCAGCCGGATGTGGCTCAGGATCGACAACCGATGACGTGATTCTTCTTCAGTGAGGCCCGCGTCACCCGATCAAAGGGGCTTGCGGTTCCTCGGCGGAAGGGTCCCAGCCTCCATGCACCACTCGCTACCCGGCCCGGCCGTCCCCCAGGACATGTCCGCTGACCTGTGGAACTCCGCCGTCTGCGCCCTCGGTGGGCACAAGGCGCGGGGAAGCTGGGACGTCGCGGTCACCGCCATCGGGCTCGCGTACGTGAGCCCCACGCGGGCGTGGAGTGACCTACGCCACCTGTTCGAGGCGCAGCGCCCCGACGGCCAGATCGCGCCCGACGGGTTCGTGGAGCCGCCGCTGCACGCGGTCGCCGCCTGGGAGGTCTACCGGCGTGCCGCCGCTCACGGAACGGTGTGCGCGCACGAGGCCGGCACCGAGCTTTCCTGGCTCTATCCACGGCTGGTGGCGCAGCAGGACTATCTGATCCGGGGACGCGACGCCGGCGGCGCCGGCCTGGCGAGCGTCGTGCGCGGCGCCGACGCCGTGGCCGAGTGCCCCTCCTTCAACGCGATTCTGGCCGCCGCCGAGCTGGCCCTCGTGCACCTCGCCGCGGTCGTGGGCGCGGACCCGACCGAGCACCGCCGACGGGCCCGGCAGCTCACCGAGACCATCGCCACCCGGCTGTACGACGAGCAGACCCGCACCTACCGCTCCCGGAACGTGCGGACCGGCGCCCTGAGCCCCGTGCGGAACGCCGACGGCCTGATGCCGCTGCTGCTGCCGGACCTGCCGCGGGAGCACGTCGAGGCGCTCGTCGCGGAGGTCACCTCGCCGCGCTTCGGGCTTCCGGCGACGACCGGCCTGCCGGCGCCGAGCTTCGACCGCGCCGCGCCCGCCGATTCGCCGGAGCACGGGCGCTCTATCCGGATCGACGTCAACTGGCTGCTGCGACGGGGCATGCTGGTGCACGGCTATCGCGACGAGGCCGAAGACCTGCGCACGGCGATGATCCGATTGGCACATCGCGCCGGGCTCTACGAGGGCTTCCACCCGGACACCGGCGCGGGCGTCGGCGCCCCGGCGTTCGGCCCGACCGCCGCGCTCTCCCTCGACCTGCTCGCCGACCGTTCCGTTCCCGCGTACGCGCGGGCGACCTAGAATTTCTCAGCCTCGATCGTGGTGTCGCTGCCATGGCCAGTGTGGACGACGGTCTGGAGCGGCAGGGTCAGCAGGCGGCTCCGGATCGACTGCTCGATCGTGGGCCGGTCGCTGTAGGAGCGCCCGGTCGCTCCCGGGCCGCCCTGGAACAGGGTGTCGCCGGTGAAGACGCAGCCCAGCTCTGGTGCGTACAGGCAGACGGCGCCGGGGCTGTGGCCCGGTGTGTGCAGCACCCGCAGGGTCGTGCCGGCCACCTCGAGCTCCTGGCCGTCGCTCAACGGCGCCGGCATCGGCAGGCCCGGATGCGTCAGCTTCCACAGCACTTCCTCCGCCGGATGCAGCAGCAGCGGCGCACCCGTCGCGGCGGCCAGCTCCGGGGCGACCCGGACGTGGTCGTCATGCGCGTGGGTGAGGACGATGGCGACGACCTTGCGGTCATCGACCAGCCCGAGAATCGCCTGCGCGCAGTGGGGAGCGTCGACGACCACGCATTCCGCGTCGTCACCCACGACCCACACGTTGTTGTCCACATCGAACGTCTCGCCGTCGAGGGAGAACGTGCCGCTGGTCACCGTGTGATCGACGCGTACGGCCATCAGAAGATCACCACCGAGCGCAGCACCCCGCCGGCGTGCATCTTGGCGAACGCGTCCTCGACCTGGTCGAGCCGGATCTCCTCGGTCACGAACGCGTCGAGGTCGAGCCGGCCCTGCCGGTAGAGCTCGGTCAGCATGGGGAAGTCGCGGGTGGGCAGGCAGTCGCCGTACCAGCTGCTCTTGAGCGCCCCGCCGCGGCCGAAGACGTCGAGCAGCGGCAGCTCGATCGTCATCTCGGGGGTCGGCACCCCGACCAGGACCACCGTGCCGGCCAGGTCCCGCGCGTAGAACGCCTGCCGGTACGTCTCCGGGCGGCCCACCGCCTCGACGACGACGTCCGCGCCGTAGCCGGCGGTGAGCTCACGGACGGCGTCGACCACGTCCGCCTCGCGCGCGTTGATCGTGTGGGTCGCGCCGAACCCCCGGGCCCACTCGAGCTTCTGGTCGTCGGTGTCGACCGCGATGATCGTGGTGGCCCCGGCCAGCGCCGCGCCGACGACCGCGCCGTCGCCGACTCCGCCGCAGCCGATGACCGCCACGGAGTCGCCGCGGGTGACGCCTCCGGTGTTGATCGCGGCGCCGATGCCCGCCATGACCCCGCAGCCGAGCAGGCCGACGGCCGCGGGCCGGGCGGCCGGATCGACCTTGGTGCACTGACCAGCATGGACCAATGTCTTCTCCACGAACGCGCCGATGCCCAGCGCGGGCGACAGCTCGGTGCCGTCCTCCAGCGTCATCCTCTGCGCGGCGTTGTGCGTCGCGAAGCAATACCAGGGCTTGCCCCTGCGGCAGGCCCGACAGTCGCCGCAGACCGCCCGCCAGTTCAAGACGACAAAGTCGCCCGGCGCGACGTCGGTGACCCCGGCCCCGACCGACTCCACCGTGCCCGCGGCCTCATGGCCGAGCAGGAAGGGAAAGTCGTCGTTGATGCCGCCCTCGCGGTAGTGCAGATCGGTGTGACACACGCCGCACGCCTGGACTTTGACGACCGCCTCGCCGGGGCCGGGATCCGGCACGACGATCGTGGTGACCTCGACGGGTGCACCCTTGGCCCGGGCGATGACTCCGCTGACTCGCTGGCTCATGCCGAACACCTTGCCACCGCGCGGCCTCCGGTGCGCGGCACACGGTGCCGGTTCAGGGCGCGGGGTCCTCCAGCAGGGAGCCGCAGAGCTTGGCGAGCTGACGGACCTGGGCGTCGGTCAGCCGGTCGAAGACGAGTTGCTGGACCGCTTCCACGTGCCCCGGCGCCGACTCTTCGACCTTGTGGAAGCCCTCGTCGGTCAGTACGGCGATCTGGACGCGGCCGTCCTCGGGATCGCGTTCGCGGTAGACCCAGCCCCGCGCCTCGAGCCGCGCCACCACGTGGGAGAGGCGGGACAGGGACGCGCTTGCCTGCTTGGCCAGACGGCTCATCGGCAGGCGGCGGTCCGCTCGCTCTGACAACGTTGCCAGCACCAGGTAGCCCATGTGGGTCAGGCCCGCGTCCCGTTGGAGCTGGCCCTCGAGCGCCGCCGGGACCTTGACGAGCACCTCGACGAACGCGCGCCAGGCCTGCTGTTGTTCATCCGTCAACCACCGCGGCTCGTCCATGGCTGCAGGTTAATGACCTGCCCACACCTGCCCGCCGACCGGGTATCCCGACCGGCCGGGCCGGTGGATCGACGGCCTTGATCGACCGGGGTATCGTCGCGGCGCGGCGCCGGGATCGGGCTGGCTGGGGGGCCTCACCCGGTTCCGGCGCCGTATCCTGCCGGGCACGTCAGGACTGCGGGGGCTCGTCCTTGCCGGCTTCTTCCATCGCGTCCGCTTTGGCCTTGGTCTGGTGCACCGCCCCGTCGGCGTGCTCCGGCGGTCCATAGATCGTGTAGAGCACCATCGGGTTCGGGCCCTCGTTGACGAAGTTGTGCGTGTGACCGGCCGGCACCACCACCAGGTCGCCCTGGTTGACCTTGCGGGTCTGGCCGCTCACCCTGGCCTCTCCCGTGCCGCTCACGAACGTCAGAATCTGGTCCACCTCGTGGACCTCCTCGCCGATCTCGCCGCCCGGCGGGATCGTCATGATGACGAGCTGCGTGTGCTTGCCCGTCCAGAGCACGCGGCGGAAATCCGGGCTCTTCTCGGCAACGGTGGCGATCGTGTAGTGCTCCATGTCAGGCTCGATACCCGCAACCGGGCGTCCGCAATCGTCAGGAGCGGCGCAGGCGCGGCGCGGGCCCGAGCGTCGACAGGGGCTCCGGCCGCCCGATCAGATAGCCCTGCACGAAATCGACCCCGAACTCGCGCAACATCCGCATTGTCGCCTCGTCCTGGACGAACTCCGCCACGGTGTGGATTCCGTACGCCTGGCAGACCTGCACGAGCGCGCGCACCAGTACCTGGTCCTGCGGGTTGTGCACCAGGTTCCGCACGTACTCGCCGTCGATCTTCACCAGGTCGATCGGGAAGAGCCGCAGGTAGCGAAACGACGCGTATCCCGAGCCGAAGTCGTCCAGCGCGAGCTGGCAGCCCAGGTCGCGGATGCGGTCGGCGAAGTTGCGCGCCTCGCTCAGGTTGCCGATGAGCGCCGTCTCGGTGATCTCGAAGGTCAACTGCTCGGGGTTCACCGCGTACCGCTCGATCAGCGACTCGACCTCGGCGGTCAGGCGCGGGTCTCCGACCGTACGCCCGGAGAGGTTGATCTGGAAGGAGTGTGCGGGCAGCGACGCCGCGACCTCCATCGCGCGCTCGACCACCCACAGGTCGATGTCGTAGACGGCGTCGAGGCGTTCGGCGGTGTCGAGCACGTGGATCGGCGACTGGGGGTCGCCGTGCTCGTCCAGCACCCGCAGCAGCAGCTCGTGCCGCAGCACCAGGTTGGTCTGCAATTCGAGGATCGGCTGGGCGAAGAGGGTGAACCGGTCGGTGCCCAGGGCGGCGGCCACCCGGCTGCGGTAGGAGCCCTGGCGGTCCTTGACCGGCACCGGGTCGGCGACCAGCGTCAGCGGGCGGTCTGTCTCGCGCGCCTGCCGCCAGGCGTGCTCGGCGTCGATCAACAGGTCGTGGCTGCCCGCGTCGCCGCCGGGCCGGAATCGGACGAGACCGGCCCAGGCCCGGGCGTGCACCCAGTTGTCGGGCAGGACGAACGGCTGCGTCCGCAGCGCCTCGACGAAGAGGTCGGCCTGCCGCCGGGCCATGACCCACGACGCTCCCGGCAGGAGGACACCGATCTCGTTCGGTCCGACGCGGCCCAGCAGGTCGTCCGGCCGGACCAGTCCTTCCAGGACGCGCGCGGCCCGGTGCAGCAGGTCGGCGTTGAGGTCGAACCGGACGCCGTCCGCGCGGTCCGGCTCGACGCGGACGATGAGCAGCGCTCCCCCGCCGCTGCGCTGCGCGCGGTCGATCTCGTCGGCGAAGCGCGCCCGGGTGAGCAGCCCGGTCGCGGGATCGGGGTCGACGATGGACGCCTGGACGGTCTCACCTCGGCGCGACAGGCGGGCCACCTCGCGGCGGGCCCGTTCCCGGGCCGAGACGTCACGCAACGCGCCTCTGATGCCGTTGACCGTGCCGTCGGGGTCGGCGACGGGTTCCAGGCGGCAGTCGACGTCGAACCAGCCGCCGTCGGCACGCATCAGGCGCAGGGTGATGCGCACCGGCTCGCGCGCCGCCCAGGCCTGGGTGATGGCGCCGAGTGCCTTGGCTTGGTCGTCGCGGTGCACGTGCCGGGCGAGGAGCTGACGGCTGACCTCGTTCTCCCTCGGCGGGCGGCCGAGCAACGTCGCGAGGCCCTCCGACCACACGATGCGGTCGCCGTCCGCCTGATAGGTGAAGGAGGCCTCGTCGTCCGCCGGGCTGCGCGACTCCGGCAGGTGCGGCGGCCGGGGGGCGGCGTTGGGGGTGAGCCGGGGACGGCGGGAGAGCCGGTCGCGCAGTGCGCGCGGACGCGGAAAACGTTCGTCGGGTGCCGTCATGCGCCGCCGCCACCTCCCCTCGCCCGTGAACTGATGCCCCTGACCTATTACGACCCGTCACCGCTTGATGTAACAGGGGACGACCGCGTCAATGTTTTCGCAGGTCGGCCATCAAGGCGATGAACAGGCAGTTCTCGCCCGATCAGACGGCGAATTTGGCCGATCGGCTGACGTGGATGACGCGTTCCGCGACGGCCGGAGGACCGCGAAATCCATGACGGACAGTTACTACGAGTGCTGACTGTGGAACCATGTGCGACCCCTACCCGTAGACGACGATCAACATGCACGCACAGCGTCCACGGCGGTGCTCCCCGTAATGAGATCGCGAGCCGGTGGATATGGTGGCCCTTCGGACACGTGAGCGAGGACGATCACGCATGGGCATCATTCGGGACATGCAGCGGCAGCACGCGATGCAGGCGGCCGCGGAGCTTCGAGCGAGCACGGCCGCCGCCCAGCAGCGCCAACTGATCCGGCGCAACGCGGATCTGGCGATCGCGGCGGCGCAGCAGGCCGCCGCCGACGCGGAACGGCAGCGCGAACACCGCCGACTGTACGCGGAGGCGCGCACCGCCGACGCGGCCGCCGCGAACGCCGACCTGCGGGCCCGCCTCACCGACCTCGACTCCCTGCTGCTGTCCACGTTGGACGTCGATGACCACATCGACCTCGACCGGTTCAAGAAGCCGGTCGCCGCGCCGCCCTTCGACCCGGGACCGCTCGGCCGGGCGGCGCCCGAACCGTCCTGGCAGAGCTACGCCCCGCCGGAGCCGCGCGGCGTCGGCAAGATCCTCGGCGGCGATCGGATCCATCAGCAGCAGCTCGCCCAGGCGAAACGGGCCTTCCAGCAGGCCCAGGCGCAATGGGCCGAGCACGAGCTGCGCCGCACCCGCCAGCTGGCGGCCCGCCGCGAGCAGTACGAGGAGAACCGCCGCCGCTACGAGGCGAAGCTGGTCGCGTACAACGCGGAGGTGGACCGGTTCGCGGCGGCGGTGGCGAGCGCGGATCCGGCCGCGGTGGTGGAGTACTTCGCCATGGTGCTCGGCAACTCCGTGTATCCGGACGACTTCCCTCAGCACTTTCGGCTCGCGTTCCAGCCGAAGAAGCGGCGCCTGCTGGTCGAGTACCACCTGCCGCCGGTCGAGGTGATCCCGGTGGTGAAGGAGTACCGCTACGACCGGGTCCGCGACGACCTGATGGCCGTGCCGCGCGACGAGGCCGAGGTGCGGCGCCGCTACACGGAGATCATCGCGATGGTCACTTTGCGTACGGTGCACGAGATCGTCGAGGCGGACCGCGGCGGCCTGGTCGCGGAGGTGCTGTTCAACGGGATCGTGGACACGATCGACCGGCGTACCGGCCGCTTCGTGCGGCCCTGCCTGGTGTCGCTGCGCACCGAGCGGGACACCTTCGCGGAGATCAAGCTTCGCCGCGTCGATCCGGTCGCCTGCCTCAGGCACCTGCGGGCCGGGCTCTCGGACTCACCCGACCAGCTCGACGGCGTGACCTCGGCCCTCGACTTCGACCGCGAGGCCGGCAAGGACTTCACCGAGGAGTTCAACGTGCTGGCCGACATCGACCACCGCCCCAACCTCGCCACGATGCCCCCGGCGGAGTGGGAGCAGACCCTCGCCGACCTGTTCAGCAACATGGGCCTGGCGATGGGCGCCGCCACCGACGGCCGCTGGCAGGCGGTCGACCCGCGTCCCGTCTTCGGTGGGCAGGTGGTGATCCAGGCCGTCCGCGGGCGGGTCGTCCCGGCCGGCACGGCGGTCGCCCTGGCGGCCACGGTCGCCGACAGCGGCGCCCTCAAGGGCATCCTGGTGGCGACGGACGGCTACGAGCCCGAGGCGTACGAGGCGGTGGCGGGCCGTCCCCTGGAGCTGCTGGACGGGCCGGCCCTGCTGAACCTGCTGGCGGAGCACTCGGGGGTCAAGGCACGGATAGAGAAGGAGGAGGCTTAGGGGGTGATGCCGAGCTCGTCGATCCGCTGCCACAACGGACGCAGGGCCGCCTCCGGCTCCCGCGCGAAAATGCTCCCCCGGATCCGGACGAACACGCAGTTGCCCACCCGCTCCAGCACCGCCTGCCGCCGCATGTCGCTCGCCCACTGCTCCGGCCCGTGGTACGCGTCCCCGTCGCATTCGATCGCCAGCCGGCGGCCGTCCGGCGCGTTGAGGACGAAGTCGATGCGGTAGCCACCGATCCGGAACTGCGGGGTGGGCCGGTAGCCCCGGGCCGCCAGGTGGCGCAGCACCGCGCGTTCGAAACCGCTCTCGCAGAGCAGCTCCGAGTCGGCCCGCGCCCCGAATGTGGTCAGGTTCAGCGCGTAGTTCAGCAGCAGCGCGCGGGCGTCGTCGGCGAGCAGGGACTCGGGGCGTACCGAATGGAAGATCCAGAGTTGGTCGCGGGCCCGGGAGGCCGCGACGTTGACCCGGCGGTGATAGTCGCGCTTGGTGAACGCGGCCGGCCGGCCGTCGTTGTCCGAGACCACCATGGACACCAGCACCACGTCACGCTCGTCGCCCTGGAAGGTGTACGCGTCGCCGACCCGGAGCCGGCGCGCCTGGATCTCGTCCTCCCCAATCGTCTCCCGCAGCCTCGACAGCAGGTAGGACGCCTGGCCGCTGCTGCTCAGCAGGCTGATGACCCCGAGCGACCTGTCCCGATAGGCCGGGTCCGCCACGATCGCCGCGACCCGGGCGACCAGGGCCTCCGCCTCGGCCACGTTGACGTCGCCGAAGGACGCCAGGGGCTGGCGTACGCCATCGGTCACGAAGACGGCCTTGACCGGTTCGAAGGCCGGACGGTCCGCGCGCAGCGGCTGGATCTTGCCGTCGTAGTAGTGCCGCGACGAGAACTCGATGATCTGGGGCACGCACCGGAAGTGCTCGGTGAGCAGGATCCGCTCGGGCGAGCGCCGCACGGCGTGGTCGTACAGCGACGATTCGGGGTCGAAGTGCTCCGCGGACGGCACGTCGCCGAGGTGGCTGTGGATAAGCCCCGAGACCGAGCCGACGAAGCCGAGCTGCGGCCCGATCTGCTGGTCGTCGCCGACCACGACGGCCCGTTCGGCGAGCGACAACACCGGCAGGGCGAACAGGTCCGCCTGCGACGCCTCGTCGACGATCACGACGTCGAAGCGGGCGCCGCCGGCGAACTGCTCGATGGCGCGGTCCACCGACATGACCCACACCGGCACGGCCTCCACAGCGGACTCCATGGCCCGCTGGGCGTGCGCCTGCCAGGCGGCGGCGCTGCGTCCGGTGCCCTTGCCGATCTTGCGCAGCGCGGTCGTCCAGTCGGCCAGCGCGGCACGCCGCCGGTCGTCGAGAGCGCGGGCGACCTCGAGCCAGGCCGAGGCGACGACGAGGTCGCCGGTGAGCGTGCGAATCCGCTCCCGGCCCTGCTCCACGCGGCGGTTCAGCACCGCCGGGTCGACGCTGCCCACCACCTGGTCGAACCAGGTCTGCGCCTGCCGCCACCGCCACGCCCGCGCACAGGCGGACGCCGAGACGGCCGGCACGATCCCGTCCTCGATCTGCGCGGCCCACTCCGGCGCAGCCGCGGCGAGCCGGTTCCGCAGCTCGACGTAGCGGGACACCCGCGGCCGCAGGGCGCGCAACCGCTCAACCTCCGCCACCTGCTCGTCCCAGCCCTCGAGCGTGCGCCACGCCGTGGCCAACGCCGGCCAGGGCGCGAGGCCGTCGGCCACCGCCCGATCGGCGGCGTCCAGCCGATCAAGAACGAAGACCACCGGGCCGTCGTCGAGCAGGGCCGCGATCTCCGCCAGCCGGGCGGCGTCAAGGTCAAGTTCTTCCTGGGGTACGACGGCAGCGAGCCGGGCCGAGAGCACGGGCCACTCCCGGGCGTCCCAGGCCAGCGACTGCGCCGCCTCGGCCAGCAGGCTTCCCGCCCACACCTCGGGATCGCCCTCGCGCGGCGGGATGCCGAGGCGCGGAATCCACTCGGACCAGTGCCCGCCGAGGCGCCGCTGCGCCTGCGCGCGCCGCACCCACGCGGAGGCGACGTCCACATCGTCCACGGATCGCAGCGGTTCGTCGTCGACGCGCACCTCGTCGGCGATCCTCCACAGCGACGCCTGGAGCAGCCGGTTGACGCCCTTGCCGGCCGCGAACCGCTCGCGCAGCTCGGCGAGGCCGGCGAGCAGCCGCTTCGGCTCCGCGCCGAGCTGCGCCGAGGCGACGACCCGGTGACCGGCGAGCCTGCGGGCTAGGTCGGCCAGCGACTGCTGCAGTGCCTCGGTGGCGGTGACGTGGTCGGTCCACACTGCCGCCCAGTGCGGGTCGGCGAGCAGGCGGCCCAGCCGGTCCGTCCACGTGCCCTCGCGCCGGCGTAGCCACGTCACCGCGTCCCGGAGCCCGTCGAGCAGCTCAGCCAGGGCTTCCGAGCCGTGTGCCCGTACCGAATCGGGGTCGACGCCGGCCGACGCCAACCGTGACACCCGCTCGGCGGCCGCCGCCCGGTCGGCCCGGTTCTGTTTCGCCTGGGCCGCGTCGGGCAGGGCCGCGACCTCGGGCAGATCCCGTGGCGCCGCCGCCCGGTCCGCCGGCGAGAGCGTGGCGGCCGACTCCAGCAGCTCGGCGAACTCGTCCGCGGTCAGCGGCGGCGGCGCGTAAGGATCGACGGCGTCCGGGATGCCGCCGTGCACGGCGGCATGTTCCCGCAGCCAGGTGCCCACGTCGGCGGGCGACAGGTCGACGTCGTCGATGGAGAAGGTGGCGGCCTCGCTCTCCGCGATCGCGCGCAGTCCACCCAGCGCCCGGGCGAGATCCCGCTCGGCCTCCTCGAGCCGGCGGGTGAGCCGCTCGACCCGCGCCGCCTCGGCGGGCTTGTCCAGCGTGGCGGCCCGGTCGGACAGCTCGCGGGCGGCGAGCTGCAACTGCACGAGCTGGTCGGTCGTGCGCCCCAGAACGGCCAGGCACAGCGCCCGTACCTGCTCGGGAAGCCCGTCGCGGAGCACCCGCAACGGATCCTCCTTCTGCGCGACCACCAGCACCCGCTTGCCGTTGGCCATGAGATGGCAGATCAGGTTGCGGATGGTGTGCGTCTTGCCGGTGCCCGGCGGACCCTGCACCGCGACGTTGCGGTGCAGGGCGAGCCGCCGGGCGATGGACTCCTGCGCCTCGTTCGTCGGCAGCGGCATGAGCAGTCGCTCGCCCACCCGCTGCCACTCCTGCGGCCGGTCGTCGGGCATCCGCAGCTTGCTCGGCTCGTGCGCGACGATCGCGGCGAGCGCACCGACGCTCGCGAGGTCGCCAGCGAGCAGACGGTCGCGCAGGTTCTCCAGGAAACCCCGGAGCAGCCGTTGCTTCGGCCGCGCGAACAGCACGCCGGTGTCCACGATCCGCGGCCCGACGCCCGCGTCGCCCGGCGACACGACGACTCGGTCGTAGCCGAGGCGGCCGAGCGCCCGCTCGAACAGCTCGCGCCGTTCGACGTCGTCCCAGAGGTCGACCTCGAGCGTGCCGGCCGGCCCCGCCAGCGCGACCAGCTGAGCGAGATAGCGCTCGTCGAGTCCGGCGAGGGCGTCGGTCTGGAGCCGGGACGGGCCCTGCGGGGAGACGGTGATCAGCGAACGGTCGGGCGTGTACTCGATGATGATCGGCGTCGCGACCAGCGGGTAGCGCACCCGCTGCCCGTCGACGACCGTCTCGAGGATGCCGTGGCCCCACACCAGCTCGGTGGTGGCGGCCGACATGTCGATCTGGTGCATCAGGTCGAAGAGGCGGCGGTGCAGGCCGCGGGTCTGCTCCGCGCCGCGGCTGAGGAGAGACCACGGCCGCCACACCTCGTCGCGCCAGGCCGCGAACCCGCCATCCCCGACCGGCCCTGACTCCCCGACCGGCCCTGACTCCCCGACCGGCCCTGACTCCCCGACCGGCACGGGTCCGTAGGCCAGCACGGGCTCGTCGGCCGGGGTCACCTCGGTGAGCCGGCGGCGCAGCTCGGCCGGGACCGGCGGGGAAACCGGCAGGTCGGGCAGGCCCACCCGCAGCCACGTCGTGTCATCCCCGGCCGGGCCGACTCCACAGGCGGGATGCGCGGGGAGGTCGTCGAGCCACCACGCCTCCGCCGGCACCGTGCGCGCCGGACGCTCCAGGTGCGCCCGCACGCCGAGCAGATAGTCGGCGACGGAGACGGCCCGGTCCCGGATGACGGTCGGCGACTCTGGCTCGGGCATTCTTCGCAGACTATCCGATGTGCGCCGCCGCACCCCGTGCCGCCGCGGTCCGCAGGATGTGGGCGCGGGACTCCTCGACCTCGGCGCGGAGCGCGACGAGGTTGACGTCGAGCACCTTGCCATCCCACTTGCGGGGCTCGCCGTCGATGAGGACCGCGCTGATGTTGCGGGCGTCGGCGCCCAGGACGACGGTGCCGATCGGGTCGTTCAGCGGCAGGTTGTTGAGGTCGTCGGCGCGGATGACCTGCAGGTCGGCCTTCTTGCCCACGGTCAGCGTGCCGGTGACGTCGCCCAGCCCGTTGGTGTGTGCGCCCTGGCGGGTCGCGAAGTCGAGCACGTCGTGGGTGGTGACGCGCCGCGGTTGCCGGTCGGTGCCGTACCCGGCGTTGACCGCGCGCATCCGCTGGATGGCGTGCAGCGCCCGCATCTGGGTGAACATGTCGCTGGCGAGGGCGACCTCGACATCGATGCTCAGACCCGGCCGTACGCCCACGGCCAGCGCCTCGTCCACCGCCGGAATGGCCGTCTCGAGACCGATCTGGGCGTCCGACGTGGGCGCCAGGGCCACGGTCGCGCCGGTGTCGCCGATCGCGCGCCACGCCCGCGACGTCAGGCCGGTGGCGTGGATCAGCGTGACGGTCGGATCCAGGAGCCCGTCGGCGGCCCAGCGCAGCACCGCCTCGGAGGAGCTCTGTCCGAACACGGCGTCGATGCTGACGCCGATGCCCAGCTCCCGGGCCACCCGTGCCAGCGACGGCCCGTACGCGATGTCCGGTCCGGCGATCTCGTCGGTGGCCAGCGCTCCCAGCCTCAGCGTGAGCAGCTGGTCCTTGCCGCCGAAGTACGTCTCCCGCAGCCGGGTCAGGTCGGCCGGCCACTGCCGGTCCCAGTCGCCGAAGTGCGGGGCCATGCCGGCGTGCACGCCCCGGATGCCGGTGTCCAGCAGCGCCCGGATCGCGGACTCGGAGTGCTCGCGGGACCGCGAGTTGTGTGAGAAGTCGAGCATGCAGGTGATGCCGCTGTCGATCGCGGTGAGGGCCGCCAGCCTGGTGCCGACGTACATGTCCTCGGGGCGGTAGGCCGGGGCGTAGGAGACGAGGGTGTCCGTCACGTACGCCATGAGATCGTCGACGTCCGGCATGATCCGTCGAAGTTGCGCCTGCCAGGCGTGGCGGTGTGTGTCGACGAAGCCGGGGGCGAGGATGGCGCCGGAGGCGTCGACCGTGATGGCGTCCTCGACGCCCAGGTCGGTGCCGATCGCGGCGATCCGGTCGCCCTCGACGAGCAGGTCGGCCCGGTCGAGTACGCCCAGCGCGTCGTCCATCGTGACGATGGTGGCGCCGGTGAACAGGATGCGACGCCGGCGGTCGCCCGCGTGTCGCCGAATGTGGTCAAGCATCAGCTGGCAGCTTTCTCGAGGATGTATTCGGCGTGGAACAGCTCCTCGCCGATGACGTCTCCGAAGGCGTAGAAGCCCGAGTCGTCGAGGTAGTCGATGCGGTCGCCGTCGACCCAGTAGCGGCCCGTGTACGCGTGCCGGCGCCCGCCCCGGGTCTCGTCGTAGCGGCCGTCCGGGCGCAGTTCCTGGTGCAGCCAGCCGGCACGGTCGACCCACACGCCGGTCCACGCCGGGTCCGGGCCCGCCGCACGGTCGAGCGGCTCGCCGTTCCAGATCACCGGCTGTCCCCGCGTCAGCAGCGCGCGGACGTCGCCACGGCTCAGCACCACCCGCCACCACAGGGTGCCCGGACGCGGCATGACCCGCTCGGGCACGACGAGCAGATCGGCCGGTCCCGGCTCGACCGCACCGACCTGGTGACCGCCCTGGCCTCCCGGCCGGGGAACCACGGCCGCCATGGCCAGGCCGGTCCCGTCGACCACCTCGCCGTCCGGACCGGTCCGGGTGACATGTCCGTCGTGCACCCGTACGTCGGTGATCACGGTCCCGCTCGGCGTAAAGACGCGCACGCCCTTGAAGAGCACAGGTCCTCCCTGGTTCGTCGGTCCCATCACGGTGCGCGAGTGCGGCGCGCGGTGCCAGGCCCCGCGTTCGTGGCCCTGACAGGGCCACCCACCGGCGGCGTCGCGGCCCTACCCTGGCTCGGGTGGGCGCGACGGAGATGGGCGAGTTCCTCAGGGCGAGACGGGCACGGGTGAGTCCCGAGGCGGCCGGACTGCCGCCGGGAGGCGGGCTGCGGCGGGTGCCGGGCCTGCGCCGGGAGGAGATCGCGGTGCTGGCCGGGGTCAGCGTCGACTACTACCGGCGGCTGGAGCAGGGCCGCGAGCACCGGCCGTCGACCGCCGTCCTCGACGCGCTGGCCCGCGCGCTCGACCTGGACGAGGACGCCCGCGCCCACCTGTTCCGCCTTGCCGGGGTGCAGCCGCCGTTGCTGCGTGCCAGACCCGCGCGCCGGGTCAGCCCTGAGTTGCTCAGGCTGCTCGGCTCGTGGCCGCACACGCCGGCGGTGGTCATCGACCGGACGCTCGACGTGCTGGCGCTCAACGAGCTCGCGTCGGCGCTCTACCGCGACTTCGACAGCGTCGACAACTTCGCCCGGATGACCTTCGTCGACCCGGTCGGCCGCGAGTTCTTCGTCGAATACGAACGGGCCGCCCAGTCCTGCGTGGCGAACCTGCGAATCGCCCAGTCCGACGACTCCCTCGACGCAGCTGTGGCCGAGCTGGTCGCGGAGCTGAGCGCGGCCAGCGCGCTGTTCGCCCGGCTCTGGGCCGGGCACGAGGTGCGCGGGAAGACGCGGGCGGCCAAACGGTTCCAGCACCGCGCGGTCGGCGTCCTGGAGCTCGACTTCCAGGCCTTCGAGGTGCGCGGCGCCCCGGGTCAGGAGCTCGTCGTCTATTCGGCGGCACCGGGGAGCGAGAGCGCACAGAAGCTCGCACTGCTCGGTTCACTCGGCGCGACGGACCGCGCCGCACGCCGCTGAAAGCCGTGCGCTCTTCGAGAAGCCGTGATCAGGGGAACTGCATGCGGCGTGGTCGCGGGATCACCGGCGGCGGGAGTGGCAGGTCGTCGAGGTGGCTCCAGTGCAGCGCGCCGTTGTCGGTGGACTTGAGCTCGCCGAGGCAGGCCCGCAGCAGCCCCAGGTTCGGCGCGCCGGCGAAGCCGGCGATCACCACCTCCGGGGTGGGCACGATCCGGGCGATCGCGGCACAGATCTTGGCCACCTCGCGCTCGTCGACGGCGTCGAGCGGCAGGGGGGCCTCGGCCTGCGACCGGCGCCACGGCGGGCCGAAGCGGCGCAGCAGCTCACGGGCGAGCCGGCCGAACGAGCGGCCGACCTGGGCGTCGCGCATGGAGTCACGGGCGGACTGTCCGTAGCACCAGGGAACGACGACGTGCCCGTTGATGACCACGAGCTGATAGACCGACTTGGGGACGCTGATGATCTCAGCGCCGGGAAGTGTGCCGAGGAAGAGCACGAGTTCTTCGTACGGCAGGGGCCACCGCGGGTTGGCGAGGACTCGTTCCGTCGTCTGCGTCGTCGCGGGGTGTGCGTTGACTTCACGGTCGATGGCCGTGCTGAAAGCCTCGGGCACCCGGGTCCAGAGCTCGGCGGCGACCTTGTCACCGAACTGCTCGACCACCCACTCGCTGGGACCGACAAGAACGTCTGGACGCATCCGGTACCACCACCGTCCGTGTCGCTGGCGCTACGTCTGGCTAGAAGAGTTCCATCTCCGGAGATCGACAGGAAGGGTCTCGCGCCGACATCTCAAAAACGTCCGTGAATGAACCTTGCGGAATGTTCAAACTGTTGCAAGGGCACCGGCGATGCAGGTCCGTGACCCGCGAACATGCAACTTGCACGGCGAACCGCACGTGCAAGTTGCATGTCAGCTCGTGGATCAGTCCTCTATTTGACAGTTAACCGGGCCCATATTTCGAGCGCATTGCGGCGGTGCGAACATCGTCGCGATCCTCGACGGACGGTGATCACCGGCGCCGCGAGAGATGGGCGAGCATCGCCTGGTTGGCCTCCCAACCATCGGGAAACTTCACCGGCACGCCCAACTGCACCGGCTCGGTCGACGGGTGCGCGTCGAGCAGTTCGGCGATGCCGGCCCGGGCCACCACCACGCACGCGTGCCGGTGGCGGGAGGTCAGCACGCACAGCCGCCCCGACTCCAGGTGGAAGGCGGTCGCGTCCTGCCGGCCGGAGAGCGGGTGGAGCACGACGGTCAGGTCGTACTCGCGGCCCTGGAGGCGGTTGGCGGTGTCGACGGTGACGTCGGCCGCCTCCGCGGGCAGGAACGAGCGGATGGCGGCCACCTGGTCGCGATGCGCCGCCCCGATGGCGACGCGCTCGGCGGTCAGCGGGTTCGTCCCCGCCTCCGAGACGGTGCGGCCGTCGCGGGACAGGGCGCGGACGGCCAGACCCGCGCACGCGGCGGCCGCCTCGGCATCCGTGCGCACGGTGAAGCGCGCCGGCAGCTCGTGCAGGCCCCAGCCCGTCGCCGCAGCGGTGTCGAGGACCTCATCGAGCTCCGAGGTGGCCGACCCGTCGAAGGTCAGGACGCGGTCGCCCGCCTCGGTGCCGGCGCGGAACCCGGTGAAGGGGTAGAAGGCCTCCGCGACCACGGGCGCCGCCGACGCCGGGAGCCGCCACGACACCGGCAGGCGATGCACCGGCAGCTCGGGGTTGTGCCGCAGCAGGACGGCCACGGCGCTCTGCATCGGGTCCCACGACAGGCCGGTCCAGCGGTCGACCTCCACCGTGGAGAACGGGTCGAGCTGGCCGGGGTCGCCCACGAACAGCGCGCGCTCGAAGCGGGAGGCCACGCGCAGCAACGCGTCGGAACGCATCTGGTAGGCCTCGTCCACGATGGCCCAGGGCCACGTGCCGTCGGTGACCGTCGCCCACTTCGCGGCGGTGCCGATGACCACCTGAGCCCCGCCGAGGTCGGCGACCTTGGGGGCGACCCGGCACGACGGATGCGCGCGGACCCGCTCGGTCGCGGCGTAGTCGACCGCCGACAGCCGGCCCACACCCAGCTCCGGCGAGGCGATGCCGAGCCGGGCGATGAGGTCGTCCACCTGCTCATTGGTCTGCGCCACGATCATCAGCGGCGTGCCCGACGCGGCGAGCACGCCGGCCGCCTTGACCACCAGGGTGCTCTTGCCCGCGCCGGGCGGCGAGTCGACGACGATGCCCCGATGCGGCGAGTTCGCGAGGTCGCGCAGCACGGCGTCGACGACCCGGGCCGCCTCGACGGCGGGACTGTTGCGTGAGGTCACGGTCACGGCGACCACCGTATCGCCGGCCCCCGGGACAATCCGCTAGGCGCAAACTTCACCTGAAGTGAGGAACGGATCGCACATCGGCCCGGCTGGGCGAGATGCGGCTACTTTGAGTGAATGACCGTATTCACGGGGGCCAAGGCCGTGGAGGACGGTGTGTACCGGCCGATCCTGCGACCCCGGCGGGGCGAGTTCGCCGCCCTGCATCACCTCGACGCGGCCGCCGCCCGGCGGGTCACCCCCATCATCGAGGCCTCGCCCCGCGAACGGCTGCTCCAACTCGTCCGCCAGCTTCCGCCGCGCACCGGCGCGATCGCCGTGGACCTCGGCGCCGTGCCGGACCCGGCGGACTCGCTCGTCTCCCCGCCGCTCGACCTCGCCGAGGACCTGGCGGCGCTCGGTGTGGCGATGCTTCCGGTGCTCCGGGCGAGCGACAGCCGTCGCCGCCTCGTGGAGAACGGCCTGGCCGCTCGCATGCACCTGATGCGGGCGGTCCTGCGGCTTCAGCCGCATGTCGACGTGCGCAACGCGGCCGAGGCCACCGCCACCACCGACCGGATGCTGGCCGCGGCGGGCCTCGAGGCGGATCGGGTCGACCTGCTGATCGACCTCGCCGAGACGGCCTGCGCCGCGCACGCCCACCGCTTCGAGGAGCGGGCCCGCCACGTGCTGCGCTGGGCCCGGGCGACGCCGTGGCGATCGGTCACCGTCGCGGCCGGCGCCATGCCGCCCAACCTCGACGACCTGCCCACCGACGAACCGGTCACGGTCGGCCGCCTCGACGCGCGCATGTGGTCCCGGCTGTGCGAGCCGGGCGTCGGCTACGCGGACTACGGAGTGACATCTCCGGTACGCCGCGACGGCATCAATCACCGCCAGCTCCCCACGCTGCGCTACACAACGGAGCGTGACTGGTGGATCTATCGCTGGGCCCGGCGCGGTGGTCGCAGCGACGACCGCTGCCACGACCTGTGCCGCACCCTCGTCGACTCACCGCAGTGGCCGACGGCGGGAGCCCGCTTCTCCTGGGGCGACGCGGAGATCGCCCGGCGAGCCCGCAGCGCTCGCGGCGGCGGAAGCCCGGCGAGTTGGATGGCGTGGAGCACCTCGCACCACATCGCCCACGTCCTGGCGACACTGAGCGGCCCTCAGTAGTACATTTGTGCTAATGCTGCTCGACGCCGCCCTCGCGTATGCCCGGCACGGCATCCCCGTCCTGCCGGTGCACACCCCCGCGCGGGACGGTTCCTGCTCCTGTGGACGCTCCGGCTGCGACCGGCCGGGCAAGCATCCCCGGCTGCGGCACGGGCTGAACCAGGCCAGCGTCGATCCGCACCGGATCGCGCAGTGGTGGACCCGCTGGCCGGAGGCGAATGTCGGGCTGCACACCGGAATCGTCATGGACGTCGCCGACGTCGACTCGCCGCAGGGCTGGCACGCCCTGCGCCACCTGCTCGGCGGCGAGCTGCCGGCGGGGCCGCAGGTCCGCACCGGCAGCGGCGGGTGGCACTTCTGGTTCCGACCCGCGGGCTTCGGCAACCGGGTGCACCTGCTGCCGGGCGTCGACTGGCGCGGCCGCGGCGGATACGTGATAGCTCCCCCGTCCCGGCACGCGCGGGGCACGTCCTACTACTGGGTGGTGCGGCCCGGAGCCGGGCCGCCGGCGGCGCCCGACGCCCTGCGGGAGCTCATCGCCGGGCCCGATCCGCCGTTGCGCGCCGACGGCCGCGGCACCGCGCCGATCGTCGACCTGACGATGATCACCTATCCCGAGCGGTATGCCGCCGCGGCGCTCGAAGCGGAGACCCACCGGGTCGCGCACGCGGCGGTCGGCACGCGCAACGACACGCTGAACCGGGCCGCGTTCGCACTGGGTCGCCTCGTCGGGGCCGGGATGCTGGACGCGGCGACGGTGACGCGTGAGCTCAGGGCCGCCGGGGCATGGGCCGGACTCGGCCGCGACGAGATCATCCGGACGCTTCGGTCGGGATTGGACGCGGGACGCCGGTCATCGCCCCGCCGGAGTGCCATCGACCAGCGTCGCTTGGCGTGATCCCGGCACTACCGCAAGGATAGTGAGCGTGACCGATGCTCAGACGCCCAAGCCGTACGCCGTGGAGATAGCCGTCAGCGCCAGCCGGGACAGGGTGTGGGAGGCCGTCACCCAGCCGGCCGTGCTGCGCCGGTGGTTCGGATGGGACTACGACGCGCTCGACGCCGAGATCCGCCACATCTTCGTGGACGAGGCGACGTTGCTGGCACCCGAGCGGATGGGCTGGGCCGACGGGTCCTATCTGGAGGTCACCGGCGACGACGACGGCGCCGTCGTGCGCGCGGTGCGCGACGGCGGGCGCGCCCGAGACGCCGACCGCTACGACGCGATCGAGGAGGGCTGGCGTACCTTCCTCATCCAGTTACGCCACCTGTTGCAGGAGAAGCCGCAGGGCGCGCGCCGCACGATCTACCTGACCGGCATCGCGACCGGACGGCAGGCGCTCAGGCTGGCCGGCGGCACCGCCGCCCGGTCCGGGCGGCGGGTCGCGTGGCTCGTCGACTCCGACGGTCACCTCGTGGTGGTCGCCGGCCGCCAGGAGCTCGGCTGCCCCGAGGCCGGGCGCTTGGAGATCATCATCTCGACGTACGGGCTGGACGACGCGGCGTTCGACGTGGTCCGCAAGCGCTGGGCCGAGCGTTGGCTGCCCCTCGCCGGTGAAGCGCGGGTCACGACAGCAACGGATCCTGCTCCCTGAGCGCCGGCGCGTCGAGTTCCTCGTCGTCGGGATCCCGTGGGGCGGGCGGGCCGCCGTGCGTCCAAGGGGTCTGGTCCGGGTCCGGGAAGGCGCCGCCCGGACGGTACGCCTCGCTGAGCGTGGTGAGCAGCAGCCGCTCCCCCACCTCCGGCACGCTGCCGGGCTCGGCGACCAGCTTGCGGCCCATGCCGCCGGACAGCTCGAGCAGCACCTCGGTGCCGGACCCGACCGGGGTCACCGCAATGACCGTAGCCTTCTGCGCGGGCCTCGCCGGCGACGTGAGCGCGGCGCCGGGCGCCACCCGTACCGGCTCGGGGGTGGCCACCATGATGCGGGGGCGCAGCACCGGCCGCTTGCCGCTGTCGTCGACGCGGTCGGCCTTGGCCAGGGTGACCTCGCCGGCGAAGGCCGCGCCCGTGAGCCGGTGCTCGGCCATCACCAGCGGGTCGTCGAAGGCGCGTTGGACGGCGTAGCGGGCGGCGGCGTTCTCCAGGCGGGCGAGCCGGGCGGCCGCCGCGACGGCGCCGTCCCTGCGGGGCTGCGGCGGCCCTCCGTCGGCGAGGTGCTGCACGAAGGCCGAGTAGGAGTCGCGGTCGGCGTCCCATCGCCCCGGCACCCGGGAGCCGCTCGGCAGCGGCCGCAGCAGGTCGAGCGCGCGCCACATCAGGGTCCAGGTGGGCCGCAGCTGGGCGCGCAGCACCGCGGAGAGCTCGGCGACGTCCGGCTGGGCCGACGACAGCAGCGGCGCCAGCACGTGGTTGTCGAAGGCCGGGTCGGTCGCGGGTCCGGGCGGTGGCGTCACCGCCGGATCCTCGGCCGCCGCCGCGGCCTCGAAGACGGTCCGTCCCGGTGGCGGGCACAGCCAGGCCATGAGGGCGGCGAGCTGGGCGTCCTCGGCGCTGCTCTGCCCGGTCGCCCAATGCGACGACAGCGCCTGTACGGCGTTCAGCAGCAGCGACGAGCCCGGCACCTCGGCCGAGGCGGCGAAGAAGGTCAGCCACCGCCCGAGCAGCGGCACCGAGGCGGGCACCGCGTACTCCCCCTCGACGCCGCGGAAGCGGGTGGAGCGCCCGAAGAGCCGCAGGAAGTCGACGCCGCCGGGGTTCGGCACCCACAGCTGCGGCGCGTCGGTGAAGCGGTAGCGCACGTCCCGGCCGCGGTCGACCGGCACGGGCTCGGCGACGGCGGCGAACGAGTCCACGTACGGCACGAGCACGTCGGCGAGCCGGGCGGCGAAGGCGAACCGGTCGTCGCGGTTACGCGGCTGGGCCACGACCAGCAGCTCCGGCTCGTCCTCGGCGGTGCCGACCAGGGCGGCCAGCGGCGCGTTGGCCTCGCCGGCCATCGCGTACGGAATCAGAACCAGCGGCCGTTCGTGCAGGTGCAGATGGCGCACGGTGGCGAGCGGCTGGGCCCGCCCGGTCGCGAACGCCTGCGCCCGGGCCAGGGCCGTCAGCGTGCTCACCCCAGCGCCTCGGCCCGGAGCCGGGCGGCGGCCCGCAGCAGCGCCGCCGCCTCGTCCTGGTCCTCGGCCGGCGTGCGGGTGCCGGCCGCCAGCGCCAGCGCTTCCTCGACCGTGTCGACGCCGCCGAGCGCGTCTCGCACGGGCCGCCCCAGCGCGGCTGTGCTTCCGGCGGCCTCGTGCCGGCAGTAGAACGCCAGCTCGCACGCCGACAGGCACTCGGGCGCGTAGCGGGCCTCGATCCGGCTCAGCGCGGCGGTCAGCCGATCAGGCGGTAGGGACGTGTCGAAGGTGAGCCCGGCCGGCAGGGCTTCCGCCAGGTCGGCGACCGAGGCGAGCCGGGTCAGCTGGCGGGTGAGCGTCGACAGCTGCTTGCGGACGTCGACCAGCGCCGCCGCGGGCCGCAGCGAGAAGTCGCGCGGGCAGACCAGGACCGCTTCATGACTGACCAGCGCGGGGTCGTGGCCGAGGTCGGCGAGCAGGCGGCGCAGCGCGAGGACGTACACGGCGGCCTGCACGGCGGCGGCCGACACCTTGGCGCCGTCCGCCTGGCCGTCGACGATCGCGAACGACTTGATCTCGACGACGTGCAGGCGGCCGCCGGCCTGGAAGGCGATGAGGTCCGGCTCCAGGAAGACCCGCCGGCCGGCGACGTCGAGGGTCAGCAGCGGGTGGTCGATCAGCGCGGCGCCGGCGGCGGCCGCGAGCAATTCCCGGGTACGCCCGTGGCGCGCTCCCAGCGTGGCGTCGTCATCCTCACCGAGGTCGTCGTAGGAGAAGCTGGGCTCCTGGAGGTGGAGCACCTCGCGCAACACCGCCAACAGCAGCGCGCAGTCGTCCCTCTTGAGCATCGCCTCGAAGCCGTTGCCGCGGGCGAGCGCGAACCGGGACTGCCCGAAGTTCCCCGGGAAGCCGATGCGCTCGGCCAGGCGCGGCTTGTCGACCCCGGCGGCGTCGAGCACGGCACGCCGGGAACAGCCCGGATTGGCGGTGAGCGCGGCGATCGTCCGGGCGTTGTGCCGTTTGGCGGGCACGCCGCCGCGCAGCCGGTCGAGCGCCGCCGTCACCCGCGTCCTCGCTGGTGGGGCAGGCTAGCGCCGAACAGCCGCTGCCGTTCGTCGAGCCTGTCCCACCGCCGTTCGACCGCCTCGGGGATCTCCTGGTCGGCGAATCCGGCGGCCAGGCAGGCCCGGGCGGCGTCGGCGAGCGCCCTCGGGTCGTGCACGAGGAACGCCTCGGGCCCGCCGGGAACGGCGTCGGCGAGGCGGCGCAGCAGGTCGAGCGCGGCCGGGCTCGCCTGCGCCCGGATGGCGACGAACTCGGCGATCCGCACGACCGCGGTCAGCACGTTGCTCTGGGCCGTCGACGGGGACAGCAGGCGCCGCGCGGGTGACCAGCCGGAGAGCGTCACCTGCCCGCGGGCCGCCGTCAGGTCGTAGTGCAGGGCCGGGCAGATCCGGTACGCGGCGAGCGCGTGCGGATCGTAGTGTCGCTCTTCGTCGCGCAGCACGGCGGCGAGACCGGACATGGACAGGTCGCCGTCGAACAGCGCGGTGTGCACGTCCACGACGAGCCGGGCGGGTGCGGGGACGCCGAGAAGCAGCAGCGCGTGCCGGGCCTGCTCGCGGACGCCCGGCAGCGTGGTCGAACTGATCATGGCGGGCGCTTCCGTGGGTGGGGGTCCTGGGCGGATCGACCTTAGATCTTCGTACGGGGTGCGGGCAATGTCCGGTTGTCCGACGGCGTTTCACCCCCGGGAGGCGAATAAACCCCGCATATCAGACGGGGAGCGACGGGCGCGCTACGTTCGGAGTATGCCGAAGGCCATCTGGAACGACGAGATCATCGCCGAGAGCGACGACACCGTGGTAGTCGAGGGCAACACCTATTTCCCCCGCACCTCCGTGCGCGAGGACGTGCTGCGTCCCTCCGACAAGCACACCGTCTGCCCGTGGAAGGGCAAGGCCTCCTATTACACGCTGGAGTCCGGCGACCACGTCAGCCAGGACGCCGCGTGGTTCTTCCCTGATCCCAAGCCGGACGCGAAAGCGGTCCGGGACCGCGTCGCCTTCCGTAAGGACATCAAAGTCGAAGCCTGAGAAAGCGGCCGGCGCGGGCCTCGGCCCGCGCCGGCCACCCCTACCCGATCCTCGGGTGCGCCTCCTCGATGGCGGTCACCTCGAGATAGTCCAGCAGGTCCCGCTGCTCCTCGGGATCCAGCGTGGCGAACGCTTCGTACGCCGAGGCCCGCGCGTGCGGCGTCTCCGCCGCCAGCAGCGCGATGATCGCCGACCAGGCCAGCGAGACCCGGTCGAAGAGCCGCGCCTGGCGCAGCGAGGTCAACCGGCTCAGCATCGCGACCTTGGTCGCGGCATCGTCGTCGTGCGGGACCCGGTCCGAGAGCTCGAAGAGCGCCTTGCCCCGATAGGGGTGCTCCGCCTCGATCATGCGGGCCAGCTCGGCGTTGTCCATCCGTTCGACGGCGGGCGCGGGACCACGGCGCGGCAGCCTCGGCCGCGACTCGTCAGCGTGCACGGCTGTCCCGTCCGCTCTCGAAGCCGACACCGGGTGTCTGGTGCGGCAGTGTCGGCCGGCTCTGGAAGGTGGGGAACGGCGGCGCCGGCATCACCGGCGACTCGGGGGCATCCTCGGCGGCGCCCTCGTCGATCACTTCGTCCTCGCCGGGTTCCTGCACCCGCTCTCCCGCTTCCCCGGCATTACGCCCCAGCACTGTTTGTCCTCCGTTGCCGACTTTCTCCGGTGTTGGCGTCCTATGAGATCACGCCGGCGCAACCTGGGCGACCCCGGTCGCGGACACGCCCGGACATCACCCGACCCGACGACCGCCGTAATGTGGCGGCAACACATCGATCGTTGCATGCCGACAAGTGGCACCACCGGAACGAAGGTAGGCGGACGTGGACGGGCGCACGAGCACCATCGGTGCGACACCGGAGTGGCGGTCGGCGATGATCGACGTCTCCGGCCTGTCGCTGACCGAACTCGCGGCCGACGCCGAAGCGGACTTGCCGGACGAAAGCCCCCTCGCGCATTGCCTCCGCCGACTCGCCGGCGACCTCGCCCATCCGGGTGAGCCGATCGCCGGATTCAACTCGGCCCTGTAGGTAAGTCAGGCATGACCGGTTTCACCTCGGTGTCGGCCGCGCTGCCGCACCGCCTCAGCGATGCCGCGCTCACCGCCCTCGGCGCCGGGCGGCCGGACCGGGCGACGCTCGAGGAGCTGGGCCGGGCCCGGCTGAGCCGGCACCTCCTGCTGCTCCGCGAGATCGCCGCGACGGCGCGTACGGATGACTTCGCCGCCCTCGCCGCCGCCGAGCGCGCGGCGCCCCGGCAGGTCCGCGCGCTGCTGGCGCGGCCCCTCTTCGGCGTCTGGGCGGTCGGCTGCCTCACCGCCCTGCGCGCCGGCGCCGCACCGGACCAGGCCGGCGTGGCCCATCTCAGCGACCTCGCCGCCCGCGCCCTGACGCCGCACCCCCGGCGCGATCCGGGCCGGCGGCTCACCGGCGACCACGACGGGCTGCGCATCACGCTGCGCCTGGAGGACACCGACCCGCTGCGGGAACGGCTGGGACTGAAGCCCGCGCCCCCGCTCACCCCGGCCGAGCTCGCCCGTTGGCAGGAATCGTTCGACGCGGCGTGGCGGCTGCTCGTCGAGCGGATGCGGCCCGACGCCGAGGTGCTCGCGGCGGTCCTGGACAGCGTGATCCCGGTGCGGGCGGACCCGGCCGCCCGGGGCATCAGCGCCACCTCCGTCGACGCCTTCGGGGCCGTCGCCATGTCGGAGCCGGCCGACCCGGCCGCCTTCGCCGTCGGGCTGCTGCACGAGGCCCAGCACAGCATCCTCAACGCGGTGCAGTACCTCTTCGACCTGCTCGAAGCCCCGGACACCCTCGGATACTCGCCCTGGCGCGACGATCCCCGGCCCGCCTCCGGCATCCTGCACGGCGCGTACGCGTACCTGACCGTCGCCCGGTTCCGGCGTACCGGGCGGGACGACCCGCTGGCCCGGTTCGAGTTCGCCCGCTGGCGTGCGGCCGTGGCCGCCGCGGCGGACGGGTTGCGGGGCCTGACCCCGGCCGGCGAAAGGTTCGTCGGCGCCCTGCGCGCCGAGGTGCGGCCGTGGCTGGACGAGCCGGTGCCGGCGGACGTGCGGCGCCTCGCCGAGGGCGCCAACCGGGACCATCACCTGCGCTGGCGCCTGCGCCACCTGCACGTCGAGCCGGCGGACAAGGCGGCCCTGGCCAGGGCGTGGCGGCGGGGCGAGCGGCCGCCCACGGTCACGCCGATCCTGCGCCGGGCGCCGCGACGGGCGCTGGAGGCCAGTCCGCGACTCGACCTGGCCCATCGTCTGCTGCGGGGGCTGCCGCTCGAGGGCTCGGCGGGAGACGTCGCGTACGTGCGGGGGGACGAGGCGACGGCGCTCAGCGCGTACCGAAGGAATCCGGGTGAGGTGACCGCCTGGGCCGGGATGCTGCTGACCAGCGGCCTGAGCGCCGCGCCGGAGATCGCGGCGGCGGCCTACCAGGTGTTGCGCGGCGAGGATCCCGATCCGCTGGCGATCATCCGCTGGCTTTCCTAAAGTCGCGGGGCCCCGGGCCGATCAAGCTGCCCGTGGGAGGTGAATCATGAGTCGGACTGGCAAGACCATGGATCTCGTGCGTCGCAGCGTGGACGACGCCATGATTGTCGCGGCCCTGCTGCTGCTCGGGTGGCCGACGTTGATCGAGGACGCCGGCGTGGCCGGTGCTCTCGGCGGGCTGACCGCCGTCGCCGCCGTGAGCGTCGGAGTGATCCGACTGACCCGTCGCTGGCCGCTGCTGCGCTTCGTCCCGGTGGCCGTCGCGGTGCTCATGACCGGCTTCTGGTTCGGCCGGCACGGTGCGATCAGCCAAGCGCTGACCTGGCTCACCGTCGCGGCCGCCTCGATCATCCTGGCCCGCCAGTTCCTCGGCGCGCGCTCCAACGAAGGCCTGGTCCGCGACCTCACCCGGCAGCGGGCCCAGCTCGCCCGGCAGGCGTCCTGCGACCCGCTGACCGAGCTCGGCAACCGCAAGCTCTTCCTGGACCACGCCACCGACGCGCTGGCCGACGCCGACGACACGATGACCGCCGTGGTCCTGTTCGACCTGGACGGGTTCAAGGAGATCAACGACACGTACGGCCACGCCACCGGCGACGAGCTGCTGCGTACGGCCGCCTCCCGGCTCCTGGCCAACGTCCGGACCAACGACACCGTTTCCCGCCTCGGCGGCGACGAGTTCGTGGTCCTGCTGCCCCGCCTGACCGACGACCAGATCGCGGACACGGTGGCCAACCGCATCCTGCAGGACCTCGCACAGCCGCTGCTCATCGGCGACTTCGTGCTCACCATGCCGGCCAGCGCGGGCATCGCCATCACCCGTGGCAGCGGCCGGGCCGTCGACGAGGTCATGCGTGAGGCAGACCTGGCTCTCGACCAGGCCAAGGCGGAGGGCACCGGCATCGCCCGGCGCTTCGACCCGGCGCAGTTCGCCGCGGCCGAGGCCCGCCGCCGCGAGGAGGCGGACCTGCGCCGCGCCCTGGAGGCTGGCGAGTTCGAGGTGCACTACCAGCCCATCGTCGACCTCGACGGCGAGCGTACGGTCGGCGTCGAGGCGCTGATCCGCTGGAACCACCCCGAGCGCGGCATGATCCCGCCGATCGCGTTCCTCGACATCGCCGAGTCGCTCGGCCTGCTCCCCCGCCTCGGCGGCTGGGTGCTGGAGGAAGCCTGCCGGCAGGCCGCCGTGTGGCAGAAGGACAATCCGGGCTTCGAGCTCAACGTGAACCTGTCGGCGAGCCAGCTCGGCAACCCGAACCTGATCGAAGAGGTACGCAGCGTGCTCGAGCGCACCGGCCTTGCGCCGGAGCTGCTCGTGCTGGAGCTGACCGAGTCCGTCGCGCTGGTCGACCTGGTCGAGTCGGCGCGGGTGCTGGGCGCGCTGAAGACCCTCGGGGTCCGGATCGCGCTGGACGACTTCGGCACCGGCTTCTCGTCGCTGAGCCACCTCGGCGCCCTGCCAGTCGACGTCGTGAAGATCGACAAGTCGTTCGTGCAGGCGATGCAGGACTCGGGCGCGTCGGTGGCCGAGGCCGTGCTGCAGATCGCCCGCACCTTCAAGCTCTCGCCGGTCGCCGAGGGCGTCGAGGACGCCAACCAGGCATCCCGGCTGCGCGAGCTCGACTGCGCCCAGGCTCAGGGTTACCACTTCGCCCGGCCGATGCCGGCCGGCGACCTGACCGACCTGCTGGCCCGCCAGTCGGCCATCGCCGGCTGAGATTGCCCTACAGGACCTAGAGAGGCGGGGGCTCGATCTCCGTCTCCAGCCGGACGCCGGACAGCGCCCGCGTCATCATCGGGTGGCCCTCGCTGTAGACCTTCTGCAGCTCCTCGACGACGGCGTGGGCCGACTCGTCGTCACCGGCGTCCAGGGCCACGTTGAACGCGCACGCCAGGGTGTCCGGGTGATCGGCGCCGCGCACGGCGCGGGACCGGCTGAGGGTGTCGAGGGCGATCTCCCGGGCCCGCTGCGCCTCGCCGGTGGCGATCAGGTCGGCCGCGAGGCCGTTGGCGCAGCTCAGCGTGAACGGATGGTCGGGGCCGACGCTGCGCCGCAGACCGCCGAGCGCCTCCTCACCGATGGTGCGGGCCTCGGCGTGCCGCCCGATGGCGCGCACCACGCCGGTCAGATTGGCACCGGCGGCCACCGTGAACGGATGCTCGTCGCCGAGCACCGCGTGGTAGCGCAGGACGGCCCGCTCCAGCAGGTGGTGCGCCTCGTCGAGATCGCCGGCGTCGCGGGAACAGTGGGCCAGCGACACCATCGCGCCGAGCGTCTCGACGTTCAGGTCGCCGAACTTCTGCCGGTAGAGCTCCACGTTGGTGGTGGCCAGGGCCCAGGCTTCGGTACGCCCGGAGCGCCGTGCCGCCATCGCCGCGAACCGCCCGGCCCACAACGCCATCGGATGGTCGGCGCCCAGCGTGTCGAAGTGGCCGGCGACGGCGAGCAGCTCCGCCGCGCCCGCGTAGTCGCCGAGGCCGAAGAGGTCGAACGCCAGAGCGGCCCGCGACGACAACGTCTCCGGGTGGCCGTCCACGAAGATCATCTGCCGGTGCCGCAGCACCTGCTCGTCGAGCACCCTGGCACCCCGGAAGTCGCCGAGCAGCCGCAGGTCCGCCGCGAGGTTGTTGGCGCAGCGCAGCGCGGTCGGGAAACTCTCGCCGAACAGCCGCCGGTAGCGGACCAGGTTGTCCGCGTCGAGCTGCCGGGCCTGGCCGAAGTGCCCCTGCATCCGCAGGTCGGCACCGACGCTGTTGGCGGTCGCCAGGGTGATCTCGTCGTCCTCGCCGAGCACCTCGCGCTGCGAACGCAGGGTCTGGGCGTTCAGGGCCCGGGCGTCGGCCGTGCGGCCCACCGCCCGCAGGGCGTTCGCCAGGTGGAAGCTGGCGAGCAGCGTCTGCTCGTCGGTCTCGCCGAGGCTGTCGCGCCACCGGGCCACCGCCTGGGTGGCGAGGTCACGGCTGGAGTCGTAGTCGCCGCGGGCGTACAGGAAGCGGACGCAGTTGACGACGAGCTGGCGGATCTCCTCCGACTCGCCGCCGAGGACGTCGGAGTGGACCAGATGCGGGATGAGCGCCGCGTACCGCGGCCAGTGCGTCGGGTCGTCGGGGTCGCCCGGGTCCCCGGCGGCGAGCATCGCCCGCACCGATCGCAGCTGGGCGGCGTGCCGCTCCGAGCTGAGCTGCTGACCCAGCATGCCGCGGACCATGGGGTGCACGATCAGGCTCTCGCCGGGCGGGTCGAGGTCGGCCAGGCCGTACCGGCCGATCAGCCGGATCGCGGCCTTGAGCCGCCGCTCGATGCGCATCGTGTGGGCCAGCTCCCGCGACACCAGGCCGCGCGCCGCCCAGAGCAGCTCCCACGAGACCGGCGCGCTGGCGAGGAAGGCACTGAGCTCCAGCAGCTCGAACGCGGCCGGCGAGGCCTCGGCGAGCCCGTCGGCGGCCAGGCCCCAGGCGACCCGGATCGGGGTGGGAAACGCCAGCTCCCCGGCGCGGGCGTCGTAGCGTTCCAGGTAGTCGTCGACGCTCCATGCCGTCGCCGCGCGGACCGCGCTGGCCTGGTCGAGGGCCATCGGCACGTCACCGAGGTGGGCGGCGAGCCGCTCGGCGTCCTCGGCGGTCAGCTCCGGGTTGCGGCGGCGCAGGAAGTCCACGCTGTCCGTACGGTCGAACACCGGCACCGGCACGGCCTGCGCCACCTCGGAGGTCCACCGCGGATTGCGCGAGGTGACGAGCACGTGGCCGGCGCCGCTGGGCAGGTAGGGCTTGATGTCCTCGGGCCGGTTGGCGTTCTCGAAGACGACGAGCCAGTTGCGGTACGGCTCGCCGCGGCTCAGCGCGTCCCGCACGGCCCCGAGGGTACGGTTGATGTCGCGGGCCTCGGGAAGCTTCAGCTCACTCGCGAGCCCGACCAGCGCGGCCCGCATTCCGGCGGTCTGCTCCGCGGGGATCCACCAGACGAGGTCGTAGGTGTCCGCGTAGCGGTAGGCGTATTCCACGGCCAGCTGGGTACGTCCCGTACCACCCAGTTGGTGATCGGCGGATGGCAACAGCACGACCGGTCCGTTGCCGAGCAGTCCGCGCGTGTCGGAGAGGAGCTCCTCGCGCCCGACGAAACGCGGATTGCGCGGCGGCAGACCGCCCCTGATCGGCACGCCGCCCCTCCCCCCTGGTGACCTCGCACTCTACTGTCATGCTGCCGATTACCGTACGTGGAATCCTCGCCACTACGGAAGTTGAGGGTTATTCACGACCTTCGAGGTCATGGACGATCCTCACCGCCTCAACGGAAGGCCCCCCGTGACGGACGAACCTGTGACCAGCCTCGATCGCGACACCGACGTGACCACCGTCGCGCTGCGGGGCGAGGTGGACGTGCTCAACGTGGACCAGGTCCGGGTCGCCCTCGTGGAGGCACTTGAGGCCCGACCGAGGGAACTGGTGGTGGACCTGTCGGAGCTGTCCTTCATCGACTCCACCGGCCTGGGCGCGATCATCTTCGGCTTCCAGCGCGCCCGCGACGAGGGCATCGACTTCACCCTGGCCCGCCCGACCAAGGGCGTGCACCAGATCCTGGTCCTCAGCGGAGTGCTCGAGGTCGTCGCGCTCCAGCAGTAAGGGGCCGCCCGGCAACCCGGACGGCCCCTACGGCAGGTCGGACGCTCAGCCGGCCCAGGCGAACTCCCGGGCGGGCACCCGCACGGACCCACCGAAGTTGCGGTCGACGGCGGCGGCCTCGGCGGCGCTCGGGTAGGCGTTCGTGCACGACACCGGCGCGCTACTGCCCGACATGAGATCGGAGCACAGTCCGGTGCGGCGATCCGGCAGGCCGAGAAGGTGGCCGAACTCGTGCGCGGCGATCCGCGGCGGGTAGTAGCCGTCGTTCACGGCCTCCCGCCCCATGTACCAGCGGCCGTTGCCGAGCGAGGTGGTGTAGGCCCGCGGCCAGCCGTTGTCGGCGTACACGCGAATGTTGGGGGTGCGCCCGGCCGGGACGGGCTCGAGCCGGACGTTCACGACCCGGCTGTTCCAGATCTGCGCGCCCTGGTGGACCACGGAGACGAACTCCCGGGCCTGGCTGGCGTCGTAGTACAGCACGCGGGGAGCGGCGGCCTCGGCGGCGGCGGGTTCGGCGACGACGACCTGCAACCCGGCGGTCGCCAGCACCGCGAGCAGCGTGGCGGCCAATCTCTTGAACAGCATGGGGGGACCTCCCGGGGGACGGGGACGGGGATGTCCACACCGTATCCAGGGATCGACATCTGCCGATGACGCTACGTCATACCGGTTGTCGCCTCATGGTCACGTGATGTCCGCCGGCGTCAACGGGCCGGCGAGGCAGCCGGGAAGGCGAGGCCGATTCCCGGCCCCGCCGGGCCGCCGTCGCGGGTCCGCTTGCCGGCCAGCAGTCCGCACGTTCACCCGCCGCTTCCGCGACGAGACCGGCACCAGCCCACGGCAGTGGCTGTTGCGGCAGCGGGTGGCGCACGCCCGACTCCTGCTCGAATCGACGGACCTGAGCGTGGACGCGGTCGAGCGCCGCTGCGGCCTGGGCAGCGCCACGGCACTGCGGCAGCACTTCCAACAGTCTGTCGGCGTCGCGCCCAGCGCCTACCGCCGAACGTTCCGCCACCCGTGAAACGCACGCTCAGTTCGCGGCGGAAGTGTCCGATGGGACAGACATAGCCCCCGACGCAAGCGTTTCGTGAGGATGTCATGGACCAGACCTTCCGCCCGTTGATCGATGCCCTGAAGCAGATGGGCATCGACGAGGACGCGGTAGACGCGGCGGCCGAATCCGCCGAGCGCAGCGGCAAGTCCGTGCGCGCGGTCCTGATCAGCGAAAAGATCGTCACCGAGGAGCAGCTGACCGAGGCGGCCGCGTACGCCTTCGGCCTGAACACCGTCGATCTGGTCGGCTATCCCCTCGAACCCGCCGCCCTCAAGCGCATCCCCCTCTCCGTCGTCCTCCGGCACCGGGTCCTGGGCCTGAACATCGTCGACGACGAGTTGGTCGTCGGCGTGACCGACCCCGGCGACGTCGTGGCCCTCGACGACGTTCGGGCCGCCACCGGCATGACCGTCCGCCCGGTGGTGGTGGCCCGCAGCGAGGTCCGCCGCATCATCGAGCGCCTGCAGCGCGAGGCCAGCGACCTCGGCGACCTCGCCGACACCTCGGACGACGACCAGTCCGGCATGACCGCCCAGGCCACCAGCGCCGACGACGCGCCGATCGTGCGCTATGTCAACAGCCTGATCGAGCAGGCCATCCAGAACCGCGCCTCCGACCTGCACCTGGAGCCGACCGAGGACGGGATGCGGGTGCGCTACCGCATCGACGGCGTGCTGCACGAGCTGGACACCGTGCCCCGCGGCGTCATGTCGGCGCTGACCTCCCGTCTGAAGATCATGTCGGGCGTCGACATCACCGAGAAGCGGGTGCCGCAGAACGGCCGCATCACCGTGGTCATCCGCGACCGCAAGGTCGACCTGCGCACGGCGACGCTGCCGACGGTCTGGGGCGAGAAGATCGTGCTCCGGGTGCTCGACACCGGCGGCATCGACCTCGACATGAACAAGCTGGGCTTCACCCAGCACAACCTCAACCGCTTCGCGGAGTCGTTCAGCAAGCCGCACGGCATGGTCCTGGTCACCGGTCCCACCGGTTCCGGCAAATCCACCACCCTGTACGCGACCCTGGGCCGGATCAGCAAGCCGGAGATCAATGTCATTACGGTAGAAGATCCCGTAGAGTTCCGTTTGCGCGGTATCAACCAGGTACAGGTCAACGCCAAGGCCGGTCTCACCTTCGCCGCGGTGCTCCCGGCGATCCTGCGCTCCGACCCCGACGTCGTGCTCATCGGCGAGATCCGGGACTCGCACACCGCCCAGATCGCCACCGAGGCGTCGCTGACCGGCCACCTCGTGCTCTCGACCCTGCACACCAACGACGCGCCCGGCGCGGTCACCCGCCTCACCGAGATGGGCATCGAACCCTTCCTCGTCGGTTCCTCGCTCGACTGCGTGCTGGCCCAGCGGCTCGCCCGGCGCCTCTGCGACTGGTGCAAGGAGGCGTACGCGCCGACGGAGGAAGAGCTGGTAGCCGCCCGCTGGCCGGTCCAGGACCTCAAGATCCCCGAGGCGCTGTGGAAGCCGATCGGCTGCCGCGACTGCGCCAACACCGGCTATCGCGGCCGCATCGCGCTGCACGAGGTCATGCCGATCTCCGCCGAGATCGAGTCGCTCACCATCCGCCGCGCCTCCTCCGGCGAGATCCGCGAGGTGGCGATCGACCAGGGAATGTACGACCTGCGCTCGGACGGCCTGGCGAAGGCCGCCGGAGGCCTGACGTCCGTCACCGAGGTGTCCCGTGTCGCGGTCTGAGGTCACCCCCACGCCCAGGCCGCAGGGTACTCCGCCACGGCCGACGCCACCCATTTCTGCCGAAAAACGTCCTCAACCGGGTCATCACGATGCCGAATGAGGAAGGCGTCAAATGACCATCGGGAGATTGTCGGTGCAGCAGATGTACACGCTCGACCACTCAGTACCGCAGCAGGCCGCTCCGTCCGAGCCCGCCGCGGATGATCTGGCCGTGCTCGACCAGATGCTCGTCACCCTCGTCGAGTCCCGCGGTTCCGACCTGCACCTGACCGTCGGCTCCCCGCCGATGATCCGGGTCGACGGCGGGCTCCGCCCGCTCCCCGGGTACGGCAAGCTCAACTCGGCGGACACCGCCCTGCTGTGCCGCGCCGGTGTCACCGCGGCGCAGTGGCAGACGTACCAGCAGGAACACGAGCTCGACTTCGCCCACAGCATCGTCGGCGTCTCCCGCTTCCGCGGCAACCTCTACATCCAGCGCAACTCCTGCGGCGCCGTCTTCCGGGCCATTCCGCACACGATCAAGCCGCTGGACGAGCTCGGCATGCCGGACTCGGTCTCCCGCTTCGCCCACCTGCCCCGCGGCCTGGTGCTGGTGACCGGCCCGACCGGCTCCGGCAAGACCACCACCCTCGCCTCGGTGCTGGACCTGGCCAACCGCAGCCGGGCGGCGCACATCATCACCATCGAGGACCCGATCGAGTTCCTGCACCCGCACAAGCGCAGCGTGGTCAACCAGCGCGAGGTCGGCGCGGACACCCACACCTTCGCCCAGGCGCTCAAGCACGCCCTGCGCCAGGACCCCGACATCATCCTCGTCGGCGAGCTCCGCGACCTCGAGACGACCGCGACGGCCCTGACCGCCGCCGAGACCGGCCACCTGGTGCTGGCGACGCTGCACACCCAGAGCGCCACGCAGACCATCGACCGCGTCATCGACATCTTCCCCCCGCACCAGCAGCTCCAGATCCGCGCCCAGCTCGCCGCCAGCCTCCAGGGCGTCGTCACCCAGGCCCTGGCGCCGCGCGCCGACAACAAGGGCCGCGCGGTGGTCTGCGAAATCCTCACCGCCACTCCCGCGATCCGCAGCCTCATCCGGGAGGGCAAGTCCCATCAGATCCCGTCGTTCATGCAGGCCGGCGGGAACGACGGGATGTTGGCATTCGACCAGCACCTGGCCGAGCGCGTCCGCGAGGGCATCGTGACGGTCGACTCCGCCCTCGAGATCTGCCACTCCGCCGAGGAACTGAAGCGCTTGATCGGAAGGGTGTGACATGCCGGCAACCAAAACCTTCCACTACAACAGCATCGACGCCACCGGCCGCAAGACGAAGGGCACGGTAGAGGCGGCGAACGCGGCCGCCGCGACCCAGATGCTCAAGCAGCGCGGCGAGACGCCGCTGGACATGTCCGAGGCCGGCCAGGGCCTCAACATGGACATCAAGATCCCCGGCATGGGCGGCCGAACCTCGCTGAAGGACCTGGCGGTCTTCGCCCGGCAGTTCGCCACGATGACGGCGTCCGGCATGTCCCTGCTTCGCTCGCTGGCCATCCTCGAGGAGCAGACCTCGGCGGCCACGCTGAAGAAAGCGGTCGCCGAGGTCCGCGCCGACGTGTCCGGCGGCGTTTCGCTGTCGACAGCGATGGCTAAGCACGACCGGGTCTTCCCGCGCCTCATGGTCGCGATGGTCCGCGCCGGCGAGGCCGGCGGTATGATCGACCAGGCCCTCGAGCAGGTCGCCGAGAGCCTGGAGAAGGACACGGCGCTCCGCGGAAAGATCAAGGCGGCGCTGACCTATCCCGCGATCGTGCTGGGCTTCACCTTCCTGATGATCGGGGCGGTCCTCAAGTTCATCGTCCCGATCTTCGAGGAGATGTTCCACAATCTCGGCGGCGAACTCCCGGGCATCACCCAGTTCCTCGTCGACGTGAGCCACAACATGTTCTGGATCGCGCCGACGTTTCTCACCGTGACGATCACCAGCGCAGTCCTCTACAAGCGCCAGCTTCGCACGAGCGCCGACTTCCGGTTGAAGGTCGACACGCTCAAGCTGCGGCTGCCGGTGTTCGGCTCCCTCCTGGGCAAGCTGGCGATGAGCCGGTTCTCGCGCAACCTCGGCCTGCTGCTCAACGTGGGTGTCCCGGTGATGCAGGCACTCACCGTGGTCGGCGAGACCACGGGCAACGAGATTGTCAACAGGGCCATGGCAGACGTCCAGTCCGCCGTCCGCGACGGCCAGCCGATGTCGTCGGCCCTGCGCCACCACAAGGTCTTCCCCACGATGGTCACCCAGATGATCGAAGTCGGCGAAGAAAGCGGTCAAATCAGTCAGATGCTCGACAAGGTTGCCGATTTCTATGACAGGGAAGTCGACAGCGCCGCCGAGTCCCTCGCCGCCTCGATCGAACCGATCATGGTCCTCGTCATGGGCAGCGTGGTAGGTGGAATGGTGATCTGTCTCTACCTACCGATGTTCACCATCTACCAGAACATCCAGGGCTGACGCTCTGGAAGCAGTACCCGACCGGTCTCCGGTCGACGTCGGGCGCCCGAGCCCGGACAACCGATCCCCGCCCCACCCTGACGCCACAACGGAGGCAGCACCCATGCAGGACATCATCAGCCGGCTGCGCGCCAAGAAGGACGACGAGGGCTTCACCCTCATCGAGCTTCTGGTCGTCGTCGTCATTATCGGCGTGCTGGTCGCCATCGCCGTGCCGGTCTACCTGAACTACCGCGAGGGCGCGGCCGACAAGTCCGCCCAGTCCGACGTCCGCGGCGCGATCAGCGCGATCGAGCAGTTCTACTCCAAGAACGGGAACAAGTACCCGGACTCGATCTTCGGGGCCAACGACGGCTCTTCCACCGGGAAAGAAGCCCTCCCGCTCCAACTGGCACCCGACCCGGAGGACGGCACGATCACCCTGTCGGAGAACACGAGCCTTGGCTACGTGCTGGACCCAGCGGGCTCGGGTGCCAGCACCTACCTGATCTGTGCGCAGAACGATGGCGGCACCGACAACGTCTGGTACCTGTACGACAGCAGCAAGGGCGGCTCGGTCAAGGAGATCAAGAGCACGACCATGGGTACCGACGACTGCTCCTGATCTCGTACCTGTGGGCGGCGACGCCCGCCGTCATCCAGCGACCGCGACACCGAGGAGGACCGACCATGCCGCAGCCCCTGCTGCTCAGCATCGTCGGCCTGCTCGGTGTCGCGGTCGGCTCGTTCCTCAACGTGGTCATCCACCGCGTCCCGCGGGGGGAGTCTCTCGTGCGGCCGCCCTCGCACTGTCCGCGCTGCGGCAGCGCGGTCCGGGCCCGGCACAACGTCCCGGTGCTCGGCTGGTTGCTGCTGCGCGGCCGATGCGCGGACTGCAAGGCGCCGATCAGCGCCCGGTATCCCTTCGTCGAGGCGGCCACCGGGGCACTGTTCGTCGCGGTCACGGCTAAGTTCGGGTGGTCCTGGGAGTTGCCGGCGTACCTGTACCTGGCCTCGATCGCCATCGCCCTGACCGCGATCGACCTGGACGTGCTGCGGCTGCCCGACGCGATCGTGCTGCCGTCCTACGCCGTCGCGCCACTGCTGCTGATCCCGGCGGTGGTCGCCGGCGAGAGTTGGCACACCCTGGTCCGCGGCCTGCTCGCCGCGGCTCTGCTCTACGCGTTCTACCGGGCGCTCGCACTGGTCCCTCGCGGCATGGGTGGCGGAGACGTGAAGCTCGCCCCGCTGCTCGGCTTCTACCTCGGCTGGCTCGGCTGGAGCTCGGTGGCGGTGGGTGCCTTCGCCGCTTTCCTGCTAGGCGGGGTCGTCGCCGCCGTGCTGATGCTGCTGAAGGTGGCCGGCCGCAAGAGCCGGATCCCCTTCGGTCCGTACATGCTCGCCGGCGCCTTCCTGGCCGTGTTCGCGGCGGCGCCGATCGCCGACTGGTACGTGTCCCTGTTCCTCCCCACTGTCTGACCACCTACCCACCGAGGAAGGAACCGATGGCTGGCGTCACTCCGATCGGGCTGGACATCGGCTCGTCGTCCATCCGCGCCGTGGAGGTCCGCCGCGCGAAGGACGAGTTCGATCTGATCAACTTCGGCCAGGTCCCGCTACCGCCCGACACGATGCAGGGCGGAGTTCCGGTGGAGCCGCTCGCCGTGACGTCTGCCCTCAAGCAGCTCTGGACCGCCTGCAAGTTCAGGACCAAGCGCGTCGTGCTCGGTGTCACGAACCCTCAGCTCGTGGTCCGTGAGACGTCCGTGTCCAACCTGCCCGCCAAGGAAATGCAACGCTCGCTGCCGTTCCAGGTCCGTGACATGCTCCCCCTCGCGGTAGAACGCTCGTTGCTGGACTTCCGGCCCCTCGAGGAGCCCGGCCAGGACCCGACCGTCCGAGGCCTGCTCATCGCCATGCCCAAGGACCCGGTCATGGACCTCGTCCTGGCCATCGAACGCGCCGGGCTGCACGTCGTCGACGTCGACCTCGCCTCCTTCGCCATGTTGCGTGCCGCCTCCCGGCTGGATGCGCAGGTCGAGGCGCTCGTCGACATCGGCGCGCAGATCACCAGCGTGATCGTGCACGCCGACGGCGAGCCGCTGATCGTGCGTACGGTCCCGCGCGGAGGCGCCGAGATCACCGAGAGCATCGCCACCCGGCTGGGAATCCCGGCGCCGGAGGCAGAGGCACTCAAGTGCCGCTACGGGCTGCACGGCGACGAGCGTCCCGACGCGGCGACCGCGGTCACCGACGCGGTCCGCCCCCTGATCAGCGAGCTGCGCAGCTCCTTCACCTATCTGGCCTCCGGCGAACGGCAGAAGCAGGTCACCCGGGTCGCGCTCTGCGGCGGCAGCGCGCTGATGCCGGGGCTGGCGGAACACATCCAGAAGCAACTCGGCGTCACCGTCGTCTACGCCGACAACGCGAGCCGGCTCCGTGACACCCGCAAGGCGAGGCAGCGGGGCTTCGACAGTTTCCTGCCCGCCGCGGCGGTATCGATCGGACTCACCTTGGGAGCGACGTCCTGATGGCCACCACGCTGATGCCCGTGGACCCGGCCGTCTCCCCCCAGCGGGTCAACCGGCTCTTAACGATCTCGGCCAGCCTGTTGCCCGATGAAGTCGTCGCCCGGCGCCGGACCCGGCGGATTCGGCTCTTGATGATCGCCGTCGTGGTCATCGTCGCCGCGGCCTGCGGCGCCTGGATCTTCCACGCGAACCGCCTGGAGCAGCAGGCCGACCGTGATCTGACCGCGGCGATGAGCAAGGTGGCAGAGCTGCAGCTCAAGAAGGGCACCTACGCGCCGGTGGTGAAGCTCCGCAACGAGGGTGACGAGCTCAAGAAGCAGCTCGGTACGGTCATGGCCAACGACCTCGACTGGGCCGCCCTGCTGCACCTGTTGCGCACTACCGGGCCGGACACCGTCGTCGTCACGGGCATCACCGGTCAGCTCGACGAGCCTTCCAAGGGCAAGAAGGACAACTCGTCGAAGTCACTGCCGAGCACGAGCAAGTCCGCGTCCATCGGCACCATGACCGTCACCGGCACCGCTCCTGACAAGAAGACCGTCGCCGCCTATGTGGACGCACTCGCGCTGAAGGCCACGATCGCGAACCCGTATGTCACGAGCGTCTCCAACAGCGGTGAAGGTGACAAGAAGGAAGTCACTTTCAGCATCGACGTCCAGATCGCTCAGGACGCGCTGTGCGGCCGGTTCGGTAAGGCCTGCAAGTCCGGAGGTAAGTGATGCGAACCGGACACGCTGACCGGCTCTGGCTGGTTCTCGGACTCTTCGCCGCAGGAGTGCTCGTCGCCATGACGTACTTCACGGTCGTCAGCACGACCTCCGCCGACACCCAGAGTCTGGTCGATCAGACGGCGGACGCCGCAACACAGCGGATCAAGCTGCTCAAGGAGATCGACGAGCTCGAGAAGACGAAGAAGAACGAGCCCAAGCTGAGGACGACCCGGGACGCCTACCGCATGGCGCTGCCGTCCACCTCCGGCATACCGGCCTTCCTGCGCCAACTCCAGGCCCAGGGCGGTGACGTCGGCGTCGACGTCAGTGGCCTCACGGTCGGCGCGCCGGAGGAGATCGAGGACGCCAAGGGCGTCTGGGCGATCTCGATCGACCTCGCCGCGGAAGGCTCCGCGGAGCAACTCGGCGACTTCATCAACCTGTTGCAGGGCAGCAGCCAGAAGCGAGCGGTGTTGATCGAGTCGGCGAACTTCACCGCCTCGGACGAGCCGAGCGAGGATGGCGCCAGCTCCCCGAGCCAGCTCAACCTGTCGGTGCAGGCGTTCGTTGCCCCGCCGGTCGGGGCCGGCGCCCCCTCGATCACGACGGACTGAGGCGATGGACGATGTCGAGGGCGCGATGCAGACACCGGACGGCGCGTGGCGGGTGGAAGTGGTACGCCGGCAGCGCGCCCGCTGGTACCGCATCGTGCACGGCGACGACGTCCTCGACTGGCTCTCGATCGCGGCCGTCGAGCGCATTCTCGACGAGGCGGGCGTCGACCGGCGCCAGCTCGTCGAGATCAACCCCTCGGCCCCGCCACCACGCCGTACGGCCTGATTTTCCCCGAAACCTCAGCTCTGTATCAGCTCTGTACCAGTGAGGACAGCAATGCCGACCGACAGCGCGGCTGCCTCGTCGCCACCCGGCGACGAGGGTATGTCGCTGCTCGAGGTCATGACGGCCCTCTTCGTGATCAGCACGGTGATGGCCGGCGTGGCTCCCTTCCTGATCACTTCGGTGGCCCTGAGCTCCCGTCAGCGCGGCGATCAGGTAGCGATCCAGGTCGCCATCGACGGGCTGGAACGGGCCCGCGCCATCCGAGCGAACCTCCTGCCGAAGGGCCGCGGCGAACTGGCCGCACAAAATCAGTGGAACGCCGCTCCGCCGAAGGTCGACGCCCTGCTGAAGCACATGCAGCTCGCCGCGGACGTGGCGTTGCCAGGCTCGCTGGACGGGGCGCAAGCACCCCTGCCGACCGAATCCGTTCCGGTCACGATCAACAACATCGAGTATCTCCAGGACTTCTACCTCGGACGCTGCTGGCAGAGCAAAGCTGTCGCCGCTCCCCCACCGGGCGGCACGCCGGCGGAAAGCAGCTGCGACAAGACCGCGAGCGGCGTGCCGTTCTACCGCGTCGTCGTCGGGGTCCGCTGGAAGCAGGCCGGATGCAAGGAGGAGTACTGCGCCTACGCCGCATCCATCCTGATCAGCGATGCGGATGATCCCCTCTTCGACACCGTGCAGCCGCCGCCGAAGGTAGTCGACGATCCCAATCTCCAGGTTGTCTACAAGGACAACAACGCCGGATATCAGGTTTCGTACCAGGTCAAGTCGACCGGAGGCCGCCTGCCGTTGTCGTGGGGCTACACCGGGACCCTGCCGCCGGGGCTCACCTTCGACCCCGACTCCGGCCTGATCAGCGGCAAGCCCACCACGACGGGCACGTACGACCAGGTCAAGGTCAAGGTCACCGACAAGGACGGCCGGAGCGACGACTCCCTCTTCAAGTGGCTCGTCGTAGACGACCTCGTCCTGACCACGCCGGCCAACCAGTCGACCCGCAACAACGTCGCCGTCGACCTCCCCCTGACAGCAACCGGAGGGCGGACGCCCCTGACGTGGAAGGCCAGCAACCTCCCGGCCGGCCTGACGATCAACTCGGCGACCGGCCGCATCACCGGGAGCACGGCAATGACGGGCGCTCAGACGTACTACCCCGTTGTGGAGGTGACCGACTCGGGAGCACCGCGCACCACATCCGTCAGTTTCACCTGGTACGTCGGACCCGTGACGACGACGACGCCTCTGACGCTGGCCAACTTCATGCCGCCTCCGGCGCAGAAAGGCGCGTCCGTCAATTACAACCTGGTCGCTGCGAACATCGCCAAGGGCGGCGTGCCGCCGTACACCTGGTCAGCCGTGAATCTGCCGGAGGACCTGAAGCTGGACTCAGCTACCGGCGTGGTCGACGGGAGCATCAACTACGCCTCCCGCTACATCGTCACGCTGACCGTCACCGACAAGATCGGACAACAAGCGAGCACCGACGTGATCGTCAGGGTGACCACAAAAAAGGGTAGCGATCTGACGGTGGAGTCGCCGAGCGGCACCCCCATGACCAGCCCCGCCGGCAAAGCCATCACCGCGTTCGATGCCGAGTTCGACGGCACCGAGGGCAAGTCCATCGTGTGGACGGCGACGGGCCTGCCGGACGGACTGAAGATCACCACCGCGGGCCGCATCAGCGGGACGCCGACCAAGCCGGGCACCTATCGCGTCACCCTCAAGGTGACCAACCACAAGGACGACGCCGCCTACATGGTGTTCGACTGGACCGTGACATGACGCGCCGTGAGGTGTCGCCGGTCCGGGACGACGAAGGCTCCTCGCTCACCGAGATCATGGTGACCATGGGGATCATGAGTGCGGTGATGGTCGTCTTCACCGGTGCCATCCTGCAGGTGTACCGCACCGTTCAGGCGACGGACACCCTGACGGACGCGCAGGCGCAGCTCTCCGTCGCCTTCCAGCGCTTCGACCGCCACCTCCGCTACGCCAGCTGGATCAACAAACCAGGTGTGCGCCACGAGGGGAGCGCGGACACCTGGTACGTGGAGTTCGCCGGTGTGAAGGGCGAGAAATGCCGGCAGCTTCGACTGGAGCTGGGCCCTGATCCGGGCTCAAACAGCCCCATCGGCCAGGGCCTGCTGCAACTTCTCGAGTGGACGCCGGGCAGCCCGCCCGCCCCGCACACCCCAGGAATGACCATTGCCTCACAAGTCGACACGACGAACATCTCCCGCCAAACGACCCCTACCGGGACCAAGATCGCGCCATTCGAGCTACACAAGGCCGACACCAAGCCCTACGCCACCGCCGCTGAGGGCAGCCAGTTCGTCCCCGAGTTCGACCGGCTGCGCATCCGTCTGAGCACCAAGGTGGCGGCCGGCGCGGCGGCGATCGACATAGCGTTCACCGCCCTGAACACCGACCGCGACACCCCGGACACCAACGACTGCAGCGAAGGGAGGCCCACATGAGGACAAGCCGCAGCCGCGACACCGGATCGATGCCGATGGCCATGTTGGTCGGCGTGGTCTCCATGGGCCTGACCGCCTCCATCGTGCCGGTCGTGCTCCAGAACCTGACCACCACGCGCACCATCGACGAGCGCACGGAGTCAATCGACGCCGCCAACGCGGGCCTCGACGCGGCCATGGCCCAGCTCCGCGCGGCGTCCACCGGCGCGGGCGCCACGTTGGCCGGCAACCTGGCAGGCCTTCCTCCCTGCGAGATCACCGGCGTCGAGGCCGCCGACGGCCTGCGGTACCGCGTGAAGATCACCTATTACGGTCTACCGGAGGACGCCGACGACGAGTCGACCGCGGTGGAAATGCCCTGCCCGCCGACCGAGGTGCCGACGAAGGCGGTGCTGACTGTCACCGGCACGGGCGCGGCGGACGCGACCCTCGTCGAGGGCGCCGCGGCCACCCGAACCGTCGAGGCCACGTACAAGTTCAAGAGGACCTCCTCGAACACCGCCGGCGGCCTGATCCGGCTCGCCACCGCACCTCCTGGCACCCCCCACGTGTGCATGGACGGCAGCGACGACCCGGACACCACCAAGCCGACGTTGACGATAAAGGAGTGCAAGACGGGCGGCGCCAGCGAACAGCGCTTCGTCTACACCAAGGAACTCAGCATCAGGCTGATGTACTCGGAGTCCACCGAGAATCCGACCGGCCTGTGCCTGGAGGCCGATTCCCAGACGATCGGCGCGGTCGTGCGCTTGCAGAAGTGCCTCGGCCGGGTATTCACGCAGCAGTGGAGCCTGGACGACAGCTCTCGGTTCCGCGGCACCGCGAACGATGGGGCCGACTCGAACAACCTCTGCCTGAGCGCCCAAACCACCGAGACCGGCATGATCGTCGCCCTCAACGACTGCAAGGGCGAGTACGACAAGGACATCTGGCGCCCGGATCCCGCGGCGGGAGCCGGCGGCGCGGGCATCGAGACCGGTCAGCTCGTCAACTTCAAGCAGTTCAGCCGCTGCCTGGACGTCACCGGCTTCGACGTGAACGCGAAGTACATGATCGTCTGGTTCTGCAAGCAGGCACCCAACGGCAACGTCCGGTGGAACCAGCAGTGGGAGCTTCCCCCACTGTCACTCAGCAAGGAAGACCAGCAGAAGGGACGTTTCCGCACCGCCGGCAAGGACAATCCCGGCTTCTGCCTGCGGGAGCCGCCAGAGCCCTACGGGTACGTCACCCTGGAGGCGTGCGGTGCCCGGGTGGGCGGGATAGACCCGCTCGACACGCCCAGCTACCTGAAGTGGACCATGTACGGCGACACCAAGAGTCCGGTGACGAGCTACAGCGTCGTCAGCAACCGAGGTGAGTGCCTGGTGGCGACCGACCTGACCGTGGCGGTGCCTGACGCGCACTTTGACGGCACCGCCAAGGTGAAGACAGCCCGTTGCACCACCTCGCCACTGCAGAAGTGGAACGCACCGGGCTCCTTCAACGGGGACAAGACGCTGAGCGGCACCACGGAGAAGTGACCACCCGGGCGGAAACACAGCGTTGAGTGACGGTGTATAGGCTCTCCGTATGTCCTACACGGTTCCGCCGACCCGTACGGCCGCCGTGGTGCGTCAGCTCCGCAACGAGATCGTCACGGGCGAGCTCCCGCCCGGCACGCTGGTCAAGGACGCGGAGCTCGCCGCCCGCCTCGGGGTCAGCATCACGCCGGTGCGGGAGGCGATCGCCCAGCTCTCGGTCGAGGGTCTGATCGACATCGCGCCGAACCGCACGCGTCACGTCACCAAGGTGACGCAGAAGAACGCGCTCGAGCTGATCGACGTGATGAGCGTGCTGGCCGGCGCCGGTTTCGAGTGGGGGGTGGAGAATCTGACCGCCACCCACCTCGATCTCATGCGCCAGCGGCAGAATGAGTTCGTCGACGGGCTGCGGGCCGGCAATGTGCTGGCGGCCGGGGCCGCCGGCGCGGATTTCAGCACGATCGTGATCCTCGCCAGCGGCAACCGCGAGCTGCAGTCCATGGTGGATCTGGTGGTCGCCCGGACCCTGCGGATTCTGGCGATGGGCGCGGAGAGCGACCTCTGGCAGACCTGGATCACCGGTCACGAGGAGGTTCTCGGGCTGCTGGAGCGCGGTGAGAATCAGGCCGCCGTCGCCCGCTACAAGCAGATCTATGCGGACTTCCGCGTCAAAGTCGAGCACGAACTCCTGGCGGAGTAGACCGCTAGATCGCGGTCAGTGCCGGCAGCAACGGACCGATCAGATCAAGAGCATTCCGGCGTACGGCGTACCGCGCGATTCCCCACCGTTGTTTGTTGCGACGCACCGCCTCGACGATCTCGTCCTCGGTGCCGACGAGCAGGAACGGCACTTCGCGGAGCTCGCTGACGCTCATACCCTGGCGCTCGGCGTGCTCGCCGAGGACGGCCTCCGGGTCGTCGGTGATCTCGACGATTTGGACCAGCGCCTCGAGCACCGCGTCGCCGCCCTCGCGGGCCAGGGCGACCTGCGCGTCGATCTCGGCGAGCCGCCACCGGGCCTCGTGCTGGTGTCCGTCGGATTTCGTACGCCCGAAGCCGGTGAGCCCGACGACGTCGGCGTGCTCGCCCGCCCAGCGCAGCAGGCGGGAGTTCGCCGTGCCGATCAGCAGGGGGATCCGCTCCTGGACCGGCCGGGGATGTTCGAGGAAGGCGTCCAGCATGGTCAGGCCGGGCTCGGCGACGGTGACCTTCTCGCCGGCGAGTAGCCGTACCGTCGCGTCGGCGACCGCGAGGCAGCGATCGACCCGGCCGTGCACGCCGGGCCGCACCCGCCCGATCGCGTCCCATTCGGCGGGAGTGTGACCGGCGCCGAGGCCGAGCAGGGCGCGACCGCCGGAGACCACGTCCAGGGTGGCGACGTCGGCGGCCAGCAGCATCGGTTCCCGCACGCCGGCGTTCGAGACGTACGAACCGAGTTTGATCCGCGTGGTGACCGCGGCCGCCGCGGCGAGCGCGACGAACGGTGCGGCGCACGAGCCGGGGTGGTCGGCGGCGAGCAGGGTGTCGAAGCCGGTGGCCTCGGCCCGGCGGGCCGTCTCGAGCCACTCCTGTGCGTCGACGGGCTGGACGTGGAGCGCGAAGTCGGCCATGGCGCCATTTTGCCGTTCCCTGTTTCGGCAACGATGATTGCCTCTGCGTCGGGTGGCCCGCGAGCCTGGCGTCATGACCCCTTCCCCACGATGGGCGGTCGTCGGCCTGGCGTTGTCGATGCTGCTGTCCTCCATCGGTACGAGCGTCGCGAACGTCGCCCTCCCGACGCTGGCGGAGGCTTTCGACGCGTCCTTCCCGGCGGTCCAATGGGTGGTCCTGACCTATCTTCTGGCCATCACCGTCGCGATCGTCGGCGCCGGCCACCTCGGTGACACGCTGGGCCGCCGCCGGGTGCTCTCGGCGGGGACAGCCCTGTTCACCGTGGCGTCGATCCTCTGCTGCCTGGCGCCGACGCTCGGTGCGCTGATCGCCGCGCGGGCCTTGCAGGGCCTGGGCGCGGCCGTCCTGATGGCCCTCACGATGGCGCTGGTCCGCGACACGGTTCCCCGGGCGAAAATGGGCGGCGCCATGGGCCTGCTGGGCACGATGTCGGCGGTCGGCACCGCGCTCGGCCCGTCGCTGGGCGGCCTGCTGCTCGCCGGTCCCGGCTGGCGGGCGATCTTCGGAGTCCTGGCGCCGCTGGGAGTCCTGAACCTGGTCCTCGTCCACCGTCACCTTCCGGCCGACCACCGGCGAACGGCGCAATCCACTTTCGACGTACGCAAGACGCTCCTGCTCGCCCTCGCGCTCGCGGCCTACTCCCTGGCCGTCACGATCGGCGCCGGTGTGCTCACCGGGGTGCTGCTGGCGGCCGTCGGCCTCGGCCTGTTCGCCCTACCGGCGCTTCGGCGGAGGATGGTGCGCGATCCGGCGTTGAGCTCCGGGCTGGCCGCGAACACGCTGGTTTCGACGGTGATGATGACGACGCTGGTGGTGGGCCCGTTCTATCTGTCCCGCGCGCTCGGCCTCGACGCGGCGGTCACCGGGCTGGTCATGTCGGCCGGCCCGGTCATCTCCGCCCTCACCGGGGTTCCCGCCGGCCGCGTCGTCGACCGGCGTGGAGCCCCGTTCGCCGTCCTCGCCGGACTCGTCGCCATGGCCGCCGGCACGATCGCCCTGACGACCCTCCCGGCGATGTGGGGCCTGACGGGCTACCTCGCGGCGATGGCCGTGTTGACCCCGGGCTACCAACTCTTCCAGGCCGCCAACAACACCGCCGTCATGCTGGACGTCGCTTCCGACCGACGCGGCGCGGTGTCGGGCATGCTGACGCTGTCGCGCAATCTCGGCCTGATCACCGGGGCGTCGGTCATGGGTACGGTCTTCGCCCACGCCTCGTCGACGCTCGACCTCGCGGCGGGTCCCGGGGACGTCGCCTCGGGGATGCGGGTCGCCTTCGCCACCTCGGCGGCCCTGATCGGGGTCGCGATAGTCGTCTCGCTCGCCGGCCGCGGACCGACGGCCGGGGTGCGCGGGCGAAAAGCCGCCTCCTCGCGCACCGCGGCGGTCGGCGCTCGCGGTTGACCGGTCGTTTCCCGCCCGCGCGTTACCGCCCCGTCCGCGAACGCTGTCCGTTTTCCCCGGGCCCGTTGGGCTCAGATTCGGTCATTTCACGCCGATATCTTCCTCGCGGGGCCCCGCAACGCGCGGCTCTCGGACGCGAGGTGGGGCGGGACGATGAGCGGCGGGCTGGGCATGACCGGGCGAGCCGTGGACGCACCCGAGCTGACCGGCCTGGTGATCGAGGAGGTTCTCGGTCGAGGCGCCGCCACCACGGTTTTCCGGGTGCGGCACGGAGAGTCCCAATACGCCCTCAAGCAGGCTCGCCACGTCACTGACGCGGGATCTTTGATCACGTTCCGCCGCGAGGCGGCGCTGCTGGCCGGGGTCGATCATCCCGGCGTGCTGCGGCCCTGTGCGGTCGGGCTGTACGAGGGCCACCCCGCCCTCGTCACCGAGCTGATCGGCGGCCAGACCCTGGCCGACGTGCTGGCCGACGGGCCGTTGCCGGAGAAGCGGGTGCTGGCCCTCGCCGTCGAGCTGGCCGGCGCGCTCGCCGCGGCGCACCGCACCGGGCTGGTGCACCGCGATCTGAAGCCGCAGAACATCATGCTGCCGCCCGCCGGGCCGGCCACCCTCATCGACTTCGGGTTGGCCGCGGCGGACGGCGGGGAGTCCGCCGACGCGGTCGGCACGTTCCGCTACACGGCCCCCGAGCAGGCCGGAATGCTCCGGCGGCCGGTCGACGGCCGTTCCGACCTGTATTCGCTCGGCGTGGTGCTGTTCGAGTGCCTGGCCGGTCGGCCGCCCTTCGACGCCGCCGATGTCGGCGAACTGCTGCGGTTGCATGCGGTCGCCGCCCCGCCCGACCTGAGCGCCCTGCGTCCGGACGCGTCCGGCGAACTGGTCGCGGTGATCCACCGGCTGCTCGCCAAGGATCCCGACGACCGGTTTCCCGACGCGCGCGAACTCCTGCTCGCCCTGCGCCGCTGCGGCGGCCAGCGCGGCGGGGACGGGGGCGCCGCCGAGGTGCCCGCCGCGGAGCTGCCGCTGGTGGGCCGGGACGCCGAGTTGGCCGCGCTCACCGCCCACTGGGCGGCCGCGGCCGGCGGGGCTGGCGCCATGGTGCTCGTGCACGGTCCGACGGGCGCCGGCCGCACCCGGCTGGCGGCGGCGCTCGCCGAGGCCGTCACCGACGCCGGGGCGGTCGCGTTGCGGGCCCGCAACGCACCCGAGCCGGAGGCCCCGCTGGCGGCCCTGCGTGCCGCGCTGGAACGCTATGCCGACGGGGTGCGCCGGCTGTCCGGGCCGGAACGCGACGCCGCCCGGGACCGGCTGCGGGCCGCCGCCGCACCGGCCGGCGCCGCGCTGGTCCGTACCGCCTCGCCGGCCCTCGCCGACCTGCTCGGCGACGGCACCGACGCGGCGGGACAGGGCCGGGACGAGCAGTTCGCGGCCGCGCTGGCCACCTTCCTGACCGAGCTGGCCCGGGGTTGCGGTGGCCTGCTGCTGGAACTGGACGACGCGCACCACCTCGACGCTCCCACGCTGCGGGTGCTGACCGCGATCGCGGACAGCATCGCGGACGTGCCGCTGCTCGTCGTGCTCACCGCGCCGGACGGTGCCGACCTCAGCGCTCTGCGGGCCGCCTGCGGTGCCGCGCTGGACGCGACGGTCCCGGTGCCGCCGCTCGCCGAGTGCGCCGTCGCCGCGCTGGTGGCGTCCCGGCTGCCGGGCGCCAGCGCGCCGACGGAGCTGACCTCGCACATCGCCGCCCGCAGCGGCGGCCTGCCGTTCGCCGCCGTCGAGTATCTGCGAGACCTGGTCGACGGCGGCCTGCTCGTGCCGCACTGGGGCACGTGGCAACTGGCGAGCGAGGGGTTGGACGCGCTGCCCGCCGGCGGCGGCTGCGAACTGATCGTCGCCCGGCTGGACGGGCTCACCGCCGGGCAGCGGGCGGTGCTCGCCGTGGCCGCCGTGCTCGGCAACCGGTTCCGGCTGGATCTCGTGGCCGCCACCGGCCACCTGCCGCCCGACCAGGTCGCGGCCGCGATCGGCGCCGCCGCGGCGCGCCGGCTCGTCAACGGCGGCGCGGCGGGTCGGTACACCTTCGTCCACCCGGGCGTCCGGGAGGCGCTCCTCGCCGAGCTGCCCGCCGACGACACGCGGCGGCTGCACCGCTGGGCCGGTGAGGCGCTGGAGGCGCTGGCACCGGCCGAGCGCGAGCTGGGGCACGCCTACGCGGTGGCCCGGCACCACGCCGCCGCCGGGGCGGAGAGCGGCGCGGAGGCGCAGTACCGCAGTGCGGTCGCCGCCGGCACCCAGGCGCTCGCCGACCAGGCCCCGGCCGACGCCGCGGGCTATCTGGAGGCGGCCGTCGCGGCCGCCACCGAGCTGGGCCAGCCGGTGCCCACGGCCGTAGCGCACGCGCTGGCCCGGGCATACCTGCGTACGGGCCGGTTCGCCGAGGCCCGCGACGGGCTGCACCGGGCCATCGCCGCCGAGCCCGACCCGGGTGCTCGGGCCGAGCTGTGGGCCACCCTGGCCGAGCTGGAGCACACCTCCTGGGCGGACGCGCCCTCCGTCGAGGCGGCCACCCGGGCGCTGGCCGAGCTGGGCCACCCGGTGCCGCGCCGAACCCTGCCGCTGGTGCTGTCGGCGCTCGGCGCCGCGGTCGCGGGAGCGCTGGTCCGGCGCACCGGCATCGGGGCCGGCACGGTGACCGGGCAGCGTCGCGAGGACTTCCACCGCCGCGCCGAACTCCTCGACGCCGCCGCCTACGGGTCGACGATCGGGCTGCGGATGATCCGCGCGGCGCTCTACGGGATGCGCTCGCTGTACCTGGTGAACCGCCTCGGACCCGGCGTGGCGTACGCCCGGGCGTACGGAATGCTCGGCTTCTTCTGCGCGCTGGCCGGGCTGCGCCCGATCTCCCGGCGTTGCTTCGCCCGGGCCGGCGACGCCGCCGCGGCGGCGGGCGATCCGGCGGTGATGGCGTACATCTCGTGGATGCTCGGCACTGCCACCCACCTCTCCGGCGGCGACGACGGCAGCTCGTGGGAACGGTCGATTCACCGCGACTCGCGCTGGCTCGCGCCGGCGCAGTTCCTCACCGGCTATGGCTGGATGGGCATCCGGCAGCTGCTGCGCGGCTACGCCGGCGTGGCCGACACCGTCCACCAGCGCGGGCTGGCCCTCCTGCCCCCCGGCACCACGCACCTGACCGCGGACTTCTTCTCGCTGCTCGGGGCGATGACACCGGCGTTGCAGGGCCGGCACGGCGACGCCGCCGAAGCCCTGACCGCCGTGCGGAACGCCGTCGCGCACGGCGCGTCGGTGTCGCAGCGCGCCAACATCGCCGTCGCCAACCTGTTCCTCGCGCTGGAACAGGGTGAGTTGGGTGAACCGTTCGACAACGCGGTGGCCGAGTTCGAACAGCTGCGGCTGACCCGCAAGGAGATGTTCGTCTTCCACCACTGGTTCTTCGTGTTCCGCGCTTCCGGCCGGCTCGCGCAGGTGCGCACCGCCACGGACGCGGACCGGCCGGCCCGGCTCGCCGCCGCCCGGGTGGCGGTGCGCGAGCTGAAGAGCATCGCCCGTACCCCGCTGATCAAGGCATCGCACGACGCGGCGCGGGCCGCGCTCCTGGAGCAGTCCGGCCGGCCCGAGGCGGCGATCGCGGCCGCCTACCGGGCGGAGGCCCGGTGGTGGTCGCTGGACGCGCCGCTGCTCGACTTCGACCTGGCCCGGATCCGAGCCCGGGCCATGCGCCGGCTCGGCCGGGTGACGGAGTCCGAGCGGCAGGCCGAGGTGGCTGCCCACCTGGCCGAGACGCACGGCTGGGAACACCGGATCCGCCAGGTACGCGCCGAGTTCGGCGTCGACCGGTCCCGCTCCGCCGAGCGGTACGGCCACTCCGGCACCCGAATCGCCGACCCCCAACGCAACCGGCGGCTGGAGGCTCTGCAACAGGTCAGCGTCGCGGCCGCCACCGTCCTCGACCCTGACCAGCTGGCCCGCGTGGCCCTCGACGAGACGCTGCGCATCCTCGGTGGCGAGCGCGCCCTGCTGTTCATGCGGGACGAGGACACCGGCCGGCTGCGCCGGTTCGCCGGCCGGGACGCGGAAGGGGCCGACCTCGACACGGTCACCGATTACGGTTCCACCCTGATCCACCGGGTCCAGGACACCGGCGAGGCGGTCGTGGTGACCGGCACGGACCAGGGCGCCGCCCTCGGCTCCCGCAGCGTCGTCGCGCACGGCCTGCGCAGCATCATCGTCGCGCCCGTCCTGCTCGGTGGCCGGCTCACCGGCGTGGTGTACCTGGACAGCCGGCTCGCCCGCGGCGTCTTCACCGAGGACGACGTCGAGGTGCTGACCGCCATCGTCAGTCACGTGGCTGTCGCCCTGGAGACCGCCCGCGCCGCCCAGCTCGACGTCGCCGTCCGCACCGCCCGCCACCAGCAGGAGCTGGCCGAGCTGCTGCGCACCAGCCTGGCCGAGCTGAACTCGCTGCACCAGCCGCGACAGGTTCTCGACCGGCTGTTCACCACCCTGGCCGAGAACGCGGCCGCCACCGGAGGCATGCTGCTGCTGCCCGACCCCTTGGACGGCATCCTCACCGTGGCCGACGTGTACGGCGACACCGACGCCGACCATCTGGGCGGTCGCCACGAGGGGTTCGACGTCGCCGACGCACCCGAGGCCGGTCGGGTGCCGGCACCGCTGAGCGGCGTGCTGAATCCGACCGACGCCGCCCTCGTCGTCCCGCTCGTCGCCCGCGACCGTCTGGCCGGCGTCGTGATTCTCACCGCGGCGGCCTTCGACGACAGCCAGCGCGACGTCTCGGCCGCCCTCGCCAGCCAGGGCGTCAGCGCGTACGACAACGCCCAGCTCTTCAGCCAGGTGCAGGAGCTGGCCATCACCGACGGCCTCACCGGCATCGCCAACCGCCGGCACTTCCACGACCTCGCCGGGAGCCTGGTCGAGGTGGCCCGCCGCGGCAAGCGGCAGCTCGCCGCGGTGATGCTCGACATCGACCATTTCAAGCACGTCAACGACGCGTACGGGCACGGCGCCGGGGACGACGTCATCACCGAGGTGGTCCGCCGGGTCGCCGCCGGCATCCGGTCCTCCGATGTGCTCGGCCGTTACGGCGGCGAGGAGTTCGCGGTGGTCCTGCCCGACCACGCGGGCGCCGACCTCGAGGTGGTCGAGCGGATGCGGGCGGCGGTCGAGGCCACGCCGGTGCGGACGCGCGTCGGCCCGGTCGCGGTGACGATCAGCGTCGGCCTGGCCCGCCTCACCGCCGCCGACGACGGCCTGGACGCGCTGCTGGCCCGCGCCGACCACGCCCTGTACCGGGCCAAGGAGGGCGGCCGGAACCGGGTCGCCCTCGACTGACGGGGCCCGAACCTCACCAGAGGAATTCCAGTCCTTCGACCGTTCCGCCGGGCAGCAGGGCACGCCCGGTGTACTGCCAGCTCTCCACGACGCGGTAGCGGCGGCCGTGCGGAGCGTCGAGGTCGACGGGTCCGCACGTGTGCTTGAGCACGAGGTCGGTGAACGTCAGGGCTTTGCAGACGTACGGCCCGGCGACGACGTCGTCGGTCTGCGCGTCCCGCACCGACAGGGACACGTCCGCCTGCACCCCGGGCGTCGCCTCGATGTGCCCCACCACCCGGATCGCACTGCCGACCGAGTGACACGGCTTGGCGAGCACGGGATGACCGATGTCCCAGGTGTACGCGTCGCCGCACTGCCACGGGCCGAAGCGGACGAGGTCGCCCACCTTCCCCGGGTCGACGGAGACGGCGGCGTTCGCCGGTCCGACCGACACATCCTTCGCGGCGCCGGAGCCGTACCGCCGCCCGTCCGCGCCGCCCGCCGGCACGGCTCCCGCCGCGATGGGCGTGGCGATCACGGGCACCTGGGACGGTTTGACCGCCGACCCGCCGCCTGGCAGGTCACCGTTCGGGGCGGCGCCGGCCCGGGGCGCGGCGGCGGCGGAAGACCCCGCCGCTTGCAGAGCCCGCGAATACCATGCGCCGTAGCCGGCGACCGCGGACGACAGCAGGACCACGGCGATCAGGGCGGCCATCGCGCCCGGTCGGCGCCACCGCCACGTGCCGGGCCGGTTCCGCGGCGACCTCGGCCGCGGGTTACCGGGCGCCGAGGGGTGCCGGGCGGGGCGCAGCGGAGACGGTGCCGGGCAGGGCGCCGGGTAGGGCGGCGGGTCGTCGCTGGCGTCCGGCTCGGCGACGGGCCCGGGCAGCGCCGGCACGCCCGTCAGGGTCCGGGCCAGACTCGAGAGGGTGACCGCGAGCTCGACGGCCGTCGGTCGCTGCTCCCGGTCCTTGTTCATGCACGAGCTGATCACCGACCACAGCTCGTCCGCGATCCCCGCCGGGCGCACCGGCTTCTCGTCGAGGTGACTGCGCAGCACCGCCATCGGGTCACCGGCGTACGGGGGCCGCCCGACGACGAGCTCGTAGAGCACCACACCCAGCGCGTAAACGTCGGCGGATGGGGTGGGGTCACCGCCGCTGATGGTCTCGGGTGCCATGTAGTGGGGCGTCCCGATGATCGCCTGGGGTGTGGTGAGGCCGGGCGCGTCGAGGATCCGGGCGATCCCGAAGTCGGTCAGCCGCACGTCCAACCGCCCGCCGTCGTCCCGCAGCAGGATGTTGTCCGGCTTGACGTCACGATGGACGACGCTGATCCCGTGCGCCTCGGCCAGGGCCGCCGCCACCTGGGCGAGCAGCCGCGCCGCCTCGCCGGCCGGCAGGGTGCCTTCCCGGCGCAGATGCTCCCGCAGGCTGCCGCCGGCGACGAAGTCCATGACCAACCCGAGCGACTCGCCGGCGCTGAACAGATCGCGGACGCCGACGATGTATTCGTGGCGCAGCATCATCAGGATGGTCCGCTCCTGCACAAACCGGGTCACCAGCTTCGGCTGGCGCAGCATGCCCTCGTGCAACAGTTTGACCGCCACATGTTCGCCGGACGTACGCTCCATGCCCCGCCACACCGTGCCGGTGGCACCCTGCCCGACAGGGCAGATGAGGATGTAGGAATTCCCCACGCACCGTCCACTGAGATCGACGGTCGCCGGTTCATTCCAGCCACGACCGTTGACGGCCGAATTCTGCTGCACGTGTCGTCCATTCCTGCGCGGGCGAAAGGCACGATGATCGGGGGTCGGACAGACCCGGGGCAAGGAATCGATGCCCGAAGTTCCATAGCGGGACAGCTGACGCGGATGCCCGTTACCCGCCGTCGCACTTCTCGTTGGTCCCTGAATCGGACGCCATCCATCATGTGACTCACGTCACATGATGGCGTATTCCCCGTACCCAAAAAAAAATCGCACCGTCTTCATTTCTGGAAGACGGTGCGTTTGCCTTGCTCAAAGGGTGGAGCTGAGGGGACTCGAACCCCTGACCCCCACACTGCCAGTGTGGTGCGCTACCAGCTGCGCCACAGCCCCTTGCCGCGTCCGGTCGCCCGGGCACAGAGGGAATAGTACACACCCTTGGGCCCCCCGTTTGCGGGGAGGTCCTCAGTTCAGCGACACGTCGGGCGGAAAGTGCGCCACCGCCGCGAGGATGTCGCCCTGGCGGCGCAGGACCATCGCCCACAGGTCGTCGGGGCGGTTGACGAAGGGGTCGCCCGGCAGAGCGTCGAAGACGAACCAGGAGCCGGCCGTGATCTCCTCCTCGAGCTGACCCGAGGACCAGCCCGAGTAGCCCGCGAAGACCCTGATGCCCGCCACGCTCTCCCGCAGCCGGTCCGGGTCGGCGGAGAGGTCGACCGTGCCCAGGGCGCCCGCGACCTGGTGGAACCCGGACACCCGGGTCTTGATCTCGGGGCGGGTGCGGGCCAGGCAGATCGCCGATTCGGGCTGGACCGGGCCGCCCTCGAAGAGCACCGCCGGGTCGCCGGCCAGAGTGCCCCAGTCGCCCAGGACGTCGGAGACCGGGACCTCCGTCGCCCGGTTCAACACCACACCCAGGGCGCCGCCGGTTTCGTGTGCGACGAGCAGCACGACCGTACGGTCGAAGTTGGGGTCCTTCAGCGTCGGGGTCGCGACCAGCAGTTGACCGGTCATCGACTCCACAGACCGACCTCCGACGCGCTGGTCTTCACTGAACACGACAGCCTCGCTCTCCCGCCATGCTTGGACATTAGCTTGCTGTTCGGGCCACCGATAAGGTCTGCGCATGAACGAGCGACACCCAGAGGCGGAGATCGGCGTCATCGGCGGATCGGGCCTCTACGCCCTGCTGGACGGCGCGACGGAACACGAGGTGTCCACGCCGTACGGTGCGCCCTCGGACCGGATCACCGTCGCCGACGTGGGCGGCCGGCGGGTGGCTTTCCTGCCCCGGCACGGCCGTGACCACCGGTTTCCGCCGCACAAGATCCCCTACCGGGCCAATCTGTGGGCCCTGCGCTCCCTGGGTGTACGCCAGATCATCGCGCCCTGTGCCGTCGGCGGCCTGCGCCCCGAGCTGGGCCCGGGCACCTTCGTCGTCCCCGATCAGCTCATCGACCGCACCAGCGGCCGGGAGCAGACCTACTACGACAGCGGCGCGGTGCATGTGTCGTTCGCGGATCCCTACTGCCCCGCCGGTCGCCGGGCCGTGCTGGCGGCCGGGGAGCGGGTCAGCCCGGTCGACGGCGGCACGATGGTGGTGGTCGAGGGTCCCCGGTTCTCGACGCGGGCGGAGTCGCGGTGGTTCGCCGCGATCGGCGGCTCGATCGTCAACATGACGGGCCACCCGGAAGCGGTGCTCGCTCGGGAGCTGGAGCTCTGCTACACGGCCATCGCCCTGGTGACGGACCTGGACGCCGGCGTCGAGGGCGACCACGGGGTCACCATGTCCGAGGTCTTCCGGGTCTTCACCCAGAACACGGCGAAGCTGCGCGAGGTCCTCCTGGACGCGGTGACCCGGCTGCCGACCGACCGGAAATGCCCCTGCGCCACGACGTTGGAGGGCATCAAGCTGCCGATCGACCTGCCCTGAGCCCGTCACCCAATTGGGTTACTCTGCGCAACCCCTTCCGCGAGTACGGTATACGGCACGTAACCGTTCAGCGGTGAGGAAGGTCTGTGTCCGGGTCAGCGCTCCTCGATCAGGTCACTCGCGGTGATCACGTCTGTTGGATCGTCGACGACGAGGCCGTGCGCCTCGACACGCTGGCCGAGGTCGTCCAGGCCGGGTTGCGAAAGCGCGAGAGGGTCATCTACACCGGCGACGATCCCGAGGGGATTCTCGCCGCCATCGAGTGCCGCGGCGTGCCAACCGCCGAGGCGCTCGCGGCCGGCAGCCTCCGCGCGTCGACGCCGGAGTCCTGCCTGACCTCCGGCGGCGCCTTCGACCCCGCCGTGGCCATGAGGCTCCTGCGGGAGGAGAGTGACAAGGCACGCCAGGAAGGATTCCCAGGCCTGCGGCTCATCGCCGACATGTCCTGGGCGAGCCGGTCGGTGCCGGGCGCCGAGCGGTTGCCGGGTTTCGAGGCCGAGCTCAACGTGCTCTTCGCCGAGGGCTACCTGCTGGGAATCTGCGCGTACAGTCGCCGGCTCTTCGATCCGTTGAGTCTGCGCCGACACACCAGCACGCATGCCGGTGCCGCCGGCACCGACATGCCGTTCGATCCGGCGTCCGCGCTGCGGCTGCGGCTCACCCCGCCGTACGGGCTGCGCCTGGCGGGCGAGGCGGACATCTTCAACCGGCAGGCGCTCGCGGCGGTGATCGAGCACCTGGTGGACCAGGATGACGGCTCGGTGGCGGAGATCGACGTATCCGACCTGCGGTTCGCCGACACCGCGGCCGGGCGGATCCTGGCACAGGCGGTGGATCGCCGCGCGGGCGGACTCCGGCTCGTGGGCGCCTCACCGGCCCTGTCCCGGCTGCTCGACTTTCATGGCGACCGGGGAGCACTCGCCTCGGACACGGACGCCGAGGCGGACTCCGCATGACCGACTGCACTCGCGTGTGCGAAGAGGGACTCAGCGAATGACCGGCCACAGGTCCGTTGCACGCTTCGACCATCCGGCGCTGCTGTACCGCGGCGAGCAGGAGTATCTCGCGGGCACCACCGCGTTCGTCCGCGCCGCCATAGCCGACGGCGACCCGGTCATGGTGGCCGTCCCGGGGAAGAACCTCGACCTGCTGAAGGCCGCCCTGACCGACGTCGCCGACCGGGTCGTCTTCGCCGACATGGCGGTGGCCGGCCGCAACCCGGGCCGGATCATCCCGCGCGTGCTGCTCAGGTTCGCGACCGACCACCCGGGCCGCCGGGTATCGATCATCGGAGAACCGATCTGGCAGGGCCGCACGGCGCTGGAATACCCGGCCTGCGCCGCGCACGAGGCGTTGATCAACGCGGCCTTCGTCGACCGCGACGCCGCCATCCTGTGCCCATACGACGCCGAGCGGCTGGACCCGTCGGTGGTCGAGGACGCCTGGCGCACCCATCCGACGATGATCGAGTTCGGTGGCCACCGCGTCAGCGACCGCTACGCCGACCCGTTCGACACGGCGGACACCTTCAACCAGGAGCTCCCGGCCTCACCCGCCGACGCGGAATTCCTCGTCTACGGCGACCACTCCTCCCTGGCGGCGGTCCGATACTTCGTCCGCCGCAACGCGGCCGCCTCGCTGTCCGCGGACGAGACCGAGGAACTGGTCCTCGCCGCGAACGAACTGGCCGCCAACACGGTCGAACACACCTCGGGCCGCGGACGCATCACCATCTGGACCGAGCCGGGCGTCCTCATCTGCCAGGTCGACGACGCCGGCCACCTGGCCGACCCCCTCGCCGGCCGCCTCCTACCCCCGGCACACCACCAGGCCGGCTACGGCCTGATCCTCACCAACGACCTCTGCGACCTGGTCCGCATCCACACAACCCCCACCGCCACCACAATCCGCCTCCACAAATACCTCTGATACCTCTGACCGCCCCCTCGCCGCAGACGCGACAACAGTCAACAATCCACAGATGGGCAGCCCCGAGGAGCTTGAGCAGCGCATCGCGGCGATGGAAGCCGAAATCGCCAGCGTCCGCCGGGAGGCCGCAGCGGCGCGTGCGCTCACGGCCGGAGCGAACCGAGACGTAGCCGGCACAAAGGTCGATAAACGCTCCGAGGCGGGCCGCAGGCGCCAGCAATGCGCCGCAGGCGCCAGCAATGCGCCGCAGGCGCCAGCAATGCGCCCGCGCATGCGCTCACAAGCGTGAGCAAGCCGAAAACCGCGCCCACCGCACCGCGGGGCCTCCGGGGGCTCGGCCCCCGGAGCAGACAAGACGAGGCCCCCGGTCCGCGCTTTCCGCGGACAGGGGGCCCCTGGGACTCGTGGAGGTGCCGGGAATCGAACCCGGGTCCTTCGTTGCTTTGTCAGGGCTTCTCCGAGCGCAGCTCACTGTGCCTCTACTCGGCCCCACCAATCACGTGAGCAAGTTGGTGTGACGGGCCCAGTCGCTGATTAATCTCGCCGCACGATCCCCGCGACCGGAATCGATTGGCCAACCTCCTAGCTGATGCCGGAGATCTGAGCCGGAGGTGTGCTCAGTCCGACAGACTTGCTACTTACCTCAGGCGGCAAGAGCGAAGTCAGCGCGGGAGTTATCCTTGGCGCTTATAAGTTTCCGACGACCGATTCTCGAGACGACGTCGGCTTCCTCGGCTCGCTTCCCCTGTCTCCACGTACGAAGTCGAAACCAGTCACCCCCTCGTAGGGCCGCCGCGACTGCGGCTGCCGTACAAGCCTAACGTGTCCGCGCCGGAACTTCATTCCGGTATCAGCCGACGCGGCAGGGCGTGCCGTTCACCGCGCACCCGGACGGGCGGACGCCGTCGCGGGTCTGCTTGGTCGCCTGGAAGCCCACGATGGTGCTCGCTCCGGGTGCCAGGGTGCCGCCGGTGATCGTCCAGGTGTCGCCGGAGTGGCTGAGCTCGCCGTTCCACACCCCGGTGAGCTGGACTCCGTCGCCCGGGGCGTAGGTGAGGCTCACGCGAAAGTCGTCGGGAGTGGTGCCGGTGTTGGTCACCTGGATCGCGACCATGAAGCTCCGTCGTCCCTCGATGCTGGTGCGGTAGTCCGCGGCCAGGGTTGCGGCTGGGGCCGGTGGGGACTTCGTCCGGGTGGGTGCGAGGGCAGGCGGCTTGGTGGTGGCGCGTTCCGTCTTCTTCGGTACGGGTGACGCGCTCGTCACGCGGGGCGTTGCCGAGGGCGTACGGGAGCTGGGGCCGGCCGAGACGATCGGCAGCGCGTGGGCCGCGATGGCGGTGGCCGACGCGGAGGGCTCGATCAGGATGGGGGTCCGGTCCCGGGTCGGCCCGGCCGCCCGGATGGCGACCCAGGCGACCAGGGCGAGAAGTATCGCTGCGGCGGCGACGGTGAACGAGTACCGGGGTAGGCCGAACTGTCTCACGGCGTGTTTGCCGGGCAACGGCGGTCCCTTCGCGCGGGTGGGTGGGCCGCGGCGAGGTTACCCGTCGATCCACGCCCGCACGTCGGCGGTCCCGTCGCGAGGGTGCGTGGGCCACCCGGAATTGCCCGTCAGTCCATGCCCTTGCGGCGGCGCCCCAACGCTCGGTTGATTTCCTTGCTGGCGTCGCGGGCAGCGAGGTCCTGGCGCTTGTCGTACGCCTTCTTGCCCTTGGCCAGCCCGATCTCGACCTTCGCGTACCCATTGTGGAAGTAGACCTGGAGCGGGACGAGGGTGACGCCGTCGTCGCGGAGCTTGCCCATCAGCTTGTGGATCTCCTCGCGCTTGAGGAGGAGCTTGCGGGTGCGGCGCGGCTCGTGGTTGGTCCAGGTGCCCTGGGTGTATTCCGGGATGTGCATTCCGTGCAGGAAGATCTCGCCCTGGTTCTCGTGGCCGAAGGCGTCGACCAGCGAGGCCCGCCCGGCGCGCAGCGACTTGACCTCGGTGCCGGTGAGCACCATGCCGGCCTCGTAGGTGTCGAGGATCGCGTAATCGTGCCGCGCCTTGCGGTTCGAGGCCACGACCTTGCGCCCCTGTTCGCGCGGCATGTTCGACTCCCTACCCAGTGACATCAAAAAGGCCCGGCCGTTCGGCCGGACCTTTGCATCCTAGGGCCACCCTGGCGCCGGGTCAGCACAGGCAGCGCGGCAGATAATTCGCCGGATTCTTCGGTACGCCGCCGAAGCGCGTCTCGAAGTGCAGGTGGAAGCCCGTGGACGCGCCGGTGGTGCCGACCCTGCCGATGACTTCGCCGCGGCGGACGTACTCGCCGTACCGAACCAGGATCCGGGATTGGTGTCCGTAGCAGGTGGTGAAGCTACGGCCCTGTTTTCGGCCGTGGTTGACGCAGGTGTAGTTGCCGTATCCGCCGTTCCAGCTTGCCTGGACGACCCGGCCGCTGGCGGCCGCGTGGATCGGGGTGCCGCCGCCGGCGGCGATGTCCATGCCCGCGTGCAGCTGCCACACCCGGTAGTAGGGGTCGTACCGGGTGCCGAAGTCGCTGGTCTTCCAGCCGTGTACGGGCATCTGCAGCGCGCCGCCGGTGTAGGAGCTGCCGCCGTTCTTCTCGTCCCAGCTGCGCAGCGCGTCCTGGATGCGCGCCTCCTCGGCCTTGGCCTGTTCGTATTTGGCGAGCACGGCGGCGCGTTGGGAGCGGGCGAGGTGCAGGGCCGCCTTGCGGCTCTGCGCGAGCTTGATGACGGCAGCCCGGGCCCGCCGGGCGGCCGCCTGGGCGTCGCGTGCCGCGGCGAGCTTGTCGCCGGCTTCGCGCTCGGCGTCCTCGGCGGTGCGCTTGGCGAGTCCGGCCCTGTCCTGTGCCGTACGGGCCGTGTACCGCGCCCCGACGAACTCCTTGAGGCCCTCCTGCTGCTTGCGCATGACCTGGCTGATGAGGCCGAGGCGGTCCATGGCGTCCTGCGCTCCCCGGGCGCCGACGAGGAGGTTGACGGCGCTGAAGTTTCCGCCCATGTACGACGTGGCCGCGATGTCGTCGACCCGCCCGCGGGCCTGGTCCACCCTGGTCTGGGCCGCGTCGAAGGCGGCGGCGACGCGGTCGTAGGCGCGGCGTGCGGCGTCGGCCTTGCGCCGGGCTGTCGCGGCCTGCACCGAGGCCGCGGCGACGACACCGCGCGAGGTGGCGACCTTCTTCTGCGCCGAGGGGAGGGCGGCCGTCGCGGTCTCCAGGCGCCGCGCGGCGTTACGGGCGGTCTCGGTGGCGTCCTCGAGGATCGCCTCGGCCCGGTCGACGGCCCGGCTCGCCCGGCGGGCGTCGTCCGAGGGGTCGGCGTGCACCGCGGCGGGCGCGGTGGCGAGGAGCCCGGCGGTGCAGAGCACGCTCAGGCACCCGGTCAGGGCGGCACGGAAGCGGCGAAATCGTCGTCTCTTGGGCTCCACGAAGAGTCACCGTACCCCGACGTTCCGCAGTTATCCGGTGAAATCGTGCAGAACGGCGATCGCCGCGCATCCCGGATGAGATGCGCGGCGATCGGTGCTTCTCGCCCGTCCGGGCTCAGACCTTCAGATAGAAACGCAGGGTGACCCACGCGGTGATGGCGCTGACTCCCGAGCCGACCGCCGCCAGCAACGGCAGCATCAGCCAGACGTCGGAATTCTGCATCGGCGTCAGCACGTTGGCCAGGGCCTGCAGGCGGCCGTCGAGCAGCACGATCTTGAGCGTGAAGATCACACCGAAGCCCAGGATCGCGCCGATGAGTCCGGCGACCACCGCCTCGAGCACGAACGGCGCCTGGATGAACCAGTTGGACGCGCCGACGAGCTTCATGACGGCGACTTCTCGGCGTTTGCTGTACGCGGCGACCTGGATCGTGTTACCGACCAGCAGAAGCGCCGCCAGGGCCATGAAGGCGGCGACCCCCAGCGACATCACCTGGACCGTGTTGAAGATCTTGAAGATCTTGTCGAGCAGCTCGCGCTGGTCCACGACGTCCTGGACGCCCGGCTGGTTGTTGAACTGATCGGCGAAGGCCTTGTACTGCTCGGGGTCCTTGAGCTTGATGCGATACGACTCGGGCAGGCTGTCCGGGCGGACCGACTCCACGAAGGTCGGGGAGTTCCGCCAGAGCACCTTGAACTTCTCGTACGCCTGCTGACGCGTCTCGTACTCATGGGAGGCGACCAGGGGGTTGGTCTCGATCATCTGGCCGAGGGCGGTCCGCTGGGCGTCGTTGACGTCCTCGCGCAGGAAGACGGAGACCTCGACCCTCCCGAAGTAAAAGTCCTTCATCTGGTCGACCTGCATATACATCAACACGCTGGCGCCGAGCATGGTCAGCGACACCGTCATGGTGATGATCATGGCGATGGTCATCGTGACGTTTCGCCACAGACCGACCAGCACCTCGTTGAGGACGTACTTGAAACGCATCGGGGGTTCCTTCCGGGACTCCGCGTTCGAAGATCAGGAAAGCTGAGGGGGCGGGGCCCGGTGTGTCAGCCGTAGACGCCGCGCGCCTGGTCGCGGACGATGCGACCGCTCTCGATCTCGATGACCCGGCGGCGCATCTGGTTGACGATGTTGGAGTCGTGGGTGACCATCACGACCGTCGTACCGGTCCGGTTGATCCGGTCCAGCAGGCGCATGATCTCGATCGACGTGTCGGGGTCCAGGTTGCCGGTCGGCTCGTCCGCCAGCAGGATCAGCGGCCGGTTGACGAACGCCCGCGCCACCGCGACGCGCTGTTGCTCACCACCGGAGAGCTCATGCGGGTAGCGGTGCTCCTTGCCGCCGAGACCGACCAGCTCGAGCACCTCGGGCACGACCCGACGGGCCACGGCCTTGGTCTTGCCGATGACCTCCAGGGCGAAGGCCACGTTCTCGTACGCGGTGCGGTTCGGCAGCAGGCGGAAGTCCTGGAACACACAGCCGATCGAGCGCCGGAAGTGCGGAATCTTCCACGACCGCATCGTGGTGACATCCTTCGCGTTCACCACGACCTTGCCGCGCGAGGGGGACACCTCGTGCAGCAGGAGCTTGATGATCGTCGACTTGCCGGAACCGGAGGGGCCGATGAAGAAGACGAACTCACCCTTCTCGATACCGACGCTGACATCGTCCAACGACGGCCGAGACGCCTTCGGATACGTCTTCGTCACGTTCTCGAGCTGAATCACGGGTGGAGAGTCTACGCGGTGTAACGGAAACGCCAAGCCCGCCGGTGGTCGGTTTTCGCGTCCGTGAGGGCAGATCTTCGCCCACAGCGGGCGCAAGATGCACCGAACGTGAACGCCGCCTGACTCATCGTCCAGGCGGCGTGTCGCGACCGGCTCAGCCGGCGATCTGCGTCTGCTTGCGCCAGCGGATGCCGGCCTCGATGAACTCGTCGAGCTCGCCGTCGAAAACCGACGAGGGATTGCCCGTCTCCTGCTCAGTGCGCAGGTCCTTGACCATTTGGTACGGGTGCAGCACGTACGAACGCATCTGGTCGCCCCAGGAGCCCGTGGTGTCCTGCTTGAGGCCGGCCATCTTCGCCTCCTCCTCCTGGCGCTTGCGCTCGAGCAGCCGCGCCTGCAGCACCCGCATGGCGGACGCCTTGTTCTGCAACTGCGACTTCTCGTTCTGACACGTCACGACGATGCCCGTCGGGATGTGCGTGAGTCGCACCGCGGAGTCGGTGGTGTTGACGCTCTGTCCACCGGGTCCCGACGAACGGTAGACGTCGATCCGGATCTCGTTCTCCGGGATCTCGATGCTGTCGGTCTGCTCGACGACCGGCATCACCTCGACGCCGGCGAAGCTCGTCTGCCGACGACCCTGGTTGTCGAACGGGCTGATCCGGACGAGGCGGTGGGTTCCGGACTCGACGCTGAGCGTGCCGTAGGCGTACGGCACCTTGACGGCGAAGGTCGCCGACTTCAGGCCCGCCTCCTCCGCGTACGACGTCTCGTACACCTCGGTGGGGTAGCCGTGGCGCTCCGCCCAGCGCAGGTACATCCGCAGCAGCATCTCGGCGAAGTCGGCGGCGTCCACGCCGCCGGCGCCGGCCCGGATGGCCACGACGGCCTCGCGGGAGTCGTACTCGCCGGAGAGGAGGGTGCGGACCTCCATCTCCTCGATGGCCTTGTGAAGCTTCACCAGCTCGTCGCCGACCTCGGTGACGGAGCCGGCGTCGCCCTCGGCCTCCGCCATCTCCAGCAGCAGGGTGGCGTCGTCGAGGCGCGAACGCAGCCGCTCCATCTTCGTGATCTCGCCGGAGACGTACGACAGCCGGGAGTTCACGTCCTGGGCCCGGGCCTGGTCGTCCCACAGATCGGGGGCGGAGGCCTCTTCCTCGAGCTCCGCACGGTCCCGGCGCAGCTTGTCGAGGTCGAGCACGTTCTCGATGTTGCGCAGGGTGGCGTCGAGGGCCTTGAGCTGTTCAGGAAAGTCGGCTGCACTCACGACGGTTAAGAGTACGCCGCCCGGCCCCTGTCGTGGCCGGGCGGCCCGTGGTGCGTAGTTCCGCCATCACTCCGCGGGTGCGGCCTTGAGCCAAGTCAGGGCCGCCTTGTGGTACGCGACGGCGAACTCGAGCGCGGCGGCGCCGTAGGCGTCGCCCGCCTTCTTGGCCTCCTTGGCCTGCTCACGAGCCATCGCCAGGGCCTCCGAGTGATACTCGTTGGCACCGGTGTAGAGCGTCTTGAGCTGGCCACCCGCGTGCTGCTGACCGAAGGCGACACGCAGGGCGACCGGGTTGCGGATCGCATCGCGGCCGGGTGCCTCGGCGAGCCACCGGCTGAATGCTCGCTTGCCGGCGGCGGTGATGGCATAGGGCTGGCTGGACCGTGGTCCGGGCTTGCCGAGGCGGACGAAGCCCATCTCGGCGAGGACCGGCAGTTCGCGGTAGACCTGGCTCCGCGTCATCGACCAGTAGGGCCCGAGGCGGCGTTCGGCAGCCGCCATGAGCTGTCCGCCGGTCATCGGCCCATCGTGCAGCAGGCCGAGCAGTGCGGCAGCCGTGGGATTGATTTGAGAGTCGGGCATGCCTTCTAAGCTGCCACTTTGTGGCTCTGGCGTCCAGGATTTCGCCCGATCCGTCCAATTTGCGTCTCCACAAGCGACTGTCCCGCACAGACAGTCCGACCACGAGGGTCATGACCGGGCGTTTCGCCCTTGAGGACGGGTCTCGCGGGGTAGAATGGAGCACGAAAACGGTCAGACGGCGCTCGAAGTCGGGAAGCGCCGCAAAGGCCTCGGATCGTCGCCCTCTCTTCTCTGAAGAAAGGACGACGACCCGTTTACCGGACAATCAGCCCATGTGGGGATACTGCCAGGCCGTCGGCGGTTCGAACGTTTCCTTGATCGTCCGCGGCGAGACCCACCGGAGCAGGTTCAGCACCGAGCCGGCCTTGTCGTTCGTGCCGCTGCCCCGGGCACCGCCGAACGGCTGCTGCCCGACGACCGCGCCCGTCGGCTTGTCGTTGATGTAGAAGTTGCCCGCCGCGTTGCGCAGGGCCGACGACGCCCAGTCGACGATCGTGCGGTCGTTGGCGAAGATCGAACCGGTCAGCGCGTACGGCGAGATCGACTCGGCCTGGGCCACCGCGCCCTCGAAGTCGGCGTCGTCGTAGACGTGCACGCCGAGGATCGGGCCGAAGTACTCGGTCGTGAAGACCTCGTGAGCCGGGTCCGTCGACTCCACCAGCGTCGGGGCGACGAACCACCCCTCGCTGTCGTCGGCCGTACCACCGGCCAGAACCGTGCACGAGGCGCTGTTCTTGATCCGGTCCAGCGCCTCCGCGTGCTTGGCGAACGCCCGGCCGTCGATCACCGCGCCGCCGAAGACCGACAGGTCGGTGACGTCGCCGTACTTGATCGAGGCCACCGTCGCCGCGAGCCGGTCCCGCAGCCCGCCCTCCCAGATGCCACGCGGCACGTACGCCCGCGACGCCGCCGAACACTTCTGGCCCTGGTATTCGTACGCACCCCGCACCAGCGCGGTGTGCAGCGCGTCCGCGTCGGCGCTGGCGTGCGCGAAGACGAAGTCCTTGCCGCCGGTCTCACCGACCAGCCGCGGGTACGACCGGTAGCGGTCGATGTTCGAACCGACCTCGCGCCACAGGTGGCGGAACGTGGCCGTCGAGCCGGTGAAGTGGATGCCGGCCAGGTCCGGGTCGGCGAGCACCACGTCGGAGACCGCCAGACCGTCGCCGGCGACCATGTTGATGACACCGGGCGGCAGCCCGGCCGCCTCGAACAGCCGCATGGTGAAGTGCGCCGAGAACTGCTGGGTCGGCGACGGCTTCCAGACGACAGTGTTGCCCATCAGCGCGGGCGCCGCCGGCAGGTTGGCCGCGATCGCGGTGAAGTTGAACGGGGTGATCGCGTAGACGAAGCCCTCGAGCGGCCGGTGATCGAAGCGGTTCCAGATGCCCGGCGCCGACTGCGGCTGCTCGCTGAGGATCCGCTCCCCGAACGCCACGTTGAAGCGCAGGAAGTCGATCAGCTCACAGGCGGCGTCGATCTCGGCCTGGTAGGCCGACTTCGACTGGCCCAGGATCGTGGCCGCGTTGACGGTGTCCCGCCAGCCACCCGCGAGCATCTCCGCCGCGCGCAGGAAGACGGCGGCGCGCTCGCTGTAGGGCAGGGCACGCCAGCCCGGCGCGGCGCGCTTGGCGGCGGCCACGGCGGCCGCGGCGTCCTCGTGGGTCGAGTTGCCGGTCACGCCGAGCACATGGTGCCGGTTGTGCGGCTGCACGACGTCGATCCGCTCGCCGCCGCCCATCCGCTGCACGCCGTCGATGGTGTTCGTCAACTCGAGACGCTCGGCCGCGAGAGCCTCGACCCGCGCTTGCAGGGAAAGTCGCTCGGGGCTACCGGGCGCATAACCGCGTACAGGCTCATTCCGTGGCACTGGCACGGAAAAGTGGGCGTCCATCACGTACTCCTCGACCTTGTGGGTTCTGCCTCGTGGGGTTCTGCTGAGTCGACATGGTGTGTCGCGGGGTCCATCCTCGCACGCTCGGGCCGCCCCTCCCGGGGCGTCGAGGTGGCCTGTGGATAACGCGTACGCTGATGCCCATGAGTGAGGCGGACAGCGAGGTCACCGGGGTTGAAGCAGCCCAGGAGCGACCGGAACGGGCGTCCTCGCCCGGCATCGTCCTGGCGGTCGCCAGCATGCTGTGGACGGCCGCGATGCTCTGGTCGGCGCGGGTCACCATCACCGGCCACGCGAACGCCGAGATGGAGGTGACCTCCACCGCCTACGCGATGCCCGGAGCGGTCTCCGCGAGCCTGGTCGCCGGCGCGGCCGTCGGCGTGGCGGTCCGGCGATACCTCACCCGCGGCGGGCGCGAGCCCGGCCCCACCGTGCGCTTCGCTCTCCCGATCGGAGCCGGCCTCGCGGTCGGCCTCCTCGGCGCCCTGGCGATCTTCACGATCAACACCGAGGGCTGGATCTACGCGGTCGTCGCCGGCACCATCGCCGCGGCGGCGACGATCGGCGGCACGCTGGCGAGCTTCCGCCACCCCCGCGTCATCGCGGCCGCCTGCGGCGGCGCGCTCGCCGTGTTCGGAGTCCAAGCGCTGCTCAGCTTCGCCCAGGACTCTCTGCTGCCGGCGCTCGGCGCGGGCAACACCGCGGCCTCGCAGGCCAGCGCCGCGGGATACTTCGGATTCGTGCAGGGCGCGCTCGGCGGCCTGGCGGCCGGCCTCGTCGCCTACCGGCTGATGCGCCACGCACGCCGTCGCGGCGGCAGCGACGTGAGGTGGCCGCTCTACGCCCTCGCGGGCGCCGGCCCGGGACTGCTGCTCATCGTCTCCGAGCTTTTGACGCGTACGGCGGGAGCGCGCGTGCTGGAGCTTGCCGGCAAGGTCAGCGAGCTGGAGTTGACCGTGCAGCGGGTGCTGAGCGGGACGCGGCTCAATATCGGGCTGGTCGTGCTCTTCGTGGGGGCGTTCACCGCGATGGTGGCGGTCGGGCGGACCCTCGGCACGCCCGTTGCGGCTACCGAGTCGTCCCCCGAGCCCGTTTCCACGGCGCCGTCCGCGCCTGCGCAGGCCTCTCCCGCGCAGGCGTCGGATTCGGTCGGCACGCGCAAGGACGACTGACCGGTCGGGCGGCTCAGGTCAGCTCGTCGATCTCGCTGACCGCGTACCACTCGAGCTCGTGGTCCTCGGCGCCGTCGACGGTGAACTGGGCGTCGGGATCACCGGCCAGGGCCTCCTCCACCACGTCCGCGGCCGCGGCGACCGCCTCGGCGGCGTCGGTGCCGTCCACGTGGATGGACGCGACCTCCTTGACCGAGACCGGGTGCGGCAGCCGCACGGTGCTCGACCCCAGCTCGACGTCCTCGCGGATCAGCCCGGCCGCGGGCACATCGGCCGACACCACCACCCTGCGGCGTGGCGCCTCCGGCTCGTGCCGCAGCAGCTGGAGGGCGGCCTGGGCGGCGCGGGTGAAGGCGACGTACTCCAGCTCCTCCTCGTCGCCCTCGGCGTACCACTCCCGGAGCGCGGGGGTGACGGCGTGCGCGACCACCGGGCCGTCACCGAGCCGGCCGGAATCCCGGAGAGCGGCCAACATCGGCACAGTGGCGGGCACGTAGACCCGAACCAGATCGGTGATCGGCACTCTCATCCCCCTGGAGACTCAACCGTCCCTGTAGTACACCGCCGCGCACGCTACCGGAAGGCGGTTTCCCGGCCGAACCCTCGGGACCCTGAGCCACTCCTGGGGATGCCGAGGCCCTATCGCAGGCAAACGATGGCAAACTAAAGGTCAGTCCATGCCGCCCCGACGACCGGAGGACCCGTGGAGGCCAGGTTCATGCTGCTGTCCGACGTGGCGGCCGAGCTGAACGTGTCCGACTCGCAGGTCTACCACATGGTCCGCAGCGGAGAACTCCCCGCGATAAAGATCGGCGGACGCGGGCAGTGGCGGGTGGAACGGACGAAGCTCGAGGAATACATCGAGCAGAAGTACGCCGAGACGGCGGCGTGGGTGCACCAGAACCCGCTGACCGAGCGCGAGCAGGACTGAGCCCGGAGCTCCCGCTTCTCGCGGTTTTCCACAGCATCCGAACCTGGCATTGACGCTCCCCCATGTCCTCGAGACACTCCACATCGAAGGCAAACAAAGGCAAACGCAAGGATCGGGGTGCAACATGACGGTCACTGAGGAGAAGCGGACGGCACCACCCCTCCGACTCCGCAGAGCACACCGCGGCGACCCGCCCTTCGACGACGAGCGCGAGCCGGAGCGATGGTGGTCCCCGCACCAGTTGGCCCTGGACTGGTCCCGCCCCACGGTTGAAGTCCCGCCCCTGGGCCGCGACGCCCCGCACGCCTCCTCCGCGCCGACCCACAGGACGGTGGTCTCCGGCGCGTCCGCCGACGCCAAACTGGCGGTCCGCACCTTCGTGAGCTCCTGCGTCGAGGTCCTCAACGGCTACCGCCCGGCAGCTCACCTCCGCAGGCTCGCCCAACCCCGCGAGGCCGCCGCCGTGGTGGCCCAGGGCGTGGCCGCGGCCCGCAAGGTGGCGCAGACCCGCCTCAGGGCACCCGGACTCTTCCACCCACCCGGCAACGCGCGGCCCCGACGCCCAGCCCCCGTCGCGGTGGTCAGATCCACCCTCTGCGAACCCCGCCCCGGCGCGGTCGAGGCGGCCGTGGTGCTGATGATCGGCGACAGAACCCTGGCGATGGCCTTCCGCCTGGAGCAACACAACGAAGCCTGGCTCGCGACCGTCCTCCGCCTGATCTGACCACCTCCCCCCGAGCCGGTCGCCACGACGAAAACACCCACGCCAGGCAGGACAGATTGTCGCGACATCCGGAGCTAGCCCCCGGGGCGTCCGCTGAGCGGTAGAGGCGGCGGCCGTCCTGGGCTCCAAACCGCGTTCCGCGCGGGACCGCATGCACAAGCACCCGGCCTCCACGAACGAGCTCGTGAAGGCCGGGTGCGAGAAAGCGCGATGGGTCAGGCGCCGCCGGGCGCGCCGTGGCAGCGCTTGTACTTCTTGCCCGAGCCGCAGTAGCACGGGGCGTTGCGGGATGGGCCGTTGCCCGCTTCCGCCTGGCCGGAGCCGCGGCCGGCGCGGTGGGCTCCGGTGTGGGCCGGGCCGGCCGGGACCACCGGGGAGCCGAGGCCCAGGGCGGGCGCCTGCGGGCCCTCCTGGATCTGCGGGGCGCCCGCGCCGGCCTCGCCGTCGATGGTCGGGGCGGTGTACTGAAGGTTCTGCGGCCGGCGCCCTCCGCCCAGGCCCTTGGCGCGGACCTCGACGTGCTGCTCCGGCTCGGCGGCGGTGGGCATGGCGCGGGCCTGGGACGGGTCGACCGTGACCGTGGGGGCCTCCTCGACCTGCACCTCCAGGTTGAAGAGGAAGCCGACCGCCTCCTCCTTGATGCCCTCCATCATCTGGTTGAACATGTCGAAGCCCTCGCGCTGGTACTCGACGACCGGGTCGCGCTGGGCGTACGCCCGCAGGCTGATGCCTTCCTGCAGGTAGTCCATCTCGTAGAGGTGCTCACGCCACTTGCGGTCGATGACGGCGAGCAGGACCTGGCGCTCCAGCTCGCGGACCGCCTCCTCGCCCAGCTCGTCCTCGCGGGCCTGGTACGCCCGCTGCGCTTCCTCCTTGACCTGCGCGACGAGGAAGTCCTGGTCGACGCTGTTGCGCTCGCCGCCCGCCTCTTCGACGATGTCCTCGATGGTGCGGCCCATCGGGAACAGCCGCTTGAGGCTGGTCCAGAGCTGCTCGAGGTCCCAGTCCTCGGCGTACCCCTCGGAGGTGGCGGCCGTGACATAGTCGGCGACCACGTCGTCGATCATGTGCTGGGCCTGGTCGTGCATGTCCTCGCCGTTGAGGACCCGCTTGCGCTCGGCGTAGATGACCATGCGCTGCTTGTTGAGCACCTCGTCGTACTTGAGGACGTTCTTGCGGATCTCGGCGTTCTGCGCCTCGATCTGGGTCTGGGCGCTGCGGATCTGGCGGGTCACCATCTTCGACTCGATGGGGACGTCCTCCGGGATGTTGAAGCGGTCCATGACCGCCTCGACCGCGCCGGCACGGAAGCGCTTCATCAGGTCGTCCTGCAACGACAGGTAGAACCGGGACTCGCCCGGGTCGCCCTGGCGGCCGGAGCGGCCCCGCAGCTGGTTGTCGATGCGGCGCGAGTCGTGGCGCTCGGTGCCGAGCACGTAGAGACCGCCCGCGTCGATGACCTCGGCCGCCTCCTGCTCGCAGGCTTCCTTCACCGACGGCATGACCTCTTCGAGCGCCTTCGCGTACTCCTCCGGGCTCTCCACCGGGTCGAGGCCGCGGTGGTGCAGCTCGGCCGCGGCCGCGAAGTCGGGGTTGCCGCCGAGCAGGATGTCGGTGCCACGGCCGGCCATGTTGGTGGCGACCGTGACCGCGCCCTTGCGGCCCGCCTGCGCGATGATCTGCGCTTCCTGGGCGTGGAACTTCGCGTTCAGCACGCTGTGCGGGATGCCGCGGCGGCGCAGGAGCGTCGAGAGGATCTCGGAGTTCTCGACCGACACCGTGCCGACCAGGACGGGCTGTCCGGTGGCGTGGCGCTCGGCGATGTCCTCGATGACCGCGTTGAACTTGGCCTTCTCGGTCTTGTAGATGACGTCCGGGTGGTCGACGCGGATCATCGGCCGGTGCGTCGGGATGGACACGACGCCGACCTTGTAGACCTGGTTGAACTCGCCGGCCTCGGTCTGCGCCGTACCGGTCATGCCGCCGAGCTTGTTGTAGAGGCGGAAGTAGTTCTGCAGGGTGACGGTCGCCAGGGTCTGGTTCTCCTGCTTGACCTCCACACCCTCCTTGGCCTCGATGGCCTGGTGCATGCCCTCGTTGTAGCGGCGGCCGTGCAGGATGCGACCGGTGAACTCGTCGACGATCAGCACCTCGCCGTTGTCGTCGACGATGTAGTCCTTGTCGCGCTTGTAGAGCTCCTTGGCCTTGATGGCGTTGTTCAGGTAGCCCACGAGCGGGGTGTTCACCGACTCGTACAGGTTGTCGATGCCCAGGCGGTCCTCCACCCGGGAGACGCCGCGCTCGGTGATGGCGACCGTGCGCTTGGCCTCGTCGACCTCGTAGTCGCCCTCGCCGTCCTTGCCCTTCTGCAGGCGGCCGACCAGGGCGGCGAACTCGCCGTACCACCGGGCGGAGTGCTCGCCGGGGCCGGAGATGATCAGCGGGGTACGCGCCTCGTCGATGAGGATCGAGTCGACCTCGTCGACGATGGCGAAGTTGTGCCCGCGCTGCACGAGCTCGCCGGCCGACCACGCCATGTTGTCGCGCAGGTAGTCGAAGCCGAACTCGTTGTTGGTGCCGTACGTGATGTCGCACTCGTACGCGGCGCGGTGCTCGGCGGCGGGCCGGTTGGGCAGGATCACGCCGACCGTGAGGCCGAGGAAGGTGTGCACCCGGCCCATCCACTCGGCGTCACGCTGAGCGAGGTAGTCGTTCACGGTGATGATGTGCACGCCGTCGCCGCTGAGCGCGTTGAGGTATGCCGGGAACACACCGGTGAGCGTCTTGCCCTCACCGGTCTTCATCTCCGGGATGTTGCCGAAGTGCAGCGCGGCGCCGCCCATGAGCTGGACGTCGTACGCCCGCTGGCCGAGCACCCGACGCGCGCCCTCACGAGCGACCGCGAAGGCCTCGACCAGCAGGTCGTCGAGCGACTCGCCGTCGGCGACGCGCTGTTTGAACTGCTCCGTCTGCGCGCGCAGCTCGTCGTCGGTGAGGTCGGTGTAATCGTCCTCGATCGAGTTGACCGCATTGGCGATCGCCTTGAGGCGGCGCACCAGGCGACCCTCGCCGGCACGAAGGACTTTTTCCAAAATCGACACGGGTCAACGCTCCCCTAGACAGTCTGCCGAACCATCGTAGGCGTCTTGGTTCGGGCGGCGTGACCCGAGCCTCCCAGTAATCTCGCAAAGAGGACGAAATGGGGCTGAGAGTTCGCTGACAGCGCATCTTCTTCCACGCTGCAACCGAGCGGCGCTCTCGTGCGTCCGGACGAAGGAAAGATCGCCTGCGGCGCTCTGACCTGCGCTTCGACGCAACACGGGCCCGTACCCGGCAAACCGGGAGCGCCGGCCGGAGTCCCGGGCGTGTCCGGGGACGGCCCGGCAGCGGCGAGGCGCCGACCGGGCCGTACAGGATCGATGTCGGCGAGATCGCACCGCGTGGCGGCACGCTGGGGAGGTCCGGCACCTGAAAGATCTCACGAGGCCGGCGGCATCGCGTACCGATGGGCGGGCACTTGCTCGAAGGCCCGCCGAGGCGGGCCGTGACGTCGCTGCGGAGAGGTGGCTTGGTGTGATGGTGCCCGCGATCGCTGGCAACGGCGTACGGCTGCGCGGCCTACGTCCCGACGACCTGGACGACCTGCTGGCCGGCTACAACGACCCGGACCTGCGCCGCTTCGTGGCGGTGCTCCCGGTGCCCTTCACTCGCGCGCACGCCGAGGAGTACATCCACGACCTGGCGCCGAAGCTGTTCGCGTCGGGCGGAAGTTTCTACGCGGTGGCCGACCCCGTCACCGACCGGCTGCTCGGCGCCGTCGGCATCGACCGGGTGCAGCCGGGTCGGGCACAGGCGGAGATCGGTTTCTGGACCGGGCCGTGGGCCCGACGCCGAGGCGTGGCGACCGCGGCCGTCCGCGCGCTGTCCGAGCACGCGTTCGGCACCGGAACGGCCCGGCTGGAGCTGCTCACGCACCGGGAGAACGCGGCGAGTCAGCGGGTCGCGCTGGCGACCGGCTTCCGGCCCGAGGGCCTGCGCCGGGCGGCTCTGCCCGGCCCCGACGGCGTCCGCGACGACGCGCTGGCCTACGCCCGGCTGGCCGACGACCCGCCGGGACCTGTCGAACGGCTGCTGCCCGACCTGCCCGGCGGCGAACTGACCGACGGCGTGGTGACCCTGCGCCCGCTCGCCGGCTCGGATCTCGACTTCTACGCCGAACTCCACACGCAGGAAGACGTCGTCGCCACCACCGTGCCCCCCGTCCCGCCCAGCCCCGACGAAATGCGGCGGCGCTGCGCGTTCGCCCCGTCGCACTGGCTGGCCGGCGACCGCGCGGACCTGGTCATCGTCGACACCGCCACGGGTACGCCGACCGGCGAGATCGGCCTCTACTACCAGGAGCCGCGCACCGGCCAGGCGATGATCGGCTACAGCATGATGCCCGCCTGGCGGGGCCGCGGCTATCCCACGCGCGCGGCCCAGCTCCTGTCGCTATGGGCGTTCGCCGAGACGGGGATCGCCCGCCTCATCGCGGGCGCCCTGCCGACGAACCTGGGATCGCAACGGGTCCTGGAGAAGGCCGGCTTCAAGCGAGAGGCATACCTACGCTCCCGCCTCCCCGGCGCCGAAGGCCGCCGCAGCGACGACATCCAGTTCGTCCTCCTGGCCGAAGACCTCCTCACCGACGGCCCCCGCCTAGACGGCTAACACCCCCGCCAGCCCAGACAACCAGCCCCCGCCAGCCCGGCTCCTGAGCCCCGGCGGCTGACCCGGCTCCTGAGCCCCCGCAGCTGGCCCGGTTGACGAGCTCAGCCACGGCTGGCCCGAGCTCTAAACGATGACCACAACGGATCCCGCCCGTCGGTGTCGAGGGCGGCGAAACGAACCACGGCTGAGCCTCGTTCGTTTCGGTGTCCTCGACACCGACCTCCAGGGGCGGGATCCCCGCCGACCGAAGGAAGGCCATCAGCTCAGCCATCAGCTCAGCCATCGGCTCAGCTCAAGCGCTCGCTTCCAAGCTGAGGATGCCGTAGTCGTAGCCCCGCCGTCGGTAGACGACGCTGGGCCGACCGCTCTCCTTGTCGTGGAAGAGGTAGAAGTCGTGGCCGACGAGCTCCATCTGGAAGAGGGCGTCGTCGACGGTCATCGGGTCCGCGGGGTGCTCTTTCTCGCGGACGATGCGCCATGGCTGGCTGTCGTCGTGCTCCGCCAGGTCGATGGCGGAGGCGGTGTCCTCGACCTGCGGCGTCAAGCTCGGCAGGTCGGTCGGCAGACCGGCGGTGGCGGCGGCCACGGAGACCGGCGCGTGGCGTCCGCGGTGCACGCGCCTGCGGTCCGCGGCACGGCGCAGACGGCCGTCGAGTTTGGTGATGGCGCTGTCCAAGGCGCCGTAGAAATCTTTCGCTGTGGCTTCGGCCCGGATGACGGGCCCACGGGTCACGACCGTGATTTCGACTCGCTGGCAGTTGTCAGACTGCCGTGGGTTGCGCTCGTGGAACAGCTCCACGTCGACCCTGATCAACTTCTGGTCGTAGCGCTCCACTTTTGCCAGCTTGTCGGCGACATGTTCCCGGTAGTGATCGGGAACCTCTACGTTGCGGCCCTTGACGACAATGTCCACTCGTGACCTCCCCCAACGTTTGCACTTCGACGCGGTGTGCTGGTGTCGGCGACGCCGGGAACCACGGAGCGATCCCGCGAACGTGACCGAAACGGCTTGCGAGGACACTCCTTTCCGGTGCGGCGGGTCAGAATCTGGTCGACTTCGCTCCGGTGGCGGGTAAGCGAGTTCGCTTACCCTCGTCACCAAGACGCTAACCTGCCGACGGCCGCCCGTCACCCCTCGTTCGGGGAACGGATCCGGGGACTTTCGGCCGTGACGCCGCTGCGGCGCGGGCCTGGTTCCGCGCCGGCCCACGGACCTTGCGCAGCCGGGTCGCCGCCAGCACTGCAGCACCCGCGACCTGCATGTCCGCCTCCCGGAGCCGTCCCGTCACCGCGGCCAGTGTGGCCCCCGTCGTGACGATGTCGTCGACCACTATCAGGGTGCCTCCGATCGTCCGTCGCCGCCGCGAAATGCGGATCCGGGTACCCCTGATTCGCAGGGAATTCTCAGCGGAGGTCGCCCGTTCGGCTACCGTCAGTGACGCGGAGTCAGGACGCGGGAGCGCGCGAAGCATCCGTCCGACATTCGCCTGCCAACCGGCTGCCCGCAGCCGACTCGCCGCGTGTGCCGCGAGTCGCGCCATGTGGTCGCCGCCGCGCTCGCGTGCCGCCCTTCCGGTGGAGGGAACCGGCACCAGGAGCAGCGGTGAGCGGTGGTCGCTTCCCGCACGGATCGCCGCGTCCGCGATCGCGGTGGCAAGCAACGAGCCCAGCGGACGGGCGAGCCTGTGCCGGTTCCGCTCCTTGTAGGCCAGCAGCACGCCGCGGAGCGCCCCGGCATAGCCGCCCACGGCCACGCAGGCGGGCATTCCAGGCGGTGGGGGCTCCGGCATCGTCGGGTACGGCCGAAGCGCCTCCAGCACCGCCACACAGGCCTCGCAGGCGCCGTGCCGCAACACCACCCGCTCCGCGCCACAGCCGGCACAGGCGCTCGGCAGCACCAGGTCGGCGAGGTCGGCGCCGAGTCGGCTCATCCGGGGCTCCGGAAGCGCCGAGATCTCGCCCGCCGGAGTTCCAGACCGGGAACCCCATATCCTGCCCGCCCGAATCCGAACCGCCATGCTGAAACCGCGCGTCAGCGGAGGAAGAACGGCGCGACTGGCGCTACTCCGGGGACCGGGTCGGGCACCGGCTCCGCCAGGTCGTTCACTTCGATGCGCCCGGGACCCGACAGCGCGTCGAACGCCGCGCCGTTGGCCATGTACTGGACGACGTCCGGTGACCCCTTGCTGCTGACCGGGCTCACCGGGTACGCCGCGAGGTAGGTCACCGCGTCGGTGCCGATGTCCGGCTTGAGTTCGTTGTACTGGGTTCCGTCGATCGTGGTGTCGATGATGGCGACGCGGTTCTTGTCGGCGCGCGTGCCGGCCACTATCAGGGAGGTCTCGGTCCCCCAGTCGACGGCCGACACCAGTCGTAGCGCCGGCACCTGGACCTGCGAGACGTCGGAGAGCTGTGGCCCGTCGGCGCTGGTGTTCAGCGCCGCCATGTACAGCTTGCCGCCGATCGCCAGCGCGATCCGGCGGCCGTCGGGCGCGGCCGCCACGGCCGAGATGAAGCCGGTCGGGCCGGCCAACGGGACCTGCCGTATCGGGGAGCCGTCCGCCGAGAAGCTGTAAAGCCGCCCGCCGATGGTGATCAGGCCGATGGCGCCGGTCTGCGCATCGTCGGACGAGATGGCCCAGACCGGCTGGCCGGTCGAGCCGCCGCGCAACTCCACCCGGTGCAGGCCAGCCTGTTCACCGAGGGGCGCGCTACCCACCCGGAGCACCTGGCGGTTGTTCTCGACGGTGACCAGGGCCGCATAGCGACGAGAACCGGGACTCTGCCCCACGCCGTGCGCTATCGCCGCCGCCCTCACGTTGCGGTTCGCCTCCGGCCGGATCACCGGGATGGCGTCCGTGGCACCCGGCGACCGCGACATCCGCCGGATCTTTCCCTCGTACACGACGAAGCGCTCGGGCGGGTCTGACAGGCGGTATGTCGGGTTGCTGGTGAGGTAGTCGCTGCCGTCGTAGTCCGTCTGCTCCTGGTTACCGATTCTCAGTTCCAGAACGCTGGAGAGGTTGGGCTTGAGCGACCACATGAGCTGGCGCCGCAGCCAGTCCAGCGCCTTCGGATCCTCCGGGGGTTGCACGGATTGCGCGCTCAGGCTGATCTGAAGCTTGTCGTTGCTGACGGCGGGCACGTTGCCGAGCAGGGCGGTGCCCTCGGGCAGCGACACCACCGAGTGGTCCAGCCAGGGCGCCGGTCCCTCGATGAGCCACTTGATGATCTGCTGCGGTTCCTGCTCGGACGGCATGTCCCTGGGCAGGTAGCGCACGTCCGGCACCAGGGCGGTGTGGTCCTGGTTCCAGAAGTAGATCGTGCGGCGCTCGAAGTAGGTGTTGAGCGCGTCGTCGCTCAGCAGCAGGCCTGGCGGCGGCTTGGTGACGTAGAGGCCGGTCTGGTCGGTGATCGTCTTGACGGTGAGCGTGAGCGTCTCGACGCCCCGGTCGGGCTTCGGGTCCAGAACGCCGTTGTGCACGAGCACCCCGACCGTCCGCACCTTCAGGGTCACCTCGTCACTGCCGGGGTTGACCAGCGGGTCCTCGGCCAGGTGCACGATCTTGATCTCGTTGGACGCCCGGAAGGTGGTCGCGGCGGAAGGCGAGAGGAAACTCTTCACCCGCGCGAGCGCGCCGTCGGGATCACCACCGGCGGCCTCGAGGTAGTGCTTCACGAACTCGGCCGTGTCGGTGGTGGACGTCCGATCATGGCGCGGCGGCGCGGCGTCGTCGCCGGAGGCGAAGCCCCGGGACGGGCCCGACCCGATCTGAACGATTTCCGTGTTGTCGGGGATGCCGCAGCCGCCGAGCACCAGGGCTCCGGCCAGTGTGGCGGCCACCAGCGCGGCGGACCGGCGCCGGATGCGCGCCGCGGTCCGTGTCAGGCTCTGCTTCATCGCCCCACCTCCGCGGGCTCGTCGACGTCCTTGCCGTCAGCATCCCGGTCCCCCGGCGGAGCGTCACCCTCCGCGTGGCCGACGGCGGCCTTCGGCGACGTCGGTTCCACGGGCTCGGCAACAGGGTCGGCCGGATCGTCGCCGCCCCCGCCAGGATCAGCACCAGATGCGGCGACGGAAGCGACCGGATCCCGGTCAGACGCCGCAGCGACGGAAACGGCCGGATCCCCGCCAGACGCTGCGGCAACGGAAGCGACCGGATCAACGGTGGGCGACGCGGCGACGGAAGCGGCCGGATCCGCGTCAGGCGCTGCGGTGACGGAAGCGACCGGATCAACGGTGGGCGACGCGGCGAGGGGGGATGCGGAGGTCGCGGCCACCGCGCGGTAGTCGGAATTCGGTGACGCGGTGATCTCGTCGACGGCGCGGTCCCGGGGTATCAGGGGCAGGGGGGCGGCGACCAACCGGTCGCCCGAGCGCACCGGCAGGGTGAGCCGGAACTGGGCGCCGCCGCCGGGTTCTCCCCAGGCCTCGAGCCAGCCGCCGTGCAGGCGGGCGTCCTCGACCGAGATGGACAGGCCGAGGCCGGTGCCGCCCGTCTGGCGTGCGCGGGACGGGTCGGCGCGCCAGAAGCGGTTGAAGACCAGGCGTTCCTCGCCCGGGTGGAGGCCGACGCCGTGGTCGCGCACGGTGATGGCGACCGCCGCCTCGTCGGTGGCCAGGGTGACCTCGACCGGCTTGCGTTCGCCGTGTTCGACGGCGTTGCCGATCAGGTTGCGCAGGACCCGCTCGACCCGGCGGGGATCGACCTCCGCGATGACCGGTGTGTCCGGCAGGCGTAGGTCGATCGTCACGCCCACCCGCTCGGCGAGGCCGGCGAGGCGCTCGGCGACCCGCTCGACGATCGGCACCAGGTCGGTGTGCTCGGCGTCGAGGGCGGCGAAGCCCGCGTCGAATCGGCTGATCTCGAGCAGGTCGGTCAGCAGGCTCTCGAAGCGGTCCAGCTCGGCCTGGAGCAGCTCGGCGCTGCGCGCCACGGCCGGGTCGAACTCGTCGCGCTCGGCGAAGATCAGGTCAGCGGCCATGCGGACGGTCGTGAGCGGCGTCCGCAGCTCGTGCGACACGTCGGAGGTGAACCGCCGCTGGAGCCGGGACATCTCCTCGAGACGCACGATCTGGCGCTGCAGGTTGGCCGCCATCTGGTTGAAGGACGCGGCGAGCAGGGCCAGGTCGTCCTCGCCGTCGACCTTCATGCGCTGATCGAGCAGGCCGGCGGAGAGCCGCTGGGCGGTGCGGGCGGCGACCCGGACCGGCGTCACCACCATGCGGGTGACCAGGCCCGCGACGACACCGAGCAGGACGACCAGCGCGATGCCGGTGACCAGGACCGTCGTGCGGATCTCGTTGGCGGCCTGGTCCTCGGTGGTCAGCGGAACGAGGTAGTAGAGCTCGACGTGGCCGAAACTGGTCGGCACGGGTGAGCCGTACACCAGGTATTTGGTCTGGACGCCGCTCACCTGGGCGGTGCGGATCTGCCGGACCACCAGGCTCTTGCCGGAGACGTCGCGGATCAGCTCCGGGGTGATCAGCGACGTCGTGTCGATCTTGGTGGACGTGACCGGCTTGAGGTCGGCCGGGAAGGTGTCGGCGCGCAGCGACACGATCGCGCCGCCGCTCTCGGCGGGGTCGCCGTCGGCGAGCCGGGTCACCGTGTCGTTGATGGTCGTCCGCAGCTTCGGGTCGCGCACCTGTCGGTGCACCGTGAGCTGCCTGTACGCATAGTCGACCTTGCGCTGCAGCTGCGAGTAGACCTCGTCCTCGGCGCGGTCGAGCAGGATGTCGGTGCTGCGGCCGGCGATGAACCAGCCGAAGCCGCCGACCAGCAGGCTCGACGCGACGAGGGTGAGGGTGACGACCCGCAGGTGCAGGGAGCGCCGCCACGCCCGGCGGGCGGGGGCGGAGACCCTCATCCACCGGCGCACGGCGGCGCGCCAATACCGTCGCACCACCCTGAGGGCGCGGCGGATCGGCATCGGGAGCCAGGCGGGAGCACGCATCGGGGGCAAGGTTAGTCCCTTCGGGGTTTCAAACCCGCCCCACGCCGCTTACCAGCTTCTGACGATTCTCCGGCCACCCAACGATCAGCCGGTGCCGGCCTTGTAGCCGACCCCCCGTACGGTCAAAATGATCTCCGGCCGTTCCGGATCCGGTTCGATCTTGGCCCGCAGCCGCTGGACGTGCACGTTGACCAGCCGCGTGTCGGCCGCGTGCCGGTAGCCCCAGACCTGCTCGAGCAGGACCTCGCGGGTGAAGACCTGGCGCGGCTTGCGGGCGAGCGCGACCAGCAGATCGAACTCGAGCGGCGTCAGCTTCACCTCCTCGCCGTCGCGGGTAACCGTGTGCGCCGGCACGTCGATGGTGATCTGGTTGCCGGGCGGGCCGATGGTCAGCAGCTCCGGCGCGGCGTCCTCGCCTCGGCGCAGCCTGGCGCGCATCCGCGCCACGAGCTCCTTGGGCTTGAACGGCTTGACCACGTAGTCGTCGGCGCCGGACTCGAGGCCCAGCACCACATCGACCGTGTCGCTCTTGGCGGTCAGCATGACGATCGGGATGCCGGACTCGGTGCGGATGGCCCGGGCGACGTCGATGCCGCTCATGCCGGGCAGCATCAGATCGAGCAGGACGATGTCGGGCCTGTTCTCCCGGAAGGCGGCGAGGGCCCGCTCACCGTCGGCCACGAAGGAGGGCAGGAAACCTTCGCTGCGCAGGACGATGCCAAGCATCTCCGCCAGCGCTGGGTCGTCGTCAACGACGAGTACGCGGGCTCTCATGCGATCCAATATTGCACTGTCCCCTTCCGGCCCGTGTGACCGCCCGTCGATCAACTCGGGTGGCGCCGCACGATAATGGCCCGGCGGACGACGGAAATCCAGGCCTCACCGCCGGTGCCGGCCCCCGAATCCGCCGGTGCCGGCCCCCGAATCCGCCGGTGCCGGCCCCCGAATCCGCCGGTGCCGGCCCCCGAATCCGCCGGTGCCGGCCCCCGAATCCGCCCGCGGAAATGTCGGGAGCCGGGCCGAAGTCACCCGCGAGTGCGTGAATCCGCTGCTCAGGCGAACAGCGTCCTACCCCAGAAGTCGTCCGTGCCGGAGACGCCCGGCGGGCAGGCGAACAGCGCCAACGACATCGGCTTCAGGTATTCGTTCATGTCGTCGTGCCGCGCCATGTTGAGCTGCACCGGCACGAACTGCTTGCGCGGGTCGCGCTGGTACGCCATGAAGAACAACCCGGCGTCGAGCCGCCCGAGGCCGTCGGAGCCGTCGACGTAGTTGTATCCGCGACGCAGCATCCGGGCCCCGTTGTTCGTCTCCGGGTGGACGAGCCGCACGTGGGAGGTCTCGGGGAGGGTCTTCACGACGGGCTCGTCGAACTCCCCGGCCATGCCCAGCGGCGCGCCGCTGCCCTTGTGCCGGCCGACGATCGCCTCCTGCTCGGTCAGCGACGAGCGGTCCCAGGTCTCCACGATCATGCGGATCTTGCGAGTGACCAGGTAGGAGCCGCCGGTCATCCACTCCGGGCCGTCGCCGGGGCGCGCCCAGAGGTGCTGCTCGATCAGCTCGGTCTCTTCGGCCTTCAGGTTGGCGGTGCCGTCCTTGAAGCCGAAGAGGTTGCGCGGGGTCGCCTGGCTGCGCGAGGTCGACGACGTACGCCCGAAGCCGAGCTGCGACCACCGCACGCTGACCACGCCCATGCCGATCCGGGCGAGGTTGCGGATGGCGTGCACCGCGACCTGCGGGTCGTTGGCGCAGGCCTGCACGCAGAGGTCGCCGCCGGAGATCGCGGGATCGAGGACGTCGCCGGGGAAGTGCGGCAGGTCGTCGAGGGCCGGCGGGCGCTTCGCGGCGATGCCGAAGCGGTCCTTGCCCTGGGCGTCGCGAAACAGCGTCGGGCCGAAGCCGACGGTCAGGGTGAGGCCGGACGCCGGCAGGCCGAGTGCCTCGCCGGTGTCGTCCGGCGGCGCCTCCGGCATGCCGTTCACGGCCCCGATCTCGCCGGCGTCGCGGCCGGCCGTCATCCGCGCGGCGGCCGCCGTCCAGTCCTTCAGCATGCGGACGAGGCGCTCGCGATCCTTGGTGATCACGTCGAACGCGACGAAGTGCAGGCGGTCCTGGGCGGGCGTGACGATGCCGGCCTGGTGCGCGCCAGTGAACGCGATGGCGCCCTCGGCGCCAGTGCTCACGTCCTCCTGCGTAGCGCCGCGGGCAAGAGCGCCGCCAACTGCGGCGGCACCAGCGATGCCGGCGACGCCGACGCCGGCGAGCGCGATGGCTCGCCGGCGGGACACTGTGCTTTCTCCCATGAGGGGTCCCTACTTCTTCGAGACGACCGCGGCGACCTTGGAAACCGGCTCCGCCAGCGCGTTGATCGCGTCGGAGAGAGCCTTGAGGTCGGCCTTGGTCAGCTGGTTGTGCAGCTTCCAGCCGTCGCCGGCGCGGTGCGCGCCCAGCGCGGCGTCGACGTTGGCGAACTCGGCGTCGAGCGTCTTGACCAGGGCCGGGTCCCGCTCCTCGAGCACCGGGCGCAGCGACGCGATCGCGGCCTTGGAGCCCTCGACGTTGGCGTTGAAGTCCCACAGGTCGGTGTGCGAGTAGCGGTCCTCCTCACCGGTGATCTTGCCGGAGGCGACCTCGTCGAGCAGTTCCTTGGCGCCGTTGGCGAGGTTCAGCGGCGACAGCTTCTCGGCGTTGGCCTTGGCGACGATCTCCTTCACGTCGGCCAGCAGCTGGTCGGCGATCGGGCCGTCCTTGGAGATGTCGGGCTTCGCCGCCCACAGGTCCTTCTCGAGGCGGTGGAAGCCGGTGAACGCCATGCCCTCCTCGATGACCTCCTCGCGCCCGTCGATCTTCGGGTCGAGGTCGCCGAAGATCTCCGCGACCGGCTCGATGCGCTCCCAGTACGTCCGGGTCACGGGGAACAGCGCCTTGGCCTTCGCGACATCGCCGGCCTTGACCGCCGCCACGAACTCCTCGGTCTTGGGCAGCAGCGCGGCGGTCTGGCTCTTCACATAGCGCGAGTAGCTGGCGGTCGCCTCGGCGAGCTTGGCGTCGGCGGTCAGCGGGGAGGCCGAGCCGGAGACGGTGAACGCCGCCCGGATGCCCTTGCCGATCATGCCGGGCTTGCAGGCGGTCTCGTACGACCCGGCCGCCAGCTCGACGTGCAGCTCCCGGGAGAGGCCGGGCGCGATGTTCTCGATCTCGCCCATGACCCGGTCGCCGGGGGCGTACACGTAGAACTCGGTGACCTTGTTGCCGCCGTTGGTGACGGAGAAGACGCTCGTACCCGCCGCGGTGGTGCTCCGGGCGACCTCGCAGGCCGTGTCGGAGGCCTTGACGGCGATCGGACCGCCGGCGGCAGCGGCGGAGCCGGTGCCGGACTCCTTGGTGGCGGAGTCGCAGGCGGCCAGGCTGCCGCCCAGCAGTCCGACGGCGGCCAGCGCGAGCAAGGGGGTGGTACGCATGGAACGGTTCTCCTACGGCTGAGGCGCGGACGCCGGGGTGGGGGTTTCGGTAGTGGGTGCGGGCGCCTTCCCGCGCGCGGGCCAGAGGAAGATCGCGAGTACGGGAATCCCGTACGCGGCCCAGGCGACGGTCTCCAGCACGGACGCCGTGGGGGTGATGTTGAACATGCCGGCGAGCAGGGCGGTGTACCAGGCGCTCGGGTCGAGCACGCCGCTGATGTCGTACGCGAGGGAATTGAGCCCGGGTAGGACGTTCGCTTCCTGGAAGTCGTGCACGCCGTACTTGAGGATTCCCGCGGCGACCAGGATGAGCAGGCCGCCGGTCCAGGTGAAGAAGAGCGAGAGGTTGATCCGCACGGCGGTCGCGTACATCAGCCAGCCGATGACGACGGCCGAGACGATCCCGGCGAGCAGGCTTATCAACGGCCCGGAGCCGGCCGACGCGCCCTGCACGGCGGAATAGAAGATCAGCGAGGTCTCGAGGCCCTCGCGGACCACGGCGAGGAAGGCCATCACGGCGACCGCGACCGACCCGACCGCTAGCGCGTCCTGGAGCTTGCCGCGCAGGTCGCCGGCGATGGATCGGGCTGCCTGACGCATCCAGAAGATCATCCAGGTGACGAACCCGACGGCCAGGACCGAGGTGACCGCCTCGAAGAGCTCCCGGTGCTCGTACTTCTGCAGCAGCGTGGTCGACGTGTAGCTGAGCAGCCAGCCGAAGAAGACCGAGAGGGCGACGGCGAGTCCGACGCCTGCCCAGACCTGCGTGAGACGGTCCTTGCGGCCGGACTTCACCAGGAAGGCGACGAGGATGCTCACCACCAACGTGGCTTCCAACCCCTCGCGCAGGCCGATGAGGTAGGTGGCGAGCATGGCACTCCGTTTGCTAAGGCATCCCTAAGTTAGGTTCGGCACACCTTAGCCACGGTGGAGGGGAATTCGTCAAGTCACGCTGGAGTCGTACCGATCACAAAAGTGTCGTGGCGGGCGGCCCGAAGACCCACCCGCCACAGTGGGTTGTCAGCGGTCGAACTCCCCGTCACGAACGCCGGCGATGAACTGCGTCCAGCCCTCCGCGCCGAATTCCAGGACCGGGCCGGCGACGTCCTTGGAGTCCCGGACGAAGATGGCCGAGGCCACCGCGGCGACCTCCACACAGTGCCCCGCGGCGGCGCTGCGGCTGCTCTTGTGCCAGGTCAGGGTGCGCTGCTGCAATGTCATGCCCTTTCACGAATGAAAACTCATCCGTTTCAACGATGATCAAAACAAATCAGCCGAGTTCGTCGCCTGTTCGAGCGATGAGCTCCCGCGATGCTTCAAGCGGCAACGCCCGTCCGCGCAGGTCGTCGAAGGCGTCCCGATAGACCTGCACGTCGGCTTCCTTCGTCCGCAGCTGACCGCCGACCAGGTCCTCGCAGTGCACGACGGGAGTGCGGGCATCCGCGAACTCGAAGATGATGAACGCCTCGCCCAGGGCGGCGTGGGCGCCGGCGGAAAACGGCAGCACCCGCAACTCGATGCCGGGGCGGTGACTCTCTTCGTACAGCCGCTTGAGCTGACGGCGCAGCACGGCCCGGCCGCCGACCTCGCGGCGCAGCGCCGACTCGTCGAGCACGACGCAGAGCCGGGGCGGGGGCTCGCGGGTCAGCACGGTCTGACGGGCCATCCGCAGGGCGGTGCGCCGCCGCACCGTCTCCGGATCCTGAACGTCGGCGCCGACCTCGATGACCGCGTACGCGTACTCATCGGTCTGGAGCAGGCCCGGCACCACCTGGGCCTCCCACTCGCAGATCGCGGCGGCCTCGGCCTCGAAGGCGACGTACTCGTCGTAGCGGTCCGCGACCGACGACCGGTACGGCGCCCACCAGACCCGGGCCCGTCCCCGGCCGGCCAGCTCCCGCAGCCGCAACCGCTGCTCGCCCGCCGCCCCGAGCACCCGCAGCAACCGTTCCAGGTCGGGGTCGCTGATCCCGGTGCGAGCCGTCTCGATGCGGCTCAATTTGGACTCGGACCAGCCCAACGCGGCCGCCACCTCGGCACCTCGGCGCTCACCGCGCAGCCGGCGAAGCTCATCGCCGAGCTCGCGGCGGGCGGCCATCGATGTCGGTCTTGCCACGCGCCCACCGTACCGGTAACTCTGAGCAACGTGCATGGCACTTTATGCACTTGCAGATCGGCCGATGGCATGTGCTAATGGGAGAAGAGGTACGAACTTGGGTGCGGGCCGCCGGGCGGGAGGCTCCGTGCCCTGCGCATCGCCTGCGGGGGCGGCGCGCGGACAAGGAAGGCGAACCGGCGGCGGCAACCACCGGTTCGCCTTTCGTCTTCTGAGGATCAGTACCGGTAGTGATCGGGCTTGTACGGGCCCTCGACCGCGACGCCCAAATAGGAGGCCTGCTCCTTCGACAGCTCGGTGAGCTTGACCCCGAGCGCGGTCAGATGCAGGCGGGCGACCTTCTCGTCCAGGTGCTTCGGCAACACGTACACGCCGATCGGATAGTCCTCGGTGCGGGTGAACAGCTCGATCTGCGCGATCGTCTGGTTGGAGAAGCTGTTGCTCATCACGAACGACGGATGGCCGGTGGCGTTGCCCAGGTTCAACAGTCGGCCCTCGGAGAGCACGATCACCGAGTGACCGTCGGCGAACCGCCACTCGTCGACCTGCGGCTTGACATTGACCCGCGTGACATCCTTGCGCTTCGCCAGGCCCGCCATGTCGATCTCGTTGTCGAAGTGGCCGATGTTGCCCACGATCGCCTGGTGCTTCATCCGCGCCATGTGATCGCTGGTGATCACGTCGAAGCAGCCGGTCGCGGTGATGAAAATGTCGGCCGTCTCGACGACGTCGTCCATCGTGGCGACCTGATATCCGTCCATCGCGGCCTGCAACGCGCAGATCGGGTCGACCTCGGTCACGATCACCCGGGCGCCCTGGCCACGCAGCGACTCGGCGCAGCCCTTGCCGACGTCGCCGTACCCGAAGACGACCGCCACCTTGCCGCCGATGAGCACGTCGGTGGCCCGGTTGATCCCGTCGATCAGGGAGTGGCGACAGCCGTACTTGTTGTCGAACTTGCTCTTGGTCACCGAGTCGTTGACGTTGATCGCCGGGAAGAGCAGCGTGCCGTTCTGCTGCATCTCGTAGAGCCGGTGCACGCCCGTCGTGGTCTCCTCGGTGACACCCTTGATGCCGGCCGCGACGCGCGTCCAGCGGCGGTCGTCCTCCTTGAGCGACCGGGCCAGGACGCCGAGAATGACCGCGTACTCCTCGGAATCGGCCTTGCCGGCGGACGGAACGGCACCCAGCTTCTCGAACTCGGCACCCTTGTGCACCAGCAGCGTGGCGTCACCGCCGTCGTCGAGAATCATGTTGGGACCCTCGCCGTCGGGCCACAGCAGCACCTGTTCGGTGCACCACCAGTATTCCTCCAGCGTCTCGCCCTTCCAGGCATAGACGGGCACCCCGCCCGGACTCTCCGGCGTGCCGTTCGGCCCGACGACGATCGCGGCGGCGGCATGGTCCTGCGTCGAGAAGATGTTGCATGACGCCCAGCGCACCTCGGCACCCAACGCGGTGAGCGTCTCGATGAGGACAGCGGTCTGGATGGTCATGTGCAGCGAACCGGTCACCCGCGCGCCGCGCAGCGGCTGACTCGGGCCGTATTCCTTGCGCAGCGACATCAAGCCGGGCATCTCATGCTCGGCGAGCTCGATCTCCTTGCGGCCGAACGCGGCAAGCGACAGATCGGCGACCTTGTAGTCGCCCTCGGCCACGGACGTGGGGCGCGTGCTGGTCATCATGCTCCTGATGCTGAAGGTGGCTTCGCAGCGTTCCACTTTACGCGCGGCATTTGTCCGGGTGGTGGGTGGTTGCGCTAATACAAACCAGACCTTTCCAGGTACGGGCACAAACTCCCCAACCGCACCACCCCATGACAGTGGTCCACGGCCAACCCGGTGCGCCGCCGCCGCAACCACCCACGACAGTGACCCACGCCGACCCTGCGACGGCGGGACAGTGACCCACGGCCACCCCGGCGACCCGCTACCCCAAGCCGACGCCCGACGTCACCTCCCCCGACCGGCGTGGCGAAAACGCGGCTTTCACGGTCCCGGACGGATCCTTCGACCCCTACGCCAGCCGGCGCGGCAACACGCTGCTTTCACGGCCCGCAACGGAACCTGCGACCCCAACGCCAACCGGCATGGCAACACGTGACTTGGCAGCCCGGGGTGGATCCTCTGCGAGACTTCGCGGCACAGCGAACGGGGCGACAGGTCAAAGACCTGCCGCCCCGTTCATCCCCCCGGTTTGGTACCGCGCGCGTCGTGGGACCCCCCGATCACCAATGACGCTGCGTGGTTATAGATTCACACTCCGCACACACCCGTGTCAAGCAAATCCTGAAATTTCCCGTTTTGTCTTTCAGTGAGTGAGCTGACATACCACCGAGACGTCAGCCGAGAGCGCTAATCAGGAAGCGACGGCGGCCACGAAGGCCTGCCCTACACCGGCGAGCGTCGCCGGGCCGGTGTCCGCCGGGACGTACGCCGCCGTTCCCGCGGTGATCTCGACCGGCGTGCCGTCGACCGCCTCGGCCACGTACACGTCGCCTCGGGTGCCCAGGACGATGCGGGGCCCCTCCCCCGGCAGGCGCACCGGCGGCGTGACCGGGCCCAGGTCGATCCGGTAGAGGGCGAATTCGCGGACCGGCACCTTCCAGGTCACCACGCCGGGCACCAGTTCGGTCGCCGGCAGGATCGGGTCGTGCAGCACCTCGAAGCGCAGCACCCGCAGCAACTCGTCGACGTCCACCCGCTTCGGCGTCAGGCCCCCGCGCAGAACGTTGTCGCTGGCCGCCATGAGCTCGATGCCGGTTCCCTCGACGTAGGCGTGCAGGTTGCCCGCCGGCATCCAGATGGCCTCGCCGGGCTCCAACCTCACGTGGTGCAGCAGCAGCGCGACCAGCACGCCCGGATCCCCCGGGTAGTGGCTCGCGAGCCTGGTGGCCAGCGCCGACGTCCCGGCGGCGACCGCCTCGTCGATCAGCGCCGCGCGGTCGTCGGCCGGCCAGGTCAGCAGGGTACGGACCGCGTCTGCGAGGCCGGGCGCACCCTTGCGCAGCGCCTCCAGCACCGGCACCAGCCGGTCGATGCCCAGCGCTTCGAGTGCGGCCGCCGACTCGCCGGGGTCACGGAAGCCGCACAGCGCCTCGAACGGCGTCAGGGCCACCAGCATCTCGGGCTTGTGGTGGGCGTCGGTGTAGTTCTTCGGCGCATCCGGGTCGGCCTCCTGCGCGGCGAACGCCCGACGGGCATAGTCGGCGTCCGGGTGCGCCTGCAACGACAGCGGGCTGCCCGCGGCGAGCACCTTCATCAGGTACGGCAGCCGTACCCCGAACTCGCCGGCGACCTCGGCACCCAACTGGCCCTTCGGGTCGCTGGCGATGAGCGCCGCGAGGCTGACCGGCCCGTCGGCCCCGATGACCGTCGACGGGTCACCGGGGTGAGCGCCGAGCCACAGCTCGGCCTCCGGGGTGGGGCTGGGCACCGGCCGACCCTGCAGCTCGGCGATCGACGTCTGCGAGCCCCAGGCGTAGGGCCGGATAACCCCGGTCAGCGGAAGTACAGCAGCCACAGTCAACCCCCGATGATGAGTAGTCACCCGACGCCAGCTCCCCGGCCGCGTCCCGCGACATCGTCGTTACCCCGATACCGCCGCCGCGCAGCCGCAGCCGCAGCCGGCGATTGTCGTTCACCGTCGCCGCCTCCACGGCGGCCACCGGCACGTCCTTGCACCAGCACCACCCCCACGGGCAGTTACTGGCCACGTCCTTGCGGCGCACCACCCACGGCAGCCACCGGCGCGTCCTTGCACCAGCACCACCCACGGGCAGTCACCGGCCGCGTCCTTCCGCCAGCACCACCCACGGGCAGTCACCGGCCGCGTCCTTCCGCCAGCACCACCCACGGGCAGTCACCGGCCGCGTCCTTCCGCCAGCGCCGCTTTCAGGGCAGCGACCGGTGATGCGTTACGCCGGCGCTCGTTCGGCGGTGGCGTCCGTGGAGGATGCCGCCGCGTTCGGGCGGTAGATGTCCGGCTCCAGGTAGATCACCCGGGCGATCGGCAGGGCCTGGCGGATGCGGGTCTCCGCCTGGTCGATGTGCGCCGCCACCTCCGCGGCATGCTCCGACCTCGGCACGGCGATCTTCGCCGCCACGAGCAACTCCTCGGGTCCCAGGTAGAGCGTCTTCATATGGATGATGCGCTCGACCCCGCTGCCCGCCAGCAGCGCCTGCTCGATGGCCCGGACGTCCTCGGGGGTCGCGCCCTCGCCCAGCAGCAGGCTCTTGGTCTCGATCGCCAGGATGATCGCGATGGCCACGAGAAGAATGCCGATCGCGAAGGTGCCGGCGGCGTCCCAGCGTCCGAGGCCGGTGATCAGGGTCATGCCGACACCGATCAGCGCCAGGACCAGTCCGACCAGCGCGCCCAGGTCCTCCAGCAACACCACGGGGAGCTCGGGGGCCTTGGCGCGGCGGATGAACGTGATCCAGGGCGTGTTGCCGCGCACCCGGTTGGACTCGACGATGGCGGTGCGGAACGAGAAGCTCTCCAGCACGATCGCGATGACCAGGACCGCGACCGGCACCCACTGGTACTTGATGATGGGCTCCGGGTGGCTCCACTTGTGGTAGCCCTCGTAGAGAGCGAACAGGCCGCCGATGCTGAACAGCACGATCGAGACGATGAAGGCGTAGATGTAGCGGTCCCGCCCGTACCCGAAAGGGTGTTGGGGGGTGGCTTTGCGCCGTGAGCGTTTACCGCCCAACAGCAGCAGCCCCTGGTTGCCGGAGTCGGCGACCGAGTGGATCGACTCGGCGAGCATCGAGGACGAGCCCGTCAGGATGAACGCGACGAACTTGGTCACAGCGATACCGAGGTTCGCGAGCAGTGCCGCGACGATCGCCTTGGTTCCGCCTTCGGCGCTCACTGCATTCCTTCCGGCATGGGGTTGCTCAGTTCCTTCATCTCGTTGATCGCCGGAACCGCCATCGGGTCCAGGCCGTGGGCAAGCGCCAGATAGATCGACGCGAAGTCCGGCACCGCCACCAGCGAGGCGAGCCGCTCCAGCGCGGAACCGCCCTCGGCGGTCACTACGTCGCAGCGCACGCCGCGGCGCTCGGCGAGGACCTGGACGGCGTCCGCCCGACGCTCCTCGACGGCGACCGGCTCGTCCGCCTCGTCCTGCGGGTTGAGGCCGCCGTCGCGCATGACGACCAGACGCAGCCGGGTGCTCTCGTTGTTGTCGTCGTCGTCGAGGTCGGCGAAAATGTCGCGCGACGACTCCGCCAGCCCGCCGAACGGGCCGTCGAGCAGGCCGACGCGCCCCCGTCCGGCCTCGCCCAGCGCGCCGGCCATCACCGGGTAGCGGGCGTTCGCCGCGAGCGTGTCGGCGAAGCGCCGGGCGGCGACCGTGGCGAGCGGGGACGAGCCCCACACGATCGGCACCGAGCCGGCAAGGTCGAGGGCGAGCGACTTGGCCGGGTTGACGAACGATTCGGCGCCCGGACGGCAGCGCTCGGCGTCGGCGTCGAGGCGGGCCGCGGTCTCGGCGAGATCGGCCTCGTTGACCTTGACCAGGCCAAGGCTGCGGGCGGCGAGCAGCACCGGCACGGCCAGGCCCCACAGGCTGGCCCGGGCGGGCGCGCGCCGCGGCACCGGAATAAACGGAGCCCGGGCCCGCTCGGCGATCGCCTGCAACTCCGAGTCGGGATTGCCGATCGCGACGAGCCGGGCGCCCCGGCGGGCAGCGGCATCGGCCGCCGCCAGCGCCTCGGGGCTACGGCCGGAGGCGGAAACGGCGATGACCACGTCGGCCGCGCCCACCCAGCCGGGCACGCCCGCGCTGCGGTGTCCGATGACCGGTACGGGGCAGCGATGACCCGCGACCGTGGCCAGAATGTTGCCGGTCAGCCCGGCCGTGCCGATGCCTGCGACGACAACCGCGCGCGGCCGCCCCTCGTCGGCGAGCACGCTCAGATTGGCCTCGGCACTCAACGCCGCCGACTCCCGAACCTGAGCCCCCGCGGAGGCCGTGGCGCGCAACATCCCGCCCGGATCGTTGCCGAGCATCGCCTTCTCGTCCTCGAGCAGCGAGTCGTCGGCGACGCGACGCCCGGTCAGTCCGGCTGTGCCGTCTTCGGGGCTTGCCATCAGGCCACCTCTCCACCCTGCTCGGCGGCGCCCGGCAACACGGTCATGCGAGCCGACGCCGGCGCGGCCATACCGGCCGGCGTGAGCGCGGAGGCGTGACCGAGCGACGGATGCCGGAGGTCCGGACTGGCCGGCAGGTCCGGCGACTGCGGATCGAGGGCCACCGAGCGGCTCCTTCTCGTACACGGGCTTTCATTTCGGACCAGGTGATCCTAACCGTGGACGGCCTCGGCCACCGCACAGGCGCTGTAGCCCCATACCCATGCCGGTCACGCCGGGAAACGACCCGCCCACTAGCGGCACCGACCGAAACGACCCTGCCCAGTACGGGTCAGGCCGAAACGGTCCCTCCCGAAACAGACCCACCCAGCAGCAGGCCGACCCAGCAGCAGGACTGGCTGGTAGCTGAGACAGCCGGCAGCAGGCCGCTCCGCGATCAGGCCCGGCCAACAGCCAAGCCCCACCTCCAGCAGCCGGACTCGCCGTCACGCCGAGCCGCAGGCCCCTACCGCGGCAGCAGGCGCGGCCAGCAGCGGATCCGGCCGAAGGCAGCCGACCATCAAGCAGGCCCGATCGCAAGCGGCTCAGGCGGAGGAATGACCGACCCGCGAGCTGGCCCGGCGGCAGCGCCTCAGGCTGAGGCAGGCGGACCCGCGAGCTGACCCGACGGCAGCGCCTCAGGCTGAGGCAGGCGGACCCGCAAGCTGACCCGACGGCAGCGCCTCAGGCTGAGGCGGGATCCGCCCCGGCGGTGGGTTTGGAGCCGGGGCGGGCCTCGTCCAGCAGGAGCACCGGGATGTCGTCGCGCACCTCGAAGACGCGGCCGCATTCGGTGCAGGTCAGCGTCTGCGCGGCCGCGTCGTGGGTCAGCGGCGCGTGGTGCGTGTCCGGGCAGGCCAGGATGTCCAGCAGGTGCGGATCGAGGGCCACCGAACGGCTCCTTGCGGGGTGCGGGTGTTTTCGCGGACCCGGTGATACTAGCCGCGGACGATGGCGAGCACTTCGTCGCGGAGGACGGCCATCCGGTCCGGCTTCGGCGCTTCGACGTTGAGGCGCAGGAGCGGCTCGGTGTTGGAGGCTCGCAGGTTGAACCAGGCACCGTCGCCTAGCTGCACGGTCATGCCATCGAGGTCGTCGAAGGTGGCGTCCGGGAAGGCCGCGCGCACCTCGGCGATCTTGGCTGTGGCGTCCGCCACGGTGGAGTTGATCTCACCGGAGGCGGAGTAGCGCTCGTATTCGGCCGCGAACTGTGACAGCGGCTCCTGCTGGCCGCCCAGAGCGGCCAGCACGTGCATCGCGGCGAGCATGCCGGTGTCGGCGAACCAGAACTCGCGGAAGTAGTAGTGCGCGGAGTGTTCGCCGCCGAATACCGCGTCGGTGCGGGCCATCTCGGCCTTGATGAACGAGTGGCCGACCCGACTGCGAACCGGCTTGCCGCCGCACTCGGTGATGATCTCGGGCACCGCCGCCGAGGTGATCAGGTTGTGGATCACCGTGGCGCCCGGGAACCGCTTCAGTTCACGGCGCGCCACCAGGGCGGTGATCGCGGAGGGCGAGACCGGGTCGCCGTGCTCGTCCACGACGAAGCAGCGGTCGGCGTCACCGTCGAACGCCAGCCCGATGTCGGCGCCGTGCTCGCGGACCGCGGCCTGCAGGTCGACGAGATTGGCCGGGTCCAGCGGGTTGGCCTCGTGGTTGGGGAACGAGCCGTCCAGCTCGAAGTACATCGACACGATCTCCAGCGGCAGCGCCGGGAGCAGCTGGTCGCCCAGCACCGCCGGGACCGTCAAGCCGCCCATGCCGTTGCCCGCGTCCACGACCACCTTCAGCGGGCGGACCTGGCTCAGATCGACCAGCGAGCGCAGGTGCTTCGCGTAGCCCTCGAGCAGGCCCACGTGCTCGACCCGCGACGGCATCCCGGCGACCGCGTCGAGGTCGCCGAGCAGTTCCTCGGCGCGCATCCGGACGATGGCCAGGCCACTGTCCTGTCCGACCGGCTTGGCGCCCGGACGGCACAGTTTGATGCCGTTGTACTGCGCCGGGTTGTGGCTGGCGGTGAACATGGCGCCAGGCAGGCCGAGCGACCCGGAGGCGTAGTAGAGCTGGTCGGTGGAGGCGAGGCCGATGTGGACGACAGCAGACCCGGCGGAATTCGCGCCCATGGCGAACGCGGCCGCCAGGGCCGGCCCGGTCTCGCGCATGTCGTGCGCGATGACGATCTTGTCAGCGTCATCGCCGGACTCCCGCAGCATCTCCACGAAGGCCGTGCCCAACGCCCGGGCCACGGTCTCGTTGAGCTGGTCGGGCACGACGCCACGCACGTCGTACGCCTTCACGAGCTGGGACAGGTCAGTCAACACACACCCCTCGGCCGAGTTCCGTCCCGCCGAGAGTAACGGAGCGTGGGTCCCGGCCAGGCCGCATTCGCCCGGGCGTCACCGTCTGGTGAGATCACCGGAGGCCGTCGCGGCAGGCGCGGTCAGCGAGCCGGGTGGTTTCGGGCAGCCGGAAGCGGGAGGCGAGGCGCAGCGTCAGGTCGCACGCGCCGTCGAGATCCATCCGATGTCCGACAGAGACGAAGACCGGTTTCACACCTGCGCGCGTCCGCAGCACCGCCCCGACCGTCTCCCCGTCGTCGACGAGGTCGGCGCGCGCGCCGCGCTCCTCGCCCGGCTGATCCCACGACCCGATCAGCGGCGTCTTCCCCACCCCGAACGACGGCAGTCCGGTCAGCACCCCCAGGTGGCAGGCCAGGCCGAAGCGCCGCGGGTGCGCCAGCCCGTGCCCGTCACAGACCAGCACCTCCGGCCGCACCGTCAGCTTCCCGAGCGCCTCGAGCAGCGCCGGGATCTCGCGGAAGGCGAACAGGCCTGGCACATATGGGAATGCCGCCCCGCCGCGGACCACCGCCGTGTCGCGAACGCTCAGGTCGGCGGTGTCGAGCACGACCACGGCGGCGGCGAGCCGCTCCCCGTCCTCGTGATAGGCCACGTCAAGCCCGGCGACGGTCGCCGGCCGGACCGGACCGCCACCGATGACCAACTGCGAACGCAGAGCGTCCTGGACAGCCAGGGCTTCCTGCTCCGTTCGCGGCCAAGCGCCCAGCGACCCGGCGGGCGGAGCGCTCGAACGCGACGCGCCCAACGGCCCGGCGGCAGACCCGGCGCTCGAACGCGACGCGCCCAACGGCCGGGCGGCGGGTGAGGCGCTCAAAGCTCGATCCCGGTGAGCACCATGACGCGGGGCTCGGTGTAGTCCTCCATGGCGCTCGCGATGCCCTCGCGGCCCACGCCGCTGTGCTTCACGCCTCCGTATGGCATCTGGTCCGCACGGTAGGACGGCACGTCGCCCACGATCACGCCGCCGACCTTGAGGTGGCGGTGTGCGGCGAAGGCCGTCTGGATGTCGTGGGTGAAGACGCCGGCTTGCAGTCCGTATGCGGAGTCGTTGATGGCGGCGAAGCCGGCCTCGTCGGACGGGACCTCCGAGACCACCACGACCGGGCCGAAGACCTCTTCGGCGACGACCTTGGCGTCGGCCGGAACATCGGTCAGGATTGTCGGCGGGTAGGTGGTGCCGTCGCGCTTGCCGCCGGTGACCAGCGTGGCGCCGGCCGCCACCGCCTCGTCGACCCATGACTCGACGCGGCGGGCCGCATCCTCGCTGATCATCGGTCCCACCTCGACCGACGGGTCGGCCGGGTCGCCGGTGCGCAGCGCCTCCATCGCCCTCGTGAGCCGGGGCAGCAGGTCCAGGCCCTGGTGCACATACACGCGCTGGACCGCGATGCAGCTCTGGCCGGCCTGATAGGTGCCGAAGGTGGCGATGCGCCCGGCGGCCCGGTCGAGGTCGTCATCGTCGCCGTAGTCGCCGCAGACCAGCACCGCCGCGTTGCCGCCGAGCTCGAGGGTGACGTGCTTCTCCGGGGCGGCGCGACGGATCCGCGCGCCGACCGGGCCCGAGCCGGTGAACGACACGATCGGCAGCCGGGGGTCGGCGACCAGGCCGGAGGCGCGGTCGTTGGGCAGCGGCAGCACGGAGAACATGCCGGTAGGCAGGTCGGTCTCCGCGAGGATCGAGCCGAGCAGCAGGGCGGTCAGCGGGGTGGCCGGGGCGGGCTTGAGCACGATCGGCGCGCCGACCGCGAGCGCCGGGGCGATCTTGTGGGCGACCAGGTTGAGCGGAAAGTTGAACGGCGAGATGCCGAGCACCGGACCGCGTGGGACTCGCTTGACCACCGCCATGCGGCCGACGCCGCCGGGGTCGGTGTCGAGGCGTTGCAGGCCACCGGCGAACCGGCGGGCCTCCTCGGCGGCCCAGCGGAACACGGAGACCGCCCGGTCGGCCTCCACCAGTGCCCACTTGACCGGCTTGCCGTTCTCCGCGGTGATCAGCTCGGCGATCTCCTGTCGGCGCTCGGCGAGCCGGCGCGACACGTGGTCGAGGGCGGCGGCGCGCACGTGGGCGGGCAGGCCCGCGGCCTCGTCGGCGACCCCGGCCGCCGCCGCGACCGCGGCTTCGACCTGGTCGTCGTCGGCCCAGGTGGTGCGCCCGACCGTGCGGCCATCCCACGGGTGGCTCACCGTCACCTCGCCGGTGCCGTGCGCCGGAGCGCCTGCCACATAGAAAGCTGTCGCGTTCACGCCGTCAGCCTATGCCCGCCGAAGTCCCCGCGGCCGGGCCTGTGGACAGCGTCCCCGAGGTTATCCACAGGCACATCTTTGCCGGTTGTCCTCCGGGTACGCCCAGGGCCACGATGGTGAGGTCTTGGAGGTGCGTCAATGTCCAATCCCTGGCTGGCCCTCGACCTCGGCACGGATCCGGTCGCCCGGATCACCGAGATCGGCCGCGCCCATGAGCGTTTCATCACCGGACGGTCCGTGCTCTCGGAAGGGCCCGCCGGCCGGGTGCGTCCCGTGGTCGCCGACTCGTGGCGGCGTTCGGCGGGCGCCGCGCTCAGCCCGGACGCCACCGCGCCCATCGAGCTGAGCGACGGGGAGTTGGAGGCTTACCGGGCCGCCCATCCGCTGACCCGGGTGCTGCCGCTCTTCCGGGATCTGCTCGGCTGCCTCACCGACGACGGAGAGCACCTGATGGCGGTCTGTGACGCGCACGGCCGACTGCTCTATGTCGAGGGGCATGGCGCCGTGCTGCGCGGGGCCGCGTCGATGAACTTCGTGCCCGGTGCCCGCTGGGACGAGGCGCATGCCGGGACGAATGCCCCGGGCACCGCGCTCGCCGTCGACCATCCGCTTCAGATCTTCGCCACCGAGCACTTCAGCCGCGGGGTGCAGCGCTGGACCTGCGCGGCGGCGCCGATCCACGACCCGGTGACCGGCAGGCTGGTCGGCGCCATCGACGTTACCGGCGGTGATCACCTCGCCAACCCGCACAGCCTCGCGCTCGTGCGGGCCACCGCGCTCGCCGCCGAGGCCTGCCTGGGTGCCCTGTCGGCGGCCGCCGCGCCGGCGACGACCACGGTGTCGGTGTTGGGGCGCGAAGACGCCGTGGTGGCGGCCGGTGGGCGCAAGCTGCGGCTCGGCCGCCGGCATTCTGAGCTCGTCTGTTTGCTTCTGGTCCACCCCGAGGGCCGTACCGGAGAGCAATTGGGTTTCGATCTTTACAGCGACGACCTCAATCCCGTCACGGTACGCGCGGAGCTGTCGCGGTTGCGCCGGATCCTGGGGCCGCAGGTGCTGGACTCGCGTCCCTACCGGTTGCGCGGCGAGACGTCGGCGGACTTTCTCGATGTGACCCGGTTGCTGGATCGTGGGTGTCTGAGGGAGGCGCTGGCGACGTATGCGGGACCGCTGCTGCCCTCCTCGGACGCGCCGGGCGTGGTTCGGCTCCGCCGCCTCATCGACTCCCGCCTGCGCACGGCGATCCTCGCCGCCGGCGACGCGCGGCTGATCCAGGCCTGGCTCGACACCGCCTGGGGAGCCGAGGACCTGGAGATCTGGGAGGTCTACGCCGCGACCCTGCCACCGCGCTCCCTCGCCCGCGTGCTCGCCGAGAACCGGGTGGCGGTCCTCAGCGAGGAATACGGCCTGCGCAAGCCCCGTCTGCTTGCAACGTCTGTGCAACGTCCCGCTCATTAGCGTCCGCCATGTCCCCACGGATACGGAGGTCGTGCGCCATGACTGTCTACTCCCCGCCCGGTTCCGACGGCGCGATCGTCGCCTACGAGTCCCGGTATGACCACTGGATCGGCGGCGAGTATGTGCCGCCCGTCAAGGGCCAGTATTTCCCGAACCCCTCCCCGGTGACGGGGCAGACCTTCTGTGAGATCGCCCGCGGCACCGCCGACGACGTCGAACGGGCGCTCGACGCCGCCCATGGCGCGGCCGGTGCCTGGGGCCGGACGTCGGCCGCCGAGCGCGCCACCGTCCTCAACAAGATCGCCGACCGGATGGAGGCGAACCTGGAACAGCTCGCGGTCGCCGAGACCTGGGAGAACGGCAAGCCGGTCCGCGAGACCATGGCCGCCGACATCCCGCTGGCGATCGATCACTTCCGCTACTTCGCGGGGGCGCTGCGGGCGCAGGAAGGCACCCTGGGCGAGATCGACGACGACACCGTCGCCTACCACTTCCACGAGCCGCTCGGGGTGGTCGCGCAGATCATCCCGTGGAATTTCCCGATCCTGATGGCCGTCTGGAAGCTCGCGCCCGCGCTCGCCGCCGGAAACGCCGTCGTGCTCAAGCCCGCCGAGCAGACTCCGGCCTCGATCCACTACCTGATGTCGCTGATCGCCGACCTGCTGCCGCCGGGCGTGGTCAACATCGTCAACGGCTTCGGGGTGGAGGCGGGCAAGCCCCTGGCGTCGTCGCCCCGGGTCGCCAAAGTGGCGTTCACCGGCGAGACCACCACCGGGCGTCTGATCATGCAGTACGCCTCCGAGAACATCATCCCGGTGACGCTGGAGCTCGGCGGCAAGAGCCCCAACATCTTCTTCGACGACGTGAGCCGCGCCGACGACGACTTCATGGACAAGGCGCTCGAGGGCTTCGCGATGTTCGCGCTGAACCAGGGCGAGGTCTGCACCTGCCCGTCCCGGGCACTGATCCAGCGGGGCCACTACTCGGACTTCCTGGCCGCCGGCGTCAAGCGCGTCGAGAACCTCCGGCAGGGCAACCCGCTCGACACCGACACCCAGATCGGCGCCCAGGCGTCGAACGACCAGCTGGAAAAGATCCTGTCCTACCTGGACATCGGCCGCCAGGAGGGCGCGAAGGTGCTCATCGGCGGGGGCCGGTCGGACCTCGGCGGCGAGTTGTCGGGCGGCTACTACGTGCAGCCGACGATCTTCGAGGGCACCAACACGATGCGCGTCTTCCAGGAGGAGATCTTCGGCCCGGTCGTCTCGGTGACGTCGTTCTCCGACTACGAGGACGCCATCAAGACGGCGAACGACACCCTCTACGGCCTCGGCGCCGGCGTCTGGACCCGCGACATCAACCTGGCATACCGGGCGGGGCGCGAGATCAAGGCCGGTCGGGTGTGGACGAACTGCTACCACCTCTATCCGGCGCACGCCGCCTTCGGCGGATACAAGCAGTCGGGCATCGGCCGGGAGAACCACAAGATGATGCTCGACCACTACCAGCAGACCAAGAACCTGCTGGTCAGCTACTCCCCCAAGGCCATGGGCTTCTTCTGATGGGTGCCCGCGTCGACGTGACTCCCGCGGCGGCCGCGTTGATCCGGTCGCTGCGGGAGCGGCACGGGCCGCTGATGTTCCACCAGTCCGGCGGCTGCTGCGACGGAAGCGCCCCGATGTGCTACCTCGAGGGCGAGTTCCGTACGGGTGCCAGCGACATCCTGCTGGAAGAGTTGCGCATCGACGGGGTGGACGAGCCGGTGTCGTTCTGGATGAGTGCGGCCCAGTTCGAGACGTGGAAACACACCCATCTCACGGTGGACGTGGTGCCGGGACGCGGCAGCGGATTCAGCCTGGAAGCACCGGAGGGCGTGCGGTTCCTCATCCGCAGCCGGCTGCTCTCCGCCCCACCGCATAGCGGAAGTGATTGACGAGCCGATAACCCCCACCGATTTTTCGGTACGGACGAGCCGCCGCGAGCACCGCGGCGGCTCGATCGGCGTACTCGCCCAGCGCGGCGGCTCGATCGGCGTCCTCGCCCAACGCGGCGGCTCGATCGGCGTCCTCGCGCAGCAGCGCGGCGGCTCGATCGGTGTCCTCGTGCTCGCCCAGCAGCACGCCCCGGAGGAGCGTTTTGTCGTCGCTCGCATGCCATGGCACCTCGGCGAGCGCCTCCACCACGTCGACGAGACCGCCGTCCGTCAACAGCTCCTCCAGACCGCCGGGCACCCGCAGGTCGCCGTCGGGCCGCGGGGGCCCGTCGTCCAGGGCCCGCTCGACGGCGTCGAGGTCGTTGCGCGAGGCTTCCGCCCAGTTCGCCACGGCGACGTACCCGCCCGGCACCGTCACCCGGATCATCTCGGCAAGGGCGTCGTCGGTGTCCTCCGCGAACTGCAATGCGTTGAAGGACGTCGTGAGGTCGAAGGAGGCGTCGCTCCAGGGCAGCTTCTCCGCCCCGCCCAGCCGGACGTCGGTCGTGCCGCGCCGGGCCAGCTCGACCATGCCCGGCGCGGGATCGATACCCGCGGTCACCATGCCGAGCCGACCGCAGTAGGCCAGGAAGTCACCGCTGCCGCACCCGACGTCGAGAACCCGAACGCCTGAGCGGGCCCCGGCGACATCCAGGACCGCACGCCAGGCGGGTTCGGCGAAACCACCCCACAGTTCGGCCCAGCCGGCCGCGACGCTCGACCAGCGGCTCGGGTCTGCTCCGTTCACGTGCCCCCCATGCCACGATCGAGGCTTTCGTTCCTCTTTGGAGTCGCCCTGCGGCGGACAGTCATCGAAAGAGTCGGGAATCTCCCCGAAGTGTGCCAGCCCTTCGCTATGGCTGGTCCCGGTTTGCGCCGCCGCAGCATAGTTGCTTTCCATCAGCGAGTTCCCCGGAGTGGACGGAGTGATGGCGATGCGAACCCCGAAGGTGTTGGTGATCGGCCTGGTGCTGGTCGGACTGGCCGGATGCGGCGCAGCCGGTGGCGCCGGTCGAGAACCCGCCGGGGCCGCCGCCGCGGCGCAGCCGCCCGCCTCCGTGTCCCCCTCCGGCCCGGGGGCATCGGCCGGCCCGGGGTCGCCGGCGAGTTCGGGGTCGCCGGCGGGCCCGGGAGCGCCGGGTGGTGGGGCGCCGGGTGGTGGGGCGCCGGGCACTGGGTCGCCAGCCGGCGGCAAGAAGACACCGCCAGACCTCGGCAAGGTGCACCACGGCGGGCCGGCGAAGAGCCACATGCAGACGGGTCAGAAAGGGGTGGCGTTGACATTTGACGACGGCCCCGACCCGGTGCAGACGCCGAGACTGCTCGACCTGCTCAAGAAAAACGATGTCAAGGCGACCTTCTGCCTGGTCGGCATGCGGGCCATCAAGCACCCCGACCTCGTACGGCGGATCGTCGCCGAGGGACATGCGCTCTGCAACCACACCTGGCACCACGACACGCAACTAGGTTGGAAGAAGCCGGAGAAGATCCGCGCCGACCTGGAGAAGACCAACAACGCCATGCTCGCCGCCGTGCCGAACGCGGAAATCAAGTACATGCGGGCGCCGGGCGGCAACTTCACACCCAGATTCGTCAAGGCGGCCGCCGACCTGGGCATGGCGTCGATCTACTGGCAGGTGGACCCTCGAGACTGGCAGCACACCTCGGGCAGCTCCGGCGCGCACCGGGAGAAGATCATCCGTGAGGTGCAGCGGAACACCGGCAAGGGAGCGATCGTGCTGGCCCATGACAACGGGCAGCCGGACACCATCGACGCCTTCGAGACGCTGCTTCCGTGGTTGAAGAAGCGTTACGAGCTCATCGCCCTGCCATAGGGGCGCGGCACCGGTGGGTGATCGGGCTCGGCTCGGCTGGTTGGCCGGGCTCGGGGTTCAGCTCGGCGGGTGACCGGGCTCGGCTCTGCAAGCCAGGCTCGGGGTTCAGCGCGGCCACTGACCGGGCGCGCTCGGCCGGCAAGCCGGGCTCAGCGCGACGGCGGGAGGGCGACGCGGGGATCAGTGCAGGCGGCGCGGCAGCCAGCGCGAGGGCGGGAAGGCGACCCGGCCAGCCCCACAGTCAGTGCAGGTTGCGCGGGGATCAGTGCGAGGGCGGCGCGGGGGTCAGCGCAGGCGGCGCGGGGATCAGTGCGAGGGCGGGATGACGCGCAGGTGGCCGCGGCGGCCGGTCTGGTGGCCGGGGAGGTTGTCGTGTTCCTCCGGGCGCGGGGGTGGGGCCGGGCGGGCTGCCTCGCGGACGGCGTCTGCCAGGGCGACGAGGTCGTCCGTGGTGGGCGGCGGGGGCGCGAAGTCCCCGTCGTGGCGCACCAGTTCCCAGCCGCGCGGTGCGGTGAGGCTGCGGGCGTGGGGTTCACAAAGGTCGTACGTGTGCGGCTCGGCGAAAGCGGCCAGCGGGCCCACCACGGCCGTCGAGTCGTTATAGACGTAGGTCAGGGTGGCGACCGCCTGTCGGGGACAGCCGTTCCGGGAGCAGCGCCGTGGGGACCTCACGGCGGCACGTTATCTCTAAGCGCGCTCGCGCGGGGCCGATGGTGCCGCGACACGCCGATCCACCATGCATCACGATTTCGACATGACGCTCCGACACGCCGTCCCAATGGGGCGAATTCCCGGTGACGAAACGCGGCCGACACAGCCTGACCACGTACGACGCATTTCGCGGGCTAGGCTGGCCGCGTGACCACCAGTCCCGACCGCCGCCGGGCCGGATCCGATCCCGGCCGGCCCGCGCACACACCCGGGCCCGGCCGTCCCGCTCGCCGTGACCGGCACGGGCGTGGGCTGCGCGGGCGGCTCGTGCCGGCCACCGTGCCCCTGGCCCGGACCAAGGCGGAGATCTTCGACGATCTCGTGCTCGACACGGTCGAAAGCCTGGAGCGTCGGTACGCCAAGGAGCTGGCCGGCGTGGAGTTCGCGGTCGAGGACGTCCCGCCTGATCTGAACGTCTACGACTCCGACGTGCTCGAGGACGGCGAGGTGCCGCTGGCCCGCCTGCTTCCGGGCCGGCCCGGCCGCCAGGAGCTGCCGCCGCGGATCGTGCTCTACCGGCGGCCGCTGGAATTCCGCGCGATGGACCGCGAAGACCTCGCCGACCTCGTCCACGATGTGATCATCGAACAGGTCGCCAACCTGCTCGGCGTCGATCCCGACGAACTCTCGTAGGACGACCCCCCGGCGTCCGAACGAGAGCCGCCGATCACGCCACCCGACGCTTGAGCTTGCGGCGTTCGCGCTCGGAGAGTCCACCCCAGATGCCGAAGCGCTCGTCGTGGCCGAGGGCATACTCGAGGCATTCCGCCTTGACGTCGCAGCGGCCGCAGATGCGCTTCGCCTCGCGGGTCGAGCCGCCTTTCTCCGGGAAGAATGCCTCTGGATCGGTCTGCGAGCACAGCGCCCGCTCCTGCCACTCGGGCGCGTCCCCGAGCAGGTCTACTCCTTCTACCTGCGCTTCCATCGGCGTGCCTCCTTTTCCGCGCCGACAGTGATGTCGGCGCTGACCCCCCACGCACGCGGCGTGTTTCTTGCGGAAAACAAGCGATTCGCGGCGCTTCTTTCCACAACCCCACCCGAAATTACACGCGTGTAAGACGTGCGTCGTCAAGCCGAACCTGATAAATAGGCCCGTTTCCCCGAGGCGCCGTCGCCACCTCACGGTCCCGTTCCAGCCCTATCTCTCAGAGCCGCCGGGAGGTAACGCTCAGTCGGCGCGTCGGGTCCAAATTACCCCAATTTGTAACCTTGCGACCAGTCGCTTCCCAGGATGAGGGGGCCGAGGGCCGCGCTCGGCGGCCGCAAAGCCCGTGATGGTGAGCCGGCGCACAGCCGGCAGACGACGGGCGCGCACTAGCCGCGACCGTAGGGCGTGGTGCACCAGTCGCGGGTCGTAGAGGGGTGCCACTACCACGGCAGTGCACGGGCTCACGGCCTGCACGGGCACACGGCCTGCACGGACACGGCCCGCACCCCGAGACACGGGCTGACACAGCGGCAGACGGCACGCGGGCTGCACAGCGCACGCGACACGCGGACCGCACGCGACACGCGAACTGCACACGGCATGCGGCCCGCGAATTCCCGCGGGCTAGTGGCGGCCGTACACGGTCGTGCGCTGCACCGCGGGTCGCCCGGCCGCCGCGGCCAGTTCCTTCAGCTCCGCGACCGTCCGCGCCGATCCGTGTTCAGAGCCCGCCATCCGGGAGATGGTCTCCTCCATCAGCGTCCCGCCGAGGTCGTTGCATCCGCCGTTGAGCATCGCGATCGTGCCCTCGTCGCCCAGTTTCACCCAGGAGCACTGGATATTGTCGATGCGTCCGTGCAGCAGGATCCGGGCCATGGCGTGCACGACCCTGTTCTCCCGGCGGGTCGGGCCGGGCCGGGCGATGCCCGCCAGATAGATGGGCGCGTTCGTGTGGATGAACGGCAGGGCGACGAACTCGGTGAAGCCGCCGGTGACGTCCTGCACCCCGGCCAGGACCCGGAAGTGGCCCAGCCACTGGCGGGGGTGGTCGACGTGGCCGTACATCATTGTGGAGCTGGAGCGGATTCCTACCTGGTGTGCCGTGGTGACCACGTCGATCCAGGTGGCGGCGGGGAGTTTGCCCTTGGTCAGCACCCAGCGAACGTCGTCGTCGAGGATCTCGGCGGCTGTGCCGGGAATCGTGTCGAGGCCCGCGTCGCGGAGCTCGGTGAGCCAATCGCGCACCGGCACGCCCGCCTTGGCCGCTCCGGTGACGATTTCCATCGGGGAGAAGGCGTGGACGTGCATGCCGGGCACGCGCTGCTTCACCGCGCGCACCAGGTCGGCGTACGCGGTGATGGGCATTTTGGGGTCGATGCCGCCCTGCATGCAGACCTCGGTGGCGCCGTCGCGCCAGGCCTCCTCGGCTCGGTCGGCGACCTGTTCGACCGAGAGCCGGTACGCGTCCGCGTCGCGTTCCCGCTGGGCGAAGGCGCAGAAGCGGCATCCGACGTAGCAGACGTTGGAGAAGTTGATGTTGCGGTTCACCACGTAGGTGACGTCGTCGCCGTTGACCTGCCTGCGCAGGTCGTCGGCGATGCGGGCGAGCTCGTCCAGGGCGGAGCCGTCGGCCTGGAACAGGGCCATCGCCTTGTCCTCGTGCTCCGGAAGCAGCAGGTCGGCGGGGGCCTCGGCGGCCAGCTTGAGCCCGGCCAACACGTCGGTCCCGATGTGCTCACCCCGCGAAGCCGGCGCGGGGGTGAGGTGCGAGGCGACCTCGTCCCAGTCGCCGTAGACCGAGTCGAAGTCGCCGCGGCGGTCGCCGGTGCGGCCTTCGGTGTCGATCGTCGCGAAGAGGTCGGTGCGGCCGCCTCCGAACGCGTCGTCCGGCTCCTGCCACGGCAGGCCGGACGGCATGGCGTCCTCCCGGGCGAGGCCGTCCGGGTCGGCGAGCGCCGCGACGTGGGCGGCGAGCCGCGGGTCGAGCCAGCCCTCGGCGCCGCGGCGCAGGTACTCGGGGTAGATCGTGAGGCGCTCGCGCAGCGCGAAGCCGGACGCCGCCGACATCTGGCGGAGCAGTTCGATCTGCGGCCACGGGCTTTCCGGGTTGACGTGGTCCGGGGTGACCGGGGAGACGCCGCCCCAGTCGTCGATGCCCGCGCGCAGCAGCAGGTCGTACTCGCCGGCGATGAGGTTGGGTGGCGCCTGGAGGCGGGCGCGTGGTCCGAGGATGACGCGGGCCACGGCCACGGTCGCCGCCAGCTCGCGGAGTTCGGCGTCGGGCATGCCGCGCATCGCCGTGTCCGGCTTGGCGCGGAAATTCTGGATGATGACTTCCTGGATGTGGCCGTACTCGCGGGCGGTGCGGCGCATCGCGAAGATGGCGTCGGCGCGCTCGGCCCGGGTCTCGCCGATGCCGATCAGGATGCCGGTCGTGAACGGCACGCCGACCCGGCCGGCGTCGTCGAGCACCCGCAGGCGCACCGCCGGCTCCTTGTCGGGGGAGCCGTAGTGCGGGCCGCCCGGCTCGGACCAGAGGCGCGTCGCCGTCGTCTCCAGCATCATTCCCATGCTGGGCGCGACCGGCTTGAGCCGCTGCAACTCGGCCCAGCCGAGCACGCCGGGATTGAGATGCGGCAGCAGGCCGGTCTCCTCGAGCACGGCGATGGCGCACGACCGTACATAGTCCAGGGTCGAGTCGTAGCCGCGTTCGTCGAGCCATTGCCGGGCCGCCGGCCAGCGCTCCTCGGGCCGGTCCCCCAGCGTGAAGAGCGCCTCCTTGCAGCCCTGCGCGGCGCCCTCGCGGGCGATGGCCAGCACCTCGTCGCGCTCGAGGAACGCCGCGGGCAGCCGGTGCGGCACCGTGGCGAAGGTGCAGTAGTGACACCTGTCCCGGCACAGGCGGGTCAGCGGGATGAAGACCTTCTTCGAGTACGTGACGATGCCCGGGCGCCCGACCTCGCGCAGCCCCGCGTCCCGCACGCCGCCAGCGATCGCCAGCAGCTCGTCGAGCAGGGCGCCCTCCGCCGCGAGCAGAGCGCTGGCCTCGTCGGCGTCGATCGCCTTGCCGTCGGAGGCGCGCTTGAGCGCGCGGCGGATGCTGGCTTCGGTCGGCGGAATGTCCACTGCTACCACCTGTGCAGCCTAGGCCGGAACACGGTCGGCTGTCCGCACGGCGATAGTGGTCTGGGACACGCCGCTCATGAGGTGCGGCGCGGGTCCTCGCCGACGATCTGCGTGCGGTCGTCGGCGGTGTCGCCCGCCGGGATGGCTTGCGTGGGATCGGCGGGGCCCCCGTGGGGTTGCGCCGGCGGCGCGGACGCGGGCGCGGGCGGCGCTGACGCGGGCGGCGCTGACGCGGGATACGCCGGCGGTGCCGGTGCGGGATGCCCCGGGCCACCGTGCGGACTTCCGGGAGCCGGGGCAAACGGACCGGGCGGCGTGCCGGGCGCGGCGTGCCCCGGCGGCTGCGCGGCAAAAGGCTGCCCCGGACCAGGCTGACCGGGTGCGGGCTGCCCCGGACCAGGCTGACCGGGTGCGGGCTGCCCCGGACCAGGCTGACCCCAGACCGGCGGCTGCCCCCACGCCTGCTGCTGACCAGGGAAAGCCTGAGCCTGCCCCGGGTAAGGCTGAGGCTGACCCGGCTGAGGCTGCCCGTACGGCGGCGGCTGCTGACCCCACGGCTGCTGGGGCTGGCCGTACATTCCGGGCTGCGGCGTGGGCTTCGGGGTGTGGAAGAGCGCCCGCCAGATCGAGAAGACCGCGTACGCCGCCACCGCGAAGACGGCGAGCCACGCCACGCGGACCAGCAGCTCCTCGAAGGCCACCCGAACGCTGAAGCCGGCGAACTTGACGGTGGCGATCAGAAAGCCGAAGAGGACCGCGAAGAAGGCGGCCACCGCGTACTCCACGAGGGCCGCGATGGTGATCAGCCGCGCGTGGCGGTGGCGGGGCGTGACGAGCGTCGCCAGCAGCACCGCCGCCAGCGGCATCAGGATCGTCTCGACGTTGATGTAGCTGTAGAAGCTGTTCTGTGCCCGGGTGAGGAAGTCCTGTCCGACGCCGGACGGGATCAGCCGGATGATCGCCACGAAAAGCCACACGGCGGGCGCGGCGACGAGGGCGTACGCGGCGAGGTCGCGCAGCGGACGGAGCACCGGGAGGACCGGGCGTTCCGACTCGGGCTGTGGCGGCGGGGCGCTGGTCACAGCGGCTCTCCTGACGATGCTCGGGGGGCAGTCGGCTCAGCCTAGACCCGAAACGCACGTCACACCCACGACCCGGAGGCCACGGATCCGAGCACCGTACGCGAGGATGGTCGGATGCGGATCGTGGTCCTGACCGGGGGGATCGGCGGAGCCCGGTTCCTGATGGGTGTGCGCGCGTACGCGCGAGACGTCGGTGCCGACGTCACGGCGGTGGTGAATGTCGGTGACGACGTGCGCATGCACGGCTTGCGGATCTGTCCCGACCTCGACAGCGTCATGTACACACTGGGCGGCGCGGCCGACCCCGGCCGGGGCTGGGGACGCGTCGGCGAGAGCTGGGTGATCAAGGAGGAGCTGGCGAAGTACGGCGCCGAGCCCGGCTGGTTCGGTCTCGGTGACAAGGACGTCGCCACGCACCTCGTCCGCACCACGATGCTCAACGCCGGCTATCCGCTGTCGCAGGTGACCGCCGCGCTCTGCGACCGGTGGCAGCCGGGGATCACGCTGCTGCCCGCGACCGACGACCGGCTCGAGACCCACGTGGTCGCCGACGTCGACGGCGAGCGCAAGGCGATCCACTTCCAGGAGTGGTGGGTGCGCTACCGCGGGAACGTGCCGACGCACCGGTTCGTCTTCGTCGGCGCGGAGGCCGCCAAGCCCGCCGCCGGGGTGCTGGAGGCCGTGGCGGGCGCCGATGTGGTGCTCGTGGCGCCGTCGAACCCGGTTGTGTCGGTCGCGCCGATTCTGGCCGTACCGACGCTGAAGGAGGCCTTGGTGGACGGCCCGGCGCCGGTCGTCGGGGTGTCGCCGATCATCGGTGGCGCGCCGGTGCGGGGCATGGCCGACCGCTGCCTGGCCACGCTCGGCGTCGAGGTCAGCGCGGCCGGGGTGGGCGGCCTCTATGGCGCCCGGTCGGACGGCGGACTGCTCGACGGCTGGCTGGTGGACAGCGCGGACGCCGGCGTCGAGATGCCCGGGGTCCGCACCCGGGCGGTGCCGCTGTGGATGACGGACGAGGAGGCGACCCGCTCGATGGTCGTGTCCGCGCTGGAGCTGGCGGGGGTCTCATGATGGACGGCCTGGAGATTTTGCCGGTGCGCGGCATCGGCGACGTGACGGCCGGGGACGACCTGGCCGAGCTGATCACCCGCGCCGCGCCGTGGCTGCGTGACGGTGACGTCCTCGTGGTGACCAGCAAGATCGTTTCCAAGGCGGAGGGTCGGCTGGTCGAGGTGCCCGCCGACGGGCCGGAACGCGAGGCAGCCAGGGCCGAGGTGCTGGCGTCGCAGACCCGCCGGGTGGTGGCCCGGCGCGGGCCGACCGCCATCGTGCAGACCCACCACGGCTTCGTGATGGCGGCGGCCGGGATCGACGCGTCCAACGTCGACAAGACGCACCTGGTGCTGCTGCCGGAGTCGCCGGACGACTCGGCCCGGCGGCTGCACGCGGCGCTGACGGCGCGCGGCCTGCACGTGGGGGTCATCGTCTCGGACACGATGGGCCGGACCTGGCGCAACGGGCTCACCGACGTGGCGCTCGGCGCCGCGGGGATCGAGCCGTTCCGCGACCATCGCGGCGAGATCGATCCCTACGGCAACGAGCTCGAGCTCACCCAGATGGCGGTGATCGACGAGCTCGCGGCCGCCGGCGAGCTGGTGAAGGGCAAGTGCGACCAGGTGCCGGTCGCCGTCGTGCGCGGCTATCCGGGCGCGGGCGCGGCGCCGACCCCGGGCGCGAGCGCGCTGCTGCGCGACGCGGCCAGCGACATGTTTTCTTTGGGTACGGCCGAAGCACACGCCGAGGGACTCCGCACGGCCGCCACGCTGCCGCAGACCGAGAACCACGGCCCGGCGGACGCCGAGGCGGTGCGGCGCGCGATCACCACGGCCGGCCTCGACGACGCGGTGGCCGTGCCGTCGCCGCAGACCCTGCGCTGCACCGCCACGGACACCACGCCGGCCGGACTGATGCGCTTCGGCGCGGACGTGCACCGGCTCCGCTCGGCGCTGGCGGCGGAGGGGCTGGGGTCCGCGGTCGCCTACGACGAGGCCGGCGCCACCGTGGCCGTCTCGGCGGCGACGCCGTGACCCTCTACGACGACGCCCTCGGCGTTCTCAAGGACTGGCGGGCAACCTCGGAGCCGGCCGACACCGCCCGCGCGCACACGATCGAGCTGCTCGGCGCGGGTCCGGTGGCGATGACCCGGGCCCACCGGCCGGGTCACGTGACCGCCAGCACGCTCATCGTCGACGAGCGCCGCCGCGTGCTGCTCTGCCTGCACGGCCGGCTCGGTCTGTGGATGCAGGTGGGCGGCCACTGCGAGCCCGGCGACGCCTCGCTGGCGGCGGCCGCGCTGCGCGAGGCGACCGAGGAGTCCGGCATCGTTGGCCTGCGCCTGGATCCGGAGCCGATCGACGTGGAGGTGCACGCTGTGCGCTGCGCCCCGGCCGACGGGCAGTCGGCGGAGGCGTCCTGGCACCACGATGTTCGGTTTCTCGCGGTCTGCCCGCCGGGCGCCGTCGAGCAGATCAGCGACGAGTCGGCGGAGCTGGGCTGGTTCTCCGCGGACGCGCTGCCGTCCCCGCTGGCGGACGGGGTGGTGCAACAGCTCGCCCCCGCCTTCGCCAGGCTGGGGAACGCCGGTCAGATGTAGTTGAGCTCGCCCTTTTCCTTGAGCTCGTCGACGATCGACTTGACCTCCTGGGCGCGGTCGCGCGGGCAGACCAGGACCGCGTCCGGGGTGTCCACCACGATCAGGTCGCGGACGCCGAGCGCCGCGACCAGGCGGCCCGAGTTGGGGACCACCACGAGGTTCTCGGTCTCGCGCAGGATCACGCCCGGCTTCCCCAGCGCCTCCTGGCCGACGATGACGTTGCCCGCGTGGTCGGAGGCGAGCACCTCGCCGAGGGTGTGGAAGTCGCCGACGTCGTTCCAGCCGAAGTCGCCGGGGACCGTGCCGACCCGGCCGACCGCCGCCGCGCCCTCCATCACCGCGTAGTCGACCGAGATGCGCGGCAGCGTCTGCCACACCTCGCCGAGCACCTCCTCGCGCGACGGGGACTCCCAGGCCTGGGCGATCCGGGAGATGCCCGCGTGCAGCTGCGGCTGCTGCCGGGCCAGCTCCGCGAGGAACACGTCGACCCGCCAGACGAACATTCCCGCGTTCCACAGGTAGGTGCCGGACTTGACGTAGCTCTCGGCCACGTCGTACGACGGCTTCTCCTTGAACTCCTCGACCGCGAGGACGCCGTCGCCGACCGGGCCGCCGCACTGGACGTAGCCGTATCCGGTCTCGGGGCGCGTCGGCGTGATGCCGAGCGTCATGAGCAGGCCCTGCCGGGCGCCGGCCATCGCCTGCTCGATCACCTTGACGAAGCGCTCGCCGTCGGCGATGAGGTGGTCGGCCGCGAAGGCGCCCATCACGGCCTCCGGCTCGCGGCGGGCGATCACGGCCGCGGCCAGGGCGATGGCCGCGCACGAGTCGCGCGGCGAGGGCTCGATGAGGATGTTCTCCTCCGGCACGGCGGTGAGCTGGCGCGACACGGCCGCGGCGTGCGCCACGCCGGTCACGACGTAGACCTGGGAGCAGTCGGTGAGGGGCAGCAGCCGCTCCACGGTCGCCTGCAGCAGTGACGCGTCGGTGCCGGTCAGCGGGTGAAGAAACTTCGGGTGCCCGGCGCGCGACAGCGGCCATAGGCGGGTACCACTGCCACCTGCGGGAATGACGGCGTACAGCCGGCCCGATTTTTCGTCCATGTGCACGGAGTGTAACGAACGATTACGCCGCCACGCGGTTCCAGGTCGCGACATGCACCTCGGCGCTGGATGCCCAGCTGAACTCCTTGGCCCGGTCGAAGCCCGCCTTGGCGAGGGTGAGCCGCCGGGCCTCGTCGTGCAGCAGATCGGCGAGATCGGCCGCGATCCGGTCCGCGTCCTCGGTCGTATACGCCACCGCGTCGCCGCCGACCTCGGGCAGGGACAGCCGCGGCGTGGTCAGCACCGGCGTGGCGCAGGCCATCGCCTCGAGGATCGGCAGGCCGAAGCCCTCGCCGAAGGACGGGTAACAGGCCACCAGCGCGCCGCCGAGGAAGCCGGGCAGGTCCGCATAGCGCAGGTAGCCGGGGCGCAGCAGCCGCAGGTGGTTGGGCACCTCGGCGACCGCGCGGTCGATGTCGTCGTCGTGGCCCTGGCCACCGGCGATGACGAGGGCCGGCGGATGCGGCCAGTCGACGACCGCGCGGGCCCAGCCGCGGATCAGGTTGGGCACGTTCTTGCGCGGCTCCTTGGCGCCGAGGAAGGCGACGTAGCCGGCGTCGCCGAGGCCCAGCCGGGCCCGCACGCGCGCCTTCTCCTCGTCGGTCGGCGCGTGGAACGCGGACTGGTCGACGCCGTGGTAGGCGACGTCGATGCGCGTCGGGTCGGCGTCGAGCAGGCGGATCAGCTCGTCGCGGGTCGCCTTGCTGGGCACGATGACCCGCGCGGCCCGGCGCAATGACGTCTTGATGGCGCTGCGGAAGAAGGTGCGCTTGGTGTTGTCGTAGTGCTCCGGCTCGGTGAAGAAGGTCGCGTCGTGCACGGTCACCGTCACCGGGCAGCCCGCCCGCAGCGGGCAGGTGTAGAAGGGCGAGTGCAGCACCTTGGCGCCCACCTGCTGGCCGAGCAGCGGCAGCCCGGTCTGCTCCCAGGCGAGCCGGGCGGGGCGGTGCGCGACCGCGGACGGCCCGGCGATGACCTCGGCGCTGGGAAGCATGCGGGAGTAACGCTCCGCATCCGAACGCTGGGCCACGACGGCAAGATCGACCCGCTCGGATCCGATCGCGCCGAGGGCACCCAACAGTCCGTCGACGTATCTGCCCACCCCGCCTCGGTCGGCGGGGACGCTCGTAGCGTCGACGAGGACTCGGGGCGGGCGACCGGCGGTCACGTGGCAACTCCTCACATCTGTGGTCCAGACCACTGGCAAGGGTACGCCGCTCGATGCGTGCCGTGTGGACCGCGGCGCCCCCCGACATCTCTTAGTTATGAGCTCTTTCCCAGCTCGTTCCGCGCCGACACCACCTAATCACTGTCAGTAATACGACTATCGTCGGAAACGATGAACGAGACGATTCCAGCGGCCTTCGCGGCCGCGGTGCGCGCGGACCCCACCACTCCCCTGCTGACCTGGTACGACGACGCGACCGGCGACCGCACCGAGCTGTCCGGCGCCACGATGGACAACTGGGTGGCGAAGACGGCGAACCTGCTGGTCGACGGCGCCGGCCTCGGACCGGGCGACTCCGCCGCGGTGCTGCTGCCCCCGCACTGGCAGACCGCGGCGATCCTGCTCGGCACCTGGGCGGCCGGTCCGGCGGTGCACCTCGGACCCGACCCGCGTCCGGTGGACGTGGTGTTCGCCTCCCCCGCCACGGTCGAGGCGGCCGGCACCTGGCCGGCCGGAGACCGCTACGCGACCGGGCTCCTGCCGCTCGCCATGCCGCTACGCCCGGTCCCGTCCGGCTTCGTGGACTACACGATCGAGGTACGCGGCTACGGCGACCGCTTCGTCGCCGTCCAGCCCGTGACGCCGGACGACCCGGCGCTGGGCGCGACGACCCACCGGGAGATCTCGGCGGCGGCGACCGCCCGCGCCCGCGAACTCGGCATCGAGGCGGGCGCCCGGGTCCTGATCGACGCCCGCGCCCACCCCGACCCGCTGGACTGGCTGCTGGCGCCGCTCTCCGTCGGCGCGAGCATCGTCCTGTGCGCGAGCGTGGACCCGGCGGTGATCGAGAAGAGGGTCGCGGCGGAGCAGGTGACCCTCACGCTCTGATCAGGCGTTGCGGCCCTTCGCATACTCCTCGAAGGCCGTCAGCGACTCCGGGTTGGCCAAAGCGCCCTTGGCCGCCGCCCGGTCCGCCGGGGTGCCGGTGAGGATGCGCTTCACGGGCACCTCGAGCTTCTTCGCCGACAGCGTGCGGGGCACCGCCCGTACCTGATGGATCTCGTCGGGGACGTGCCGCGGCGACAGCGCGGCACGCAGCTCTCGCCGGATCCGGTCGCGCAAGGCGTCGTCGAGTTCCAGGCCTTCGGCGAGCACCACGAAGAGCAGCAGCTCATCCTGTTCGTCGAGGTGCACGACGACCGAGTCGGCGATCTCCGAGATGCCCTCCACCACCGAGTAGAACTCGGCGGTGCCCAGCCGCACGCCGCCCCGGTTCAGGGTGGCGTCGGAACGGCCGGTGATCACGCAGCTGCCGTCCTCGCCGATGGTGATCCAGTCGCCGTGCCGCCAGACGCCGGGGAACACGTCGAAGTACGCCTCGAAGTAGCGGCGGCCGTCCGGGTCGTTCCAGAAGCCCACCGGCATGCTCGGCATCGGCGCGGTGATGACCAGCTCCCCCAGCTGACCGATGACCGGCTTGCCCTCCGGGTCGTACGCCTCGACCCGCGACCCGAGGGCCCGGCAGGAGATCACGCCCTCGGTCACCGGCAGCAACGGCGTCCCGCCGACGAAGCCGGTGCACACGTCGGTGCCGCCGGACAGCGACTGCAGTTGCGGGCGGTCGCCGAGCACCTCGTAGATCCAGCGGTAGCCCTCCGGCGGCAGCGGCGCGCCGGTCGAACCCACGCCGCGGATGACGTTCGCCGGGGGCCGCACGCCGGCCTTGCGGCAGGCCAGGATGAACGGTGCGGACGTACCGAAATAGGTGACCCCGGCGTCGGCGGCGAGCCGCCAGAGCGCGCCCAGGTCGGGGTGGCCCGGGTTGCCGTCGTAGAGCACGATCGCCGTGCCGACCACCGGCCCGGAGACCAGGAAGTTCCACATCATCCAGCCGGTGGTGGTGAACCACAGGAAGCGGTCGCCGGGGCCGAGGTCGTGGTGCAGGGCGAGCATCTTCAGGTGCTCGAGCAGGATGCCGCCGTGGCCGTGCACGATCGGCTTCGGCAGGCCGGTGGTCCCGGAGGAATAGAGCACGTAGAGCGGGTGGTCGAACGGCACCGCGGCGAAGGTCAGCGGCTCGTCGCCGTCGAGGCTGGCCCAGTTGCCCTCGGCGTTTTCGGCGTCCAGGTAGGGAATCGTGATCAGGTGCTCGACGCTGGGCAGCGCCTCGCGGATCGCGGCGACCTCGGCCCGCCGGTCGATCGCCTTGTCGCCGTAGCGGTAGCCGTCGACGGCCACCAGCACCCGCGGCTCGATCTGCGTCCACCGGTCGATCACGCTGCGCGAACCGAACTCCGGCGCGCAGGAGGAGAAGATCGCGCCGAGACTCGCCGTCGCCAGCATCAGCACGTAGGTCTCGGGAATGTTCGGGGCGTAGGCCGCCACCCGGTCACCCTCGCCGACGCCCAACCGCCGCAGCCCGGCAGCGACCCTCCGGACCTCCTCGCGCAGCTCCCGGGCGGTGAGGGTGACGGGCTCACGGCTCTGCGAGTACGCGAGAACGACCGGCTCGTCGTCCCCCAGCCCCGGCATCCGCAGCACGTGCTCGGCATAGTTGAGCGTCGCTCCGGGGAACCACCGCGCCCCCGGCATGGCGGCGTCGCCGAGCGTCTCGGTGGGCTCGCTGTGGGCAATGACCTCGAAGTAGTCCCAGATCGCCCGCCAGAAACCGGACAGATCGGTGACCGACCACTCCCACAGCCCGGCGTAGTCGCTGACCTCGACGCCGCGCTCGGCGCGCAGCCAGGTCATGAACCGCCCCATCCGGGAGGTCTCGAGAACGTCCGCCGGAGGCTCCCACAGCACTGTCATCCCGCCACCTTAACGTTCACTCAGCCGGGATCGCCCGGGCGTCCTGGATCGCTTTCCGACGGGCCAGGCGGTGCTCCCGCCGGATGATCGCCTCGCGGAAACGGCGCTCGTCCTCCGGCGTCTCCGGCAGCACCGGGGGCGTCGGTCGCGGCTGACCCGACACGTCGACACCGACGAACACCAGGTAGGCGGTCGCCACGGTGATCGGTTCGCCGTCGGCGGTGTCCCACCGCTCCGCGCTCAGCCGGACGCCGACCTCCATCGAGGTGCTTCCGGTCCAGTTCACCTGCGCGTACGCGTGCACGAGATCGCCCACCCGCACCGGCTCGGCGAACACGATCTCGTCGATCGCCGCCGTCACCGCCGTGCCGCCGCTGTGCCGGGCGGCCGCCGCGCCGGCCACGTCGTCGACGAACTTCATCAGGACGCCGCCGTGCACGGTGCCGTACAGGTTGACGTCCACCGCGGTCATGATCCGGCTCAACGTGACGCGCGAGTGCGAGGTGGGCCGCCCCACCGGCTGGTCACTCATGCCCGTTACGTTAGTTCCTCGCGGTTGTCACCGACGGGTACGGTCCACGCGTGCGTCATCTTCGGTCGATTCTGTATGCGCTGGTGCTGGCCCCCGCGGCATGGATCCTGTGCGGCGTCGGCTTCGACCAGGACCTCACCGGACGCGCCCGCGACAACGGCGGCGTCGAGTCGCTCGGCGGTCCGATGTTGCTGTTGCTGGCCGGGGCGGCGTACGGAATCCTGCTCTTCGCCCCGATCTCCCCGGCGGGGCCGCTCCTGGCCGGCCTCGCCTTCCTCGGCGTCGGCCTCTGGGCCCGAATCGCCCCGGAGGCGTACGCCGGCAGTTGGCCGGCGGACATCACCAAGGACGGCTTCAACGTGAGCACGCCGGGCTACGGGCTGGTCCTGCTGCTGGCGGTGCCGCTGGTGGGCACGGCGCTGAGCGCCCGACGCTGGGCGGGCTACGAGCCGCCGCAGGTGGTGCTGGTGGGCACCATCGGCCGGGCCCGAGGCGCCGCGCCGGTGCCGGGCATGCCGGCTCTGGCGATTCCGCCGCAGCGCATGCCACATCCGGTTTCGCCGGTGGATGACGGGGACGAGAAGACGACTGTGCTGTCCGCGCTGTTCCCGGTCGAATCCACCCAGGACGTGGCGAAATCCGAGGAGCCGACGCGGGATGTCGCCGCGTCCGATGAGCGGACCACCGTGCTGCCCAGCACGGACGGCGAACGAACCACCGTGCTACCCACCGCGGACGACGAACGAACCACCGTGCTGCCCAGCACGGACGGCGAACGAACCACCGTGCTGCGCAGCTCGGACGACGAGCGAACCACCGTGCTGCGCAGCTCGGATGATGAGCGGACGACCCTGCTGCCCAGCTCGGATGATGAGCGGACGACCCTGCTGCCGGCCGGGAATGGCGACAGGACCCAGGTGATCCGGTCGGAGCCGACGGTGGCCGGCCTGGAACGCCCGGCCGACGAGGCGGCGGACGACACCCGGCCGCTCATCCTCCCGTCGCCTCGACCACCGGCCGACGACGAAACCACCCGGCTCCTGTAGCGCTCAAGGAGCTGGCCGAACGTACGTGGCATATCCACCGAAAGGTCTAAGTACCGGGCATTTGCCCCTCACGAGGGCGTGTCGGCCGCAAGGCTGAAGTCGTCATGCGGAAGGGGCTGCGCCTCGAGAAAGGGCCGCGTCATGACCACGCTCCTCATCGCCGAGGATACCGACGACTTACGCATGGTCTTGCAGCGTCTGTTCACGCGCGCCGGGTTTACCGTCCTGGCGGCGGAGAACGGGCAAGCCGCGCTGGAACTCGCGCGCCGGCAGCCTCCTGACGTGGTGCTCACCGACCTGAACATGCCGCAGCTCGACGGGCTGCAGCTGTGTCAGGCGCTGCGTCAGGATCCCGTGCTGCGCGACGTTCCCGTGGCGATTCTCAGCGGCGGGATCCAGCAGGGCGATCCGCGCTTCTCCGATGGGCAGGTTTGCGGGGTTCTGCTCAAGCCGTTCGACAACACCGGTCTCGTCGAGGCCGTGCAACACCTTGCCGAGACCGGCCATCACCAGCACCACAGCGAGTCCTCGACGTGCCCGTACCGGCTCGCGTCCTGACTGTGGGCGGCCTGGACGCTATGAGGGCCGCCGATGCTCCTGCGGGCTCAGGCCCCGGACCCGCTTGAAGGCGGCGCTGAGCGCGAACGCGCTGCCGTACCCGACCTGGCGGGCCACCGCGGCGACGGTCGCGTCCGGCTCGCGGAGCAGGTCGGCGGCGAGGTCCAGGCGCCAGTCCGTCAGGTATTTCATCGGCGACTCGCCAACCAGGGTCGTGAATCGGCGGGCGAACGCCGCCCGGGACGCGCCCACTTTGCCGGCGAGGGTCACGACCGTCCACGGGTACGCCGGGTCGGCGTGCATCAGGCGCAGCGCGGGTCCCACGACCGGATCCTGCTGCGCCCGGTACCAGCCCGGCGTCGTGTCGGCTTCGGCGAGCCAGGAGCGCAGCACCGTGACGAGGAGCAGGTCCAGCAGCCGGTCGAGGACGATCTCCTGACCGAGTTCGTTCTTGGCGATCTCGGCGCCGAGCAGTGCGACGAGTGGCGCCTCCGCGGCGCCGGCGGGGCGGACGAGCAGCGGGGGCAGGGCGCGCAGCAGGCGCTGACTGACCTCGCTGTGCAGTTGGTAGGTGCCGCTCAGCATGATGGCCGCGCCGTCGGCGCTGTCGCCCCAGGTCCGCACCCCGAGGCTCATGTCCTGTGCCATGTCCTCGCCTCGTACGGTGGTGCAGCCCTGCCCCGGATGGATCACGATCTGCACGGGCGTGTCCGGCGCGTCGGCGATCGTGTAGGGCTCCGGCCCGCGAGCGATGGCCACGTCGCCGGGGTGCAGGCGGAGCGGGTGATCGCCGTCGGGCAGAATCCACGCGCTGCCGCGGACCATCGTCACCAGCGAGATCGGTGCCCGATCCTCGATCCGCAGGCACCACGGCGGGTTGAGGATGGAACGGAGCAGGAACGCTCCACGGGCGCGCGGCTGATCCAGCAGCCCGGTGAGGGCATCCACGGCAGCGAGTGTAGACGTCCACGCCAGGGGCGGTCCGGGGTCAGCTCCACACGCCCTGGGCCGCGGTCACTCGGGCGTACTCGGCGAAGTCCTTCGGCCGGCGGCCGAGGGCACGCTGGACGCCGTCGGTGAGGCTGGCGTTGCGCCCGTCGAGGATCTTGTCGAACAGCTCGACGAACTCCGTCGGTTGGCCGTACTCGCGCAGCAGGTCCGCGTACTGTTCGCGGCTGAGCCGGACATAGTGGATCTCTCGACCGGTGGCCCTGGAAAGCTCGTCGGCGACGTCCGCGAAGGTCAGCAGGCGGGGCCCGGTCAGCTCGTAGACCTGGCCGGCGTGGCCGTGCCCGGTGAGTGCCGCGACCGCGACATCGGCGATGTCGTCGGCGTCGACGAACGGCTCGGGCGCGTCGCCGGCCGGCAGGGCGATCTCACCGGCCAGGACGGGGTCGAGGAAGAAGCTCTCGCTGAAGTTCTGGTTGAACCAACTGCATCGCACGACCGTCCAGGCGACACCGGCGCCCTGCACGACCTTCTCGGCTTCCCGGGCCGCCTCCTCGCCGCGGCCGGAGAGCAGCACCAGGCGTTCGACGCCCGCGTCGACCGCGAGCTTGCAGAGGCTGGCGATGGACTCCACCGCACCGGGGAAGGCCAGGTCCGGGTAGTAGGAGATGTAGACGCCGCCGACCCCGTCGAGGGCGGTCGGCCAGGTGGCCTGGTCTTCCCAGTCGAAAGGCGGCTGGGCGGAGCGCGATCCGACGCGCACGTCGCGACCGGCGTCCGCCAGCCGTCGCACCACGCGGCTGCCGGTCTTGCCGGTGCCGCCGATGACGAGGATGGGCTTGCTTGCTCTGCTGTCTGCGGAAGCGGTATCGATCATGACACCAAGTCAACCGGGACGACCGGAGACGAACCATAGTTGGAAGTCTCAGGTGCATACGCGGTCGTCTTCGGCCCCCGCGTGAAGCTCACGCAGGGTCGCGAGGATCAGCCGGCTCCCGTCGGGATCCAGTGCGCCGCTCAGTTGGTGCTCCGTTACCCGCACCCGGTCGGCACCGATGACCGCGGCCGCCGCCGCGTATCCCGGCCCCGCGCCGACGAGGTCGGCCAGCGCGACCGGCCGGTTGTCGGGTCGCCTCGTCCAGTCGAGCAGTCTTGCCGGCGCGTCGTGAGCCGACACCGTGACGGACGACATGGGCAGCGCCAACCCGTGACCGGATGCCTTCAACAAGGCCTCTTTGCGACACCAGTACCGCCCGAAGGCGGCGCGCCGCGCCCGCGGTGGCACCGTCGCGAACCGCAGGGCCTCCGGGCCGGAAAGAACGCGGTCGGCGAGGCTCTCGTGCCGGACGCGACGCAGTTCCTGCACGTCGAGGCCGACCTCGCCGGCCACGCAGACGAGAAGTGCCACCCGGTCCGCGGAGTGCGATACGGAAAAGCTCGCCGCGAGGCCGGGCACGTACGGCTTGCCGTGCTCGCGTCCACAGTGGCGGCAGTCCAGCTCGACCCGCACCGCCGCGGCCGGGCGGCTGAGCAGGTGACCGGCCGTCATGCGCAGCAACGCCCGCCCCGTCACGAGCCGTGCCCGGTCGGCCGGCTCCCGGTACCCGCCGTACCGGTGCCGCTCCCGCTCGTCGAGGAGGTCGCGCAGCTCCGGGCGGTCGACCGGGGCCGCCCAGAGGACGACGCCGCGCGCCGCGCTTGCCATCATGTCGATCCGTCAGACCCCTACGCTCTGGTCCGCGGACCGCGACGCGTCGCCGGTGAGTTGGAGGAACACGTCATCGAGGGTCGGGCGGCGCAACGCGAATCCGGTCACCTCGAGGTTGTGACTCCGCAGCTGCTCCACCGCCAGGGAGATGCCGTCGAGCCCACCCTGGATCGGCACCGACACGGTGCCCTTGTGCTCGTCGACGGTCGACCCGGACACGCTGATCCGCTCCAGCGCCGTACGCACCGCCGCCAGCTGGGACGGATTGCCGACGCCGACCTCGAGGCGTTCCCCGCCCACCCGCCGCTTCAACTGCTCGGCGGTTCCCTCGGCGATGACCCGGCCGTCCGCGATGACGGCGATGCGATCGGCCAGCTCGTCCGCTTCCTCGAGGTACTGGGTGGTCAGCAGCACGGTGATGCCACCGGCGACGAGTTCCCGCACGATCGCCCAGAGACCGATCCGGCTGGCCGGATCGAGCCCGGTCGTCGGCTCGTCGAGAAACAGGACGGAGGGTTCGCCGACCAGGCAGGCGGCCAGGTCCAGGCGGCGGCGCATACCGCCCGAGTACGTGCGCGCCGGTCGGTCCGCCGCGTCGCTCAGGTTGAAGCGTTCCAGCAGTTCGGCGGCGCGGTCGCGGGCCCCGCGCCGGCCCAGGTGCAACAGGGTCCCGATCAGAACGAGGTTCTCGCGCCCGGTCAGTTGCTCGTCCACCGCGGCGTACTGGCCGGTGAGGCCGATCCGCCGGCGCGCCTGCCGGGCTTCGCGCACCACGTCGAAGCCGGCCACGGTCGCCGATCCCCCGTCGGGAGTCAGCAACGTCGACAGGATTCGGACGGTGGTGGTCTTACCGGCGCCGTTCGGGCCGAGCAGTCCGAGTACGGTGCCCTGGGGGACGCTCAAGTCGATGCCGCGAAGGGCCTCGTGATCGCGGTACCTCTTGCGAAGCCCCTTGACCTCGATCGCCGTCTCGTCTCGGATGCTCATGTGGTGGGCAGGCCCTGTCCGGCGATGCTGCGCGGCCGAAGGTCCGTCCAGTTGGCGTCGACGTACGCCGTTGCCGTCGACCGATCGGCTCCTTCGAGCCGCACCGACCAGCCGGCCGGCACCGCCGCGAAGCTCGGCCACAGGCTGTGCTGGCCCTCACCGTTGGCGAGGACGTGGAAGGTGCCGTCCGGGTCGTCGAAAGGGTTGGTCACGAAAGACTCCCTGGCTGTGATTTGCGGGTGCCGACGGTGAAAGTCTGAGCGGGCGGGCTGACCTGCGGCTGACGAAACACTGATCCATCAAGTGACACAGGTCCATCAGGTGGCACGGGCCGGCAGCACCGGCCCGTGCCACCCTTGGGTCACACGGTGACCAGAGCGGGGGACTCCGGGCCCGGTGACAGCGGATCGGCTTGCGGCGGGTCCTGCCGTCGCCGCAGGCCCGGCCACCAGTTCGACTTGCCGAGCAGCGACATCATGGCGGGCAGCACCACGATCCGAATGATCGTGGCGTCCAACACGATGGCGGCCGCCAGGCCGACACCGATCTGCTTGAGTTCGATGAAGCTGAGCGTGCCGAAGATGGAGAAGACCGCGACCATGACCACCGCGGCGCTCGTCACCACCCCGGCGGTGCGGGCGATCCCGGAGGCCACCGCGTTGCGGGTCGTCATTCCGGACATCGCCTCCTCGCGAATGCGGGTGACGACGAAGACGTGATAGTCGAGCGACAGCCCGGAGAGGACGACGAACAACAGCATCGGGACCCACGACACCACGTGCCCGGTCGACTTGAAGGACAGGATGTCCTCGGCCCAGGTGCCCTCGAACACCAGGCACAGCAGGCCGAACGAGGCAGCGCTGGACAGCAGGTTGAGCAGCACCGTGGTGAGGCCGATGACGACCGATCGGAACGCGATCAGCATCACCAGGAAGGTCAGCGCGAGAACCGCGCCGACGACCAGGGGCAGCTTGTCCTTCAGGTTGGCGGTGTAGTCCATATCGGAGGAAGCCTCGCCACCCACGGCGTACGAGGCGCCCGAGATGGTGCCCACCGTCGCCGGCACCAGGTCGTCGCGGAGTCGATGCACCGCCTGACGCGCCTGCTCGGAGTCCGACTCGTACGGGGTGCTGAGCACCAGAACCCCGGTCGTGTCGTCGGCGGAGAAGCGGGTCTCGGGATCGATGTCGCCGGCGAACAACGGGTCCTGCCTGGCGCGGTCGGCCAGTGCCGTCAGCTGTGATCGCAGCGCCCGCGTCTCTCCGCCCGGGACCTCGGTTGCCACCAGCACGGTGTTGCCGGAGGACGGGAAGTGCTCGTGCACCCGGTCGTAGCTCTGCATCGTCGTCAGCGACCGGGGGAAGTCGTCGATCTGCGTCGACTTGAGATCCATGCTCAGCGCCGGGTACGCCAGGGCCAGCAAAGCACCGACAGAGAGAATCAGCGAGATCACCGGGTGACGCAGGACGGGCCGCAGCATGGCGTTCCACAGTCGCGGGCTCGCGTTGGGGCGCTTCTTGCGCTTCAGGCGGCGCATGAAGCGCGAACCGGGACGGTCCAGGCGCGGCCCGATCTTGGCGAGGAGTGCCGGCAGAACCGTCACGGATGCCAGCACCGCGACGGCGACGACCAGGATCGCGCCGGTGCCGAGCGACCGGAAGACGATGTCGTCGGCCAGGTACAGCGCCGCCAGGGACAGGACCGCCGCGATACCGGACACGACGACCGCGTGGCCGGAGGTGGCCGCGGCGATCTCGACAGCGTCCACGTTGTCCCTGCCCGCCTGCTTTTCCTCTCGGTAGCGACGCAGGTAGAACAGCGAATAGTCGACGCCGACGGCCATGCCCATCAGGACGATGATGTCCGGAACCATGCCGGGATCCGGGACCAGGTGGGACACCAGCGTCCAGAGACCGAGAACCGAGCCGACCGCCGACAGAGCCAGGAGCACCGGCACGCCGGCCATCACGAACGAGCCGAAGGCGAGCACCAGGATGGCCAACGTCACCGGCACACTGATCGTGGTGGCCTTGGCGATGTCCTTGCCGATCCATTCCTGGAACTCGTTGGTGATGGAGGCCGAACCGGCCTGATCGAAGCGCAGGCCGGGGTGGGACCGTCGCGCCTCGGCGGTCACCGTCTCGATGGCCTCGACCCGAGTGTTGGCGGTGTCCGCGTCGCCCTTCATCCGTACCCGGAGCAGGAGAGCCTTGCCGTCGGCGGCCGGCAACGGCTCCGCCACCGTTTCGACCTCCGAGAGCGCGCCGAGGCGACTCTTCAGGTCGGTCACGGCCTTGGCCGCCGGCTCCTTCGCCAGCGCGCCGCCACCGGGCATCGTGATGAGGATGTTCTCGACGGCCGGATCCCGCAGCGAGCCCTCCTCGATGATCCGGGCCGCCGCGGCGGATTCGCCGACCAGCAGCTCCGCCTCCGTCGCCTGACGCTTCTGGGTGCCGGATCCGGCGGCGATCGTGACCGCCACGAAAAGCAACCACAAAAGCGTCGCCTTCCACGGATGTGCCGCACTCCATCCGGCGAGTCGCGCGGTCAGAGACACTTTCTTTTTCGGCATGACAAACCTTTCGCAGCGCAGCATCGACCCACCACGGATCCATGAATGCGGAAGATTGATTTCCGACCGCGGTCGGAAGAATAAGTCAGAGGAAACGAGAGGCGGCGTTCTCAGCCGACCTGTGCGGGTTCACACGGAACCTCGACGGAGATGGACGTCGGCCCGCCGATCGGGCTCAGGACCGTGATATATCCGTCGAAGGGCAGCAGCCGCCGTTCGACACCGCGAATTCCCGTTCCCTTGTCGGGATCCACGCCGCCGACGCCGTCGTCGTGAACGGTCACCCGCAGCCATCCGTCGGAATGCGCCATCGTGACGCTGATGGTCTGCGCCCCGGCGTATTTCACGGCGTTGTTCAGCAGCTCCGACACGACGAAGTAGACGGCCGACTCGACCGGCGGCGGGAGCCGTCGTGCCAGGGAGGCCTCGACCTCGGTCCGTACCGGAAGGTCCAGGGCAAGCGCCTTGACCGCGTCCGCGAGACCGCGGTCGGCCAGTACCGGCGGGTGGATGCCCCGCACCAGGTCGCGAATCTCGCGCAGTGCCGTCGCCGAGCTGTTCTTCGCCTCGGTGACCAGGGCCCGAGCCGCCTCCGGATTGCGGTCCAGCAGCGCCTCGGCCGCGGACAACGTCATGCCCATCGCGACCAGCCGGGACTGGGCGCCGTCATGCAGGTCACGCTCGATGCGGCTCAGCTCCACGGCACGCTGCTCGACCGCGTCCGACCGGGACGACGTGAGGCTCTCGACCCGGTACGTCAGCGCGGACCGCGACAACCCGCCCAGCATGCGGCGGACCCACCGACCGTGCACCCGCAGCAGCGCCCGGCCCAGAAGCAGGCCGATGACGATCTCGATGGCGCCGACGACGGCGGCCAGCCACGCGGTGCCCTGACTGACCAGCGGGATGAAGGTGAACCAGCTGTTCTCCCAGCCCCAGGTCTCGGTGACCGTACGCCACATGAACGGCATGAGCAGGCCCCAGACGCCCTCGACGATCGCCACCGCCGGCAGGAAGCCCAGCACCGGCCCCACGAACGGGTTGACGAGCAGCCAGCGCAGGTCCCGCCAGGTCTCGGGGTCACCGAGCATCCGGTACGAACGCCGGACCATGCCCGACGCGCCGGTGGTCCCCGACAGTGCCCGGTACTGTGCCGGTTCGACCCGGACCCCGGACCACCGCAGGGCCAGACGACGCTGCACGGCGGTCAGCCCACGGGCCCCCGCGAGCGCTCCCGGCAGCAGGAAGAGACCCAGACCGATCGGGGCCAGCACCACACACAAGCTCACCCACAGCACCAACAGCGCCTCGGTCAGCGCAAGTCCGGTCAGGGCGACTCCCCGAAGCACGCAGACGCCGGCGCTACCGGTCCTACCGTGTGTGTCTTCTCGACCCAAGCGCTCGTCCACTGCCTGCCCACTTTCTGTCGGAACCTTCGACCTGAATAAGTATGGTCAGGGGTGGATGCGCGCAGCAGTAGTCCTACTACCACAACTGCCACCCCCGGCCGTTCAGGAAGCCGAGCGGCGGAATCGGCGCAGGCTCGCCCACACAGCGGCGACGAGAAGAGTGCCGACAGCCACGAGAGCGACCAGTCCCGGATGCTGGGGGACGAAACCCTCACCGGACGGTTCGGACAGACCCCACAGCTGGCGGCACCAGGTCGCGGTGGCGCTCGTCGGATTCCATTCCACGAACGGCTGGATCCATTGCGGCATGGCCTGCGCCGGGAACACCGCGTTCGACAGGAACGAGAAGACCACGAGCACGAGCGCGCCGATGGAATCGATGGACTCCAGATTGCGGACGGTCTGCCCGAGGAGAATGCCGACCCAGACCATCGCGTGCACGAACACGATGACCGTCAGGAAACCGAGACCGATCTCCCAGGGGTCACCGTGGGGCCGCCAACCCAGGGCGAGTCCCACGAGGCTGACCAGCACCACCCCGACGATCCCGGTGACGGTGTCGCTGAGTGAGTGGCCGACCGTCACCGCCGCCCTAGAGATCGGCAGCGAGCGGAACCTGTCCATCATGCCGAGCTTGAGGTCCATGGCGACGCTGATCGCGGTGGGCCCGATGCTCGCGAGTCCCACCTGGAGGAGCACTCCGGCCATCAGATAGTCGATGTACCTGCCGGAGGAGGGCGTGGCGATGGCGTTCTCGAAGAGGTAGCCGACCGCCAGCAGCAGGACGAGCGGGTTCATCACCACCCCGACGAGCCGCCCCGGCGTCCGCCTCAGGTGGCTCAGCCGTCGCCTCGCCAGCGCGAAGGTCTCGACGAAGAACGCGCTCTGTTCGGCGGCCGCCACCGGACGGGTCTGGGTCTGTGTGCTCATCGATCCATGTCCTTCTGGCGGAGCTGGTCCAGCTCCGCGGCTAGTAGAGCACCGATCCGGGCCTGCGGGCCCGGGTGCATCATCGCCTCATGGGTGCAGGCGATGTCGAAGCGGCGGACCACGCCGTGCACATGTGGCTCCCACCGCTTCACTTTGGCCGAGACGTTCTCCGGCTCGTCGTCTCCGGTGGCCGCGAAGAGGTGCATCGTACCGACGAACTTCCGCGGCTCGAATGACGCGACCGTTCTGGCATGCGCGCTCATCAGTTCGACCAGTCGCGATGCCTGCTCGGCGCCGAGTTCGGCGAGCGGATTGGCGTCCTCGGCGAGCCGCCGCACCACCCGCGCCACGGTCACCTCGCCACCGGAAAACTCCGAACGCGCGTAACCGAGGTATTCGCCCATGCGGCCGGTCAACTCGACCTCGTCCGGCACCGGCCCGTCGACCTCGGCGTCATGGGGATAGCTGTCGAGGTTGGCCAGGAAACCGACCTGCTCGTCGTCCTGTTGCAGCCGGACCGCGATCTGGTGCGCGAGCAACCCGCCATAGGACCAACCCATCAGGTGGTACGGCCCCCTCGGCTGGATCCGCCGGATGTGGGCCAGGTATTCGTCCGCGAGGTCCGCCAGACTCTCCGGCAGCCCGGCCCCCGGAAGCTGGTAGGGCGACTGCAGGCCGTAGAGCGGCCGGTCCGGTCCGAGATGCGCGGCGAGCCCCAGGTAGGGCAGGCTCAATCCCATGCCGCCGTGCAGGCAGAACAGGGGTGCGAGCGTGCCCTGCGTCCGGATCGGCAGCAGCACCGCGAACGGGTCGGTGAGACGTCGCGTCGAAAGATCCTCGGCGATCCAGGTGGCCGGGCTCTGCGCGGACCGCTGGTCGGAGCCGACACTCTCGGCCAACTTCGCAGCGGTACGCGCGGTGAAGACATCCGCCACGGTGAAGCGCAGACCAGCTCGGCCGGCGCTCGCGACAAGCTGCACCGACCTGATGCTGTTGCCGCCGATGTCGAAGAAGTCATCCTCGGCGCCGACCGTCGGCACTCCCAGGACCTCCGCGAACACCTCGCACAGCACCTCTTCGTGGGGTGTGGCCGGCGGCCTGCTCCCGACGGCCGCGATCCGACGCGGAGCGGGCAGGGCGGCCTTGTCCACCTTCCCGTTGATGGTCATCGGCAGGGCCGCGAGGGTCACGAAGTCGTCGGGGACCATGTAGTCCGGCACGGACTGCCGCAACCGCCGGCGCAGCTCGGTCACGTCGGGATCGTCGTCGCCCGCCGCCACCAGGTATGCGACGAGTCGCTTGACGCCGGCCTCGTCCTCGCGGACGACCACCACCGCCGAGGAGAGCCCGGTCGCCGCCCGCACCGCGCTCTCGATCTCGCCCGGCTCGATCCGGTAGCCGCGGATCTTCACCTGATCGTCCGACCGGCCGAGGTAGTCGAGGCTGCCGTCCGGCAGCCAGCGCACCACATCGCCCGTGCGGTACATCCGCGATCCGGGCGGGCCGGCGGGATCCGCGACGAATCGTTGCGCGGTCAGCCCCGTGCGGTTGAGGTAGCCGTGGGCCAGGCCGCTGCCGCCCACGTAGAGCTCGCCCGGGACGCCGACCGGCACGGGCATGAGCATCTCGTCGAGCACCCGCACGTGGTGGCCGGCGACCGGGCGACCGATCGGCGGGCGGCCGTCACCGTGCAGCGGGTCGCTCACCGTCACGCAGACGGTCGCCTCCGTCGGCCCGTACGCGTTGACCATGCGGTGTTGTGCGGACCATCGCGCGACGACCTCGCCGGGGCAGGCCTCGCCGGCCACCGCCAGCACGAAGTCCTCCGGCAGCCGCACGCCCTCGGGCATGGCGGCGAGGACCGCGGGCGGCAGCACGGCGAGATTGACCCGGTGCCGGTGGATGAAGTCCGCCAGCGCCTCGCCCACCCTGCAGTCACTCGGCGCCAGCACCATCGTGCCGCCGCTGAACAGCGAGACGCACATCTCCCAGAAGGACGCGTCGAATCCGAACGAGGCGAACTGCAACGCCCGCGTCTGTGCGCCGACCTGGAACCGGGCCCGGTGGTCGGCGGCCAGCTCGACACCGCTGGCATGCGCGACGACGACGCCCTTCGGCCGTCCGGTGGAACCGGAGGTGTAGATGACATAGGCCGGATCGTCGGGCCGCAGCGGCCTCTGCCGCTCGTCGTCACCCAGGTCGACATCCGGATGCGCGGCGATGGCGGCCGCCACGGTCGCATCGTCGAGCAGCAGGATCGGCGGCAGATTCGGAGACCGGGGCATCGTCTCGTTCGTGGCGATCACCATCATCGGCCGGGCGTCGGCGAAGAGGAAGGCGATGCGCTCGTCGGGGTTGGCCGCGTCCACCGGCAGGTACGCCGCGCCGGCCTTCAGGACGGCCAGGCTCGCCACCACCACGTCCGCGGTGCGCGGCAACGCCAGCGCGATCAGCTGGTCGGGTCCGGCGCCCCGAGCGATCAGTTCCCGGGCGAGCCGGTTGGCCCGGCGATCCAGCTCGGCATAGCTGAGCCGCTCGTCGCCGGCGATCAGAGCGGGCAGCGCCTCGTGATCGTCGACCTGCCGGCGGAACAACGCGACCAGGTCCGGGGCCGGCGGCGAGGGACGTTCGGCGGCGGAGCTCCAGTCCCGGACGAGCCGGACTCTTTCGGCCGGCTCGAGAACCTCGAGGTCCGCGACCCGGGCCGCCGGGTTCGCGACCATGGCCTGCAGCACGCGTACGAACCGTTGGGCAAGCTGCTGAACGGAGGCGGGCCGCCACAGGTCCCGGCTGAACTCCACCACGCCGTCCATGCCGGCGGCCCCCGGCTGGTCCAGCCGTTCGTGCAGTTCGAAGGAGAGATCGAACTTCGCCGACGAGCTCTCCACGGCGTCGAGGTCGACCCGGACATCCGGGATCCGCACCGTGGGCCGGCGCATGTTCTGCAGGATCAGCATCACCTGACAGAGCGGCGCCCTGGACAGCGAGCGCACCGGTTTGACGGCTTCCACCACGCTTTCGAAGGGCACGTCGGCATGCGCGAACGCCGCGAGGTCGGTTTCCCGGACCCGGTGCAGAAGCTCGCGGACGGTCGGGTTTCCGCCGGTGTCCGTCCGAAGGACCAGGGTGTTGACGAAGAAGCCGACCAGTCCCTCCAGGGCCTGGTCATGCCGCCCGGCGACCGCGGTGCCCAGCGGGATGTCGCTGCCCGCGCCCAGCTTGCTCAGGGTCGTCGCGAGTGCGGCCTGCGTCAGCATGAACACCGTGACGCCGCACTCGCGAGCCACGGCGACCATGGCGGCGTGCAGCTCCGCCGGCACCTCGAAATGGACCTGACCGCCCGCGTACGTGGTGACGGCGGGCCGGGTCAGGTCTGTCGGCAGCTCCAGTTCCTCCGGCAGGCCCGCCAGGGTCCGCGTCCAGTAGGCCAACTGGGCGGCGGCGATGCTGTCCGGTGCGTCGGCGCGTCCGAGCAAGGTGTGTTGCCAGAGCGCGTAGTCGGCGTACTGCACCGGCAGTGGCGTGAACTCCGGGGACCGGTCGTCAAGGCGCGCCTCGTACGCCGCCGCGAGGTCGGCCATGAGCGGACCGACGGACCACCCGTCGCAGGCGATGTGGTGAAGGACCAGCGTCAGGACGTACCGATCCGCGTCCCGTACGTACAACCGGGCCCGGAAAGGCACTTCCGTGACGAGATCGAACCCTCGCTGGGCCTCGGCCGCGATGAGAGCCTCGCCGCGCTCGTCATCCGCGACCTCGATCACCTGTAGTGCCGGGCCGTCGCGCAGAATGCGCTGGAACGGCTCAGGTTCCGCTTCGGGGAAGAGCGTGCGGAGAATCTCGTGGCGTTCCGTCACGTCGGCGACAGCGGCGGTGAGTGCGGCTACGTCGAGCGCGCCTCGCAGTCGCACGACCATGGGCATGTTGTAGGTGCCGCCGGCGGGGTCCAGCCGATTCAGGAACCACAACCGTCGTTGCGCGGGAGACAACGGCACCGGGTCCGGACGGGATGCCGGGGCCAGTGACGGGCGGGCCGGGCCGTTGCCGCGCAGCTGGACGGCGAGCTGGCGGGCGGTCGGTTGCTCGAACAGCGCCCGCATCGGCAGCTCGACGCCGAAGGCGGAGCGGACCAGGCTGACCAGCCGGACCGCCGCCAGGGAGTGTCCGCCGATCGCGAAGAAGTCGTCGTCGACGCCCACCTCGTCGAGTTCCAGCACCTCCGCGACGAGCTGACAGACGATCTCCTCGGCCGGCGACCCCGGTGGACGTTCCTCGCTCGAGGTGACCACGGGGTCCGGTAGCACCTTGTAGTCGATCTTCCCGCTGGGAGTCAGCGAGAACGTGGGCACCGTCATGATCACCGTTGGCTGCATGTACTCCGGCAGCGCGGCCGCCAGCTGCGTCCGCAGCTCCCCCACGATCGATTCCTCGGCGGCGCCGGACGCCACCTCCACATAGGCCGCGAGCCACACATCGGTGGCCGCCCGGGTGCGTGCGACGACCGCCGCCCTCACCACGGCCGGGTGCTGGGTCAGCGCCGACTCGATCTCGCCCAGCTCGATCCGGTGGCCACGAATCTTCAGCTGGCGGTCCACCCGCCCGAGGCATTGCAGTTGGCCGTCGGCCGCCCAGTAGGCCAGGTCGCCGGTGCGGTACATCCTGCTGCCGGCGGGGCCGAACGGATTCGCGACGAAACGTTCGGCCGTCAGCCCGGGCCGCCTGACATAGCCGCGGGCCAGACCCGCACCGGCGAGGTAGAGCTCGCCGGCGATGCCGGGTGGTTGCGGGCGCAGCGATCCGTCCAGGACGTAGACCTGGGTGTTGGCGATCGGGACACCGATGGGCGGCTGGCCGGGACGGGCCGGGTCCAGCCGACCCACGGTGGAGTAGATGGTGGTCTCGGTGGGTCCGTAGAGGTTGACCACGTCGACGGCGCTGGCGGCGAGCTCGGCGCCCAGCGTGGCGCTCAGCGGCTCACCTCCCGACAACGCCCGCACACCGTTCAGGGCGGAGCTGTGCGTGGACACGATGCTCTGCCAGTGGCTCGGCGTCGCCTCCATCATGGTGGCCCCGCTGGCCACCAGCGCGTCGGTCAACGCGTCCGGATCCCTGGTCGTCGCCGAGCCGGCCAGCACGAGCGTCGCACCCGCGATGAGCGGCACGAAGATCTCCATCAACGCGATGTCGAACCCGAACGTCGTCACCGAGAACATCCGGTCCTCGGGTGTGACGTCCAGCCGGCGCCGGATGTCGAGCACGAAGTTGGTGACGGCGCCGTAGGTCACGACCACGCCCTTCGGCCTGCCGGTCGATCCGGAGGTGAAGATGACGTAGGCCGGACGGTCGGCGGCGTACGGGTCCGGTGGCAGCTCCGGCTCGGTGGCCGGCATTGTCTCCAGCGCCTGTGCGCACTCGGGTGTGTCCACCAGGATTCGCGGCGCTTCGGTCGTCGGCAGCCTCGCGGACACGTCGCCGGTCGTGACGAGGACGCTGATGTCGGCGTCTTCGAACATGACGTTCAGCCGCTCCGCCGGATGTCCGGGATCGAGCGCCACGAACGCCGCGCCGGCCTTGAGCACCGCCATCGCGGCGATGATGAGCTCCGAGCGGCGCGGAAGGGCGATCGCCACCATGGACTCCGGTCCGGCACCGTAGCCGCGCAGCAGGTGGCTGAAGCGGTTGACCCGCGCGTGCAGCTCCCGGCCGGTCAGCACCGCGTCGTCGCAGATCAGCGCCACGTCGTCGGGCCTGCCCAACGCCGCGACGGTCAACAGCCGGGGCAACAGTTCCTTCGGCCACGCCACCTCTGTGGCGTTCGCCTCGACCACGACGGCGTCGAACTCGCCGGGTAGGAGCAGGTCCAGCGCGGCGAGCGGCCGATCGGCCGCCGCCGGAAGCGCGCCGAGCAGGCGGCCGGTCAGCTCGAGGACCCGGCGCGCGGCGTCCGCGTCCAGCGCGTCCGGCCGGTACCGCACCTCCAGCTCCAACTCGCGTCCCGGGACGACGGTCAGCTGCAACGGGTACTCCGTCGCGTTACGGACCTCCATGCGTCGCAGCGTGAGCCCGGGGAGCGATCGGTCGACGGCGGTCGCGTCCAGCGGGTAGTTCTGGAACGCCAGCACCGTGTCGAACAGGCCGGTCACCCCGACGGCGCGTTGCACCTCCGCCAGTCCAAGATGGCGGTGCGCCAGCGTCGCGCTCTGCTCCCGCTGGATCTCGGTCAGGGCCTGGACGACGGTCAGCGCCGGATCCAGGCGGACCCGCACCGGCACCGTGTTGGCGAACATTCCGATCGTCCGCTCGATGCCCGGCAGCTCCGCGGGTCGGCCCGCGTCGATCGCGCCGAACACGACATCGGTCTGTCCGGACAGCTGCCCGAGGACGATCGCCCAGGCCAACTGCACGAGGTTGTTGAGCGTGACCTGCCGGCCGCGGGCGAACGCGAGCAGATTCTGGGTGTTCTCCGCCGACAGCGACGCACGCTCCACCAAGGGGACGGTCACCGGGGCCAGGTCCGCGGTCACCACCCGGGTCGGCTCGTCGACGCCGGCCAGTGACTCGCGCCATGCCCGCGCGGCGAGGTCCGGATCCTGGCGACCCAACCACCCGAGGTAGTCACGGTAGGTCGTCTCGACCGGGCCCGGCCTGTCGCCGCCCGCGTATCCGGAGAACAACTCGGTGAGCAGGATCGGCATGGACCAGCCGTCGACGAGGATGTGGTGCACCGTCAGCAGGAACCGGTAGCGGGCGTCGCCGGTGCGGATGAGCGTGGCACGCAGCAGCGGAGGCCGGGTCATGTCGAAACCGGCGGTGCGGTCGGCGTCGGTCAGTCGGGCCAGCTCAGCCGCCTGGATCTCGTCGGTGAGATCGCTGAGATCGGCGTCCACCCAGGGCACCCGCACCTGGGCGGGCACCACCTGAACCGGATCGCCGGACCGAGCCGTGCGGAAACACGCGCGGAGGTTGGCATGCCGGTCCAGCAGTTCGGCGAGCGAACCCCGCAGCTTGTCCCGGTCCACCGCGCCGACGAAATCGGCCACGAATTGCAGGACGTAGACGTCCGCGGCCTCGCCCACGCGCTGTGCGTGAAAGAGCAGACCCTGTTGCAGCGGCGACAGGGGAAGGAACTCACTCCGACGATTTCGGGTCTCGGTACTCATCAGATCTCCAGATCGAACTCGAGCTCGGCCATTTCGTCGGCGGAGAGCGTGACGAGCGTCGCGGGCGCCGTCACCGGCGCGGAGTCGGTCACCGCCGTGGCGATCGCGGCCAGACCCGCCGGGGTACGCGCGGTGAAGACGCACTGCGGGGTGATGACGATGCCGAGTAGCCGCGCCTGAGCGACAACCTGGATCGACGCGATGGAGTCACCGCCGAGCGCGAAGAAATTGTCGTGTGGTCCGGCTTCGGCCAGGCCCAGGACGGAGGCGAACACCGTGCACAGATCCCGCACCACGCGACCGGCCGGAGTCGCGACGTCGATCGCGGGCGACGGGTTCTCCCGCGTCGTCGGGGTCGCTCGGGACCACGGTGTCCCATCGACGATTTCGCTCACCGGCGTGGACGCGTGCGTCGCGGCGACCGCTGCCAACAGCTCGACGAAGCGAGCGCTGAGCGCCTCGACCCGGTCGCGGTCCAGCAGCTCGGCAGCGAAGTCGAAGCGCAGCTCCAGCCGCGGTCCCGGCTGGACGACGAGGCTCAGGGGGTAGTGGCGGGCGTCCCGGACGTCCGCGCCCTCGATGCGAAGCGTCGCTGACAGCGCTTCGCCGGTGTCGACCGTGGGCATGTTCTCGACGACCACGGCGGTGTCGAACGGTTCACCGAGACCGGCGAGCGCCGCGTTGCCGCGCACCATCTCCGTGATCCCCAGATAGTCGTGCGAACGCAGCGCCGACTGTTCCTCCTGGAGGCGAGCGAGGAAGGACCAGACGGTTTCGGCGGCTGTCAACGCGACCCGGACGGGCAGGGTGTTGAGGAACATGCCGACGATGTTCTCGGCGTCCACGAGCCCGGACGGCCGGGTGGAGACGGTGCAGCCGAACAGGACGTCGGAGCCGCCGACCTGCTCTGCCAGCAGCAGAGCCCAGCAGGCTTGAATCAGGGTGCCGAGGGTGAGGTCCCGGTTCGCCGCGAAGTCCGCGACGGCGGTGCTGACTTCCGCCGTCAGCTTTCGGCGTACCGTCTCGGGGAGCCCGGCCCCGCGCCGCGCGTCGACCGGCGTCAGGAAGGTCGGTCCGGCCACGCCGCTCAGTGCGGCGTCCCAGGCGGCGCGGGCGGCGTCGCGGTCCTGCTCGGCGAGGAACCGCAGGTAGTCGGAGAACGGGGGCGCGGCGGGCAGCGCGGACCCACCCCTGGCTCCGTCGTACAACGCCATCAACTCACGCACCAGGATCGGCATCGACCAGCCGTCCATCAGGATGTGGTGCAGTGTCCAGATGAGATGGTGACGGTCGTCGCCGAGGGCGGCCAGCGTCAAGCGCATCAGGCCCGGCTCGGAGAGGTCGAAGCGGGAGGTCCGATCGGCGCGGGCGAGCCCCGCCACCTCGGCGCGTTGCCCCTCGGGCCGCCACCCGCGAAGGTCAACGTCCCGCCACGCTACCGAGTCGAAGTCGTAGACCAAGGACACGGGCGATTCGGTGGCCCGGATCCGGAAGGTGCTCCGCAGCGCCGGATGCCGGCGTACCAGTTCACGGAGCGCCGCCGAGAGAGCCTTCCGGTTCAGCGGCCCGACGAGGTCTGCCTCGATCTGCAGCTGGTAGAAGTCCGGCTCATCGGTGGCGAACTCGGCCTGGAACAGCATGCCCCGCTGAATCGCGGTCAGCGACAGCACGTCGGACAGGGCGTCGCCGCGCTCCGCGCTTTCGGCCTCCCACCGCTCGATTTCCTCCTGGCCCACGGAAACCAGCGGAAAGTCGGACGGAGTGTGTCCGCCGAAGGCCTCGGCACGCCCGTGCTCGACCAACGCACCCAACACCCGGAACCACGCGGCGGCCAGGTCGGCGGCCTCGACATCGTCCATCGCGCCCGGCGCCCAGAGCCAGTCCGCGACCAGGTGCGGCCCGTCCGCACGGTCCTCGGTGACCGGAGTGACCGCGATGACATGTCGCAGCGGCATGTCATCGCGCACCCCGGTGCCGATCGCCGTGCCGAGACCCGGCGCCCAGTCGCCCATGCCCTCGACGGTGACGATGCGGCCGAGATAGTTGAATCCGATCTCGGGCACCGATCCGGCCAGCAGCGGAGCCGTACGCGGATTCGAATACCGCAACAGGCCGTAGCCCAGACCCCGGTCCGGTACGGCGTGCACCTGCTCCTTGACGCGCTTCACCACGCCCGCCAGGCTCGAACCTTCGTCGTGGTCGACCACGCCGGGGTCGAGACGAAGCGGGAACACACTGGTGAACCAGCCGACGGTTCGCGACAGGTCGAGCTCGCGGCGCAGGTACTCCCGACCGTGCCCCTCCAGCTCGACGACCATCTCACCGGCTCGTCCGGTGGCCCGCCGCCACTCGGCCACCGCCAGGGCGAGCCCGGCGAGCAGCACGTCGTTGATTTCCGCGTGGAAGCGGGTCGGCACCACGGTGAGCAGCGCCGCGGTCGACTCGCTGTCGAGCTCCAGTCGCAGCCGGCCCGCCGTGCCGTACGTGTCGATCCGCGGATCGAGGGGACGCCGGCCGATCCGCGAGTCGTCGCGCTGAGCTCGCCAGAACTCCAGCTCGCCGAGCCGATCGGCCGAGGTGGCGTCCACCGCCAGCGCCTGCGACCAGGCCCGGTACGACGTCGGCACGGCCTCGAGCCGGGGTGTCCGGCCAGCGGCCACGGCGTTCCAGGCCTGCTCGAGATCGGTGAGCAGAATGCGCCAGGAGACGCCGTCGACCGCCAGGTGGTGGACGACGAGCAGCAGCCAGCCGTTTGTGTCCGTACCCCCGTCAAGGAATACGCCCCGAAGCACCGTGCCGTTGCGCGGATCCAGTCGGGTCCGGGCCTGTTCCAGGTTCCGGTCGACGAGCTGCCGCAGCTCGGCGGGGTCCAGACCCGCGCCCAACTCCACCCGGGTGACGAGCGGGGTGGCTCCCGCAGGGGCGGCGCACAGGGTCCACAGGTCCGGCGCCGGCGTGTCGACCCGCAGCCGAAGCATGTCGTGCCGGTCCAGCAGCGCCCGCAACGCCACGGTGAGTCGCTCCAGATCGGCGCCGACCGGCGTGCGGACAACCACGTGCTGGCTGTATTCCTCGACCGACCCGGTGAACGCGGGATGGTCCTCCCACAGTTGAGCCGCGATGGGAAGCAGGCCGATCTCGCCGGATCCTTGCACCACGGCGGAGCTCGCGGGGGCGATGTCGACACCGGTCGCGATCGCGACCGCCGCGATGCGGGCCGGCGTCTTGGCGGCGAAGACGTCTCGCGCCGTGATGACGACGCCCCGCCGCCGCGCCCGACTGACCACCTGAATCGCGCTGATGGAGTCGCCGCCGAGGGCGAAGAAGCTGTCGTCGACCGCCACGCTGTCCAGCTGAAGGACCTGGGCGAACGCTTCGCACAGCAGCTCGCGCACCCGGGTTGTCCCGGCCCCGCCGGATTCCGCCGGCGCCGCGTCCCTGACCGGCGGATTCCCGGAGGCCGTGGAGAGGGCGCCCGCCGCGGGCGGGAGCGGCTTCAGCGCCGCCCGGTCCACCTTTCCGTGTGCCGTCAGCGGCAGGGCGGTGAGCGGCACCCAGGTGCTCGGCACCATGTAATCGGGAAGGACGGCGCTCAGCGCGGCGCGTACGCCGGCGAGGTCCACCTCGGCCGTCACCAGGTACGCCGCCAGCCGGGTCGCGCCCCGCTCAGTCACCGCGGTCACCGCCACATCGCTGACCTGCGGAAGCGCCCTGATCGCCGCCTCGATCTCCCCCAGTTCGATGCGGTGGCCCCGCACCTTGACCTGGTGGTCGCGTCGTTCGACAAACTCAAGCTGCCCGTCCTCGCGCCGCACCACCCGGTCCCCGGTCCGGTACATGCGCGTGCCCGGCGCGGCTCCCGGCTCCGCGTACGGGTCGGGAACGAACGAGAGCGCGGTCTTGACCGCGTCTCCGAGGTAGCCGTGCCCCACCCCGGCACCACCCACGTACAGCTCGCCGATGGTGTTGACCGGCATCGGTCGCAGGTCGTCGCCGAGCACGTACAGCCGGGTGTTGCGCACGGGATAGCCGATCGGCACTCGTCCGTCGAGCCGATCGCCCGCCCGGATCAGCGCGTGTGTCACGTCGTCGGAGCACTCGGTCGGCCCGTACGCGTTGATGATCGGCACTGACCGGTGATAGTCGAACCACCGTTCGCACAGGTCGGCCGGCATCGCCTCGCCGGTGACCATGAGGTATCGCAGCGGCGGGTCCACCTCGGGAACGGGCAGTCCCGCGTCCCACAGATCGAGCCCGGCACGCAGCAGTGACGGCACGACCTCCAGGACGGTGATGCGCTCCGCGCGCACCATCGCGAACAGCGCCTCGGGGTCGGCCGCCCGCCGGCGGGTGACGACCCGCACCCGGCCGCCGACGATGAGCGGCGCGAGCATCTGCCAGACGGAGACGTCGAAGGTCACCGGTGCGTTCTGCACCACGTGATCGGCGGCGTCCAGCGTCAGATCCTCCACCTTGGCCAGCAGGTGGTTGACCAGGCCGCCGCGATGCACCATCGCGCCCTTGGGGCGCCCGGTGGAGCCGGAAGTGAAGATGACATAGGCGACGTCCCGGGAGCGGCCGCGCACCGCGAAGAGCTCGGTCGGTCGATCGGCCGCTGCGACGAGGGACAGGACGCGCGGCGGTGCCTCGCACAGGTCCGCGACCTGCTCGGCGAGGGCGACGTACTCCGGACCGACCAGCAGGACATCGACCTGCGCGTCCGCGACCATCGCGGCCGTACGGGCAAGCGGCGCGTCGACGTCCAGAGGGATCCACGCGGCTCCCGCTCCCAGCGCGCCGAGCACACCCGCGACGAAGCCACAGCCGGGAGCGTCCAGGACCGCGGCCACCGATCCCGGCTCGAGACGCCGGGAGATCGCGCTCGCCGTGCCGACCAGTTCCTCATAGGTCAGGGTCCGGTCATCGTCGCTGACGGCCACCGACTCGGGTCGCTCTCGCGCGAAGCGTCGTACCCGCTCCACCACCCCGATGTACGGCTCGGCTTCGACGTGTCCCTGCCAGCGCTCGAGTTGCTCCGCCTCCGGCCGGGTCACCAGGTCGATCCGGCCGAGCGGTGTCGTCGGCTCGGCGCCGGCGAACGCCTCGAGGAAACCCGTGAACCGGGCCAGGTGGTCGGTCAGCTCCCGATCCGAGTACCGACCCGGATTGCCGTTGAGGTGGATCTCGACCGCCTCGTCGTCGCCGTCGAGCACGGTGACCATGAGGTCATCGACAACACCGGTGGAGAGGTTGTGCAGGGTGGCGGTGGCGTCGCCGAGCACCATCGCCGGACTCTGCGGCAGCACGTTGATGTACGGGCCGAACGACATGCGCTCGTCGCTGCGGACACCGAGGTCCTGACGGATCCGGTCGGCACGGTAACGCTGGTGTTTGAGGATCCGCAGCAGCGTCCGGGAAACCTGTTGCCGCAATTCCCCCACGCTCATGGAGGGCGTCGCGGTGATCCGCAGGGGAAGGTAGTTGGCGACCATCCCGGGCACCGACCGGGTCTGCGCCCCGACCCGCGCGGTGACCGGCAGGGTGAGCACGATGTCGGTGCGGCCGGCGACCCGACCCATGTACGCCGCCGTGGCGGCGATGACCAGCGCCGGCCAGGTCACGTTCGAGGACACCGCCGAGGCGCGCAGCCGTCGAGCGGCGGCACCGCTCACCGTGTGGCTGCGGCGCAGAAATCCGATGGCCGGCGTCGCCGGTCGCGCGGCGAGCGACAGCGGCTGCGGTGGTGGTGTGAGTTCCTTACGCCAGAATTCACGGTCGCGTTCCACCGCCGCTGACCGCGAGTACGACTCCTCCGCGTCCAGCAACACCCGCAGGGGCCGCAGCGGTTCGCCGACCGTCCCGGCGCCCGCGGACGCCGCGAAGAGCTCGGCGAGCCGCCGATACAGGGCGACCCGACTGAACCCGTCGCACACGAGGTGATGCATGGCCAGATAGCAGAGGTCGCGGGTCGCGTCGATCTTGAACAGGATCATGCGGAACAGCGGCGAGTCCGAGATGTCGAACCGCTGCAGCAGGTCGTCCCACATGGCCCGGATCGCCTCGTCGACCGCCCCGGCACGACCCCGCAGGTCGACGATCCGCAGGGGCAGGGTGGTCACCGGCTCGATCAGCACCACCGGCGCGTCGTCGGTGAGAACGAACCTGGACCGGGAACACTCCGCCTCCTCGAAGAGCCGGGTCATCGCCTGAACGAGGTGCCCCGGGTCGACGGATCCGCGGATGTCGAGATAGTCGGCCATGTTATGGGCGGGACCACGGTCGGAGAGCATCTCGTCGAACCAGATATCGGTCTGGCCGGCGGTCAGCGGCAGTGGTGCGGGCGAGGCAGAGGTCATGTCGTATCCAAGCCAGGTCAGCGGGACGGTCGAGGGGTCAGGAGAGCTCAGCTTCGCGAATGCCCTGCATCACTTCGCTGCCGTACAGATCGGTCACCCATTGCGGCTGGTAGACGGTGTCCAGGTAGCGGTCGCCCAGGTCCGGCGAGATCGCCACCGCGGTGCCGACCTCGATGCCGGGCCGGTCGGCGTACCACGCGGTGGCGCCGGCCAGGACGGTGCCGGTGGATCCTCCGAACAGGAAGCCGCGGCGGGAGAGGCTCCAGCACATCCGTACGGCTTCGGCCTCGGGCACCATCACGACGTCGTCGATGAACGACTCGTCGAGCTGCTGGGAGGGTGCCGCCGAGCCGAGTCCCGGGATCATCCGGGGCGCGGCCGGACCGCCGAACGTGACGGAGCCGACGGTGTCGATGGCCACGACCCGCACGGACGGCCGGTGTTCCCGGACGTACCGCGCGCAACCCATCAGGGTTCCGGTCGTTCCCGCCCCGACGAAGAGCACTTCCAGGTCGGGGAAGCTGGAGAGGATCTCCGGTCCGGTCAGCCGGTAGTGAGAACCCCAGTTGTTCGCGTTGACGTACTGGTTCGGCCAGAAATAGCCGTCGTTCTCGGCGCAGAGCCGCTTGACGTAGCGCACGCGAGCGCCGACGAGGCCATCCACGGGGTGTGGTTCGGTGATGAGGCGTACGTCGGCGCCGAGCGTTCGCATCAGTTGCCGGGCGCCGAGTGTGCATCGCGAATCGGTGATGCAGATGAAGCTGTAGCCCCGGCCCGCGGCAACCATGCTGAGCGCTACGCCCAGATTTCCGGAAGAACTCTCCACAATGGTCGAACCGGGCCGCAGGACGCCGGACCGCTCCGCGAAGTCGATCATTTCGACGGCGGCCTTGAGCTTGATGGAGCCGGCGAAGTTCAGCCCCTCGCACTTGAGGAACATCCTGTTGCCGGTCAACCAGCTCAGGTCCACGTACAGGTCCGACAGGTTGAACTGGTCGGGTGACGTGATGACGCGCATTGAAGGACTCCGAGTGGACTAAGCGGCGGAGCCCGCCTTCGATTCGTACCGGCTGAGCTCCGCGAAGAAGTTGTCGATGACGAGCAGGTCGCCGTTGCGGCGGAGCTCGTCGTAGACGAACCGGCCGACGGCGAGGTCGAGGACGCCGAGACCGAACGGCGAGAACACGACCGGCCGATCGGCGTCCACGCGGACCGTGCCGGTCAGCACGTCGAAAAGGGTTCCGTCGATGAAGTCGCGCCCGCCGGTGAGTTGCTCGGCGAGGTGAACGGACGTGTTCGCCTTGAGGCAGTGCTCGACGTCGTCGACGATGTTGACGGCGTCGAGAATGATGTTCGGCGCCAGGTCACGCAGCGACACGTGCAACACGAGCGGGTTGTGCTGGAACCACGCGGGCTCGTCGACGTGCGGCGTGGGCGCGGTGGTCGCGTAGACGATCAGGTCGCAGTCGCGGACCAGCGCCTCGGGCGACTCGTACGACATGATCTCGCCGTGGGGTTCCGACTCACGCAGGTAACCCAGGAAGCCCTCGGCGTAGGAGGGATCGAGGTCGTAGACGCCGACGCTTTCGAACTTCCATCCCGTTCCGACCAGGAAGGTGTGCAGGTACCGGGCGATCAGGCCGGTGCCAACGAAGCCCACCCGGCTGGGCCGCGACCGTCCCCGGCTGAGGTGGTCGGCGGCGAGCGCCGCCGACGCGGCCGTACGGGTCGCGCTGATGATCGAACTTTCCATGCAGCTGATCGGATATCCGGTGACCGGGTCGTTGAGGATCAACGTCGCGGAGGCTCGCGGCAGGTCCCGGGTCAGGTTGTCCGGGAAGCTGGAAATCCATTTGAGTCCGTCGACCGGCTCGTCTCCGCCGAGGGACGCCGGCAGGGCGATGATGCGCGCCGACGGGCGGTCCGGAAAGCGCAGGAAGTACGACGGAGGATTCACCGTCATGCCCTGCCCGTGCAGTCGGTACGCCTCCTCGATCAGCGAGACCACCTCCGTCTCACGGCCATGGAGCAGCGTGCGCACCTGGGCGCCGGGGACGACGGAGAATTGGGGTGTGGCTTCAGGCATGGAGGCTCCCGCGCGCCGTTGTTGCGTCTCATTCGGTCTCCACACAGGTTGTCGGACACCGCTGACGCTCAACTGACCGAGGACTGACCGCGCACTGACCGACCGGGAGCGCTCGGGTGGCGTTGCGCCACCGATTTCGCCTTCGTTATGGTGCGACCCGCCGTGGCATTCTCGGCGTCGTTCACGCGGCATCGTCCGCGCAGTGCTACCAGAGGACGGAATACGTGCGTCTGATTCTTGCGGAGGATCAGTTCCTGCTCCGCGACGGACTGGTCCGACTCCTCGAGTCGCACGGGTTCGAGGTCGTCGAGGCCGTGGCGAGCGGTCCGGACCTTCGCCGGGCGTTCTCCACACAGAAGCCGGATCTGGCTCTCGTCGACATCCGCCTACCTCCGACGTTCACCGACGAGGGGTTGCAGGCCGCACTGGAGGCGCGCCGCGAGCGGCCCGGCACCCGGGTCGTCCTGCTGTCGCAGTATGTCGAGCAGTTGTACGCCAAGGAGCTCCTCGCCGACGGCGCCGGCGGCATCGGCTACCTGCTGAAGGATCGCGTCTTCAACGACGCCCAGTTCGTCTCCGCGCTGCGCACCGTGGCGGCCGGCGGCACGGTGATGGACGAGGACGTCGTGGCCGGCCTGCTCCGCCGCAACGGGCGCGGCGCCCAGATATCGCTGCTGAGTCCCCGCGAGTTGGAGACCCTGAACCTCATGGCGCAGGGCCGGTCGAACGCGGCCATCGCCGCCAGCATGTTCGTCACCGAGAAAGCCGTCGCCAAGAACATCAACAGCATCCTCACCAAGCTTGAGCTGCCGCCGTCAACCGACGACAACCGGCGGGTGATGGCCGTGCTGGCCTACCTCAACCAGTAGCGTTGCCAGCCCGGCCTACCGCCGACGTCAGCGTCGGAAAGACGTTGAGACGCTGGATGTTCGTCGTCCCCTCCATGAACTCCAGGCCCCGCGCGTCACGGACCAGCTTGTCCAGCAGCGGAATTTCCAGCCGGGCACCCGGCCCGAGCAGGGCGGCCGCCCGCAGGGTCGTCTCCTCCGCGAGACGACAGGCGCTCATCTTCGCCACGGACGCGAGCTGGCCGTTCCCCGTCGCGTCCACCTCCCGCGCCGCCTGGTGCACCAGCGTCCTGGTCATGGCGATCCGATCGCCCATCACCTCGAGGGCGTCCCGCTGGGCACCGCCGGTCGTCCCAGCGTGCTCGCGAACGAGCTCATGGGCGGCGGCCGCCACTGCAACAGCCATCGCCGCCACCGTCGGCCGAAGCTGGTTGAACACCTTGATGAAGGCGAGCGTGCCGCGTCGGGTGACGGGCAGATGCCGGCCGAGCTGCCACTCGGCGCTCACTCGCACGTCGTCCAGCGCGATCGCGCTGATCTGTGCGCCTCGCAACCCGAGCATGTCCAGTGGCTCGGCGGTGAAGCCGGGGCTGCGGGTGTCGACCACCACAGCACTCATTCCGAACGGTCCCGGGGCGGTACGCGCGAACACCACCCCCAGCGAAGCCCGGGCGGCGTTGCCCACGTAACGCTTCGCTCCGCTGAGCGACAGTTCTCCCCCGGCCTCCTCGACCGGGCGCAAGGACGTCGCGATGGCCGTCGCGTCGGATCCGTGGTCCGGCTCGGTCAGGCCGAAGAAGGTCCAGGTTGCCGACGCGGTGATCCGCTCGTAGAACCGTGCCTTCTGCCGCTCGTCGGCGAGATGTTCCAGGAGCACGCCGCTCATCGACGGTCCCGGCGAGGCGAGGACCATCGCCGCGTCGCCGCGCGCCAGCTCCTCGATGATCACCACCCTTTCCAGCGCCGACATCCCGTCGTAGCGGAACCTGCCGACCCGCAGCCCCGGCCCACCGAAGTCGGCCGGCACCCCGAGCGTGCTGAGCAGGCGCACCCCTGGCAGGTCGAGCAGATTGGCGATGTGCGCGGGATTTCTGTCCAGCGCCATCGCGTGCTCACGGAAGTCGGTGGCCCATTCCCGCAGCTGGCCCCGCAGGGCGACGAGCCGTTCGTCGAGCATCACGCCGATGTCCCCGTTCCCGCGTACGCGTCCGCCAGGAGCTCGGAGACATGCTCTTCGAGGCCCGGCCCCGGCTGGACGAAACCGCTCGCTCCGAACAGGCGCAGCAGGGCCCGGTCGGCGGCGGTGATGTCGCCATGGACGTGGTGCCGGGTCGCCGGACCCGGGCCGTCCGCCTCCAGCGCGCGGAGCATCGCGGCGACCTCCAGGTGCTGCACCAGAACGTCCGCGAGCTGCCCCTTGACGAGTTGCTGGTGCAGGATCACGGAGTCGCCGGCGCGCCTGTCCGCGAGGTGCCGGACGCAGGCGCCGCGACGACCGACCGAGGCGCCGAGGCGCAGCCAGAGCAACCCGAGGTGCCAGGCGGGCGAGGCCGGATCGGCTCCGCTCGGCGGGCGCGCGAAGTGCACCGGTCCCTCCGGCAGCGTCACTGTTGCCAGCGGGCTCCAACCCGTCGGAAGCTCCCCGACGACGGCGGCGATCCCGGCCGGGCCGACCGGCGGCCGGGGCTCGTCCAGCAGCTGGAGCAGCAGCGGGATGGTCGACACCACCCCGCTGTGCTGTGCCGCCTGGTAGACCGGCTCGAAGAACCCCGCCTCGACCGGCAGAGCCGCCGTCATCCGTGCCCTCATGCCGCCGGATGTCCTCTGTGTACGCGGCACACGGAGAGGTCTCCGCACGCGGGGTCGTAGTCCATCAGCACGGCCGTCTGCGACTCCGACCGGTTCCAGTGGTCGCCGAGTGCCCTCCAGACACCCGTACCGGGGAAACCGGCCGCCAGGTGATGCACGCGCGCGGCGTCCACCGGCGGCGCCCAGTCGGCGTCGACGCCCGGCCCGAGGAACAACGCCGGCGTTCCCGCCGACAGCTCACGCCACGACTCGGTCAGGCGGGCCGCCACGTCATTGGCCGCCACCCCGGATTCCTGCCGAACCTCGAACCCGCCCGCGTCGCCCGGCCCCGGCCGCTCCAGCACGAGCGCCACCGCGGCGTCACCGTCCACCCGCTGCACCGGCGAGGCTTCGATGTCGAACGGTGACGAGGCCTGGTCGAAGAGGAACAGGACGATCCGGTGGAAGCCGCACCGGCGGGCGTACCGCTGCGCGAGAGCGAGCGCCGTGTAGGGCGCGGACAGGCCGTTGTCGGTGACCGCGAAGCTGGAGGGCTCGCCCGGCAGGGCCGCGGTGATGACCGGCCCGGCGACCTCACTCGGCACGGCATCCGGTGTCACGTGTGCCAGCAGCGCGAGGTCCACGCCACCGGCCAGCGTCCCGAGCTCGGGCACCAGCGCCTCGGTCATCGCCGCGAACGTGTTCCCCGGCCGGCGGATCACCTCCGGTCGGAAGCCGACGCCGGCCGCCCGCGCCACATCAGGCATGAAGTCCAGGCTGACGTCGTCATCCAGACGCGTCCTGCCGACCGGGAAGGTCATGCTGACCATCCGGGTGATGGCGAGGGTGGTGACGTGCTCGGCCGCGAACGGTCCGGTACGCGGTGCGACGGCCTGGAGCATGGCTACGCGCCCGTCTCGGTGGTGCTGATGAACGCCGCGAGCGCACCGACCGTCACGAAGTGCTCCATCTCGAGCTCCTCGGTGTAGAACTCGATGCCGAGCGCCTCTTCGAGGAACATCATCAGGTCCAGCACGCCGGTGGAGTCGAGGCCCACCTCGTCGAAGAGCCGGCTGTCCGCGGTGAGGGTGCCGAGGTCGCGCTCCAGAACGCTGCTCAGTCCCTCCGAGATCGTGCGGATGATGTGCTCCACGTCGGTCTGCTTGCCGGCTGGGGTGTCAATGGTCATCGGCTCGATGCCTTTCTCAATACGGATTCGGGTGCGGTCAGACCAGCGTCAACGGCGTTCGTGCCGGGGTCGGCAGGTGCTGGCGGGTCAGCAGGTCGGCGGGCGCGTCTGGTTCGCGGACGAGGTGTGCTCGCCCGTTCAGCACGAGCACTTCCGCCGGATAGCCGTGACTCAGGAAGAAGACGGGAGAGGCGCTCGGCCCGTACGCGCCCGAGCGCAGCACGCCGACCAGGTCGCCAGCTCGCAGCGGCGGCAACATCACCTTCTTGCCGAGCGTGTCGTTCGGGGTGCACAGCGGCCCGGTGACGTGCCAGCTCTCGGTTCTCGGCTCATCGATGCGGCTGAGCAGCGCCATGGGGAAGTTCCGCTTCACGAACGAGCCGACCCCGACCGCCGCCATGTGATGGTTGGTGCCGCCGTCCGCGACGGCGAACCGCTCGCCATGGGACATCTTGGTGTAGCGGACCCGGACCACATAGATGCCTGCGGGCGCGGTGAGGTAGCGGCCAAGTTCCATCAGGATCCGGGTCTGCGGATACTCGGTGGCGAAGGCGTCGAGAATCGGATTGAGCCGCTGCGCCAGCACTTCGGTGTCCAGGTCGTTCTCACCGTCGAAGTAGGCGACGCCCAGTCCACCGCCGACATCGACCATTTCGAGGTCGAAGCCGCAGGTCGCCGCCAACCGCGGGGCCAGGTCGAGGATCTGGGCGGTGTTCGTCGCGATGGATTCCTCGCTGAGGAACCTCGTGCCGAGATACACCTGCACGCCCATCAGCCGTACGTTCGGGTAGCGGGCGGCCAGGCCGGTGTCGGCGAGCAACTGGGTCTCGTCGATGCCGAACTGTCGGGGCTTGCCGCCCATGGTGAGGCCGGAGCCCTTCGCCTCGAAGTCCGGATTGACGCGCAGGGCGACCGGCGCCCGGACACCACGCTCGGCGGCGAGCGCCTGGATGATGTCGAGCTCGGGCAGGGATTCACAGATGATCGCGTAGATGCCCCGGTCGAGGCAGGCGCGCAGTTCCGTCAGGCTCTTACCCGGGCCGAGAAACACCGTGTTCTCGGGCTCGACGCCCGCCCGCTCCGCGGTGAGCAACTCCGCCATCGACGAGACTTCGGCGCCGGCGCCCGCCGCGTGCAGTTGGTCGCAGACCGCCACGTTGGGGTTCGCCTTGAGCGAGTAGACGATGTCGAGCCGTGGATGCAGCCGTTCGCGCAGTTCGGTCAGGCGGGCGCGCAGCAGGTCGCCGTCGTAGACGTACAGCGGTGTGCCGAACTGCTCGGCCAGGCTGTTGATGCCGATGCCCTGGATCTCGTACTCACTTGTCATCGCACGTCTCCGTCGAGTCGTTCACTGATGCTCCTGTCCAGCTCCGCGAGCCGGTCGTCGGTGTCCGCGACGAGGAAGGCGTACAGGCGGCCGTCGAACGGGCCGGAGCCCACGGAACCGGCGTTCACCGTCGCGAAGTTGGTGACGACGAGGCCCTCTCCGGTGGGCGCCGGAAGCAGGACACCGTCGAGGCGCCGTTCGACAGCGGCGAAGTCGATCCGTTCGGTCAGCCGCACCGGGTAGTGCCGTGCGAGGGCGACATGGCCGTCGCCCATCAACCGTTCCTGCAGCGCGGTCTGATAGGTGGACATGTTGTTCCGCGCGTTGATCTCGAGCATCGGGAAGAGTCCGCCGTCGCCCTCGACGATCGCGTCCACCCCGACCACGCCGTGGTAACCGTCGGCGGCCAACCGCCGGCCGAGCAGTTCGGCCGTCTGGCGAATCGTCTCGACGTGTTCCGCCGGCAGATCCGCCGGAAGCCGGTGGCCCTTGTGCACGCCCTGCTCCGTCAGCGCCGTCTTGACGAAGTCGAAGTGGACGTCGCCATCGCGGGACACCGTGAACTGGTAGTTCAGGTCGGCCAGCTTGGTGACCCATTCCTCGATGACGAAGGACACCGCGGCGCCCGACTTGGCCGCCTGCGCCGCGACCATGCGTTCCAGCCTGCGCAAACGGCTCGACCGGTCGATGACGGCGATGCCCTTGCCGGAGACGCCGTACGCCTCCTTCAACACGACGGTACGGCCGTCGTCGACGAGCCTTTCCGCCGCGGCTACCGCGTCCGCCAGCTCCGCCACCGTGGTGCTGGACCACCCGATGGGCTGGCGGATGCCGAGTTCGTCGGCGATCCGGCGGCTGTAGACCTTTCCGTTCACCGCCTTGCAGGTGGCGGCGTCCGGCGCGGCGAGCGGTATGCCGGCGGCGGCGCCCAGATTCTCCTCGACCGTGGAGACCCCGTGCGCGGACAGGTACGCCCCCTCGGCCGCAAGCTCCGCCAGGCGCTTCAGCAGCCGCTCGTCCGCCAGCGCGTCCTGCGTCACAGTGCGCTGCGGGTTCTGGGCTGCCACGGCATGAACGGTGGGCAGCGAGAAGCCGACGGCCCGCAGATGGTCCAGATAGCCGGCGTCGGGAGCGGCCTTCAGAATGACGTGGTCGTCGGCACCGCCGAGCAGCAGCGCGAACTCGTCCATCCGGTTGACCACCGCGGTGCTGCCCGGCGAGGTGAGGCGCGGCAGCGTGCACTCACCGTGCGCCCACTGCTCCTCCACCTCGAAGTTGCCCAGGAACACCAGCGCCCGGTCGCCGCGGTCCAGAATCGCCCGCTTGAGGCGGGTGGTGAAACCAATGTCGTGCAGGGTCATGCTCTGGTTCCAGATTCTCTAGTGCTCGAAGACCATCGCCGAGAAGGTGGCGCCCAGCCCCACGGAGGTCATGAGGTATCGGTCACCGGGCCGCAGCAGGCCCTCGTCCGCCACGGTGCGGTAGTTGAGGAACGGGTCGGCACCGAAGCAATGCCCGGTGCGCGGGACGTTGTCGAGGAACAGCCGCTCGGCGGGCAGGCCGAGCTCCTCCGCCAGCTTGATCCAGGCCAGCCGGTTCACGTTGTGTGGCAGCAGCATCGCCAGCTCGTCGACGCGCATCTCCGCGGCGGCCAGCGCGGCGTGAACCACCTTGGTCAGCGTCGGCGCGTACACCTTGCGGAACTGGTGGTAGTCCTCGTCGTTCATGACGAGCCCGGCCTTCGGCATCGGGCAGGTCTGCGTGGCGTACGCCAGCAGCCGGTCCCGGGTGCCGCCGGCCGAGACCAGCACGGCTGTCGTCGCTTCGCCGGTCACCGCCACACCGGGCACGATCTGCGTACGCCGGCTGAACGCCTTCTCACCCGCGAGGACCAGCGCCAGGGCACTCGGATCCGGGTCCGAGTCCAGCAACATCGCCGCGAGGTCGAGCGCGAGCAGCCCCGAGGCGCACGCGTGCTCGGTGACCGCGAAGGTCTGCGCGTGTGGCAGGCCCAGCGCCTGACGAACGTCCTGCAACGGGCTCAGCGGGTACGGCGAGGGAGAGCGCACGGTCCGCCCTCGGATGACGTAGTGCACCCGGTCCTCCTGCCCGGCGAGCGCCGACAGGCGTCGCGCCGCCGCGAGCATGAGGTCCGTCTCGGACAGGCTGGGATCCCAGCGCACCTCGGAAAGACCGAACGCTCGCCGGTAGCGGCGCACCTCGACATCAGTCAGCCCCAGGGCTTCCTGGTGGTCGTCGATTGTTATCTCCGATGGCCAGAAGGTGGCCACCTCCACCAATGACGTCACGATTAATCAGGCCGATCTCATGGATGCGGTCAGAAACGGTCCGCGACACTTCCCAAGGTCGCGACCGGACTCCGTGACGGTATTGACCGGCGATGACGAACGACTGACCAACGGCTGACTGCCGCAGGCCGCCGCCCCGATCGGATGGGGACGCGGTGGTGCGGGATGCAGAAGTGATCAAGAAGGATCCGAGGAACAGTTGATCACATCGATGAGTCGTGCGTAGGCTGACGGCGCATCCACTAGCGACATCACCCACTTGCCTGGGGTCGGCGCGCTGTCACGGGGTCTTGGAAAGGCGAGAGCTCACATCGGACCGAGAGGTCACGATGGCGTGCGCCCTCGCGTCCCTCAGGGCGCCGCCCGCGAATGCCGGACCATGGCTCAAGCAGTCATTCCACCATTGGTAGGGCAACCTCCACGTCCGACCCGTTCGCCGCCGGATCCGCCTGCGAGGTGTGCACATCGTGATTGACGTCTCCCGCATCGACCCGAGACTGCCCTGGTTCGCGGCAGTCCCGGACAGCGAGGCGGGCGCCGCGGTCGTGGATCGCCTACGGCGGGTCCGAGGACTCCGGTTCGTGACGCATCCGTCCGGCCGACCCTGGCTTGCCGGTCGCTGGTCGGCGGAAGAAGCGGTGCTCGACCGGCGGGAGCCGGGCGACCTGATCTCCCGCGTCACCTCGGACAGCGCCCTGTTGCGCGACGTCGTCGACGTGTCGGTGGTCGGCGGCGGGTCCGGCGTGCTGCTCCTGATCGGTGTCGTCACCCTGATGGGAGTGGCGGACCTCGCGGTCGGCGGCGCGCAGGTGGCCGCCGGCGCACTCGACCTGGCCGGCGTGGTCGCGTTCCTGCTCTCCGTCCTCATGTTGATCCAGGCGATGCCCCCGCCCTGTTGCTGCTCGATGAAGCCACCTCCCAGCTCGACACGACCGTGCTGGTGATCGCACATCGGATCTCCACAGTGGCGCCGGCGGATCGCATCGTCGTGCTCGAGTCGGGTCGCGTTCGCGCCACCGGCAAGCAAGACAAGCTTCTACTCAATGACGATTTCTATGCGCGGCTCGCGGCCACCCAACTATCTCTTTGTTCAGAACCCCTTCATACGTGAGACGTCTTCCTATTTGAGACGCGAGCCATTATTCTTGAGCCGGCTGAAGAGGGGGGTTCGGCCAAAACCCAGCATCGTCTCGCGCGATGGGTCGCGCCCCCCTCCACGACCAGAACCTGCCGAACAACTGTGGCCTGGGGGGGGACTCACGAGTTGAAGACGATGGCGACCTGAGGCGAACTTTCGCACGAACGCCGGCACTTTACCGCCACCGACGCCCCGCTCGGCGAGGCGCCGGCAGCGGTCAATGCACTCGACGAGCGACACGGGGATCATCACCGTGCGAAATTGAGCTTAGGAAATATAAACTCATGCAAGTCAATATACTCGGCACGATGACCATACATCACCGCGTCCAAGACATATCCGTTCAGCCCAATCGGGTACGCACCATTCTCGCACTTCTCGCCCTGTCCTGCGGGAAAGTTGTTTCCACCGAACAATTCGTGGACGAGCTGTGGGCCGAACGCCCGCCGACCAATACCCGCAACGCGCTCCAGGCCAGCATGACGCGGCTACGGCGGCTGCTCCAGTCCATCACCGGCCCCAACGTAGAGGTCATCCGCACCTCCACGAACGGCTACCTGCTCGACCTCCCGCCGGAATCCGTGGACAGCAAGCGGTTCGACGGCCTCGCGTCCCGCGGCGCCGCGCTGCTGTCCACCGAACCCGCCAGGGCATACGAGGTTCTCGAATCCGCACTACGCATCTGGCGGGGCACCGCGTTACTCGACGTCAACAGCGGCGCCCTCTGCCGCAGCGAGGCGGTACGGCTCACCGAACGACGCCTCGACGTCCGCAAACAGATCGTCGAGGCCCGACTCGCGATCGACTCCCACCACGGCCTGGTCAGCGAGCTGAAGCAACTCGTCGCCGAGCACCCCTCCGACGAACGACTCAGCGAACTGCTCATGGTCGCGCTGTACCGCAGCGGCCGCCAGAGCGACGCACTCGCGGCATTCCATGCCGTCCGCTCCTGGCTCGCCTCGGAGTTCGGACTCGAACCGGGTCCCCGCCTGCGCCAGATGCAGCAGGCGATCCTCAACCAGGACAACGACCTGGAACGGATGCCCGACCCGAGATACGCGATAGCGGGCGGCTGACGCGGCCGTCACGCAGCAACACGGCAGAGCGGGTGCCCTCTGTGGAGAGGGCGCCCGCGCCCGACGGGTTCGACCACCGCCGGCCTCACCGTGACGCTGGCCGGCGGTGCCGGCTCGACCCTGTCCCTTTCAGCGCATGTTGGGAAGCCAGTCGTTCACGGTGTCGACGAGCACCCTCGCTGATACGGCCTCCTGAGGGATGCGAACGCCGCCGCAGAGCAGTCTTTCCACCGCGGCGGCGGAATCGCCCAGCCATCTTGCCAGCGTGCGGGCTCGCTCCGGCTCGACAGGCGTCTGTCCGGGCTGAGAGATGCCCCGCTCCAGTAGCAGGCGGTATAGGCCATCGGCGGGGCGTACCGGCGGAAGGCCCTCGGCGACGGCCAATGAGGCAGCCGACGCGGGGATGCGCAGACCGTCGGCGTCGAGATCACCGAAGTAGGCGATGCCACGCACTTCGGGCATCTCCGAGACGCTGAGTACAGAGGCCTCGAAAGCGGCTCCGGCGCCCCAGGCTATGTACCCGACGGCGCTGGGTGCGGTGGCCAACACCCGCCGCAGGGAGTCGAAGGTGTCCGCGTTCTCGACGACCAGCAGGATCGGACCGGCGCCAAGGCGGCGGACCGGCAACGGCGGCCGTGTCCGAAATGTGCGCAGTAGCGGAAGGGTGAGACGGTCAGGCCCGAACAGAGAGGTCCACAGCAGTGTGTCGAGGCGCTTCTCGTGTCCGAAGAGTTCCAGGGATCGTTCGCGTAGCGGGAGGATGTCAGTGTCGCGTCCTCTGTCGCGGAACCAGGCGTTGACGGCCTGCAGCACGCCTACTTGACCGGCGGTCAACCGCGCGGTGGCGGCCCAGGCCAGTTCCGGTCGCCAGGGCACTGCCCGCGCAAGGACTCCGGCGGACGTGGTCGCGGTCGGCGGCGCCAGGTTCAGCCGGGCCGGCAGCGCTGGCCGCGCCGTACGGTCGAGGTTCCTGGAGGTTGTCACCACGCCGGCGTCGACCAGCGTGGCGATGGCGCTGGCGAGGTCGGCACGGCGGGTTGCCAGAGTGGCCGATGCCGGGTCGGCGCGGGCGAACAGCGGCCACAGCTCCGCGAGGGTGATCGTGCGCCTTTCCCAGGCTTCGAGTTCGGCTGCCAGGCGGGCAGCGCGCGGTGTCAGCGACGTCATTCGGGCCTGCGGTAGACACGCGTGGCGGTGACCGTTCCCGGAGCAGTCCCAGTCGAGGCGGCGTCGTCGGCCGTGAACGGTTCGGGCAGTTGTTTGCGGACGACCTCGGCGACGCGGATATGTTTCAGTCCGGCGCGTAGGTCGGCATCGTTACGCATCCGCACCCATAAGGGGAACGCGGCCAACGCCCGGTCGTCCGACAGGCCGGTCGTGTAGACGAGCTGCACGCCAAGGGCCGCCGCGACACCCTGCTGCAATTCCAGAAGGTATTCAGCGCTGGCTTTGCCGATGGGGTTGTCCAGGAAGAGCACTCCGGAGTGGCGGGCACGTACCTGTCCTCGCTCGTTGGCGCGAAGCGCAGCCATTGTGCAATAGAGCACGATCGCGGCGGTGAGTTCCTGGCCGCCGGAGAACACCTCGTTCATGTTCTCGATGGGTACGCGCTCATCGCGCAGGACCGCGTCGGGCTTGAGGAGGTCGACATGGAAGCCCTTCGGTACGGCTGTCTCGATGCTGCGCAGCAGGAGCGCGACGCCGTCACGTTTCGGTGCGGTGCCTCCGGTCCCGGTGCGGGCGCTGAACGAGGTGGACAGCTCGTCGACTACTTCGCCGATGCGGGCGGCGAGCAGGCTCGGGTCCGGTTCGGTGAAACGGATGCGCAGGAACTCCTTGCCCTCCCATTCGCCGAGCCCAGCCGGCAGCTTCGAGAGCCGGGCGGCGGTGCGCAGGGTCTTGAGTGCGCCGTCGACGAGTGCCGACAGCCGGTCGACGATCAGCTTGCGGTGTCGGCTGGCTGAGTCCAGATCGGAGGTCAAGGTTGCCAGGCGCTGGTCGAGTTGTCCCGCGAACTCGTTCGCGCGGATCGCCAACTGCTCTCGGTCGAGGCCGACGAGTGCCCGTCTGGCGACGTTGTTCATCGTCTCGAACCGGGGTTGGTTGGCCAGGCGTACGGCGATGTCGACGAGCCGGATGACTTCCAGCCCGCTATCGCGCTCCTCCTCCCCCGTGCTGCGCAGCACCTCCTGGATCCTGGCAGTCGATGTACGGGCGTCTTCCGCGGTGCCCGCATAGGGTTCAGGGATACCGGAGCTGTCGGCATCGTGCTGTTCGAGCAGCACGGTCAGCGGGCCCAGGACTTCACGGAAAGCTCGAGCTGCTTCACCCGCCTCGGTAGTCCGGCGAATCAGCTCCGTCGCGTGCGCGACCGCCTCTTCGTGGTGCTGCTGAGCTTCACGTTGGTCGGCGGCGGCCGCGCTCAACAGGGTCCGGCCATGGTCAACGCTCGTCGGGCGACGTTCATCGGTCAGCTGGATCCACACGTTGCGGTTGTCCGAGGGTGTGGCTGCTTTCAGTTCGCTGCCGAGTTCCCCGACCCTGGTGTTCGCGGCGTTGATGGCCGCGTCGTAGCGACCACGTTCTCGCTTTGTCCGGGCAACGGCTGCTTGCCGGCTTGCCGCGTCGCCGCCTTCAGGGGTCGCCAGAAGTTGCGTCCCGCGCGCGACGTCTTCGGCGTCGCGGCCGTTGACATCCGCTCGGACCCGGGCTGCCTCGTTTTCAGCTGCGGTCGCCGCGGCGCGGAGGTCCTGGCCCACTTCCACCGCGGCATACGTGGCGGCGGCCGCCAGGTAGGTGGCTCGGAGCACGGGGATGCTTTCGGCTGGCACCGCTTCGGAATGTCTCCCGGTGGAGGTGACGATGTCGCCCATGTCGGTGCGGTGACGTTCCGCGCGGCCGGATGCGTTCTCCGCGGCCCGGGCGGATTCGGTCGCCAACGCCTGCTGGCGGAGGCGTTCCCGGGCGAGATCCTCCGCGGTTCGTTCGGCGAGCTCTATCGACTCCTCGAGCTCGGGAAGTCTCCTGCGTAACCGTTCAACGGCTTTCACCGACTCTGCCAAGCGGTCGAGTTTCCCCGCCCGGTCGTCGGCGGCGCGTTCAACGTGGCGGAGCTCGGCAAGCTCGGCCTCGATGCGCTGATGTGCGGCGTCCGCTTCTTGCGCGGCCTCACTCGCCACACGGTCGGTTTCGATGGCGGTGGCCAGCGCCTCGTCGAGAGCGTCCATGGCTTCGCGTAGTTCCGCCAGGCGACCGGGCGGGCACGCCCGCGTCCATGCCGTCAACGTCGCTTGGACTGCTCGAAGTTGGCGCAGTGTTTCGGTCTCCGCCTCGATCTCCGCGCCGCGCGTCGCCATGGCCTCCCGGAGTCGCTCACGGCGTAGTTCGGCCGCGTGGGTGTCGAACAGTGCCGGATTTGGCTCGACGACGAATTGGTCGGCCGGGTCCGCCTCGACATGCGGCTCCGGCTCGGCACTGTTCGCCGGATACAGCATCCGGGCGCCGGTCCCGACCGTGACCGCGGCGGCGGGGAGAAGCCGCGCGGCAGTCAGCGCCTTGCGTGCGTCGGGCATCGACCGCGGGTCGACGACGATCACCCCGTCAGCCAGCTCGGGATGGGCCGCGATGACCGTTCCACGTTCGTCGGACGCGACGCTCTCGGCCAGATATCGCCAGCCGGCGTGCGCGCCGACGCCTGCGGCGCGCAGCACGCTCAGGCTGGCCTCGACCTCGGCGCGAGGCGGCAGGAAGCCGCCGTCACCCAGCCCGTCGAGCAACCGCTGATCGTCGTTCTGTGCTGCGCGCACAGTGTCCAAGCGTTCCTCGCGCAGCATCTCCTCGGCCCGCAAACCGGCGGTCAGCGCGTCGATGCTGGCGTCGAGCATGTCGACGTCGACCTCATCGGTGGACAGAGCGACCTGGACGAAATCATCTGCCGTCAACCGCGCGGCTTGATCAAGAACCGCCTGAAGGGCGCGGTCTGCTTCCTGGTGCTCTCCACGAACCTTGCTCAACGCGGCGTGCGCTCGCTTTTCGGCGCTCGCCGTGTTCCGGACAGCGCCTTGCGCATCTTTTAGTCCTTGTTCGAGCTGCTTGAGCTGCCGACCGGTGGACTCGGCCGCTTCCTTAGCTTCAGCTGCGGCCCGCGCCACGTCCTGACCGGCCGTCAACAGGCCGTCCGCAACGGCTGCCTCCGTCTGTGCCCGGGATTCGGTGGTCTTGGCCAGGATCGCGTCTTGCTCGGTCCGCCAGTTCCCGGCGTCGAGCAGCACTCGCGTGCGTTCGTCGTTCAGTTCGTTCGCACGTTGATCGTGCGCCTCCGCCGCCTTGTTGAGGCGGTCGCGTTCCTGACGCTCGGCAGCCGCTTCGGCGTTCAGCTTGCTCAGCAGAGCACCGGCGGCGCGGTCTCGCTTCTCAAGCGCCGGCCTCGCCTCTCGTTCGGCCTCCGTGATCTGCTGCGCCAGCTGCTCGGACTCCTGCTCCGCCCTGGTCTTGCGTTCTAGCAGCTCGGCAAGTGCCCAGCCGCGCAGGTCGGCATCGGCGGTATCCCGGCCAACCGTCGCTGCCATCTGTTCGGTCTCAGCCTGGGCATGCTCCAGTACGAGCGTCTGGCGACGGATCTCATTGACGACGTCGCGTGCCCGGTCACGATCGGCTTCACGCGCGTTTGCGGTTTTCGTCGCCTCCTCCGCCAGTACACGCAGCCGCTGCGTTGCTGCGGTCTCGGCCGCCTCGCGTGCCCGGATCCGGCGCAGCAACATGACACCCTGGGACTCGGCCGCTTCCCGAGCAGCCCGGGCCGCGCTGTGCCGCTCGTGGGCGGCGGCCACCGGTCTGAGCGCCGAGACCGCGCCTTCGGCGAAGTCGCGCTCCAGCAGCATCGCCTGACGGTCACCGACTGTTCGGGCATAGCTGTCGAAGTTCTCAGCGACGCTGACCGCGTCCTCGGAGTCGAGAACGATCTTTAGGAGCCACTCCACGAATTCTCTGCTGGACTTGAATTTGAACGCGCTCGCGGCATCCCCCTCGTCTGCGTTCATCCGCCGCTGGATACCGAACATGTCCGGTTCGATGCCGGTCTTGCGCAGGTGATCCGCCCAGGCTCCGACCTCCGGGCCGATCCAGGTCAACTGCGTGACCGGTGCCGCGCGGTCGATCTCCTGAAGTGCCTCACGGAAGCCCTCCAGTCGCAGTTTGCGGCCATCGGCGGTGAACGGCAGCTCATCCATCTCCGCGCCCTGGTGGGGACGCAGCGACCACCAATGCTCTGCCAGCCGGTCGGCTGCCACACCGCCGCGCCGTCGCTGAAGCACCTTGCCGGTGATGACACGGTCGCCGGTACGCACATGCATCCATTCCAGGACGATGTGCGCGGCGTCATCGCCGATGACGAACTTCTCCATCACCGCCGCCGAACCACCGACAGCGTTGCGTTTCCCCGGCAGGACGACCGAGAACAGCAACTTGAGCAGCACACTCTTGCCGCCGCCGTTCTCCAGGAGCAGAAGGCTGTACGGACTCGGGCGCCGGGTAGGGGCGTCGAACAGGTTGCCCTGATTTCCGACGATCTTCCCGACCCCGGACAGGTCGAGGGTGACGTCGGTGTAGCGCGCGCCGCGCGGGCCCACTCCGAACAACCGGACGCGGTTGAGTTCGTACATGCCTGCCCTTCTCTACAGCTCGGTCAACGACTCGGCCGTCCAGCCAACCGTGATAGTGGCGCTGCCGTCGCTGATCTCGGTGATGCCGAGACGAAGCAGTTCGTCGAACATGACCACCCCAGCCTCCCGGACGTGGACCCGGTAACGCGGGGTGGTTCGGAAGGTGCCACGGCGGTCGTTGCCGGTGCGTACGAGAAGCCCTTGGTCGGCGAGAAACGTCAGCGCCTTACCGACGATTCCGGTGGTGCTGCTGGCCAGAGCACGCCCGTCGCCAGTGCTGCCGGTCCGGGCACGGCGGGTGTAGACGTGCCAGGCACTCTCCAGCCCAGGCTGGTCCACGGCGGTGTCACCCTCGTCGGAATCGGCTGCCTTTTCGGCCAGCCGGCTGGCCGCCTCGCGCACGAACGCATCCACCCCGTCGACCGAGATGCGCCCCAGGTACGTCTCGTTGGCCAGGTCGGCCGGCCGGGGAAAGGCAAGGGTCGCCGCTCCCAGATGCGCCAAGGCGTGCAGAACCCGTTCTGAGGCCTTTCCCTCGCCACCGGTCCGCCGTGCGTAGTCGGTCATCTTGACGGCGAACACGCTGTCCTCGACCGACCCGACCACGATGCCACTGCGTTCGCTGATCTCCAGCACGACGAGATCGAGCCCCGAGGCCACGGCCTGTACCGCTGCGATGAACTCGTCATCCGTGCGGGCGCGCAGCACCAGACTGCGATACACATCGTCGCGAGCGGGCACCAGCTTGGGACGCAGTCCGTAGCCGATGAGGCGGGCGGCGTCGGCGGTGACCTGGGCTGTCGTGGTCACGCGGCTTCGGCCTCTTGGTAGGAATCGGCGGAAGCGGGCTCGATAGCGGCCCGAGCCACGATGAGATCCGCACCGCCGTACTCGGGATCACGCAACGGAATGCCGTCATCGACGGCGATGAACACGCTGGGCGCACCGTGCCGCATCGCCGGGTTGATTTCCTGCGCGGCGAGCGCCACGACCCTGACGACGACGAGCCCGGCAAGCTCCGGATGCAGGCCACGCGCCTCATCCAGCAGCCCGGACAGTCGTCGGGGTGCTTCGACGTCCAAGTCGAGCAGGTCGTCGAGTAGCTCGTAGCACTCCGGAGGGAAGGCCGGCTCCTCCTCCATCTCGTCGAGGTCGGGTTCCTCGATCTCACCGCCGAGCAGCTCACGCTCGGCCACAGGGGTCACCAGTGCGAGAAACAAGTCGATCAGCCGCAATGCCGGCGGCACTGTCACTCCGGCACCTCGTCCGAAATACGCGGCAAGAACGTCATCGGCCTGCACCACCGGGAGGGACAGCGCCGGCACGAGGAGTTGAGCATGCAGGTCCAGCGATGCCGCGACACTGCCCGGGGCGAACGTCTGCCGATCTTGTTGAGCACGGAAGCGCCGGCCCGCACCCTGCAATGCCGCCTGCAACTGCTCGTGGCGGCGCAGACAATCCCGGACGACCTCGACGAGCCGCGCGGCCTGGAGTTTGCGGGTCGGGATGTCGGCGGTGTCGCGCACCTGAGTGATGTTGACGAGGATGGCGTTCTCCGCCTTGTAGCGAGCCTCTATGTGTTCGACCGCCTCGGCGATGAACTGCGGCATCTCGTGCAACCAGTCCACGGTACGGACGTCGCGCTCGGTCGCTTCAAGGCGCTGGCGCAGCTTCTCGCCGTACTGGATGGTGCGATAGCGGGCGGCCTGGGCAGCGGCTTGAGCGTCCGAGAGCCGGCCCCGTTTGATGAGCGTCTCCAGGCGCAGGTCCGCGGCAATCTGCGCGGACTCGATGTCTATCTCCAACGCGCCGACAAGGACGTTCACCGCCTCGTTCGTGGCACGGAGAAAGATGCCACCGTCCGGCCCGGACACCTCCTCGATCAGCTTGAAATCAAACGCGTAACGGCTATAGCTGCCGTCGCCCGCGGTCATGCCGTAGACCGCGCGAAAGCCCCGGTCGGCCGAGCCGACGTTCAGCAGATTCTCCAGCACCCACCGCGCCACCCGGGAGTGCTCGGCGTCATCGCGTCCGGGCATCTGCCGGGCCGCGAAGGCAGCCAGGTCGGTCAGGATCCGCTCGGGAGGAGCTCCGGCGTCAAAGTCCATCGCCAAGGTGACCAAGTCGATGGCGTTGAGCGCCAGCTCACTCATCTGGTAGGCGGCGAAGTCCGCCGACTGAACCTGCGCCTTGCGGCTGTCCAGGTCGTGCAAAGGCGCGGTGCAGGCCAGCGCCTTGACCCGCTGGGCGAACCCGACATCACTCCCTGTTTGCGGCACAGCCCGGACAGTAGTGCGTGGGTGCGACAGAGAACATAGCTCGATGTCCGTCGTCACGAAAGAATGCCTGACAGGGCAGGCGGCAGGGTTCTGTTCCCTGGGCGCGGAGGTCGACGTGTCCTTCAACGGGCACCCGTAGCGAGCAGAACGGGGCTGACTACGGAAGTCAACCCCGCTCTGAACTGCGAAACTTGCCTTGTCAGCCCTTCAGGAGCTGCCGTGCCATGACGATGCGCTGCACCTGGTTCGTGCCCTCGTAGATCTGGGTGATCTTGGCGTCGCGCATCATGCGCTCGACCGGGTAGTCGCGGGTGTAGCCGTAGCCGCCGAGGATCTGCACCGCGTCCGTGGTGATCTCCATGGCCGCGTCCGAGGCGAAGCACTTCGCCGCGGCGCCGAAGTAGGTCAGGTCCGCGTCGCCGCGCTCGCTCTTGCCCGCCGCGACGTAGGTCAGCTGGCGGGCGGCCTCGAGCTTCATGCCCATGTCGGCGAGCATGAACTGCAGGCCCTGGAAGTCGGCGATCGGCTTGCCGAACTGGCGGCGCTCCTTGGCGTAGCCGAGGGCGAAGTCGAGGGCGCCCTGGGCGATGCCGATGGCCTGGGCGGCGATCGTCACGCGGGTGTGGTCGAGGGTCTTCATCGCCGTGGCGAAGCCGGTGCCCTCGGCGCCGATCATGCGGTCCAGCGGGATGCGGACGTTGTCGAAGTAGACCTCTCGGGTGGGGCTGCCCTTGATGCCCAGTTTCTTCTCCGGCGCGCCGAAGCTGACGCCTTCGTCCGACTTCTCCACCACGAAGGCCGAGATGCCACGGGAGCGGGCCGTCGGGTCGGTGACCGCGAAGACCGTGTAGTACTCGGACACGCCCGCGTTGGTGATCCAGCGCTTGACGCCGTTGAGGACCCAGTAGTCGCCCTCGCGGACCGCCCGGGTGGTCATCGACGCCGCGTCGCTGCCGGCCTCCGGCTCCGAGAGGCAGTACGAGAACATCGCCTCGCCCGCGGCGACCGGGGTCAGGTACTTGCGCTTGAGCTCCTCCGAGGCCGACAGAAGCAGCGGCATCGTGCCGAGCTTGTTGACGGCCGGGATCAGCGACGAGCTGGCGCAGGCGCGGGCCACTTCCTCGATGACGATGGCCGTGGCCAGGGCGTCAGCGCCGGCGCCGCCGTACTCGGTGGGGATGTGCGGCGCGTGGAAGTCCGACGAGCGCAGGGCGTCGTAGGACGCCTTCGGGAACTCTCCGCTCTCGTCCGCTTCGGCCGCGTTCGGGGCCACCCGCGCGTCGCAGACGTCGCGAACCGCCGCACGGATGGTCTCGTGGTCCTCCGGCAGCTGATAGACGTCGAAATCAGACATGTGCTGTGGCTCCTTCTCTGCGGCTCCCGGCCTCATGTTACCGACGCGTAGGTTACGCGAACTATTGTCGCCCGGAACGGTCGTCGGATGGAAATTGCGCGACGACATGAGAAGGTGTGTGCCACGTCCGGCGTCAGCCCCCACCCCGGCGCCCCGTGTTAGGAGTTCGCAGCGTGACCATCCCGTACCCGAACAACCAGACCGTGCCCGCGTTTCCCGAGGTCACGGCGCCTTCTGGCGCCTCAAGGCCGCGGGTGGCGTTCCTCGGCACGGGCTATCTCGGCGCGACCTACGCGATCTGTTTCGCCGAGCTGGGCTACGAGGTCCTGGGCTTCGACGTCGACGAGGCGAAGATCGCCAAGCTGACCGCCGGCCAGGTTCCCTTCCACGAGCCCGGCCTCGACGAGCTGCTGCGTACCAATCTGGCATCGGGACGGCTACGGTTCACGACCTCCTACGAAACGGTCGCGGACTTCGCCGACGTGCACTTCATCTGCGTGGGCACGCCGCAGCGCGCGGACGGCATGGGTGCCGACCTCGCCTACGTCGAGGCGTCCGTGACGAACCTCTCCCGGCACCTGAAGCGTCGCGCCCTGATCGTGGGCAAGTCGACGGTTCCGGTCGGCACGGCCGAATGGGTCGAGCAGTTGGTCGCCAAGCACACCGACCCGGAGCTGGGCGTCGAGGTGGCGTGGTCGCCGGAGTTCCTGCAGGAGGGGTTCGCGGTCGAGGACGTGCTGCGGCCCAACCGCCTCGTGGTCGGCGTGAAGTCCGACTGGGCCAACGGCATGCTGTACGCCGTACACAAGGGCGTTTTCGACCTGGCCGCCACCGAGGACCGCGAGGTGCCGCTGGTGGTGACCGATTTCGCCACGGCGGAGCTGGTGAAGGTGGCGGCGAACGCGTTCCTGGCCACCAAGATCAGTTTCATCAACGCGATGGCCGAGGTGTGCGAGGTCGCCGGCGGTGACGTGACCCAGCTGGCCAAGGCGATCGGCTACGACCCGCGCATCGGCAACCGCTTCCTGCAGGCCGGCGTCGGCTTCGGCGGCGGCTGCCTGCCCAAGGACATCCGGGCGTTCCAGGCCCGGGCGCAGGAGCTCGGCGCGGGCGAGGCGCTGCGCTTCCTGCACGAGGTCGACCTGATCAACCAGCGGCGGCGCACCAAGGTGCTCACCCTCGCCGCCGAACTGCTCGGCCGCCGGCCCGGCCCGGCCGGCCCGGACCTGTCCGGGGCCCGGATCGCCGTCCTCGGCGCGTCCTTCAAACCCAATTCCGACGACGTACGCGACGCGCCCGCCCTCGCCGTCGCGGCGGCCCTGGCCAACGCCGGCGCGGACGTTCACGTGTACGACCCGCAGGGCATGGAGCGGGCGCGCATGGTGCAGCCCGGGCTCGTGTACGAGACCTCCATGTCCGAGGCGGTCACCGGCGCCGAGCTGGTGTGCGTGCTCACCGAGTGGGCGGAGTTCCGCCACGCGGACCCGAACACGCTCGGCGACCTTGTCGCCGGCAAGCGGGTCATCGACGGCCGGAACTGCCTGGACCCGGCGCTGTGGGCGCGGGCCGGCTGGCAGTACCGCGGCATGGGTCGACCCACGCCCGCCCTCTAGAAGAGTGACCGTTTCGCCTCCACGGCCGCGAACCTGCCGGGTTCGCGGCCGTTTCCATTGATCTCGACCCGCTTGGGACTGTTCTAATGAGGTGTCGGAAGGGCATGCTTCGGGTGGGGCGGGTCTAGGAGGTGCCGTGGCGCAGGCTGAAGAGCCGGACAGCTACGACGATGAGCTGGCCCGCATCGACGCGTCGATCGCGGAACTGAAGATCCGCGACATGGCCGCGGCCAAGGAACGCACGACCATCGCCGGCAAGATCCAGGCGGCGCAGTTCCAGCGGGACATCCTCGCGCACGCCAACCAGCAGCGGAAGCGCGCCGCGGCGGCGAAGACCGCCCGCCGGGTGCGGCGGCGCCCCGCCGAGGGGTCCGCGCCCGCCGAGAACCGCCCGTCGTGGTCGCCGCCGGGCACGCCGCACACCGGTCCGCCCGGGCGGGCCACCGACGGCGTGACCATGCTGGTGGACGAGCCGCCGCCGACCGAGGAACCCGCGCCCCCGCCGCCGCGCCGCCGGGTCGCGCCCCCGCCGGAGCATCCGCCGCCGCACCCGCCCGAGACGTCCTCGCAGTCGGTGCAGAACATCCTGCTCGGCCTCAGCGCCCTGGTGCTCGGCGTCGCGGCGGTGGTGTTCGCCGGCGCGACCAGCAATGCGATCGGGCGCGCCTTCATCCTCGCCATCGCCACCGGCGTCGCCCTGGCCGCCGCGCCGATGATCTCCCGCCGGGGCCTGACCTCCACCGGTGAGACCCTGGCCGCGGTCGGCCTGGTCCTGCTGCCGATGAGCCTGTACGCCCTGCACGGCAGCCCCGCGCTCGGCGGCACCTCCGTCCCGCCCCCGGTGTTCCTCGGCGTCGCGCTGCTGATCACGACAGCGGCGGCCTTCGCGTACGCCGGTGCCACGCGGCTGGCCGCGCCGCGTTACGCCACCGTGGTGGCCGTGCAGCCGGTGCCGCCGCTGCTCGCGTACCCGGTGATCGAGAGCCCGGCCGGCTGGGCGGTCGCGCTGACCGTCACGGCCGTGATCGACCTGCTGCTGCTCACCACCGTGATCCGCAGCGGCCGGCTGGTGCCGCGCTGGCCCATCGGGCGCCCGGTGGCCGCCGACCGCGAGTCGCTGGCCGCGGCGGACGCCCGCGACCTCGGCGCCCGCGATTTCGAGACCCGGCTGGATCCGGCCGATCCGGGTTCCTACGATGCCGCGGTGCTCGCCGCCGGCGCCGACCCGGCCGCCGCCGACGCCGGGTACGGCACTCCGGACCGTCCCGAGTCGCGCCCCGAGGAACCCGATCTGATCATCGGCGGGCTCACCGGCCGTCGGCGCCGCCGCTGGCTGCCGACCCGGATCTTTCCCGGCTCACGCCCCGCGGGCGCGCCAGCGGCGGGCTCAGTGCCCCTCGCGCCGCCCGCGACTCCGCCGTCCGCGGGATGGCTTCGGCAGCTGACGTTCGGCCTGCTGTGCCTCGCCGCGGCCGGCGCTCTCCTGTACGCGGGCGCCGGGCTGATCGGCGCGGACGCGGTTGCTGACGCCGTACGCTCCGGATTGATCTTGATCTTCGCCGCGGTCATCGTGTCGGCGGCGGCCCGGCTGGTCGACCAGATCCCGGCCAGCAACATCGCCGGGGCGGTGCTGACGCTCGCTGTCATCGCGGCCTGCGCGCGCATCGCCGACGTGGCGTCGCCGGCCTGGACCCTCGCCGCGGCGGCGGCCGCCGTCGCGGCCACCGGTGCGGCCGTCCGCATGCTCCCCGACGAGGTGCGCCGCGGCCCGCAGTACGCGTCGGCCGGCGCACTCACCCTGATCGGACTGTTCGTGGCCGTCGACGCCCTCCGCGCCGCGCTGGCACCGGTCCAGGCCGCGCGGCCGGTCTGGGACGCGGACACGGCCGCGTACGCGAACCGGATCGCCGACGCCGCCGGCGAGTCGGGCTGGCTGCTCGCGCTGAGCGCCCTGCTGGCGACCATCGCCGCCGCGCTCGCCCTGCCGGCGGAATACCGCCGCGAGGGCGCCGTCACCGGGGTCGCCCTGACCGCCCTGTCCGTGCCCGCGTCGCTCGGTCTGCCCTGGTCGGAGGCCCCCTGGCCGCTGGTGGTCGCCGCGATCGGGATCGGCGCCGCCGGTCTGCTGGCGCCGACCCGCCGGGTCGCCATCGCGCACATCGCCGGCGCCGGGGTGGTCGGAATGTTCGGCGCCGGCGCCGCTCTGAGCGCCTCGTGGCTCACCGCCGCCGTCCTGACCGCGCTGGCCGGCGCCGGCGTGATGGTCGCGGTCGCGGCCCGCCAGATGCCCGTACGCCTGTACGCGTGGCTGGTCGGCGACTGGGCCTCCGGTGCGGCCGCCCTCGCGATCCCGGGTGCCGTGGTTACCGGGGTCCTCGCCGTCCACGACCGTGGCGGCGGCCCCCCGCCCAACGAGGCCGTCACGGTGCCGGCGCTCGCGCTGGGCTTCCTCGCCGTGGCCGGGACGCTCACCTACGCGGCGGTGTTCCAGGTCGCGCGCCGCGAGGTCAGCCTTCCGATGACCGCCGGGGCGGGCCTCGGCGCGGTCGCCCTGGCGCTGGCCGCGCTGTTCTCCCCCGGCGCCACCGCGGCCGACATCTGGGTCGGCGCGCTCCTGCTCGTCGCCGCCTGCCTGCTCTTCTTCGCCAAGTCGCTGGACAACGGCCGCCGCGCCGACCGGATGCTCGACGGCCCCGACATCGCCGCCGCCGCGGCGACCGTGGCGGTCTGCGGCGCCCTCGCGCGGGTCGCGGCCCTCGCCTTCCCGCACGCGCCGCTGGCCGTCGGCGCCGTCGTGGTCCTGATCGTCGCCTTCGGGGTGCACGCCCTCCCGGACGACTGGCGCCGCGGGCCGGTCCGCGGCGTAGGCCTGGCCGGCCTGGTCGTCGGCGCGATCGCCGGCTGGCAGGCGCTGGCCGACGGCCTGCGGATCATCGCCGCGCCCGGCCCGATCTGGTCCTCCGACGTCAGCGGCTACCCCGCGAGTGCCGAGCCCGGCGCCTGGCAGTCGCCGGTGGCCCTGGTGATCATCGCGATCGCCGCGACCGCCGCACTGCCCCGCCCCGCCAGGTACGACGTCAGCGCCGTGACCGTCGCGCTGGCCACTATCGGCGCGCCGGCGGCCTTCGGCCTGCCCTGGTGGTCACCGCTGCTGATCGGCGGCGCCGTCGCCGTCGGGTACGGGATCGCGTCGGTGGCCGCCACCGACCCCCGGGCCGCGCTGAGCCGCGTCGGCGTCGCCGCCGTGGTGGCCCTGCACGCGGCCGGCGCCGGCCTGATCCGGCCCTGGTCGACGGCCCTCGCCCTCGGCCTCATCGTGCTCACCGGCACCGTGGTGGCCTGGCTGTCCCGCGCCGACCTCACCCCGGCCGCCCGGCGCCGCTGGGCCGAACGCGCCGAAGTCGACGAGGTCGTGGCCTACACACTCGACGACACCGGCATGCCGAGGCACCGCGCCCAGATCGGCGGCGCGGCCACCATGGGCGCACTGCTCGCGGCCCCCGGCGTGCTGGCGGCGATCGCCGCCGACCAGCACCGCTCGGCGCAGGTGGTGCTGACCGCCGCCCTGGCCGGGTCCAGCCTGATGCTCTCGCTGCTGGCGGTCGCCGGCCGCTGGGTGCCGCAGTACCTGCCGTGGGCGACGATCGGCCTGGTCGGCGGCGCCACCATCACCGCCGTCGCCTCCGTGCCGAGCGACTACCCCACGGCCCTGTACGCGGCCGCCGCCGCGCTGCTCGGCGTCGTCGCGGAGCTGCTGCGCGGCTCGGTGCCGGCACCGGGGCTGACCCTGGCCCCGCCGCACACCTGGCGGGAACAGCGCCTCGCGCGCCCACGCCGGGCCGGCCTGCGCCCGAGCGGCCTGCGCGGCCGCTGGCTCGTCGGCCCGGCCACCGGCGCGGTGATCGTCGCGGCGCTGCCCACGGTCCTCGCCCTGTTCTCGATCGCACCGGCCCTGCGCGCGGCACTGCTCGACCCGATGCGGCAACTCAGCGCGATCTGGCAGGGCCCGGTGACGGCACTCACCGATCCGGCGCAGGGCAGCGTCGACGGCACCAGCGTGCTCGCCACCGTGCTGCTGACGGTGGCCGCCGCGCTCGCCGCCCTCGGCTTCGGAGGCAAGCCGGCCGAGGCCGTACCGGTGATCCTTCCGGGCCTGGCGATCACCCTGCTGATCGCGCCCATCGCGCTGAACGCCCCCTGGCCGGGGTCGACCGCGGCGGCGCTGGTGGTCTTCACGATCGTCATGCTCGGCCTGGCCCTGACCCCGCCGCCGGTCGCGACCCATGCCGCGCTGCTGCGCTCGACCCGCAACCTCGTCTTCGTCATCGGCCTGATCGCCGGCGGCGCCGGCCTCGCCGGCAGCCTGGCGACCCGGCAGCTGACGCTGTTCACCCTGGGCTGCGCCATCGGCGTCGGCCTGATCGCCGCGGTGGCCGGCCGGAGCCGTCACGCCCGGGTGCTGGGCTGGCTGTTCGCCGCCGGCATGGGCCAGTTCTTCGTCCTCGCCGTGGCCCTCGTCGCCGGCCTCACCCACGAATGGGCGGCCTTCGGCGTCCTGGCGGTCGGCGCGGCCCTGCTGATCCTCGAGGCCGCTCTCCCCCGGCTCGGCCTGCCCGAATACCGCCTCGAAGCGGCCACCGTGGAATGGAGCGGGTACGCCTCGGCCCTGCTCGCGGGGGCGCTCGCCTTCGACTCCCCGTCCCACCTGGCGGCCCTCCTCGCCGCCTGGGGCGCGGTCCTCGGCCTCGCCGCGACCCGCCCGGGCCGCACACCCCAGCAGCGCCGCAACCTGTTCTGGCTGGCGGTGGGCTTCGAGATCATCGGCATCTGGCTGTTCGTGGCCCTCGCCGACGTGGCCCTCCCGGAGGCCTACACCCTGCCGTTCGCCGCGCTGGCGCTGCTGGTCGGCATCCTGGAGGCCCGCCAGCGGCCGGAGCTGAGCAGCTGGGCCGCGTACGGGCCGGCCCTGCTCGCGGCCTTCGTCCCGACCACCGGCCTGGTGATCGCCACGGACGCGGGCGACCTGCGCGAAATGCTGCTCCTGCTCGGCGCCGTGGCAACCCTCATCGTCGGCTCCCGCCTCCAGCAACAGGCCCCGGTGGTCATCGGCGCGACGGCGACGGCGATCGCGACCCTGCACTTCGCGACAACGCTGGTCGGGCCGTGGCTGGTGCTGGTGCCGGTCGGCGTAGTGCTGCTCTTCCTGGGAGCGACCAACGAGAACCGGCGACGAACCCAGGAACGGCTGCGGGGAGCACTCGTCCGGATGCGCTGACGAGGCTAGCCCAGAAGTTTGGCCCGCAACGCCGCGTCCTTCTCCGCGACAACCTGCTCAAGATTCGTCTGGAAGTCCCGCATCTTCTTCAGCAGCCCCGGATCGGAGGCCGCCAGAATGCGCACCGCCAGCAGCCCGGCGTTCCGAGCGCCGCCGATCGACACCGTGGCAACCGGCACGCCGGCCGGCATCTGCACGATCGACAGCAGCGAATCCATCCCGTCGAGGTACTTGAGCGGCACCGGCACCCCGATCACCGGCAGCGGCGTCAGGGCCGCGACCATCCCCGGCAGATGCGCCGCGCCGCCCGCGCCGGTGATGATGACCTTCAGCCCACGATCGGCGGCCGACGTCGCGTAGTCGACCATCTTCTGCACCGTACGGTGCGCCGACACCACGCCGACCTCGAACGGCACCTCGAACTCGGCCAGCGCCAGCGCCGCCGCCTCCATCGTGGACCAGTCCGAATCACTACCCATGATCACGCCGACGCTGGGTGCCATCACTCGCCCTTCTCCAACCACCGGGCGGCCCGAACAGCCCTGGCGCGAACCGATGTCATGTCGTCACCGAGCACGGTGACGTGCCCGATCTTGCGTCCGGGACGCACCTGCTTGCCGTACAGATGAACCCGCACCCCGGGATCCGCGGCAAACAGATGATGCAGCCGCTCGTCCAGCGTCATCCCCCCGGGCGCCCCACCGAGCACGTTCGCCATGACCACGGCGGGAGCGGTCAGCGACGTCTCACCCATCGGATAATCGAGCACGGCCCGCAGATGCTGCTCGAACTGCGAGGTCCGAGCCCCCTCAATGGTCCAATGCCCCGAATTGTGCGGCCGCATGGCAAGCTCGTTGACGACGATCCCGTCCGCCGTCTCGAACAACTCGACGGCGAGCAACCCGACAACCCCGAGCGCATGGGCAAGATCGATCGCCAGCTGCTGGGCCGCGACAGCAAGCTTTTCGGGAAGCTCCGGAGCGGGCGCGAGCACCTCGACACAGATCCCGTCCCGCTGCACGGTCTCCACCACGGGATAGGCGGCAACCTGCCCGAACGGAGACCGAGCGACAAGAGCGGCAATCTCCCGCCGAAGAGGCACCCGCTCCTCGACGATCAGATCCACCCCGGTAGCGACAAGCTCCTCGGCGGCCGCGAGGTCAGCGAGCATCCACACGCCACGACCGTCGTAACCACCACGCACAGCCTTGGCGACAACGGGCCACCCCCCGCTCCGTGAACCTCCGGCCACAGCGACTCCGCCGGCGCTCACCTCGGCAGCGAAGTCGGCGATGTCACCAGCGGTCGACACGGGCCGCCACCGCGGCACAGGCGCCCCAAGCTCCGACAACCGCTCCCGCATCCGGCGCTTGTCCTGAGCGAAGACGATCGCCTCCGCACCCGGATAGATCTTCACGCCCTCGGCAGCCAGCGCGGCAATATGCCCGGTCGGCACATGCTCATGATCAAACGTAACGGCGTCGCACCCCTTGGCGAACTCCCGCAGCGCCGATAGGTCGGTATGCGTCCCACCCCGCACATCGGCAGCAACGAGGGCGGCACTGTCGTCGGGAGCTTCGGAAAGCACCCGCAACGACTGCCCGAGGGCGATCGCGGCCTGGTGGGTCATCCGGGCCAACTGCCCGCCGCCCACCATGCCGACAACGGGAAGACCGGTTCGAGTATCCATCGCTGACCAAGCCTAACGACCGCGGCTCCGGGCCGCGGAGGGGGCTGCTGGTCAGTCAAGACCTAGTTCATTGGATACGCCCACCGTGGCCGACAGAAGCAGCACCGACCGACCCCGCCTCCGGCGGCTACCGCACCCGGCACCGTCGACCTCCAGGCCGTCCGCCCCCGCCGGCTACGAGATCCGGACCGACCGCCACCCAGGCTGTCCTCCCCCGCCCGGCGACGGCGTCCGGACCGCCACCCAGGGACGGCGTCCGGACCGCCACCCCAGGCTGTCTTCCTCCGCCGGCGACGGGCCCACCCCCCGCCGGTCCGCCGGCCCAGGCCGTCGCCCCACGATCCCGGGCCGCTCGCTGGTCAGATGCGAGTTTCCGCTGGGGCGTACAGCGTCAGGTGTGCGGACAGGGCGTCAAGGAAGTCGGGGGAGTCGAAGACCGCGCCGGCGGAGACGACGCCGGTCGCCCGGATCCGGCCGGTGAGGATGCGGTCGACGGCTTCCACCGCGAGCAGCGCGCTGATGGCGTAGATGTCCTGACCGGCGGCGGCCACGCGGCGTTCCGTGTCACCGGAACGGACGAGGGCGTCGACGACAAACGTCTGTGCGGAGCGGCCGCGCTCGTCGACCGCGGTCGGTGCCGTGGGATCAGGGGAAAGGAGGTCCGAGGCCGCCTTGGCGGTCATGTAGGTGCGGACCTCCGGCACGGCGAGGTGGCTGGGGATGGTGACGACGTCGGCCATGGTGAACTCGCCGATGACGCTCTGCGGGCCGAGCGGGGCTGGGAAGGACCACTCCAGGGTCGGCAGCGCGTCGTCGTGGTACCGCAGTTGTCCGCCGGTGAAGCGGACCCGGCGGCCACCGCGCCGCTGCGCCGAGACCACGCCAGAGGCGAGCGTGCCGCCGGTCGGATGCCAGTTACTCAGGCCGTAGGCGACACGCACCTCGTCTGCGGCCGTCCAGTCGCCCATCGCGGTGGTGACCAGCAGGTCGCCGAGGCCGCCGTAGAAGGCCATCGCTGGGACCACCACGGTGCCGGCGGCGCGGGCGGGTTCGGCGAAGTGCGCGAACGTGTCGACGTTCGCCTCGATCTCAGCCGCCACATCGACATACGGGATGCCGGCGCGCAGTGCCGCCTTGACCACCGCGCCGGTGGTCGAGGCGAACGGCCCGGCGGTGTTGATCACCGCGTACGCGCCGTTCAGCGCCCGGTCGAGCGAGGCCGGATCGTCGACCGACGCCTGCCGTGCCTCGACGTTCGGGTGGTCCCGCACCAGCGCCCGCAGCTTGTCCCGGTCGCGACCGAGTAACAACGGGAGGTATCCCCGCTTCCGCAGTTCGGCGACCACGAACCGCCCGGTGTGCCCATAAGCGCCGTAGACCGCGACGTTTCCCACCGTTGCCATGTCCCGCTCTCCCTGTGGCTTGAATTGATCAGCTGCTGGAAAGCCTGGCCGCGTCGACCGATCCCCGCCAGTGTCCGGAACGACATGACCCGTACAATTTCCGACATGGCTGCCGTCTCACGTTCCGTCGCCGTCGCGGCCACCGACGGGATGCTGCACTTCGAGCTGGCCCTGGCCTACGAGGTCCTCGGCTCGGCCCCCGACGCCGTGCGAAGCCCTTGGTACGACGTGAGCGTGTGCGGCACGCGGCCCGTGCGGGTCGGCAGGTTCCTGCTGGAGCCGGACTACGGGCTCGACCGGCTGGCCCGCGCGGGCACGGTGATCGTCCCCGCCCTGGCGGACGTCACCGAGGACCCGCCGACCGCCCTCGTCGAGGCGGTGCGCGCTGCCCACGAGGCGGGCGCGCGGATCGTCTCCCTGTGCACGGGCGTGTTCGTCCTCGCCGCCGCCGGCCTGCTGGACGGGCTGCGAGCGACAACGCACTGGGCACACACCGAGCAACTGGCCGCGCGCTATCCCCGGGTGACGGTCGACCCGGATGTGCTCTACGTCGACAACGGCAGCGTGCTCACCTCCGCGGGCAAAGCCGCGGCGATGGACCTGTGCCTGCACCTGATCCGCCGTGACTACGGCTCGGCGATCGCCAACATCGCCGCCCGCCGCCTGGTCGTGCCGCCGCACCGGGCCGGCGGCCAGGCCCAGTTCGTCACCACACCGGTGCCCGCCCAGGACGACCACCCACTGGCCGACCTGCTCCCATGGGTGATGCTGCGGCTGGACCAGCCACTCACCGTAGAGGACCTGGCCCACCAGGCGAACATGAGCTCGCGCCACCTGACCCGCCACTTCCGCGCGATCACCGGTACCACCCCGCTGCAGTGGCTGCTGACCCAGCGGATCCGCCGCGCCCAGGAGATGCTGGAAACCACTGACCACAGCGTCGACACCATCGCCGCGGCCGCCGGGATGGGCACGGCGACAACCCTGCGCCGCCACTTCCACCGCACGGTCGGCGTGCCACCGGACAGCTACCGCCAGACGTTCCGGGCGTGAGGCCGCGGTTCTCGCTCTGACCGGACCCGCCTCGGCCGGGTGCGAGGCGTTGATGCCGTGCGGCCCATTCTCGATGACGACCGTCAATAGCCGACGGGTCGACAGCTTTCCGGACCAACTCGGGCTCGGCCGCACAGTGCAGCGCTACAACTATGCGCGGAGTCACCGTCCCCACCTCAGGTCGCAAGTGCGCTGCTGATGGCTCGGACCTGATCCGGTGCGGCGTACGTCCAGAACCGGTGGTCGTGACATCCGGTCGCGATCCGCACAACACCGGGGTCGGGCAGCCGGTCTCGAAATGCCCGTACGGCCGGGGCGAACGGATCAGCCGCTCCAATGGCGATCCGCACCGACAACCCAGCGAACCGGTCGGCGCGGGCAGTCACGTCGTAGCGTGCCCACTCGTCGCTCGAGTCGTACGCGCCCGGGTTGACGTTGTGGGCGTCAGCGTACGAATGGAAGATCGCGGGTGATGTCGCGACGATCAGCCGGAACTCTTCGCGGTAGGTCAACCCGCAGAGCAACGCCCCGTAGCCACCCATCGACCAGCCGGCCACCGCAACCCGGTCGGTGCGTAAACCCCGGGATGCGAGCATCGGCAGAAACTCGTCAACGAGCATGCCGAGCGGATCGTCGCTGGCATGCGGGTGCCAGTAGCCGTTACCGCCGTCGGGTGCCGCGAGTGCGAACGGTGCGGCGCCGTCGCGCACGGCCCCGGCGATGAACTGCGGGTAATCCCCAGCCCCGATGGCGGCCCTGGCGTCGCCGCCGTACCCGTGCAGGGCCAGGCAGACCGGCAGGTCGGCGCCGTCGGCGTACCCGGGCGGGTAGGAGATGACGAAGCCCACCTCGCGGCGGCGCACCGCCGACCGGAAGCTGCCGACGACCGGCGGCTGCGCGTCACCACGCAGCCGGTCTGGCGGAAGTCCATCCGGGAACAGCCTTTACAGCAGCTCGATTCGCGACATCGGGGCGCGACGAACAGCCGCGATCCGCGCGGCCGACGGCCCGCGTTCGGTCCGTCACCGAAGGCGCTGTGGCCTACTCGCCAGGCTCAGGTTTGTAGTCGCTCACCGGGCCTCGGCGAGCCCGGCCCGCCAGCCCATCCGCCACCAAGCCCCGCTGATCCGCCCGCCGCCCGCCGCCGAACTCAACTCAGACCGACAGCACGGCACGCCACCACGCCCGCCCGACCAACCGACCGCCCGCCGCCGAGCCCAGGCCTGGCCCGGCCAGCACACCGACCACCAAGCCCCGCTGATCCGCCCGCCACCGAGCTCAGCTCAGACCGACAGCACGGCACGCCACCGCGCCCCACCGACCGCCCGACCGACCGACCCACCGCCCGACGCCCCATCGTTTCCGTCACCTGGGCGAGCTTGAGCCCAATGCTTCGGCGGCTTTGGATTAGCTTGTCAGGCGCGCCTCCAGTTCTGCGGGGGTTGTCGCCGGACGATCGCAGACGAAGCCTCGGCACACATAGGCGCTCGAACGGCCGTCGATGAGAGGGCGTTGCGCGAGGAGTGGAACGCCCGGCTTGTCCGGTGGGCCCGCGACGATCACCGTTCCGGGCGGAGCGTGGCGGTACGCCGTGGCAAGGAGGGGGTCGTTGGGGTTGTCCGTGGCGATGGCGATCTCGTAGGGGCCGGCCAACACCGCCTCGGCCACCGTGGCTGAGTAGCCGGCGAAGCGGGGGTGGCTGCCGATCAGGGGTCCGACCGTCTCGAGCGCCGCGTCGGCCGCCTCGCGGTAGCGGGTGTCGCCCGTCAACGCCGCGTATGCCACGAGGCCCGCGCAGATGGCCGCGAGGCCCGACGGGGTGGCGTTGTCCGTGGGGTCGGCCGGGCGGGTCACCAGGCGTTCCGCGTCGTCGGCCGTGTCGTAGAAGCCGCCCTGGCCGGTGCCGAAGTGGGCCAGCGCCACGTCGAGAATCTGGCCGGCGGCGGTGAGCCAACGGCCGTCGCCGGTGAGCTGGTGCACCGCGCAGAATGCCTCCGCGACAGCGCCGTAGTCCTCGAGCACACCGACCGGGTCTCCGACGGTGCCGTCGCGGGAAACGCGGCGTAGGCGACCGTCCACGATGTGCCGGTCGGCCAGCACCTCGGCGATGCCCACTGCCGCCGCGCGGGAGGCGGGCGAGTCGAGGAGCGCGGCATGCTCGACCAGTGCCGTGATCGCGAGGCCGTTCCACGAGGCCACGACCTTGTCGTCCCGGGCCGGTTGGGGCCGCTCGGCCCGTGCGGCAAGGAGCCGGCCGCGCACGTTCCGCCAACGAGCCACGGTCTGCGCGGCAACGCTGTCGGCCTCACGACCAGCGTCGGCTTTCAAGCCTGGGCGGGCGGGTGCCTCGCTCAGGTCGTCGAGGTCGCGGGCCAGGATCAGGACGCTGCTGCCGTGCTCGAACGTGCCCTCGGCGGTGACGCGGAAGAGGTCGGCGGCCCAGGCCCCGTCCTCCTCGCCGAGCGCGGCGGTCAGCTGCGCGGGCGTCCACGCATATGTCAGCCCCTCGGCGCCCTCGGTGTCCGCGTCCAGCGCCGAGGCCAGGCCACCGGTGGGCGTGGCGAGGTCTCGCAGCAGGAACTCGGCGGTCTCGTCGGCGATGCGGCGGGCGAGCGGGTCGCCCGTCAGCCGCCACAGCTGGGTGTAGACGCGGAGCAGGAGCGCGTTGTCATACAGCATCTTCTCGAAGTGCGGCACGGTCCACGTGGTGTCGACGGCGTAGCGGGCGAACCCTCCCGCGAGCTGGTCGTAGATGCCGCCGCGCGCCATCCGCTCGGCCGTGTGGCGCACGATCTCCAGGCCCTCGGCGGCACCGGTGCGCTGGTGGCGGCGCAGCAGGAACAGCAGGTTCATGTGCGGTGGGAACTTGGGGGCGCCGCCAAATCCGCCATAGGTCTGGTCGTGGTCCTTGGCGAGGTGGAGCGCCGCGGCGTCGAGCAGAGAGGCCGAGATCGGGGTGGTGGGACCGCCGACCAGCTGAGCGCCGCCGACGGCCTCGACCACCGCGGCGCCCTGCTCGACGATGTCGTCGCGCTGGTCGCGCCACACGGTGGCCACCGAGTCGAGCAGGCGGGCGAAGTTGGCCTTGGGGTAGTAGGTGCCGCAGAAGAACGGCTCGCCCTCCGGCGTGGCGAACACGGTCATCGGCCAGCCGCCCTGCCCGGTCATGGCCTGTGTCGCGGTCATGTAGACGGCGTCGACGTCGGGCCGCTCCTCACGGTCCACCTTGATCGCCACGAACGCGGCGTTGACCTGGCGGGCGATGCTCTCGTCCTCGAAGGACTCGTGCGCCATCACATGGCACCAGTGGCAGGCGGCGTAGCCGACGGAGATGAGCACCGGCACGTCACGCCGGCGCGCCTCCTCGAACGCCTCGTCCGACCAGGGCCACCAGTCGACGGGGTTGCCGGCGTGCTGGAGCAGGTATGGCGAGGTCGCGGTCGCTAGACGGTTGGCCATGGTTCCAACCTAGTCCGGGCGTACGCGGGAGAACCTTACGAAGCGCCGTCGGCTCGCAGCGGCACGATCTTGGCGGGCGCGGCGTCCGCCAGGTGGATCAGCGCCGGCACGATCTTGTCGACGGGCAGCGGGCGGCTGAAGTGGTAGCCCTGCGCCGCCGTACATCCGAGGGCGAGCAGGGCCGCACGCTGCTCGGCGGTCTCCACGCCCTCGGCGACGACCCGCGCACCCAGGCGGGCACCCAGCTCCACCGCTCCGCGGACGACGGCCGCGGCGGCGGGCGAATCCGTCATCTCGGTGACGAAGGAGCGGTCCACCTTGAGTTCGTCGACCTGGACCCGGGTGACGAAGGCGAGCGAGGAGAAGCCGGTGCCGAAGTCGTCGACGGAGATCTGCACCTGCATCTCCCGCAGCGCGGCCAGCACCTCGTCCACGACACCCTGGTCGTTGACCGCGACCGACTCGGTGATCTCGAGAACCAGTCGCGCCGGTGCCAGCCGGTGCCGGCGCAGGGCGTCGGCCACCTGCGCCGGGAAGGTCGCGTCGAGCAGGCTGCGGGCCGAGATGTTGACGGAGACGGGTACGTCGACGCCCGCCGCCGTCCACGCCGAGGCGGCCTCGAGGGCCCGGTCGAGGACATAGCGCGTGAACGGCGCCAACAGCTCGCCGAGTTCGACGATCTCGACGAAGAGGGCGGGCGTCAGCAGGCCGCGACGCGGATGGTTCCAGCGGATCAGCGCTTCCACCCCGGTGGGCGCACCGGTGTCGAGGTCGACCTCGGGCTGCAGCACCAAGATGAGCTGGTCCTCCGCGGTGAGCGCCTCGTGCAGCTCGGCGGGCAGGGCCAGATGGTCGGTGCTACTGGCATCGCGGGCACTGTCGTACGCGGCGACGCCCACGTGCAGCTCCTTCGCCTGCTCCAGCGCGATGCCCGCCCGGCGGATCAGCTCACTGACATCGGCGTGGCCGGCTCGCTCCACCACAACACCGACGGCAACCTCGACGACCAGCCGCACTCCCCCGATCTCGGTGGGCCGTCCGAGGCTCTCGACGATCTCCCGGGCCCGGCGCACGGCCTGCGGCAGTGGACTGGGCGCCTCATGCAGGGGCGTCGCGGAGTCGGTGAGGGTGGCGACCGTGGGCAACAGCACGGCGAACTCGTCGTCACCGAGCCGCGCCACGAGCTCCCGTTCGCGGGCGAGGTCGGTCAGGCGGGCTGCGACCGTACGCAAAACGTCGTCGCCGGCCCGATGACCGAGCGTGCCGTTGATCTCCCGGAAGTTGTTGAGGTCGAGCAGCAGAACCGCGACGGCCTGGTCGCGGTGCAGCGACCGGAGCAGCGTCTCGCCGTCGGTGAGCAACGCGAGGCGGTTGGCGAGACCGGTCAGTTGATCGTGGGCACCGTCGTGCGCGACCCGGGCGTCGAGCAGAGCGAGCCGCTCATGCGCCGCCGCATCATGCAGCGAGCCGGCAAGCACGTCGGCGTAGGCGGAAACAGCCAGCTCGTCACGGGCGGCCGGCATGGTCGGCTGGGCCAGCCAGACGGTGATCTCGCCAACCTCCGTGTCCCCGACGGCCATGGTCCGCGTGATGACCGGCCCGGGGGCCGCACCGGGCGCCGAGACGGGTAGGGCATCGCCGACATACCGCCGCCGGTGGCCGCGCCCGGAATCGATCTCCACGAGCGGAGGCCGCACGGCCTCCGACGAATGCGGCGGCGAATGGGTCGCATCGGACGCGAGCGGCAGCGAGACCTCGATCTCGACGCGCCGGGCACCGAAGACGTCCAGCGCACCCCGCAGCCCGGCGGCGGCGACCACGGCCTCCGTCGGACCACCGAGCGTACGGGTGGCTCGCGCGAACGCCTCCCACACCCGCCGCTCCTCTTCCGCGCGAAGGTGATAGCGATACGTCCGCTGCAGCAGCCACAGCACGGGCGGGAACGCGACGAGCCACAAAGGCTCATTCACCAGGGCATACAGCGCGGAAAGTCCGACCAGGACATTGCCGACGAACATCGGCAGCTTGGCGTGCAGCGCCCGCGCGGCGATCTGGGCCAGCGTGGCATCCCGATGCACCGACAGCGTCAACAGGGCAAGACCGAGGGTGATGGCAAGGTAGGTCGCGGCGCCGGCTATCAACCCGATTTGGGTACGGGTGCTGCCCACCGACGCGCCAGGACCGATGATCGCGTACGCGACCGAGATCGCGCCGCACGTCCCCAGGGCGAGGGAGGCCGCGAGATGAAGCACGTCGGCGATCGCTCGATGGCCGTTGAGCCAGGTGATGAGCAACCAAGCCGCGGCGGCCCCGACGAGGGTGGCGGCGGGCAGCCATCCGGGCGGTGCCAGCGCGAACCCGAGCACGAAGGCGGTCTCGCCCCAGGAAACGCTGACGGTTCCACGCCCGACCCGCACCCGCAGTTGGGCCAGCTGGGCGAGAGCGACGAGAAGCAGGGCGACCGCGACGCCGGCCGCCGGCGAAGGCGTCAAGGCATGGGGCGGCTCCCACGGAAGCACCACCGCGACAGCAGCGAGAATCACCGCGGCGCCAACCACAAGACCCGTCAGCACACGTACGCCGACAGCACGCCGAACAACCGAGGAAATGCCGTCACCGGCGTCCCGGCGGACCGAGGGGGAAGCGGCCGAGGGTGAGGTCATGCCACCACCCGCCCGATCCGGACCCCGGAAGCGTTCGGCGTCCGCACGCCCCCTCGCCTCGCGTGCCCATGGCGCGACGCGGCATTTCCAGTTCCCGCGGTTCCGGTTCCGGCGGATTCACCTGCCGCAGATCCGCTCCCCGCAGCTCCACTCGCCGCAGGTCCACTTGCCGCAGGTCCACCGGCGGCTCCACTTCCGGCGGCTCCACTCGCCGCAGGTCCACTTGCCGCAGGTCCACCGGCGGCTCCACTTCCGGCGGCTCCACTCGCCGCAGGTCCACTTGCCGCAGGTCCACC
>NZ_JBFBAJ010000005.1:93236-97804 GCF_040682215.1 Actinoplanes sp. NPDC051346 | reverse complement strand
GGCGGCTCCACTTCCCGCGGCCCCACTCGCCGCGGGTCCACCGGCGGCTCCACTTCCGGCGGCTCCACTTCCCGCGGCCCCACTCGCCGCGGGTCCACCGGCGGCTCCACTTCCGGCGGCTCCACTCGCCGCGGGTCCACTCGCCGCAGGTCCACCGGCGGCTCCGCTTGCCGAGGCGTTCCGGCATTCGCGGAAGGACAGTGCCGAATGCGTGAGACGCCCGCGGAGATCGAATTGGAGACCCGGAGAAGCCGACGCGAACGTTCCGTGCCGACCATGCTCGAGGGCCGACCACGGAGTGCTGACCAGCGGCACAGGAGAATGCACGTGCATCCGTCGTGAAGGAAGCTGGGGGCGGATGGTGGTCATCGACAGCCCCCTTTCCGCGCAGGGTCGAGGGACGTCAAAGCCCCCCGGCGGAAGGCTAAGCCAATCCGGCGGAACACAACAGGGGTTGACGCGGAAGCAATATCGATGGCAAAACAGTCGCCGGCCGCCCACATCGCAGGCCGCAGGGCCTTGACACAATGGACCGGTGCGGTGAGTAACTAGGCGCGCTCGCCACGATCAAGGTCATCTGCCGCGGCCCGACCTGATGCCGGGCGCTTGACCTCGCCATCCGCCCCGCCGTCATCCACAGTGGAGTTTTCGGTGCCGCTGGAGGTGGAACCGGGGACGCCCTCACTCCGAGCGAGGTCGGCGTCGAGCCGAGCGATCTCCGCCTGCCGGGCGGCATCCCTCTCGTCGGGAAAACTGTCGGGAAGCCGACGCAACCGCTTATTCATGTTGCGAATCAGCAGAACGGTCGCCACCGACAACAACACGATGATGAAGAGGCCCATCGGCCCAGCCAGGCCACCGGACCGGGTGTCTCCGAAGTTGTTGACCGCCACGACAAAGTTCACCCCCCAACGGTACGCCCCCTGCCGCCCCGCGTGACCCCGGCCCCGCCCGCCGGCGATGTGGATACGCAGCTCGAGCGGCCCGCCCGCCGCCGACCCGCCGCCGACCCGCCGCCGACCCGCCGCCGCCGAAGGCCGCCACGACTCCGGACGCCCGGCACACCTCTTCGCGAAGCCCCGAGACCTAGATCACTCTCCAAGCCACAGAGGGCGCGACAAGGAGTGACTGACCAGCAACAGGTTGGCCGCCCACGGGTCCACCCCCGGCGGCAGCTGACGAATCGCCGAGCTACCCGCGGGACGCACCCGGGAGACACCTCGCCGACCTACCCCGCGACGCACCCCGCAGAGCCGGCGACAACGGGTCGCTGTCAGCGAACCTCGGCTGACTCCCGGATCCCCGCGAACAGGTCCGACTCCGGCGCCGGGCTGTCGACCAGCGACCGCGCCAGCTCGAAGTCCTCCGTCGGCCATACCTTCTGCTGCAGCTCCAGTGGCACGTGGAACCAGAACCCGTCCGGATCCACCTGCGTGGCGTGGGCGCGGAGCGCGTTGTCGCGGATCTCGAAGTACTCCCCGCACTCCACCCGCGTCGTGATCATGTCGCTGCGGTCCGGCCGGTCCTTCGACTTCGCGATCCACTCGGCGTAGGGGGACTCGAGGCCGGCGGCCAGCATGCCCTCGTGCAGGGCGAGCATCCGCGCCCGGCTCCAGCCGGCGTTGTAGTAGAGCTTCAGCGGCTGCCAAGGATCGCCCAGCTCGGGGTACTTCTCCGGGTCGCCGGCCGCCTCGAACGCGACCACCGAGATCTGGTGGCACATGATGTGGTCGGGGTGCGGGTAGCCGCCGTTCTCGTCGTATGTCGTCATCACGTGCGGCCTGAACTCGCGGATGAGCTTGATCAGCGGCTTCGCGCCCTCGACCGGGTCGACGAGGCCGAAGCAGCCCTCGGGCAGCGGCGGCAGCGGGTCACCCTCGGGCAGCCCCGAATCCACGAAGCCCAGCCACGCCTGCTTGACACCGAGAATCTCGCGCGCGCGGTCCATCTCCGCCCGGCGGATGTTCGTGATGTCGGCGAGCACCTCGGGCCGGTCCATCTTCGGATTGAGCACGCTGCCGCGCTCCCCACCCGTACACGTGGCGACCAGCACGTCGACGCCCTCGGCGACATAGCGCGCCATGGCGGCCGCGCCCTTGCTGGACTCGTCATCGGGGTGCGCGTGCACCGTCATCAGACGCAACTGCTCAGCCACTGATATCTCCCTCGACCGGACCTGTTGTCGCAGGCCCGGCTCCGGCTGCGAAGATGGACACGGTCATTCTGGCCGATGGCACCGACACTTTTCGCAGGAGAGGCCCCCTGGTGAGCGAGACGCGCGCCACAGCGCCGGTATTCCCGCCGGGTCGTTACGGCAGGCGCCGCGATGGTCGCCGCCGGCCGGCCGTACCCATAATCTTCGCTGTCGTGGTCGCCATCGCCGCGGTGGCCCTCGCATTCCGGCTCTACCAGCAATACGGCAATCCGCACTACGACGCCCAAATCGTACGATGGACCGGGGTGACAGAAACCCAGATAACCATCGATTTCACCGTACGGGTGCCAGCGGGCGGCGCCGCGACCTGCAAGCTACGGGCGCGTGACTATGCGGGCAATCAGGTCGGAATCCAGACAGTAACCGTACGAGCGACCGGCACCGACAGCACGATCGAGGCATCGGAGGTGGTCCCGACGACCGCCAAGGCCTTCGTCGGCGAGGTCCTCGGCTGCCGAGCACCCGACTGAGCACCGGCGAGACCGCTAGGGACTGAAGCCAGGCCCAGGTGTCAGCGACTGCCCCGTCGTCCACGCACTGACAGAGGGACCGGAAAGTCCAGGGTCGCGAGAACCGCCGAGGTCCTCTGCTGCCGAGGAACGGCAAGAACCCCAGCGCCCGCCGCCGAGGAACGGCGAAAACCCCCGGCGCCCGCCGCCGAGGAACGGCGAAAACCCCCGGCGCCCGCCGCCGAGGAACGGCGAAAACCCCCGGCGCCCGCCACCGAGGAACCGAGGAGAACCCCCCGCCTCCGACGCCGCGGAACCGGTGAGAACCCCGAGATTGTCGGACCCCCAGGCTACAAAAGACAGGAACCACCGGCCCCAGCCGGCGGAGCCCAGCGCCACCACTCGCGCACCGTCCGTTCACCGTGCGTTATCGAGCGAACCGGCCCCGGGCACACCGCTGGTAAGCTTGGTGATTCGCTCCGTACGCCCTGTCCCGCCCCAAGGAGAAGAGTCTGTGACCAGTTCAGAAGCGTCGAAGACCTGGCTCTCCCAGGACGCTTACGACCGGCTGCAGGCCGAGCTCGACGAGTTGATCGCAGCCCGGCCGGCAGTCGCCGCCGAGATCAACGCCCGCCGCGAGGAGGGTGACCTGCGGGAGAACGGCGGCTACCACGCCGCCCGCGAGGAGCAAGGCAAGCAAGAAGGCCGGATCCTCTACTTGAAGGAGTTCCTGCGCAACGCCGAGGTTGGCGAGGCACCAACGGCCGACAAGGTCGCCCCGGGCATGGTCGTGACGATCTACTTCGACGAGGACAAGACCGACACGGAGAAGTTCCTGCTCGGCTCCCGCGAGATCGCCTCGACGACCGACCTGACGGTGTACAGCCCGGAATCCGCCCTCGGCGTGGCGATCCTCCACGCCACCAAGGGTCAGACAGTGACCTACACGGCACCCAGCGGCGCCGACATCAAGGTCACCGTCGTCGACTTCTCACCCTTCGGCGCCTAACCCTCACGCCGAACCGCCACACCACACCCTCGGCGCTCAACCTCACGCCGAGGGTCAACTCCACAGCCCTCGGTGCGGTGCCCACCTCCGACGCCGAGGGGTAGCTCCACAGCCGGCGCCACCCCTGACGCCGAGAGTCGCCATCACCGCCTTTGGCGCCTAACCCTCACGCCAAAGGTCAACCCCACGTCCTCGGCGCCAGCCCACACACCGAAGGTTCAACCCCACGTCCTCGGCGCCAGCCCACACACCGAAGGTTCAACCCCACGTCCTCGGCGCCAGCCCTGACACCGAAGGTTGAACCCCGCATCCTCGAGCCCGGCCCTCACATCGAAGCTTCAATCCCACGTCCTCGGCGCTCAACTCTCACGCCGAAGGTCGGCTTCTCACGAGTTGACGCCGGACCCGGACGCCGAAAGGGTCGACGCACACCCGTCGGCGCCGGACCCGCGCGGAAACACGCCACACGCGCGCCGAAAAACGCCGCATCAGCAACGCCGTGCCACGCCGGAACGGGTGAGCGCGCGAGACCTACGCGCTCACCCGTCAGCATCAATCGGTAGAACATCGGCGCACACCTGCTGTCAGGACAAGACAGTCCCACTGCCAGCAGAGCGAAGGCACGCGCCCACCGCCAGCAAGACAAGGGCGGACGCCCACTGCCGCCAGCAGACGGACGCGGGCGCCCACCGCCAGCAAGACAAGGCCGGACGCCCACCGCCGCCAGCAAACGGACGCGAACGCCCACCGCCAGCAAGACAAGGCCGGACGCCCACTGCCGCCAGCAAACGGACGCGAACGCCCACCGCCAGCAAGACAAGGGCGGACGCCCACTGCCGCCAGCAGACGGACGCGGGCGCCCACCGCCAGCAAGACAAGGCCGGACGCCCACCGC
>NZ_JBFBAJ010000005.1:0-93140 GCF_040682215.1 Actinoplanes sp. NPDC051346 | reverse complement strand
ACGCCACCAGGACAAGGGGGACGTTCGCCGTCCGTGAAACAAGAGCGGACGCCCACTGCCACCAGGACAGAAGCAGACGCCGACTTCAGGACAAAGGCGGACGCCCATCGCCGGCAAGACAGAGACAGCCGCCCACTCCCGGTGGGACAAGGGCGGACGTCCAATGCCCTCGGGGTGGGGTGGGTGGTTAGGCGTGGGCCAGGTCGCGGCGGACGTGCTCCATCGGTTCGACGATCTCCTCGTCGATGCGGGCCGATTGCGACTCGGTCAGCGTCACCTCCGCCGCGCGTGCGGGGCGTTGCTCGAGCATGGCGACTCGAAGGCCCGTAGGCGGGTGCGATGCGAAGAGCGAGACCTCCTCGCGGCGGCTCAGTTGGCGCAGCAGCGGCATCGACGCCGCCAGGTTCGTTCTCACCGTGTCGGCCGCTTCGCGCCAGGCGGGGCCCGCTCGGCGGGCTCGGGCTTCTCGGCGGATGACCGTGTCCAGCGCGTCGGTGACGAGCAGCAGGTCGAGCATGCGTACCGCCGCGCGGGTGCCGGCTGCCCGGGAGGCCAGGTCGTCGGCCAGATATTCGGCCCGTTGCCGGTCGCGCTGACCGGTCCAGACCACGATCAGGTGCAGGGCCACGACGAGGCGGAAGACCACCCACTGGAAGATGCCTACGAGCATTTCCACGGGACCCGGCCGCCAGGCCGAGCCCGGCCGGGTCAGGACCGCCAGCTGGTCCAACGTCGTGAGCGCTACGCCTTCGAGTGGGAGTCGGCGGACGTCGCCGTTGACGAAGTGGCCGAGTTCGTGGCCGATCAGCGCGACCCTTTCCTGGGGGTCGAGAGCCGCCCACAGTGGTATGCCCAGGACCAGTGCCCGGCGCCTTCGTATTCCTACCGCGGTTGTGTAAGCGCCCGTGGAACGGTCGACTGCGACGATGTGGGGCATCGGTGCTTCGATCGCCGCCGCTACTCGGGCGATCAAGGCGTGGAGTTCCGGTGCCTGCTCCGCGGTCAGCGGGTGGGCCTCGTCGTCGAGCGTGTGGAACCTTGGGCGCAGCGCCACGGCGATGGCCAGGAGTGTCACGCCCGGAAGGATTGTCAGGCGCGGGAAGTCGTAGGCGATCAGCCAGATTCCGGCGGCGGCCGTTGCCACCACGAAGAGCAGCATCATTACAGCGATCGCCGTGATCGCGGCGCGGGTGGTGGTGAACGTCCGGCGTGCGAGGGGGCCGTCCGCCAGCGTGCGGAACTGGCTTTCCGTCAAGCGCCAGGCGATCCGGTGGGTGGCCCGGTCCGCCCAGCGCCAGCCGATCTCGGGGTGGCGCCGGGACGGCTCGAAGGCGGCCAGGTTCCATTCGCATCGGGCGCACCACGGTTCGGCGCCGCGGGTGGTCGACACGGCGGTGGCGCAGCGGGGGCAGCTCATGGTCACGGGCCGGAATCTTGCCGTATCGCGTCCCGCTCCCGCATCCCCGACAAATGCCGAGACGACCGACCAAAGGTGCGAATTTGACGAGCAACCAACAAACCGGGCCCCGGACAGCCCGGGTACGGACTAGGGAGTTCCGGACAGCAGAGTGATCGCGTACCCGGAATTGCGCAGCGCGCCGATGAGCGTCGCCGAATGGTCCGGGCCTCGGGTTTCCACCGACAGCTGCACCTCCACCTGCCCGAAGCTCAGCCTCGGGTTGTGCCGGGAGTGCAGCACGTCGACGATGTTCGCGCGATGCTCCGCGATCTCAGTCAGCAACCGTGCGAGCTCCCCCGGCTGGTCCCCCGTCTGCACCGACAGGCGCAGGAAGCGGCCCGCGGACGCCAGGCCGTGCTCGATCACGCGCATCAGGAGCATCGGGTCGATGTTGCCGCCGGAGAGGATCGCGACGACCGGCGGTTTCAGGTCGATCTTGCCGGTCAGCAGGGCCGCCACGGCCGCGCCGCCGGCCGGTTCGACCACCATCTTGTGGCGTTCGAGCATGACGAGCAGCGCCGCGGAGAGGTCTTCGTCGGTGACCGTGACGATGTCGTCGACCAGGCTGTTCACGTGGGCGAAGGTGAGGTTTCCCGGGCGCATGACCGCGATGCCGTCCGCGATCGTGGCCAACGAGGTCAGCGTCACCGGCGCTCCGGCCGCCAGCGACGGTGGGTAGGCCGCCGCGCCGGTCGCCTGGACGCCGACGACCTGCACGTCCGGCTTCATGGCCTTGACCGCCACCGCGATGCCCGAGATGAGGCCGCCGCCTCCTACCGCCGTGACGATGGTGCCGACGTCGGGGCACTGGTCGAGGATCTCCAGACCTACCGTGCCCTGGCCGGCGATGACGTCCGGGTGGTCGAAGGGGTGGATGAGGACCGCGCCGGTCTCCTCGGCGAAGGCGTGGGCGGCGCGCAGGGCATCGTCGACGGTGGTGCCGGCGTACTCGATCGCGGCGCCGTATCCCTTCGTCGCCGCGACCTTGGGCAGCGGGGCGTTCTGTGGCATGAAGACCGTCGACTTGGCGCCCAGCAGACCCGCCGCCAGCGCCACACCCTGAGCGTGGTTGCCGGCGCTCGCGGCGACCACGCCGCACGCGCGCTCGGCGTCCGTCAGGCGCGCTATGCGCGTGTACGCCCCGCGCACCTTGTAGGAGCCGGCCCGCTGCTGGTTCTCGCACTTGAGCCAGGTGGGAACGCCCAGCGCCGCGGTCAGGGGTGTCGAGTGCTCGAGCGGGGTGGTCTTGACGACCCCGGTGAGCAACGCCCGCGCGGCTTCGACGTCGGCGAGCGAAAGCAGGTCACTCATGCCAGTGATCGTGCCACCCGGTCCCCGGAACTGTCCCCTCGGTGGCGCGCGCCGGGGGTGCGATTCCGCCGCCCGAGGCCGCGAGCAGCGCGCACCGCGAGCGACCGAGGACGGACAGCAACCGAACCGCGGTCTACACGAAGGCGTGCCGCGGCCACGGGTTGGCGACCTCGAGCAGACCGGCGATCGACAGCAGCAGCAACTCCGAATCCGGCGGCCCGACGAACTGCACGCCCACCGGCAGCCCGTCCGGTCTCATGCCGACCGGCACCACGATCGCGGGTAGCCCGGCGATGTTCCACGGCGCGGCGTACGGCGCGTACCGAAGGTTGTCCACGATGTTGCGTCGCCACCGGCCGCTCGCGTGACCGCCGGCCGGCGGCGGCGCCGACGCCAGGGCCGGCGTCAGCAGCACGTCGATGCGACGTTCGGAGAAGAACGCGATGCTCTGGTCGCGCCAGGCATCGCGCTGTTCCTGCCGCACCCAGCCGCGTTTGGTGGCCAGCGCGCCGAGCCGGATGTGCCGCCGGGTGCGCCGTTGCAGCACCGCCGGGTCGATGCCCGCGAACTCCGCTTCCTGGTATGCCGCCGCGAACCAGGTGAGCAGTCCCGCGATGCCGAGCGTCGTGGAATACCCCGGTTCGGCGGTGACGGTGTCGTGGCCGGCCTGGACGAGGAGCTTCGCCGCGGTTGCCACGGCCTCCCGGTTCGGCTCGTCGGGGCGTACACCCTGGACCGGGGAGCGCAAGGCGACGCCGACCCGCAGCTTTTCCGGTGGGGTGAGCTTGGCCGGGGTACGCCCCGCGAGCACGTGGAAGCCGAGCGCGGCGTCGCCGACCGTGGTGGCGAGGACGCCGTGCTCGACCAGCCCCATCCAGCCGTCGCGGCCCAGGTCACGCGGGATGATGTCGCGGCCCGGCTTGAGGCCGACGAGGCCGCAGCAGGCCGCCGGGATGCGGAGTGAGCCGAGGCCGTCGTTGCCGTGCGCGATCGGCACCAGTCCGGCGGCGACGGCCGCGGCCGAGCCACCGGACGATCCGCCCGCCGTACGGTCGAGCGACCAGGGGTTGCGGGTGGCGCCGTCCGGCCCGTCGGTGGTGGCCCACAGCCCCATCTCGGGCATGCGGGTGACGCCCACGACGACCGCGCCGGCGCCGCGCAGCCGGCGGACCACCTCGTGGTCCTCCTCGGCGACCGGCGTCCGCGCGGCCTCGGAGCCGTGCCAGGTCGGCAGGCCCGCGACGGGGGTGTTCTCCTTGACCGCCACGGGTACGCCGGCGAGCGGCAGGTTGGCCAGGTCTTCCTGCTCGTCGACCTGCTCCGCCTCGACGATCGCCTCACCGCCGCGCACGACGCGGAACGCGGTGAGCGCCGGTTCGGAGATCGCGATCTGCTCGAGGTGGTCGGCGACGACCTGGGTAGCGGTCGTGTCGCCGCGGCGCACCGCACGAGAGATCTGCTTCGCCGTGGCACCCACCCATGTGGTCGCCAGGTTGTCCATGGCCCTTCTCCGCTTGTCGGTGGAAATCAGCCGAGCGCCTGCTCCAGATCGGCGAGCAGATCGTCAACGGTTTCGATGCCGACAGACAGTCGCACGAGATCGGCGGGTACTTCAAGCGGGGAGCCCGCCGCGCTGAGGTGTGTCATCTGTCCCGGGTGCTCGATGAGCGACTCGACGCCGCCGAGCGACTCGGCGAGCACGAACAGTTTTGTCCGGTTACAGATATCGATGGCCTGGTCCGCGCCGCCCTTGGCACGGAAGGAGATCATGCCGCCGAACCGCGACATCTGCTTGGCGGCGGTCTCGTGTCCGGGATGCGACTCCACGCCCGGGTAGAGGATCTGCGCGACCTTGTTGTGCGTCTGAAGGAACGCGACGATCCGCTCGGCGTTGTCGCAGTGCCGATCCATCCGTACGCCCAGGGTCTTGATCCCCCGCAGCGTCAGCCACGCGTCGAACGGCCCGTTGACCGCTCCCATGGCGTTCTGGTGGAACGCGAGCTGCTCGCCCAACTCCTCGTCGGCCGTGATCAGCGCGCCGCCGACCACGTCGGAGTGCCCGCCCAGGTACTTGGTCGTGGAGTGGATCACCACGTCGGCGCCGAGGGCGATGGGCTGCTGCAGGTACGGCGACGCGAACGTGTTGTCGACGGCCAGCATCGCGTCGTACTCGTGGGCCATCCCGGCCAGCGCGGCGATGTCGGCGATGTTCAGCAGCGGGTTGGTGGGCGTCTCCACCCAGATCATCCGGGTGTGGCCGGGGCGGAACGCCGCCCGGACCGCGTCCAGGTCGTGCAGCGGGGCCGCGGTCCAGTCGAGGCCCCAGTTCTCGGCGACCTTGCTGAAGAGCCGGAAGGTGCCACCGTACGCGTCGTCCGGGATCACCACGTGGTCGCCGGGACGGCACACCGTACGCAGCAGGGTGTCCTCCGCGGCCAGCCCGCTGGCGAACGCCAGGCCGCGCCGGCCGCCCTCGATCGCGGCGAGGCACTCCTGCAGGGCGTCGCGAGTCGGGTTGCCCGAGCGGCTGTATTCGTATCCCAGCCGGGGCGCACCGACGGCGTCCTGGGCGTACGTGCTGGTCTGATAGATCGGCGGCACCACGGCGCCCGTGCGCGGATCGGGGTCCTGCCCCGCGTGGATGGCCAGTGTGTCGAAGCCGTACTCGTTACCCGTCATGAGGGGCAAGGCTAGTCTGCGCCCATGGCCGACTGCCTCTTCTGCGCGATCGTGGCGGGCACGGTTCCCGCGTTCAAGGTCGTGGATTCTCCGGGCGGCGTCGGCTTCCTCGACATCCGGCCCGTTTTCAAGGGTCATGTGCTCGTGGTGCCACGCCCGCACGTACCCGAACTGTCCGCGCTCGGGGGCGACCTCCTGCCCGGCTTCTTCGCCCTCGTGCAGCGGGTTTCCGCCGCGGTTCCCGAGGCGACGGGCGCGCGGGGAACGTTCGTCGCGATGAACAACATCGTGTCCCAATCAGTGCCGCATCTGCATGCACACGTCGTACCCCGGACAAAGGGTGACGGACTTCGCGGCTTCTTCTGGCCCCGGCACAAATACGCCTCCGACGAGGAGGCGGCCTCCTACGCTTCCCGGATAGCCGGCGTCCTCGGGTAAGGATCTTCGGTCGGACGGCGTTGCAAACAGGCGGATGAAGGGAGACACCGTGTTCCTGCGACACAAGAAGCTCGAGCTGCCCACCCCCGACCAGGCCCTGCCGGGCCGCCTGATCGAGATGCCGGTGGCCGACACTCACACGGTGCTCGGTACGCCGATGAAGGGTCCGTGGCCGGCCGGCTTCGAGACCGCCGTGTTCGGCATGGGCTGCTTCTGGGGCGCCGAGCGCATCTTCTGGCGCCTGCCGGGCGTGCATTCGACATCGGTCGGGTACGCGGGCGGTACCACCAGGAACCCGACCTACGAGGAGACCTGCTCGGGCGCGACCGGGCACGCCGAGGTCGTCCAGGTCGTCTACGACCCGTCGAAGATCAGCTACGAGGACCTGCTGAAGGCCTTCTGGGAGAACCACGACCCGACCCAGGGCATGCGGCAGGGCAACGACGTGGGCACCCAGTACCGCTCGGCGATCTACACGACGACGCCGGAGCAGGCCCGAATCGCGCGGGAATCGCTGGAGGCCTTCCAGCCGGTGGTGACGGCGGCGGGCCACGGCGCGATCACGACCGAGATCGAACCGCTGGGCACCTACTACTACGCCGAGGACTACCACCAGCAGTATTTGTCCGACAGCAAGAACCCGGGCGGCTACTGCACACACGGCCCGAACGGAATGACCTGCCCGGTCGGCGTGGCCAAGTCCGCCTGAGGATTAGCTGAGCTGGGAACTTACGGCCGTCGTCCGAGTTTGGGGCGGCGGCCGTAACCCGTGCGGGTGGAAAAGATCGACAGCTGCCGAAGGCGTCTCACACACTGAATGGACCGACAAATCAGGAGGTAGCTCTCGGGAGGTGTCTCATGTTCAACAACGATGAGGAACGCGCCGCCTGCGTTCTCGCCGAATCTCTCATTGAGAAGGCGCGGGCCATGATGCGGCAGGCCGAGAGCGCCCTGGAGACGTGGCGGATCGGTAAGGAGATGAACAGGCTGCGGTGTGCGCGGCGCGGTATCAGCGAGTCCGATGCGGAGATCCGGTGGTCCGAGACGGCGAACGCGAAGAACGCGCTGACCGACAACAGCTTCCACGTGTCGCTGGCGACCATGTATTACGGCGCCGCCGCGGCGCACTACTCGCGGGCGCATTACCTGCGCAGCCGCGGCGAGGCCCGGGTCTGAGGGGTTGACCTGGAGAACCCGGCGCCCGCACGGGGGGACGGGCGCCGAGCCCTCCAGGAGTCTGATTCCTACTTCGTCGGCGGCGGGTCGGCCGGTGCCGTCGAGGACGGAGGCGGCGCGGCGGAATCCGTGCCGAGGTCGCCCGGAGCGGCCAGCGCCAGCCCGAGGACGGCGCCGGCGCCGATGAGGCCGAGCCCGGTGAGGGAGACCCCGCGTCGTTCCGGTTCGTTCACGTCGCAAAGCGTGCACCATGCTCCTGTGAGGTCGCTGTGTCGCCTTACATCCGCCAAACTTGACCGATGCAGACCGTGACGGAGTCCGAACGCAAGTACGACGTACCCACCGGCTTCGCTCTTCCCACCCTCACCGGCGCGGGCGGCGTGAGCGGCAGCGGCGAGCCCGAGATCCACGAGCTCGACGCCACGTACTTCGACACCGAGGACCTCCGGCTAGCGCGCAACAAACACACCCTGCGGCGGCGCACCGGCGGCACGGACGCCGGGTGGCATCTCAAGACGCCCGGCAAGGGCTCCAGCCGCACCGAGCACCAGCTTCCCCTCACCGACGGCGACGACGTCCCGGCCGAGCTGGTCGCCGAGGTGCGCACCATCGTGCGGACCCGTCCGCTGCGGCCCGTGGCCACGCTGCGGACGCGGCGGGTGGAGACGCCGCTGCGCGACGCCGACGGCCGTACGCTCGCTTTGATCGCGCAGGACGACGTCGACGCCGAGACGGACAGCGGTCAGCAACGCTGGCGGGAGCTTGAGGTCGAGCTGGTCGACGGCGGACCCGAGGTGCTCGAGGCCGTCGAGGGGCTGCTGCGCGCGGCCGGTGCCACGCCCGCCGCCGGGCCGTCCAAGCTGGCCCGCGCGCTCGGCGACCGGCTCCGGCCGCCGACGACCGGCAAGACCCCCAAGACCGGACCCGTCCTCGGGTACGCCCGAGAGCAGCGCGACGCCATCGAGGCCCACGACCCGGCGGTCCGGGCCGGCGACGCCGACGGCGTGCACAAGATGCGGGTGGCGACCCGGCGCTTGCGCAGCACGCTGAAGACCTTCAAGGACTCCTTCGACCCGGCGCGCGCGGAGCACCTCAAGGACGAGCTCAAATGGCTGGCGGACCGCCTCGGCGACGTCCGCGACGGCCAGGTCCTCTCCCACAAGCTCACCGCCGCGGCCGACGCCTTCCCCGAGGTGGCCGCCCACCTCCGCGAGAAACTGGAGGCCGACGTCGCGCGCGGGCGGCAGGCGCTGGTCGAGGCCCTGGACAGCGACCGCTACCTGGCCCTTCTCGACGCGATGGACGCCCTGATCGACGAGGCGGACCCGGACGAAGGGAGCGCAACCCGCCGTGCCCGCAAGGTGCTGCGCCGGGCCGACGCGCTGCTCGACACGGCCGTCGGCGACGGCGTCGACGCGGAGCTGCACGAGGCGCGCAAGAAATACAAGCAGGCACGGTACGCCGTCGAGGTCCTCGCCCCCACCGCCGGCAGACCGGGCAAGAAGCTCGTGTCGGCCCTCACGTCGTTGCAGGACGTGCTCGGCGCGCACCAGGACTCCGTCGTGGCCCGCGAGCTGCTTCGAGATGTGGCGCGGACGGCGCCGGATGCTTTCGCCTACGGCGTCCTCTACGCCCGCCAGGAGCGCGTCGGCGAGGAGACGTTCCACGAGCTGCCCGCCGTGATCAAGAGCTCGAGGAAGGGCGGAGTTCGGGGCTGGCTCGGCTGAGTGGGGCGCGGAGTGTGGGAGGTGCTCCGCGCGGGGTATGAAGCTATTTATGCAGGTGGAGGAACAGCAGCCCCAGGACGACCAGCAGCCCCAGGACGACGTCAAGACCGCACCCTATGAGGGGCCGGTCAGCGAGCTGGGCGGATATCGGGTCGCCGACGACGATGACGACGACCCGGTGCTGCTCACGGCCGACGGCAGCCCGGTGGACACGTGGCGGGAGGACTACCCGTACGACTGCCGACTCGCCCGCCCGGACTACGACCACGACAAGCGCCTGCTCCAGATCGAGCTGCTCAAGCTCCAGAACTGGTGCAAGGCCACCGGCGAGCGCCTGGTGATCCTCTTCGAGGGCCGCGACGCCGCCGGCAAGGGCGGGACGATCAAGCGCTTCATGGAACACCTGAACCCGCGCGGCGCGTCCGTGGTGGCGTTGGAGAAGCCGAACGAGCGCGAGAGCACCCAGTGGTACCTCCAGCGCTACATCAAGTACCTGCCGGCCGCCGGCGAGATCGTGCTCTTCGACCGCTCCTGGTACAACCGGGCCGGCGTCGAGCGGGTCATGGGTTTCTGCACCCGCGCCGAGTACCTCGAGTTCATGCGCCAGGCCCCCGACCTGGAGCGGATGCTGGTACGTTCCGGCATCAACCTGGTCAAGTTCTGGTTCTCCGTCTCGAAGGGCGAGCAGCGCACCCGCTTCGCGATCCGGCAGGTCGATCCCGTACGCCAGTGGAAGCTCTCGAAGATGGACCTCGAGTCGCTGGACAAGTGGGACGAGTACACCGAGGCGAAGGAGGCGATGTTCTTCTACACGGACACCGCCGACGCCCCGTGGACCGTCGTGAAGAGCAACGACAAGAAGCGCGCCCGCCTCGAGGCGATGCGGCACGTCCTGCACCGTTTCCAGTACGACGACAAGGACCCGGACGTGGTCGGCGCCCCCGACCCGAAGATCGTCGGCCCGGCCTCCCTGGCGGTCGAGGGCACCGAGCTCTCCCCCCGGGTATTCCCCCGGCTCTGATCGATCAGCGCTTCGTGGGCTCCCAGAGGTGCTCCTGCACGAATCCGGCGCCGAACGGTTCGAAGCGCACCGTTCCATGTGCGGTCTCCAGGTAGCCGGGGACATGGACGTCCCGCAATCGTGCGCCGTCAAGATCGCCCCACAACTCGCTCAGGTTGCCCATGCCCATCCTCGATTCCTCGTCTCCCTCGACAGCGGCGACGGATAAAGCGTTGTCGGGTCGCCCCACGGGTCGCTACCGTGGCCGTACACGTGAAGGGAGGTGGTCCGAAGTTGTATAGCAACGGGACTCGTGAGGTGGCTGTCCGCTAGCCGCTGTCCTCGACAGCTTCGTAGAAATTTCTTGTAGGACGTCGAGACCGTGTGGCAGCGGTGCGGCGAATTTCCGACAGCCACCCGACCCCCGGGGATCCGGCCTAGTCCGACCGGACCACGCACCACGGTGCGTGGAAAGTCCCCGGGGGTCGCTTCATTTCCACGCGAAGGGGGGCACCGATGCGCGAGCTGACCGTCCTGGGCACGGCGAGCCAGGTGCCCACGCGTCACCGCAATCACAATGGATATCTGCTGCGCTGGGACGACGAGGTCATCCTCTTCGACCCGGGCGAGGGCACCCAGCGGCAGATGCTCATGGCCGGGCTGGCCGTCACGCCGCTGCGACGCGTCTGCATCACCCACTTTCACGGCGACCATTCGCTGGGCCTGCCGGGAATCATCCAGCGGATCTCGCTCGACAAGGTGCCGCACCCGGTGCACGTGCACTTTCCCGCCGGCGGCCACGCCTACTTTGAGCGGCTGCGGCACGCGACCAGCTTCTACGACGTCGCTCAGCTCGTCGAGGAACCGGTCGGCGACGGATACCGGGCGGAGACCTCCGCGGGTTCGCTCACGGCGCTGCCACTGCGGCATTCGATCGAGACGTACGGGTATCGCCTCGCCGAGCCGGACGGCCGCCGCATGATCCCCTCGTTGCTCGCCGCCCACGGCATCACCGGGCCCGCGATCGGCGAGCTGCAACGCACCGGCCGCTCGGGCCGGGTCTCCCTGGACGACGTGAGCACGCCACGGCCGGGCCAGCGGTTCGCCTTCGTCATGGACACCGGCATGTGCGACAACGTCTTCGCCCTCGCCGAGGGCGCCGACCTGCTCGTCATCGAGTCGACGTTTCTCGCGGAGGACGCCGCGATGGCCGCGCAGGTCGGCCACCTGACCGCGGGCCAGGCCGCGTCGGTGGCCCGGCAGTCGGGGGTACGCACGCTGCTGCTCACCCACTTCTCCCAACGGTACGCGGACAGCACGCGCTTCCTCGACGAAGCCCGAGCGGAGTTCGACGGCGACATCGTGCTCGCCGAGGACCTGATGCGGGTGCCGGTGCCGCCGCGGCTAGGGTCACCCCATGAGCGTGCTGCTACGGCCCGCGGCTGAGGCGGACTGCGCCGGCATCGGCGAGCTGCACCACCGCTCGCGGGCCTCGGCCTATGCCCACCTGCTCTCCCCCGCCGCGCTCACCTTCGGCAGCCCCGCGGCTATGGGCGAGTGGTGGGCGGAGCGCTGGAAGTGGGAACGCGACACCCACCGCCTCACCGTCGCCACGGTCGACGACGAGCTCGCCGGATTCTCCTACCTGGGTCCGAGCACCGACGACGGCGTCGCCGAGCTGTCGGCGATCCACGCCGCGCCGGAGTTCGTCGGCACCGGCGTCGGCAAGGCACTGATGCGCGATGCGCTGCCCGCGCTGGCCCGCATCGCCGACCGGGCCGTGCTGTGGGTGCTCGAGGGCAACGACCGGGCCCGGCTCTTCTATGAACGCGGGGGCTGGACGGCCGACGGCGCCACCCGCACCGAGCCGCTGGGCGTCGACACCGTCCGCATGCTGCGCTACTCCCGGACCGTGTGAGGCACGCGGCCACCCGGACGTTTGAGCTGCGCTTTCGCGGACCCGGCCAACTGCGCGGGCGGCGCTAGCCGCGTTCGCGCGGGCGGCGCTAGCCGCGTTCGCGCGGGCGGCGCGAGCCGCGTTCGCGCGGGCGGCGCGAGCCGCGTTCGCGCGGGCGGCGCGAGCCGCGTTCGCGCGGGCGGCGTCTTGGCGGGTCAGATGAGACTTCACTGATCGGTGCGACCTCGCTGATCGCGGGCTATGCGAGGTGGAGGGAGGGCGGGAGCGCGTGACCGAGTGAATGCGGGGGAACCTGTGGTCACGCACTCCCGCCTACCGCGCCCGCCCCTACCGGGTTGTGCGCCTGGCCGGAGGCGCCGACCGGCGGAGGCGTGCCGGTCGATCGGCGGGGCGGGTCCGGGGTGCGGGACACCGCGTGCTGGCGGGGCTACGGCGGTGTCACCGCGGTGAGGCGTCGGGAGAGCGGTCTGTCGGGGGGACGGTCACGCCTCCGGTCGACGCCTGGTGAGGTCAGTCGAAACGGCCTCGGTTCAGGTCGTCGGTCTTGCGGATCTCACGGCGGACCCGGTTGTCGTCGAACACACCGGGGACGTCCCGCAGGCTGTTGAGGTCGTGGCGCATGGTCCACGCCTCCCGCCACGGACGCCGGGAAGCGGCATCGGCGCGCTCGGCGATGCGCCGGGGCGCGCATGGCCATCGCCATCCGCACCAGACGCAGTTGCCGTCGTGGCCGGCCTCGGCGTGACGTCCGAGCATCCGCTGGGCGTCCTGCCAGAGCAACGGGTCCACGATGCCGGCCTGTGCGGCCTGGTCGACGATGACCATGTTCTACGAACCTCCATCCGGATGCGTAGCTCTGTCGTACCCCATACAACCCCGGCGGCCGAGCCGTCGATCGGACTGAGTGTGCGACCTTCGCGACTATCCGTGACGGCCGATCTCTCCGGGCCTTTCGGCGGGCTGTTCGCCGTGGGCGGACGCGGGATGGACATCGATGCCGTCCCCGGCGATGTTGCCAGTGCCATGGATACCGAACACACGGATGTCGAAGGCCAGGCACTCGATGCCTACAGCCGTGTCGTGACCGGCGTCGCCGCCGCGCTCCTGCCGTCCGTCGCCGCCCTCGGCGTCCGTACGCCCCGGGGTGTTGGCGCCGGCTCCGCGGTGACCTTCACCGACGACGGATTCCTGATCACCAACGCGCACGTGGTCGCCGGCGCCACGGGCGGCACCGCCACGTTCGCCGACGGCACCGAGACCCGGTTCGACGTGACCGGCGCGGACCCGCTCTCCGACCTCGCCATCGTCCGCGTGCACCACCCCGGCGCCCCGGCGGCACCGCTCGGCGACGCCGACCGCCTGCGCATCGGCCAGCTGGTCGTCGCGGTCGGCAACCCGATGGGCCTCGCCGGTTCCGTCACGGCCGGCGTCGTCTCCGGCCTCGGCCGCTCACTGCCGGCCCGCGACCGCCGCCGGGCCCGCGTCATCGACGACGTCATCCAGACCGACGCGGCCCTCAACCCGGGAAACTCGGGCGGCGCCCTCGCCGACGCCACCGGCACCGTCGTCGGCGTCAACACGGCCGTGGCGGGCTACGGCCTCGGCCTCGCCGTCCCCATCAACACAACCACCCGCCACATCCTCGGCGACCTGGTCACCTCCGGCCGCGTCCGCCGCGCCTGGCTCGGCGTGGCGGGCATGCCGGTCCCCCTGCCCCCACCCCTCGCCGACCGCCTGGGCCAGAAACTCGGCCTCCGCGTCGTCGAAGTGGTCCCCACCAGCCCGGCCGGCCTCGCCGGCATCTACCTCGGCGACATCCTGCTCACCGCCGGCGGCCAACAGGTCCAGACAGTCCAAGCCCTGCAACGCCTGATGCTCGGCCCGGCGATCGGCAAGACCCTCCCCATCACGGTCCTCCGCAAAAACGCCCTGGTAGACGTCATCACGATCCCCACAGAACTCGACTGAACCCGGGGTCTGCAGAGCGCGACCACCCACCGACCTGAACGGAGCCGGGGTTTCGGGGCGCAACCACTTACGCAGGTCGCCGGGGTGGGTCGAGCGTTCTGGGCGCCCCGCGCCCTGCTCGGCCCACCCCGGCCCTCGGCGGGAGCAGCGGTCTGTACCCACCACCCCGCTACGACATCCAGATCTTGACCTTGATCTGGCTTTGACTCTCAGCTCAGGTGCGCCAAAAGATCCTGGCGGGTGAGGACGCCCGCCGGCTTGCCGTCGATCAGGACCATCGCCGCGTCGGCCTTCTCGAGCAGGGCGACCGCCTCGCTGACCGGCTGGCCGCCGCCGATCATCGGGAGCGATTCGCCGAGGTGGCGCTCGATCGTGTCGTGCAGGTGGGCCTGGCCCGTGAAGAGCGCGTCCAGCAGCGCCTTCTCCGAGATCGAGCCGGCGACCTCGCCGGTCACGACCGGCGGTTCCGCCTTGAGCACCGGGAGCTGGCTGACGCCGTACTCGCGCATGTAGTCGATGGCGTCGCGGACGGTCTCGGTCGGGTGGACGTGGACCAGCGGCGGCATCGTCCCGCCCTTGGCCTCGAGGGCCGTGGCCACGGTCGGTGCGCCGTCGCCGGTGGACAGGAAGCCGTAGCGGGCCATCCAGTTGTCGTTGAAGATCTTGGAGAGGTAGCCACGGCCGCCGTCGGGGAGCAGGACCACGACGACGTCGTCCGGGCCGGCCTTGCGGGCGACCTCGAGAGCGGCGACCACGGCCATGCCGCAGCTGCCGCCGACCAGCAGTCCCTCCTCGCGGGCGAGGCGGCGGGTCATGTCGAACGAGTCCGAGTCGGAGACCTCGATGATCTCGTCGCAGACGTCACGGTCGTACGTGGTCGGCCAGAAGTCCTCGCCGACGCCCTCGACCAGGTAGGGCCGACCGGTGCCGCCGGAGTAGACGGAACCCTCGGGGTCGGCGCCGATGACCTTGACGTCGCCCTGTTCCTTCAGGTAGCGGCCGACGCCGCTGATCGTTCCGCCGGTGCCGACGCCCGCCACGAAGTGGGTGATCTTGCCTTCGGTCTGCTTCCAGAGCTCCGGCCCGGTCTCCTCGTAGTGGGAGCGCGGGTTGGCCGGGTTGCTGTACTGGTTGGGCTTCCAGGCGCCCGGGATGTCACGGGCGAGCTTGTCGGAGACGTTGTAGTAGGAGCGCGGGTCCTCGGGGGCCACGGCGGTCGGGCAGACCACGACCTCCGCACCGTACGCCCGCATCACGTTCTGCTTGTCCTCGCTGACCTTGTCCGGGACGACGAAGATGCACCGGTAGCCGCGCAGCTGGGCGACGAGGGCGAGTCCGACGCCGGTGTTTCCGCTGGTCGGCTCGACGATGGTGCCGCCCTCTTTGAGGATGCCCGCCTTCTCGGCGTCCTCCACCATGCGCAGCGCGATCCGGTCCTTGACCGAGCCGCCCGGGTTGAAGTACTCCACCTTGGCGAGGACGGTCGCGGAGATGCCCTCGGTGACGCTACGCAGCCGGACGAGGGGGGTGTCCCCGATGATCTCGACGACGTTGTCGTAGTACCGCACGTCTATGTGCCCTTCTCGGTGCTGACCTGTGACTGATCAGATCAGCCTACGGCTCAGGGAACGATCTTCCCGAGCAGGACCGAATCACGTTCCTTCTCCCACTGGAGGAACCGCTCGGTCTCGCTGAGCACGGCGCCGGCGATCCAGGCGATCATCGCGGCGTCGTCGACGAGCCCGAAGATCCAGAGGACCAGTTCCGGGGCGAGGTCGATCGGCGAGACCACATACAGGGTGGCGGCGGTCATCATCGCCATCCGCATGCCGCCGTCGTACTCCCCGCGCGCGGTCGCCTTCATCATCCGGGGCAGCGCCGCCACGCGCTTTCCCATCGAGGGTCCGCCGCGCGCGCCCGCCATCAGCGCCTTTCCGAGTGCGGTAAACGCGGCGGTCCGTCTCAGCGCCTTGGCCATGGTCGTCCCCTTTCGCTGGTTCCAGCATGACGTCCATCCGCCAGTTGTGCCCGCTCGGCGCGGGGTTCAGACGTCTGTCGCACAGTCGCGTTAGCCTCGAATACCCCACCCATCGCCTTCAGGCCGGTCTCGATCGACGGTCGATGGGCCATCCCCACCCGGGCGAGAGCGAGGGAGAGCATGCGACGACAGGTCCGCAGTCTGACAGCGGAGGAACGCCGGCTGATCAAGATCGCCGGCCAGGTCGCGGGCGGAATCACCGGAGCCGCGGCAGGGATCAGCCTCCTCTCGGCAGGTGTGCTGCTGCGCCAGGCGGCCGACGCCCGCCGGGTCATCCCGATGGCCGAGGCGCCGCCACCACGCGGCGACGGGCTCTACGGCCCCAAGTTCCCGGGCCGGCCCCTGAGCATGGTGATCCTGGGCGACTCGTCGGCCGCCGGATACGGGGTGCACCGCCCCCGCGAGACGCCCGGCGCCCTGCTGGCCACGGGCGTCTCCCGCCGACTGCACCGCCCGGTCCGGCTGCACCGCGTGGCCGTGGTCGGCGCCACCTCCGCCGGCCTGCCCTACCAGGTCGACGCGGCGCTGGAATACGACCCCGAGGTCGCGGTGATCATCATCGGGGGCAACGACATCACCCATGTGTCGGCCCGGACGGCGGCCGTGCGCCACCTCAGCGACGCCGTCCGGCGCCTGCGCGCGGCCGGCTGCAAGGTCGTCGTGGGTACGTGTCCCGACGTCGGCGCCATCCAGCCGATCAAGCCGCCGCTACGCTGGCTCGCCACGACCTGGAGTCGGCAGCTCGCGGCCCTGCAGACGGTCGCGGTGGTCGAGGCGGGCGGCCGCACGGTCTCGCTCTGCGACCTGCTCGGCCCGGCGTTCGTGGCCGATCCGGTACGGATGTTCGGCTCGGACCGCTTCCACCCCTCGGTCGAGGGATACGCCCGCGCGGCAGCGGTGATCATGCCGACGCTGATGGCGGTGCTGGGCGAGGACGATCACACTCCGGCCACCGGCCCGGACGGGGTCCGCAGCCTGCCACAGGCCGCCCACGAGGCGGTACGTGCCGCGGGCACCGAGGTCAGCGCGGCGAGGGTGGACGGCCACGAGCGCGGGCCGGCGGGGCGGTGGGCGCAGTTGCGTCGGCATCCCTGGTTCGGGGAGCCGCGGAGTTGGCTTGGGCATCGGGCGATGGCGTTCCTGCCGTCTGGTGGGGTGGGCGCGGGGTCCAGCCTGCCGTCGGGCGGCGGGGAGGCCGACCGGGAGCCAGCTGAGGGCGGTGGGTCCGCGGCGGGCGATTCGACGGCTGGTGACGCTTCAGCCTCGGCCGACGGTCCAACCTCGGCCGACGCTCCGACGGCGGCGGGCGGTCCGACGGCGGCGGGCGGTCCGGCAGCGGCGGGCGGTCCGGCAGCGGCGGGCGGTCCGGCAGCGGCGGGTGACGAAGCGGCCGTGGACGAAGTGGCCGGCGATTCGGATGGCGGCGGCCCGATCGGCGGTTCGGGCGGTGGGGGCGGCTCGCTCGGCCGGCCGCGCGACGGTGGTGGCCCGGCCGGCGGGCCGGGCAGCGGCGGCGGCGCGACCGATGGTGGCGGGTCGGCCGGGGGATTTTCGTTCCGTAGCGGCTCGATCGGGGGGTTCTCGCTCGGCGGCGGCACGCTGGGCGGGCTTTCGTTCGGCGGCGGCTCGGCGGGCCGATTCCTGCTCGGCGGGAGCGCGCTCGGCGGGCTTTCGAGCAGCGGGGCGGTCGCCGGGGTCAAGCGGGCGCGAGCGCACGTGGCAAGCCGGATGAGTGCTCGCGTTGCCCGTGGGTCGGGCCGGACGGCCGATAGCGCCGTAGGCTGGACACCGGAGGATCATCAAGCGACCGTCGACTGACGGCTGCGGCAGGACTCAGCACGCCGCAAGGAGGCGACATGACGGGCCTGACGGGACGATTCGGCAGGGCAGCGGCCACGACGCTGTTCGCCTCGGCCGTGGGTGGTGTCGCGCTGCTCGCGGGTGAGGCCATAGCCGCCAAGAGCCGCCGTTATGCGAAGCCGACCATGGGGCTGGCGCTGCGTACGTCGATGGGCCCGTCCGCCGCTCCGGCGCTGCGGCTCGTGCTGCTCGGCGACTCGGCCGCCATCGGCGTCGGCGTGGAGTGGCTTTCGGAGACGGTGGGCGGCCAGCTTGCCCGGCTGTTGGCCGACGGCACGCCGGAGACCGGGAAGCGGCACGTGCTGCTGTCCAGCGTCGGCGTGGCCGGCTCGCGCTCCACCGATCTGGCCACCCAGGTGGCTCGCGCGCTGCTCGGGGACCGTCCGGACGTGGCGGTGGTGCTGATCGGCGCCCACGACACGACCGCGCTGCGCGGTGCCGAGGACTCGGCCCGGCACCTGGGCGACGCCGTGCGCCGGTTGCGCGGCGCCGGTGTGCAGGTGGTCGTCGGCACCTGCCCGGACCTGGGCGCCGTGCGCTCGATCGCCCAGCCACTGCGGCAGGTGACCGCATGGCTGGGACGCCGCATGAGCCGCGCGCAGGCGACGGCGGTGACCGAGGCCGGCGGCGTGGTCGTGGACCTCGCCGACGAGACCGGAGCGGTGTTTCGGGCGGATGCGGGAACGCTCTGCTACGACGGCTTCCACCCTTCGGCTGACGGCTACCGGGTGTGGGCTCACGCGCTCTATCCCGCGGTGTTCGACGCCGCCCAAGCGGCCGGGCGGCGCTCCATCCAGGAGTAGGAGCCCCTCCATAGATCGGACATTTAGGTGTGACGAAGTGGCGCTTCCGCGATAAGTTACCGGCGCGTTAACGTGGGGTCATGCCGGAAGCTGTCATCGTCGCCACCGCTCGCTCCCCCATCGGCCGCGCCGTCAAGGGTTCGCTGAAGGATCTGCGTCCCGACGATCTCGCCGCCACCATCGTCGACGCCGCGCTCGCCAAGGTGCCGCAGCTCGACCGGACGCTCATCGAGGACCTTTACCTCGGCTGCGGGCTGCCCGGTGGCGAGCAGGGCTTCAACATGGCCCGCGTGGTCGCCACGCTGCTCGGCCTCGACGGGCTTCCGGGCGCGACCCTCACCCGTTACTGCGCCAGCTCGCTGCAGACCACCCGGATGGCGTTCCACGCGATCAAGGCCGGAGAGGGCGACATCTTCGTCTCCGCCGGCGTCGAGACCGTGTCGCGCTACGCCCGCGGCAACTCCGACAGCCTGCCGCCGGAGGCTCAGGCGCTCGTCGGCGGCGGCTGGGAAAACCCCAAGTTCGCCGACGCCCGGGTACGCACCACCGACGCCGCCAAGAACGGGGGCGTCTGGCGCGACCCCCGCGAGGACGGCCAGCTCCCCGACATCTACCTCGGCATGGGTTACACGGCGGAAAACCTCGCCCAGGCGTACGACGTCAGCCGCGAGGACATGGACGAGTTCGGCGTCCGCAGCCAGAACCTCGCCGAGAAGGCCATCGCCAACGGGTTCTGGCAGCGGGAGATCACCCCGGTGACGACCCCGGACGGCACGGTGGTCTCCACCGACGACGGCCCGCGGCCGGGCGTGACCATGGAGGGCGTGGCCGGACTCAAGCCGGTCTTCCGCCCCGACGGCCGCATCACCGCCGGCAACTGCTGCCCGCTCAACGACGGCGCGGCGGCTGTAGTGATCATGAGTGACACCAAGGCGCGCGAGCTGGGCATCACCCCGCTGGCCCGGATCGTGTCCACCGGCGTCACCGCCCTCTCCCCCGAGATCATGGGGCTGGGCCCGGTCGAGGCCTCCCGCCAGGCGCTCGCGCGGGCCGGCATGACCATCGACGACATCGACCTGGTGGAGATCAACGAGGCCTTCGCGGCCCAGGTGATCCCGTCCTACCGGGAGCTGAACATCCCGCTGGAGAAGCTCAACGTCAACGGTGGCGCGATCGCCGTCGGCCACCCGTTCGGCATGACCGGCGCCCGGATCACCGGCACCCTGCTGAACTCCCTGGAGTTCCACGACAAGTCCATCGGCCTGGAGACGATGTGCGTCGGCGGCGGCCAGGGCATGGCGATGGTGCTCGAGCGCCTGAGCTGACACCGCAACAAATCTTCCGCCGGGTTCGGCTGCCGCACTGGGCGCCGGGCCCGGCGGATCTCATTGTGAGCCGCCAGCACACACGGCCCAAGCCCATCCGAGCGCACGACGGCGAACGCGCCGATGGCCCGGGCCGTTCAGAGCGCTTTGCGGACGGCGAGGACCTCGGCGGCGGCCTGGGCCAGGGGTGCGGTCGGTGCCGCGAGCAGGTCGTCGGTCATGACCCGGAGCTGGTCCGGCAGCGTCGTGTCGGCCTCGCGGGGCACCTCGCGGCGCGGCCGCCCTTCCGCCTCGGCGCCCAGGTCGGCGAGTCGCTGGACCAGTCCGTAGACGAGGTCGCCCCGGGTGCCGGTGCCCGCGCTCGCGGCCCATCGGCCGCCCTCCCAGTGACCTACCCGGGCGAGGAGGCGCTGGGTCGCGACCCGGAGTTCTTCGGCGCTCACGTTCAAGACCCTATCCACAACGAAACGCCCGGCCACGCGCGAGGCGGGCCGGGCGTTCGAGTCCGTCCGGATTCGGATCCGGTCAGAGAGCGGTCCGGTCAGAGAGCGGTTCCGGTCAGAGAGCGGTTCCGGTCAGGGACCGGGCCGCCGGAGAGCGATCCGATCAGGTGGCGGGCCGGGGTCGACGATCGCCGCCCCCCGGACCGCCGGTGGTTGCCTTCGGTCAGTCGTCGCCCTGCAGGAAGCTCAGCAGGCGCAGGACCTCCAGGTAAAGCCAGATCAGGCTCACCAGGATGCCGAACGCGGCGTTCCACGAGTAGCGCTGCGGGAGGCCCATCCGGACCCCCTCCTCGACCTCGTTGAAGCTGAGGATGAAGCTCAGCGACGCCACGACGATGCAGACCAGGCTGAAGATGATGCCGAGCGGGCCGTTGTCGCGCAGGCCTGTGCTGACGTCGAAGAGCGACAGCACGAGGTTGATCATCATGACGGCGAAGAGGCCGGCCATGACCGCGATCATGCCGCGGACGAACTTCGGCGTCGCGCGGATTACCCGGGCCCGGTAGAGCGCCGCCATCAGGAAGAAGACGCCGAAGGTGGCGACCACCGCCTGGAGGACGATGCCCTGGTAGCCCATGATGTTCTGGAAGAACTTGCTGACGAGGCCCACGAACGCGCCCTCGACCACCGCGTAGGTGATCACCAGGGCGGGGTTTGCCATCCGGCTGAACGAGATGACCAGGCCGAGCACCAGGCCGACGACGGCCGCGCCGATCCAGGCCGGGCCCATCAGGCTGGCGGGGATCAGGTTCCAAGCCGCGACGGCGGAGACGCCGGTGATGCCGAGCAGCATGACCGTCTTGACGACGACGTCGTCGACCGTCATGGGCTGCACGGCCGGCGGCGAGGCGGGGTAGCCCGTGGCCGTCGGGTACGGCTGACCGTAACCCGGCTGACCGGCGGGCGGTCCGTACGGTCCGTATCCGGCCGCGCGCTCCCGCTCAGCCGCCTGGCCGAGGCGCGAAAGCACCGGGTTTGAAGTCTTCACTGTGTCCAGTCTCCCTTTGAGGTTGGGGCACGTAGGGGTCGTGCCCTCCAAGAATAGGCGCTCGACCAGCAAGAGGCCGACCCGCGAGGCTGTGAACGAGCTGAAAACCCTGGATGTGCGGGGTATCACCGTCGGAGCGGGGCCCCGGCGATGCCCGATTTCGGACCGAACCGGCGTCGTGCCCGGTAGGCGCACCCGATACGGTGAGGACCAGCTTCCCGGCCCGGGTGGTGGAACGGCAGACACGGCCGCCTTAAAAGCGGCTGCCCTCAGGGGCGTGCGGGTTCGAGACCCGCCCCGGGCACCCACGCTTCGACCACTCGCAGCCGCCAGCCCCGCCGCCACCATCCCCGCCGCGCCGCCGCCAGCCCCGCCACGTCGCCACCATCCCCGCCACGTCGCCACCATCCCCGCCGCGCCGCCACCATCCCCGCCACGTCGCCGCCAGCCCCGCCACGTCGCCACCATCCCCGCCGCGCCGCCGCCAGCCCGCACCGACCCGACCCGGCGCGAAACCGGGCCGGGCTGATCGCACCAGCAGCATGGCGATCCCCGGTCAGCGGGCGCCGGCTCCCACCGGCTCTGGGCTCTTCTCGTCACCCAGCGGCGGCGTGACATGGGTGAACTCCTGGCGGGGCTGGTGCAGCTGGCCCAGCGAGATCACCTCGCGCTTGAGCACGAAGGCGAGCGTCCAGTCGGCCAGAACCCGTACCTTGCGGTTGAACGACGGGATGCGGCTCATGTGGTAGGTCCGGTGCATGAACCAGGCCGGAAGGCCCTTGAGCTTCACACCGTAGATCTTGGCGACGCCCTTGTAGAGGCCGAGGCTGGCGACGCTGCCCGCGTACTTGTGCCGGTAGTTCTTGGGGACGCCGCCGTAGACGACCTGGCGGATGTTGTCGGCGAGCACCGCGGCCTGGCGGACGGCGTGCTGGGCGCTCGGCGAGCACCAGGCGCCCGGGCTGGTCAGGTCGGGGACCTGTGCGCAGTCGCCGGCCGACCAGGCGCCGTCGAGGACCTTCTCGCCGTCGACGACCTGGAGGGTGGGCAGGCAGGTGACGTGGCCGCGGGGGCCGCGGGGCAGGTCGGTCTGGTCGAGCATCGGCGACGGCTTGACGCCGGCCGTCCAGACGATCGTCTCGGCGCGGAAGATCTCGCCGTCGGAGAGGTGGACCTCGCCGTCGACGCAGGATTCCATGCGGGTCTCGAGGCGGATGTCGATGCCGCGCTTGCGGAGCTGGCGGGCGGCGTACGCGCCCATCTCGGGGCCGACCTCGGGCAGGATCCGGTTGGACGCCTCCACGAGGACGAACCGGACCTCTTCCTTCTTCAGCTCCGGGTAGTACTTGAGGCCGTCGCGGACGACGTCCTCCATCTCGGCCAGCGCCTCGACGCCGGCGTAGCCACCGCCGACGAAGACGAAGGCCAGGGAGGCGCGGCGCACCTCGGGGTCGGGGGTGACCGCCGCGACGTCGAGCCGGTCGAGGATGTGGTTGCGCAGGTAGATGGCCTCGCCGATGGTCTTGAAGCCGATGCCGCGCTCGCGCAGGCCGGGGATCGGCAGGACGCGGGAGACGGAGCCGGGCGCGACGATGATGTGGTCGTACGCGATCTCCTTGATCGGTCCCTCGATCGGCTGCACGGTCACCGTCTTGCGGGCGTGCTCGATGCGGGTGACCTCGCCGGAGACGATCCGGCAGCGCTTGAGCTCCCGGCGCAGCGGCACCACCGCGTGCCGCGGCGAGATGTTGCCGGCCGCGGCCTCGGGCAGGAACGGCTGGTACGTCATGTGCGGCTGGGGGTCGATGACGACCACCTCGGCCCGACGGGCGTTGACCTTCTTCGACAGGCGCAGGGCGGCGTAGAGCCCCACGTGACCTGCGCCGACTACCACGATGCGTTGCGGTTTCACGTCCTCCATTGTTTCGAAACGGCCGACGTGATGCCTCGTTCTGTGACCAATCCCAACTGCGGTCAGGACCGGCGCAGCAGGCGGGCCAGCAGCAGGGTCAGGCCGACCGCCGCCGTCAGGCCCACCAGGGTCGCCAGCAGGAACGCCGGGCCGGCCAGTCGGGCGGTCAGGCCGAGGGCGATCACGGTCAGCACGGCCGAGCCGAGGACAACGGCCCCGGCCCGGGCCAGCCAGCCCGTGACGACATCGGGACTGACCACCGCGTCGTACGGCAGCACCGCGGCCAGCGCGGACAGGGTGTGTCCGGCGTAGAGCAGGGTCGCCACCGCCAGCACTCGCCAGAGCGCGATCCGGGAGTCGTACCAGGTGGTGTCGAGGATCCAGCCGCCGATGACGGCGAGCGCGGCGACTGTCGGCCCGCGCCCCCGAGGCGCGATCACCGGATATCCGGCCGCGACGGCCAGCAGGGCGGCATAGCCGCTCAGGACCAGCGACACGGGCCAGGCCACCAGCATCGCCGCGAAGAAGGCGAGGCCGATGCCGCCGCGGACGAGGAGCGGCAGGATGGTCGCCCGGGCCGCCGCCCGCCGCGCCCGGTCGATCCGGCGGGTGATGCCGGCGCGCATGTCAGCGCCCCCTCGGCGCCGAGGCGAGCCGCGCGACGTCGCGCAGCACCAGATCGAGACTGCCCGCGCCGGCCCAGGTCACGACGGGTACGCCGTGCTCGCGCAGCCGGCCCAGCACGTTCTCGCGCTCCATCCGCCAGAGCCGGGTCGCGAGCGGCGTCCACTGGTTGCGCTGCGGCGGCGTGGCACCGTCCGGCAGCGTGTCGACGGCGACGGTGTAGCGACCGGACTGGACCAGGCCCGCCAGCATGTCCGCCGCTCGCGGGTCGACCAGCGGGGTCAGCACCATCACGAGGGCGTCGGAGGAGACGTTGTGCGCGCCGAAGACATGTTCGTACGGCTCTTCGTCGCCGGCGTCCGCGCGCACGTCCAGAAGCCATTCCAGCACCGTGAGGTACTGCCGGCGGCCGGTCGCGGGGCGCAGGCGGCGCGCGGACGCACCGTACTCGGCCAGGGAGACCCGGTCGCCGCGCTGAAGGTAGTGCTCGGCGATGGCGGCGGCCGCCCGGACGGTCGTGTCGAGCACGGACGCCTTGCCCTTGACCCCGCCGGAGTCGCCGGCCTCTCCCAGCACGTCGAGCAGCAGCAGCACCTCGGCGTCACGGTCGGACAGGGTCGAGGCCACGTGCAGGTCCCGGGTGCGCAGCGACACCCGCCAGTCGATCCGGCGCAGCCGGTCGCCGGGCGCGAACGGGCGTACCCCCGCGAGCTCGCCGCCCTCGCCGGGCCGCCGCGACCGGTGGTTGCCGACCAGGCCGGCCGCCGCGGGCATCGCCTCGGTGGCCGCGAACGGCTCGGTTTCCGGATAGACCCGCACGCCCCGGGCCGGGACCAGGACCGGCCGGCAGGCGAGCAGTCCGCCGCAGGCGGCCACGCGGGCGGCGGCCGGGCCCACGTCGTGACGACCCCACCGCTGTGCCGTGCCGGGCAGTTCGACCGCCGTCCAGCTGTCCGGCGCGACGTTGACCGCGAAGGGCCGGTCGGCCTCCTCCAGCCGCAGCCACGGCGAGGTCCGGGTCCGCACCACCACCAGGTCGTACGCGATCACATCGGGGTTGCCGACCGTGACCGACGCCGCGACCGCGCCTCCCTCGACGAGGTGGTCCTCGTCGGCCTCGATGGTCAGCTCCGGCGCCGACCGGGGCATGCGGCGCAGGCCCACCGCCGCGCCGATCGCGAACGGCGCGGCGAGCAACACCAGGTCGACCCGACCGAAGGCGACGCCGAGGACCAGCAGCAGGCCGGTGAGCAGCACCGTACGCCCCAGCGCCCGGGTCGGCACCCAGGCCGGCGAGGCCCAGCTCTCGTCGACCGCCGCCTCGTCGGGAGGCACCGCGGCCCGCAGCGGCGGCGGATCGGTGACGGTCACTGCTCGGCGTACCCGCCGGCGTACGTCGGCAGCGCTCCGCTGGCCGGGGCCGGGACGTTCTGGAGCACCTCCTGGACCACGAACGACGGGTCGACCCGGCGCAACCACATCTCCGGCCGCAGCGTGATCCGGTGGGCGAGGGCGGGCACGGCCACGTCCTTGACGTCCTCGGGCACCACGTAGTCGCGGCCGGCCATGACCGCGCGGGCCCGGGCGAGCAGCAGCAGGGCGAGCGATCCACGCGGCGACGAGCCGACCAGCGCGGAGGCGTGCTCCCGCGTCGCGGCGGTCAGCGCGACGATGTAGCGGCCGATCGAGTCCTCCACCGCGACCGACTCCAGCGCGGCCTGCATCGACCGCAGGGTCCGCGCGTTCACCACAGCCGGGAGCTGGGCCTCCTCCTGGCGGCGCGACATGCGCCGGCGCAGGACGTCCCACTCCTCGTCCTGGGTCGGGTAGCCGAACGACACCCGCAGCATGAAGCGGTCGAGCTGGGCCTCCGGCAGCGGGTACGTGCCCTCGTACTCGATCGGGTTGGCGGTGGCGAGCACGTGGAACGGCGGGTCGAGCCGATAGGTGACGCCCTCGACGGAGACCTGCTTCTCCTGCATCGCCTCGAGTAGCGCCGCCTGGGTCTTCGGAGGCGTCCGGTTGATCTCGTCGGCGAGCAGCATGTTGGTGAACACCGGGCCGGCCCGGAAGGCGAAATCGCCCTTGCGCTGGTCGTACAGGAAGGAGCCGGTCACGTCCGCGGGCAGCAGGTCCGGGGTGAACTGGAGCCGACGGAAGTCCAGGCCGAGGGCCTGCGCGAAGCAGCGGGCGGTCAGAGTCTTGCCCAGGCCGGGCAGGTCCTCGAGCAACACGTGACCGCCGGCCAGGATGCCGGCGAGCACGAGCTCGAGGGCGTCCCGCTTGCCGACCACCACGCTGCCGACCGAGTCGAGGACCGCGCCGGCCAGCCGGCCCACCTCGTAGGGCGGCATGGCCTCCACGCTCGCGTCCGTCACCGATCCACCCTTCTCAGATCTTTTCCAGCGCGTCGACGTACGCCGACAGCTCCCGGTATTTCGGCGTCCGGCGCCCCGACTCCTCCAGCATCCGCCACAGCGACTCGCCCAGCAGCTCCCGTGCCCGCCGAGGATCCGACGAACGGGTGATGCCGTGCCGCAGCCGCAGGCGCTCGTCGGCGAGTTCCGCCAGCGCGGGCTGGACGATACGCGAGAACCGGCTCGGGTCCTGCTGGGAGGAGTCCAACTGCCGCTCCCACCGGCGTACGGCCACCCGCAGCGTGTCGTTGCCGGCCCACCCGTCGGGGCTCGCTTCCCCGCCGCGACGCCGACCCCGGGGCACCGGCGGCGGAGCCACTTCGGCCACCGCGAGCAGAAGCAGCCGCAAGGCGGTGAACGCGGCCACGATGAGCAGAATCGAGGCCTTGATCCCCTGGGACCGCAGCACGGCGACGGTCACCGTGGTGGCCACGGCGACCAGCAGAACATTGCGGACAACCCAGGCGACTCGGGAGCGGGGCTTCGCCTCGGCCCGCACCGGTGCCTCGGCGACGACCGGTTCGGCACGGCCGCCGAAGAGATCCTCGAGGCCGCCGTCGGGGTCACGACTCACAACGGCACTCCGGCGTCGAGGTCGGCGCGCAAACGTTCCAGCGCCGACACGGCCTGGCGGCGCATCTGGTCGTCGACGGTGTGGGTGGCATAGCGCGCCTGGCGGTAGACGTGCGCGAACGGGGTCAGCACGGCCGCCTCGACCCGCTGCTCGGCGAGCAGCCGCGCCACCAGATCGGTGGGACTGTCGCCGGCGTGGCGTGGTGTGCCCGCCGCCGCGGCGGCCTGCTCCAGCCGCACCCAGCAGGCGATCACCGCCCGGCGTGGGTCACGGTCCGTGTCGGACAGCTCCTGGAGACCGGCGTCGAGGGCGGCGACGAGATCTTCCGCCGTACTCGTCTCGGAGCGGGTCCCGGCGCGACGGCCGCCGCGCCGCGTCCGCCGACGGCCCTGGTCGCGCAGCACCGCCCACACCACCAGCACGACGATCGCCACCGCGGCCACGCCGAGCACGACGGACGCCGCGGCGGGGATCCAGTTCGGCAGCTCGCGGGCGGCTTCCACCGGCTCCGGGCTGGTCGACACGGTCGGCTCGGGGGTCGGCGGCAGCAGCGGCGCGGCGGTCACCTCGACCTCGGCGTTCGGGTTGAAGCGCTCCAGCTGCGGTGCCGACCGGGTCGCGGCGAGCGAGGCGAGAAAGAGCAGCCCGAGGACGGCGGCCAGCGGCCACCAGCGACGCAGCGCGGCGATTTCCAATGCTCAGGCTCTGATCCGTGATCGGCGGGACGTAGACAGGACACGAATCATGCCAGGCCCGCGATCCGTTTCGCACTGTCGAAGACGTCGTCGAGCATCGCGGGGGTGAGCCGGCCGGTGAAGGTGTTCTGCTGCGACACGTGATAGCAACCCAGCAGGTCGGGTACGCCAGGGAGGACGACGTGGGCGCCGTGGCCGAAAGCCGGTCGGGGTACGGGCGGCGTCCGGCCGTACACCTGGCGCAGGACGGGCCACCACGCCGCCCAGGCGAACGCGCCCAGCGCGACCACGACCCGCAGGGTCGGACGGATGAGGGAAACCTCACGATGCAGCCACGGCGCGCAGGTGTCCCGCTCGGCCGGCAGCGGCTTGTTGTCGGGCGGCGCGCACCGGACCGCGGAAAAGATCCGCATATGCCGCAGCGCGAGGCCGTCGTCGGCGGAGACGCTGGTCGGCTGGTTGGCGAGGCCGGCCCGGTGCAGCGCGGCGAAGAGGACGTCGCCGGAACGGTCGCCGGTGAAGATCCGCCCGGTGCGGTTGCCGCCGTGCGCGGCGGGGGCGAGCCCCAGGATCGCGATCGTGGCGTCCGCCGGCCCGAACCCGGGCACGGGCCGCCCCCAGTAGCTCTGGTCGCGGAACGCGGCACGCTTGGTGGCCGCGACCTCCTCACGCCACGTGACCAGCCGGGGACAGGCGAAACAATCCGCGACGCCCCCGTCCAGCACGGTCAGGTTCGGCGCCTCGGCCGCGTGGGCGGAGACGTCTTCGCGGGTACGGCTGAGCACCCGTCCAGCAGAGCACCCGGGCGGACGAGCCGGGCAGCCGGGGTGGCGTCACCCGGCACGTCGGAGGCACAGCAGGTAGCCGTCGCCGGCGGTGCTGGCGTAGAGGAAGTACTCCTCGTCGGCCTCGAAGAACCGCTCGCAGGATCGGCTCTTGGAGTCGCTCTCGCCGTCGACGCGGCCGACCACGGTGAAGCCGGCGGCGGCCTCGCCGCAGCCGACGACGGTCGCGTCGGGCCGCTCGTCCTCGCCGGAGCTCACCTGAGTGGAGGTGGCCAGGCAGTCGCCGACAGCGGCGTCCTGAGCATCGTCGCCGGTCGCGAGGAGCGACACGACGATCACGGACGTCGCCAGGGCGACCACGGCCGCGGCTGCGCGCCGCGCGACCAGGTGTCTCACGTCAGGTCCTCCTTCACGCCGGACCTAACGACGCGACGGCGCTCCGGCTTCTCCCTCTTGGCCCACTTCTCCTTAGCGGCCAGCCGAAGGCGACGGCGTCGCGGATTTCGTCGGTGAGCCGGAGGTCTTCGACGGTTCGGCGGTGGGGGCCGCGCCGGGCATGCGGAACGGCGCGTTACTCGGACAGAACGGGTACACGCCGCCGGCCTTCTCCACATCGAAGCCTTCGCTCTCGTCGTAGCAGTACGGGTTGCCGAGGTGGATCGGCTGACCGTTCTGGTCGAAGAGGCGGGCGTTCGTGACCAGCCGGCCCTGCTCGTCGTAGACGAACACGTCCTGCACCCCGCTGTACGGGTTGTCGTAGTCCACGTCCGAGTAGTACGAGTCGCGGGCCGCGCTGTCGACCTCGAAGAAGCCGGCCATCGCGACCAGGACGAGGATGGCCGTGCCGCCGTACAGGGAAAGGCGTGACCACTGGGGCAGGCGCGGCGCCCGCCGGCCGAACCAGACCGAGGCGAACACGGCGGTCGCGAGCAGGAACAGGGCCACCAGAACGCTGTTGCCGACGCGCGGCAGCAGGCCGAGCGGCTGTCCACTGTTGTCGACGATCACGGCGATCACCATCGCCAGGAGATAGCCGCGCAGCACCCACCAGGCCGGGCGCAGGAGGCGGAGGAAGTCGGAGAGGCGCTCGTAGCCGACGACCTTGCCCAGGCGAGTGTCGGCCGTCCGCAGCGGCGGCAGCACGTGGTCCCGCAGGGCGGGCGTGATCTGGTCCTTCAGGTCGCCGAACACGTGCGCCCGGCCCGGCGGATCGGGGAAGCCGCCGACGAACGGCGTCGCACCGCGAAGGTCGGCGGCATACGCCTCGGGACTGCCCAGCCGGTCGGTGAGCGAACCCTCACCGTCGGCCATGACCTCGGTGAGATGCTCGGTCAGGTCCTCGAGCAACTCGTCCCGCTGGGCCTCGGGCAGGTCGCCGAGGGCCGCGCGGACCGCGAACACGTACGCGGTTATCTCATCCTGAGCCGTGGGTTTCACGCCGTCTCCCGCTCGTGAAGCAGATGGTTCATCGTCGAAGCGAACTCGTGCCAGCCCTTGCCCGACCGCTCCAACTCGGCCTGTCCGGCCTTGTTGAGCGCGTAGTACTTGCGGTGGGGACCCTCGATGCTGGGCACGACGTAGGAGTTGAGCAGACCGGCGTTGAACAGCCGGCGCAACGTGCCGTAGACGCTGGCGTCTCCGACCTCGGTCAGCCCGGCGGTCCGCAGCCGCCGCAGGATGTCGTAGCCGTAGCCGTCCCCGTCGCGCAGGGCGGCGAGCACGGCGAGATCCAGCACTCCCTTGAGGAGCTGGGTCGTATCCACGCGCAGCACAGTACTTCGCGATGCGAAGTAGTGTCAAAGATCGACGCCCGGCGCACCCGGTCGCGTCAGCGCAGCAGGAGGACGACGCGGACTCCCACGCCGACGAGGGCCGCGCAGAACGCCCACCGCACCACCGAGTAGACGTCCGGCTCACCGGGATAACCCCGCTGAATCAGATAGGCGGCGGCCTGTGCGGCAGCTATCCCCGCCGCCACAAAGGTCCAGGAGCTCACCGCGGTGGCCGCACGCCCACCGTCACCGGTGATGCCGGGGTATCGGCCCGTGCGGAACAGCACCCCCAACACCACCAGCGCCAAGGCCGCCACGCAGTACACCAGAAGGCTGAATGTCATCGTCTTCCTTCTCGCCATTCACCGCGGGCGCGACGAGCCTCCCCCGCTCAACGCATCAATGCATGCGCATGCTAGAGCAAAGTCGGCGAGCGTGCGGGATTCCACAGGAGAAGTGCGATTCGGAAACAGGGTCACCATCAGGCCAGTGAGAAGGCGATTCCGTCGAGGATGTCGTGCTCGCTGGCGATCACCGACGCCTTGTTCGCCCGCTCCATGATGACGCGCAGGATCAGCGCTCCCGCGCCGATCACGTCCGCGCGGCCCGGGTGCATCACCGGCAGGTCCAGGCGGTCCGCCACCGTCGAACCGAGGATGTCGGCCGTCACCTTCGCCACGTCGTCGCGGTGGATACGGGCGTGGTGGATCTGCTTCGGGTCGTACGTCGGGAGCCGCAGAGCCAGCGCCGCGACGGTGGTGACCGAGCCGGCGAGGCCGATGAGGGTGGCCGTGCCGTGGCCCGAGACCGTGCGGAGGGCGTTGTCGACCGCCTTGGTGATGTCGCGCTCCGCGGCCTGGATCTCCGCCGGGGTCGGCGGGTCGCTGTGCAGGTGCCGCTCGGTCATCCGGACGCAGCCGATGTCGACGGACACGGCGTGCTTCACCTCGCGGAAGCCGACCACGAACTCGGTGGAGCCGCCGCCGATGTCCACGACGAGATAGGGCGGCTCGGCGTCGAGGCCGTGGAGGGCGCCGGTGAAGGACAGCCGTGCCTCCTCGTGGCCGGTGATCACCTCGGGGACGACGCCGAGCACCGAGTGGACCATCGTGCGGAATTCCTCGGCGTTGGAGGCGTCGCGGGAGGCCGAGGTGGCACACATGCGTACCCGGTCGACGCCCAGCTCGGCGATCTCCGCCGCGTAGCCCAGCAGGGCCGTGCGGGTGCGGTCGATCGCCTCCGGCGCGAGCCGCCCGGTGCTGTCCACGCCCTCGCCGAGCCGGACGATCTCCATCCGGCGGGCTACGTCGGTCAGCTTTCCGCCCGCCACGTCGGCGATGAGCAGGCGGACCGAGTTGGTGCCACAGTCGATGGCGGCGACTCTCACGCGGACTCCTATAGATGCAGCAACATCCTCTTGTTGCCGAGCGTATTCGGCTTCACCCGTTCGAGGTCGAGGAACTCGGCAACGCCCTCGTCGTAGGAGCGCAGCAGCTGCTCGTAGACGGCGTGCGGCACCGGGGCGCCGTCGATCTCGGTGAAGCCGAACGCGCCGAAGAAGCGGGTCTCGAAGGTCAGGCAGAACACTCGGGCCACACCGAGCGCGCGGGCCGCGCCGAGGAGCTCTTCGACCAGGCGGTGGCCGATCTTCATGCCGCGGTGGTCGGGGTCGACCGCGACCGTACGGATCTCCGCGAGGTCTTCCCACATCACGTGCAGGGCGCCGCAGCCGACGACCCGGTCCTGTTCCACGGCGACCCAGAACTCCTGGACGCTCTCGTACAGCGTGACGGTGGCCTTGCTGAGCAGCCGCCGGTCCGCGGTGTACGTGTCGACGAGCGCCCGGATGGCCTTCACGTCGGTCGTGCGGGCCCGGCGGATCTCGATCGGCACCGGCTTACCCGGCCCGCGGGGCGACGCACGGGCCGCCGGACCACCACTGACCGACGGCGTCGCGGACCTCGTCGCCGAACGGGTTGACGCCGGGGCCGGCCGCCAGCGCGTGGCCGAGGTGGACGTGCAGGCACTTGACCCGGTCGGGCATGCCGCCGGCCGAGATCTTCTCGATCTCGGGCACGTGCTGCGCAGCCTCGCGGCGGGCCAGATAGTCCTCGTGGGCGGCCTGGTAGCGCTGCGCCAGCTCCGGGTCCGCCGCCAGCCGGTCCTGCATCTCGCGCATCACGCCGCCGGACTCGAGGCGGCTGCAGGCCGCCGTCGCGCGGGGACAGGTCAGATAGAACATCGTCGGGAACGGAGTGCCGTCGTCCAGTCGGGGCTCGGTCTCCACGACGTCGGGGTTGCCGCAGGGGCAGCGGTGCGCGACGGCGCGGGTGCCGCGGGGGCGGCGGCCGAGTTGCTCGGCGACGATCTCGAGATCGGTCTCGGAAGGAGTCGTCATCTACTTTCGGGCTTCTGCGTTGGCGGCGGCGACGCTTCCCCACAGTGTGTCGTACCACCGGTCGGGTTCGGGTGCCGCCGTGCGGGCGGCGTCGCGGGCGGCGCCGGCCGGGTCGTTGAGCACCAGCAGCGGCACCTCACCCGGCTTGACGTAGAACAGCCGGTCGCGCGCCTGGATGCGGATGTACTCGTCGTCTTTCCACTTCTCGACCTCCTCCTCCAGCCCCTTGATCTTCGCCTGCTGCGCGGCCTGGTCGGCCTGCATCTGGGCGATCTGGGACTCCTGGGCGAGGTAGACGCGGACCGGATAGGTGTAGGCGAGGGCCAGCGCGACGAGGACGACGATCAGGACGGTGGCGCGCCCGGTGAAGGCCTTGGGGCGGGTCGCGACGGTCCGCTTGGTGGCGCCGGACGCCGCGGCGCGGCGTGCCGCCGCCGGCCTGCTGCCGGAGCGGTTGACGCTGCCGGTGGTCCGGGTCGCCGGGATCCGGCGCGGCTCGATGCGGGTCGCTCCGGTGTCGCGGACCCTGCCGGGTCGGGCGCCACCTCGGACCCCCGGACGCCCCGCCTGGCCGGTGGGTCGGCGGGACGGCCCCTGCCCACTCGGTGTGCGGCGCTGCGTCATCCCTGCCCTCCCCCGGTACTCGCCAAAGACCACGGAGTTGCGGCACCTGCTCGATGGGACCCTATGCCCACCGAACGCGGTGCCACAACTCAATGATCGGTCGACGGAGCGTTACGCGGTGCGGTAACGCGGGAACGCGCCCGCTCCGGCGTACCGCGCGGCCTCGCCCAGTTCCTCCTCGATGCGCAGGAGCTGGTTGTACTTCGCGACCCGGTCCGAGCGGGCCGGCGCGCCGGTCTTGATCTGGCCGCTGCCGACGGCAACGGCCAGGTCAGCGATGGTGGTGTCCTCGGTCTCGCCGGAGCGGTGGCTCATCATCGTCTTGAATCCGGCCCGGTGCGCCAGATCGACGGCGTCGAGCGTCTCGGTCAGCGAGCCGATCTGGTTGACCTTGACGAGGACCGCGTTGGCGGCACCCTCGGCGATGCCCCGGCCGATGCGCGTGGGGTTGGTCACGAACAGGTCGTCGCCGACGATCTGGAGCTTGCCGCCGAGCTGCGAGGTCATCGCGGTCCAGCCGTCCCAGTCGTTCTCGTCGAGCGGGTCCTCGATGGAGACGATCGGGTACGTCTCGGCGAGCTTGGCGTAGTAGTTGATCATCTCCTCGGTCGACTTCGGCGAGCCCTCGAAGACGTACGAGCCGTCCTTGTAGAACTCCGTCGCGGCGACGTCCATGGCGAGCACGATGTCGGTGCCCAGGGAGAACCCGGCGGCCTGCACGGCCTCGGCGATCAGGTCCAGCGCGGAGGCGTTCGACGGCAGGCTGGGCGCGAAACCGCCCTCGTCGCCCAGGCCGGTCGACAGGCCCTTCTTCTTCAGGACCGACTTGAGCGCGTGGTAGACCTCCGCGCCGGTGCGCAGGGCCTCCCGGAAGGACGGCGCGCCGATCGGAGCGATCATGAACTCCTGCACGTCGACGTTCGAGTCGGCGTGCGCGCCACCGTTGAGGATGTTCATCATCGGCACCGGCAGCAGATGCGCGTTCGGGCCGCCGAGGTAGCGGAACAGCGACAGCTCGGAGCTGGCCGCGGCGGCCTTGGCGACGGCGAGCGAGACGCCGAGAATCGCGTTCGCGCCCAGCTCGGACTTGTCGGCGGTGCCGTCGAGGTCGAGCATCCTGGTGTCGATGAGGCGCTGCTCGCTGGCCTCGTACCCGACGAGCTCGTCGGCGATCTTGTCCTCGACGTTGCTGACCGCGTTCTCGACGCCCTTGCCGAGGTAGCGGCCCTTGTCGCCGTCGCGCAGCTCGATCGCCTCGAAGGCGCCGGTGGAGGCGCCGGACGGTACGGCCGCGCGGCCGGTGGTGCCGTCGTCCAGACCGACCTCGACCTCGACGGTCGGGTTGCCCCGCGAGTCGAGGATCTCCCGGGCGACGATCGCTTCAATGGTGGCCATCTGCCGTGGCTCCCTCATGTTCGTTCGGATGGATTCCTCAGACCGCGCCCCTGCGGCCGACCACGACCCTGAGGGTATCGAGCCGGGCGGACGGCCGTGGCGGCGGCTGGGGAACTCCGGCGCGCACATACCTCAGGCGGCGGTCCGAACTGCCGATCACCCGGGTTGCCATGACTACACCTGCGCACCTCCCCGAGGCCGGCTCGTACGTCGAGATGACCGACTGTGACGAGCAGGCCGCCCGCGTCCGCGTGGTTCACGCCGAGAGCGCGGGACTGACCCTGTCCGCGCCGCTGGACGCCGTGCCGCCGGTGGGCGCCACCGTGACCCTGCGCTGGTCGGCGGCCCCGCGAGGCAGGTTCGCCCTGCCGTGCGCGGTGGTGGAGGCCGACGAGAACCGCCTGGAGCTGCGTACGGCCGGCGAGGCGCTGGTCGAGCAGCAGCGCGAGTTCGTGCGCGGCGGCGGTGGCGAGCAGGTGATCATGCGCCGTCCGGGCTGGCGCGACGCCCACGGCTGGATCCGCGACATCAGCGAGCACAGCGTGCGGGCCCACTTCGAGGGTACGAACGTGGTCGAGGGCGAGGAGCTCCAGCTCTGGATGCAGCTGGGCAGCGAGATCATCGACATACCCTGCGTGGCGTCGCGGGTCGCGATGCTGCCGCAGCAGGTGCCGCCCGGCCCGATGTCGGTGGAGATAGTCGCCATCTTCGATGTCGACGAGTCCCTGGCCCGCGTCATCCGGCGCTATGTGATGCGGCAGCAGCTGCTGAGCCGTACGCGCTCCTGACCCGAGCTCGACGCAGAGCGACCGGGCGAACACCGGTTTGCGCCGAGTTGCAAGTATCGGCCAAGGTGGGGATCGTGCCCCCCACCCCCCGGCGCCTGATAGCCGCACTCGTCGTGCTCGTCCTCACGACGGGCTGCACGGACCTGGACGAGACCTCGGGACAGGGCCCGAGCCGCAACGGCCTCGTCGTCGACCTCGCCGCCCAGCTGGCCGGCGCGGCGAACCTCACCTATGAGGCGACGTACCAGCTCGCCGGCGGCGCGAGCGCGACGATCGCCCAGGGGCAGCAACCCGCCCGGGCGGCGTACGTCTATCCCGGCGGCAAGGTGCTGGTCACGGCGGACGCGACCACCGAGTGCCGCACCAGCGTCAAGCCGGCCACCTGCACGATGACCGCACCGGCGACGCCGACGAGCCCGCCGCCGCCCGCCGTCTTCCGGGGCGCGGACACCAGCGGCATGGTGACGCCCGCCACGGTTCTGGCCCTGTTGAACAGGGCGGCCCTCGACGCCGACGCCCGGGTCGCCCAGCGCGACACGACGATCGCCGGACGGCACGCGACCTGCGTCGACCTGACCGGCGTCGACGGCGCCGCCGCCCGCGACTTCGGGACGTGCATCACCAACGAGGGCGTGCTCGGCAGCTTCAGCGGCGTGCTCCACCAGGTGCGGGTCGACGTCGCCATGACGGACTACGCCGACCGGCTCTCCGAAGACCTGTTCGAGATGCCCAAGTCGGCAAAACTGATCGACCGCCGACGCGGCTGACCGACCGCCGACGCGGCTGATCGGCGCTAGACGTGGCCGATCGGCGCTAGACGTGGCCGATCGGCGTCAGACGCCGAGGAGGAAGCTGAGGTGGCGCGGCGGTGGTGAGCCGTGCGCGAGCATGGCGTCGTGCCAGGCCTTCGGGGTGGCGCCGAAGGGGCGGGCCGCCGCGATCGCCGCGACCTCCGTGTAGCCCACGAAGTAGGTGGAGAGCTGGGTGGAGGTGAGCAGGGCCCGTTTCCACTTGCCCGCCGCCTCACCCTCCTCCTGGAAGCCGCGCGTCATCATCAGCTCCATGGCGTCGGCCTCGGCCAGGTCCTCGCAGTGGGTCAGCTGATCGATCATCGCGTTGAGGCTGATCCGCAGCTGCATCTTGAGCTGCTGGAGGCGCACCGGCAGGCCGCCGAAGCCCAGCCCGGCCATCAGCTCCTCCGCGTAGACCGCCCAGCCCTCGACGAACGGGCCGGAGAAGCCCAGCGCCCGCACCCGGGTGCCGGCCCGGAACCGCCGGGAGTGGGCGAGCTGCAGGAAGTGCCCCGGCATGGCCTCGTGCACGGTCAGGTTGCGCAGCATGTGGTCGTTGTATTCGCGGTAGAACGACTCGACCCGCGCCGGCGACCAGTCGGCCGGCGTAGGGGCGATGCAGTAGAACGTCGGGACGTCCGCCGTCTCCAGCGGACCCGGCGGGTCACAGTTGGCCACCGCGACGCCACGGGCGAACTCCGGCATCTCCTGGATCACACAGGGGTCGTCGATGATCGTCATGAGGTCGTGCTCGCGGACGAACTCGGTGGCCTCGGCCATCGTCACCTTGGCCAGGTCGACGATCGTGGCGTTGTCGGGGTGCTGGGCCGCGCACGTGTCGAGGGCCCGGCGCACGGTCTCGTCGGTGGTCGGGCCGCCGACCAGCTCTGCCGCGGCCTCGCGGAGCCGGGCGGTGACCTCGTCGAGGTTCTGCCGGGCGCGGGCGAGAACCTCGGCCGCCGGCAGCTCGGTGTCGAGGGTGTGCCACAGCCGGGCCTCCCACAGCGGCCGGCCCAAGCGCGGGTCGCGGCCCGGCTCGCCGCTCTCCAGCCGGGCCCGGAGCCAGCCGTCGAACTCGGCTAGGGCGTCCAGCGCGGCGGCCAGCGCCGGCTCGATGCCCCGCATGTCGGGCGCCTCCGCCAGCAGGGCGGGCACCTCGTCGCGGATCAGCGCCGCCGCGCCCGCGAACTGCCCGACCGCCACCTCGGCGTGCAGCCGGGGCATGTCGCGCAGCACCGCCCGGGCGGTGGCCAGCGCGTCCGGGATGGCGGCGAGCCGGCCACCGAGGCTGGCGAGCCGCTCCCTCGCCGGGGCGAACGGGCGGGCGATCAGGGCGTGCAGCAGGGGACCCGGGTTGTGCTCCAGCGGGTTCCACTCGTGCTCGCGCACGTCGGAGAGCTCGAAGATGCCGCGCTCGACGACGGCGGAGAGGATCGCGTGGTCGACCTGGTCCTGCTGGCCGATGGCGTCCGGATCGACGCCGGCGAGGGCGTCGGCCGCGTCCCGCAGCATGGTGACCCGCTCAGCGACCGCGCCGCTCGAGTGGTCGGGCAGACGGTCGTCGTAGCGGTGGTCGCCCGCATAGGTGGCCAGGGCGGGGTCACTGTCGAGGATGGCGTCGACGATGCGCTCGGCGAGCGGCACGAACTCCGGCATGATGCGAAATCTACTCGCCGGGTGCGACATCCTCCCGAATCCGTACGGCGTCGGCGTATCGCAGCGCCGCCTGGCGCAGCAGCGCCTCGGCGTCGAGGCCGTCCGCTCGCGCCTGCGCCACCGTGCGCAGCAGGGCGGAACCGAGGTCGGGGTCGGCGGGCAACGGCACGTCCAGGCCGGCCCGATCCACCCGTTGGAGGATCTTGGCGGCCAGCGACAGCGCGGGCTGACTCAGGGCGATGCCCTCCAGCACGGAGTCGCGCGCCTTCTCCTCCTTCTTGATCCGCTCCCAGTTGGCGATGATCGCCTCGACGTCCTCGACGTCCTCGCCCGCGAAGACATGGGGGTTGCGGCGGACCATCTTGTCCACGAGGTCGCCGGCCACGTCGTCGACCGTCCAGCGTTCGTCTTCGGGAAGCTCCTCGGCCAGCCTCGCGTGCAGCACGACCTGGAGCAGCACGTCACCCAATTCCTCCCGCAGGGCGGCGAGGTCCCCGGAGACGATCGCGTCGTACGCCTCGTAGCTCTCCTCGAGCAGGTAGGGCGCGAGGGTCTCGTGGGTCTGCTGCCGCTTCCACGGGTCGCCGCCGGGCGAGGCGAGCCGGTCCATGACGGCGACGGCGTCGAGCAGCCGGGCTCCCGGTGGATCCCAGGATCCGTAGCAGAGCTCGAGCTCGGCCAGGGAGGGCTCGCGCGCCAGCCGCAGCCCGAGCCTGCGGGCGAAGTCCTCGTCACCGGCCGCGCCAGCGAGCCAGACCACCGTGCCGTGCTCGGCCAGGAGCCCGATCAGAGCTTCGGGGTCGGGCTCGACGACCGTCACAGTGACGCCGGCGGCGCGCAGGGCAGTGGCCTGGTCGCCGTCGGTCGCGGTGAGCACGGGCCCGGCGCGGACGAAATCCCACGCGGCCGCCGTCAGGATCCCGGCCGGCAGCCGCGGGGAGGTGACCAGCAGGACGATCCGGCCGGCCTCGGGCATCAGGCCGCGGTGGTCACGGCGGGGACATCCGTGACGTACGCGTTCTCGGCATCCTCACCGCCGATGGAGAGCACCACCAGCGGGAGGTCCTTGCCGTCGCCACCCTGGATCGTCAGGAGTGGGATCTGCTGGGCGCCGTACCGAGGATTGATCTTGACCTTCTGGTCCGCGACGACCCGCTGAAGGTCATTGCGCATCCCCACGAACGTCTCCAGCACCGACTTGTTCTCGGGCGAGAGCATCTTGCTCTGGAAATCGTCGAACGTGGTGGTCGGTTCGGCCGCGCCGCCCGCGATCAGCCGCCGGTAGACGTCGTGCAGATCGTCCTGGGTGAGCTGCGCCGGGGTGACGGTGGGCTCCAGCGCGGCGCGCAGCTGGTGCGCCTCCGCGTAAAGCTGGGTGTACTCCCACGTCGGCGAGTAGTTGCGGGCCTGGGCGACCTGCGCGACCGGCGCGGGGTCGGTCGGCTTCACGCCGCGTGCCTGCGCCGCCTTCCGCAGGAGGTCCACCTCGAGCAGCGCGTTCAACACGTCCTGCCGCGAGATCGGCATGGTCGGCGGCGGCAGCGCCTCGGTGGCGCCGGCGGCCTCGCCCCGGCGCTGGGCCTGCTCGCGCGCCTCGGTGAGCTGGTCGCGCACCTGGTCGTAGATTCCCTCGACCCGGTCCTCGGAGATCTTTCCACCTGAGGTGTACGCGGCCACGTCCGGTGACTGCTGGCAGGCGGTCAGGCCGGCCACGGCAAGGACGGCGACGACGGCGGTGGATGCGAGTCGGCGAGCACGCTGCATGGTCATGACTCTCTCACGCTCCGGTAGTGACGCTCGCCACGGGGGCGGAAATGTCGCCCAAGACGTCCTTGAGCAGCTGGGTGCACCACTGCAGGAGCTGGAGGTCGCGCAGCGGCTCGCCGCCCACCCGGCGGGTGCTCGGCCGGGGCACGCTGACCTGGTCGTTCGTCGTCTTGTAGACGGAGTCCGGGTGGTAGCGCTTGAGCCGCAGCTGCTTGGAGTCGGGCAGCCGCAGCGGCGAGAAGCGCAGGTGCTTGCCCTGGACCGAGACGTCGGTGAGGCCGTACGCCCGGGCGACCAGCCGGAACCGGGCGACCGCGATGAGGTTGGCGACGGGTTCGGTGGGTTCGCCGTACCGGTCGGTCATCTCGGCGACCACCTCGTCGAGGCGGGCGTCGTCGCGGGCCTCGGCCAGCTTGCGGTACATCTCGAGGCGCAGCCGCTCCACGGCGATGTACTCGGTGGGCAGATGGGCGTCGATCGGCAGGTCGACCTTGACCTCCGGCTCCTCCTCGGGCCGTTCGCCCTTGAAGGCCTGCACCGCCTCGCCGACCATGCGCACGTACAGGTCGAAGCCGACGCCCTCGATGTGGCCGGACTGCTCGCCGCCGAGCAGGTTGCCGGCGCCGCGGATCTCGAGGTCCTTCATGGCGACGTACATGCCGGCGCCGAGCTCGGTGTGCTGGGCGATGGTGGCCAGCCGCTCGTGGGCGTTCTCGGTCAGCGGCTTCTCGCGCGGGTAGAGGAAGTAGGCGTACGCGCGTTCGCGCCCCCGGCCGACCCGGCCGCGGATCTGGTGCAGCTGGGCCAGGCCGAGCAGGTCGGCGCGCTCGACGATGAGGGTGTTGGCGTTCGGGATGTCGATGCCGGACTCGACGATGGTGGTGCAGACCAGGACGTCGAACTCCTTCTCCCAGAAGCCGATCATCACCTTCTCGAGCTGCTCCTCGCTCATCTGCCCGTGCGCCACCGCGACCCGCGCCTCGGGCACCAGCTCGCGCAGCTTGCGGGCCGTCCGGTCGATCGACTCGACCCGGTTGTGCAGGTAGAAGACCTGGCCGTCGCGCAGCAGCTCGCGGTGGATGGAGGCGGCGACCTGCTTGTCGTCGTGCGCGCCCACGTACGTCAGCACGGGGTGCCGTTCCTCGGGCGGGGTGGCGATGGTGGACATCTCCCGGATGCCGGTGATCGCCATCTCCAGGGTCCGCGGGATCGGCGTGGCCGACATGGTGAGCACGTCCACCGCCGCCCGCAGCGCCTTGAGCTGTTCCTTGTGCTCGACGCCGAAGCGCTGCTCCTCGTCCACGATGATCAGGCCGAGGTTCTTGAACCGGGTCGAGTTGGCCAGCAGCCGGTGGGTGCCGATGACGATGTCGGCGGTGCCGTTGGCCGCCTCCTCGAGGGTGAGCGTGGTCTCCTTCGGCGTCTGGAACCGCGACAGCTGCTTGATCTGCACCGGGAACTGACTCATCCGCTCGGTGAAGGTGTTGTAGTGCTGCTGGGCGAGCAGTGTCGTGGGCACCAGGACGGCGACCTGCTTGCCGTCCTGCACCGCCTTGAACGCGGCCCGTACGGCGATCTCGGTCTTGCCGTAGCCGACGTCGCCGCAGATCAGCCGGTCCATCGGGACCTGCAGTTCCATGTCCTGCTTGACCTCGATGATCGCGGCCATCTGGTCGGGCGTCTCGGTGTAGGGGAACGCGTCCTCCAGCTCGCGCTGCCACGGCGTGTCCGGTCCGAACGCGTGGCCCTTCGACGCCTGCCGGGCGGCGTACAGCTGGATGAGCTGGGCGGCGATCTCCTTGACCGCCTTCTTGGCGCGGGCCTTGCTCTTCTGCCAGTCGGCGCCGCCCATCTTGTGCAGGGTCGGCGACTCGCCGCCGACGTAGCGGGAGAGCTGGTCGAGCTGGTCGGTGGGTACATAGAGCCGGTCGCCGGGCTGGCCGCGCTTGCTCGCCGCGTACTCGATGACGAGGTATTCACGGTCGGCGCCGTTGACCGTGCGCTGCACGAGCTCGACGTAGCGCCCGATGCCGTGCTGCTCATGCACGACGAAGTCGCCGGGTTTGAGCTCGAGCGGGTCGATGGTGTTGCGCCGGCGGCTCGGCATCTTGCGCATGTCCTTGGTGGACGCGCCGCGGCCGCCGCTGATGTCGTTGCCGGTGATGACGGCCAGCCGGGACCCGTCGTCGACGAAGCCGTGGTTGAGCCCGCCGCAGGTGATCAGGAGTTGGCCGGGCTCCAGCGCGCCGCTGATCGAGTCGACGGGGGTGACGCCGAGGCCGGCGTCGCGCAGCAGTTCGGTGGCGCGTTGCGCGGTGCCGTTGCCCTCGAAGACGAGCGCGATGGCCCAGCGCTCGCCGGCCCAGCGTTGCAGGTCGGCGGCGAGGCGGGCGGTGTCACCGTGGTAGAGCGGCACCGGCTGGGCCTTGAGCGTGACGGCGTCGCCGGTGTCGGGACTGACCTCGACTTCCTCCGGCGCATCCCGCCATGGCTGGTCCGTGGCGGGTTTCTCGTCGGCGTCGGCCAGGCCGAACGGCGAGACCGTCCACCATGGTTGGCGCAGGGTCGCGGCGTGGGCGCGGACGTCGGCCAGGGTGCGGAAGGCGGCGGCGCCGACGTCGATCGGGGCCTGCCCGCCGACGGCCGCCGCGGCCCAGCTCGCCTCGAGGAACTCGTCGGAGGTGCGGGTCAGGTCGTGTGCCCGGGTGCGGATCCGCTCGGGGTCGCAGAGCAGGACGTGGGTGCCCGCCGGCATGCAGTCGAGCAGCAACTCCATGCTGTCGGTGCCCTCCAGCAGGGCCGGAGCCAGCGACTCCATGCCCTCGACCGGGATGCCCTCGGCGAGCTTCTCGAGGATCTCCGACAGCTCGGGGTGCTGCTGGGCGAGCTCGGCCGCCCGGGCCCGCACCCGCGGGGTGAGCAGCAGCTCGCGGCACGGCGGCGCCCAGAGCCGCTCGGCCGCTTCGATGGTGCGCTGGTCGGCGACGGCGAAGGTGCGGATCTCCTCCACCTCATCGCCCCAGAACTCGACGCGCGACGGGTGCTCGTCGGTCGGCGGGAAGACATCCAGGATGCCGCCGCGTACGGCGAATTCGCCGCGCTTGGTCACCAGGTCGACGCGGGCGTACGCCATGTCGGACAGCCGGCGCGCCACGTCCTCGAGCTCGGCCTCTCCCCCGGGTCGCAGTTCGACCGGTTCGAGATCGCCGAGGCCCTTGAGCTGCGGCTGCAGCAGCGACCGCACGGGCGCGACGACCACTCGCAGCGGCTCGTCGCCGGGGTGCGCGAGCCGGCGCAGGACGGCGAGCCGGCGCCCGACCGTGTCCGAGCGCGGCGAGAGCCGCTCGTGCGGCAGCGTCTCCCACGAGGGAAAGACGACGACGCCGTCCGAGGAGATCAGGCAGCCGAGCGCGTCGGCCAGGTCGTCGGCTTCGCGGCTGGTCGCGGTCACGGCGAGGACCGGCCGAGCGGCGCCGCCGATGTCGGCCGGTCCGGCGACCGCGGCGACGACGAACGGGCGCAGCGCGGCGGGCGCGGTCAGGTCAAGGGCGTCCGAGTCGACCCCGCCCTTGCGGGCCAGGTCACGGGCCCGTGCCAGCCCGCGGTCGCGCAGGGCTGCCGGGACGAGGCCACTGAGTTGCATCAAAAAGACTCTCTCGAAGGCACACCGAAAAACCCCGACGCCAGTTGGACGGGGGGTATGCCACAAGCTTAGTCCGCCCCCCGGTACCCCCGGAGCGACGGACCACTATCGGACAACATGTCCGACATGGCGCCAAACGGGTAGTCAAGACTGCCCGATTGTTGTGGTGAATTGTCTGGGGAGGCAATGTGCGGGTTCTTCTGCTCGTGACTGCGTTCAACGGTCTGAGTCAGCGGATGTGGTGTGCGCTGCGCGAGGCCGGACACGACGTCGGAGTGCTGCACGCCACCAGCCCGCAGGACATGATCGACGGCGTCCACGCCGCGCAGCCCGAGCTGATCCTGTGCCCGTACCTGAAGGAGCGCGTCCCGGCCGAGGTCTGGCAGCACTGGCGGACGGTGATCCTGCATCCCGGTCCGGTCGGCGACCGCGGCCCGTCCTCGCTGGACTGGGCCATCACCGACGGCGCGCCCGCCTGGGGAGTCACGGCGCTGCAGGCCGTCGAGGAAATGGACGCCGGACCGATCTGGGCCACCCGCACCTTCGGAATGCCGGCCGCGCCCCGCAAGTCCTCCCTCTACAACGGTCCGGTCGCCGACGCCGCCCTGGAATGCGCGTTCGAGGTCCTCGCCAAGGCCGCCGACCCCGCCTTCCGGCCCACCGCCGCCACCGAGATGACCGTCGCCAAGGGCGCCCGACCGCGGCCGCCGATGACCCAGGCGGACCGCGCTTTCGACTGGTCGGCGCCGACCGAGCAGATCGTCCGGCGGATCCGGGCGGCGGACGGCGCTCCCGGCGTGCGTACCGAACTCGCGGGACTGCAGGTTTTCACCTACGACGTGCACCCGGGTCTGGCCCGGGGCGTGCGCCCCGGCACGCTCGTCGCCCGCCGGCAGGGCGCGGTGCTCGTCGGCACCGGCGACGGCAGCGTCTGGCTGGGACATCTGCGGGACGCGTCACAGCCGGGGATCAAGCTGCCCGCCACGACGCTGCTCGGCCGGCGGCTGCGCACCGTGCCGCAGTCGCCGCTGCCGGCCGGCATCGAGCCGGAGGCGCCCTCGTACCGGCAGATCCGATACCGGCGCAGCGGCGCGGTCGGCTGGCTGGCCTTCGACTTCTACAACGGAGCGATGTCCGCGGGGCACTGCCGGCGGCTGCTCGCGGCATTCCGGCACGCCGTGGGGCAGGACACCCGGGTCCTGGTGCTGCGGGGAGGCACCGACGCCTTCAGCAACGGAATCCACCTCAACGTCGCGGAGGCCGCCGCCGACCCCGCCGCGTCCGCGTGGGCGAACATCAAGGCGATCAACGCGGTGTGCGCGGCCCTGATCCGCTGCACCCGACAGGTCGTGGTCGCGGCGTACTCGGGCAACGCCGGAGCCGGTGGCGCCATGCTGGGTCTGGGCGCGGACGTCGTGGCCGCCCGGGACGGTGTGGTGCTGAATCCCTACTACGACATGGGTCTGTACGGCTCGGAGCTGCACACCTACACGCTCCCCCGGCGCGTCGGCGCGGAGGCCGCCCAGCGGCTCATCGACGCGAAACTGCCGGTCAGCACGCACGAGGCGGCATCGCTGGGGCTCGTCGACGAGGTGGGACCGCGCCACCCCGAGGCGTACGCCGAGTGGCTGACCGCCCTCGCCCTGCGCCAGGCCGACCCGCGTACGGCGGGCCGGCGCCGGGCGGCCAAAGCCAAGCGGCTCGAGGCCGAGCGGGTGCCGCTGGACGTGTACGAGTCCCGCGAGCTGGCGGAGATGAGCAGCGACATCTTCGGTGACCGCTCGGGATTCGCCGCCGCCCGGCGGGCGTTCGTCGGCAAGGCGAAGAAGGCGACACCCGAGCGGCTCCTGCTCACCGCTCCGGCGCCGCACAACGCGACCCGACCGCGGCAGTTCAGCCGGCCGCGCAACCCGGCTCCGGCCGCGGAGCAGCCGCCGCGGCTGCGGTCCGCCACGCCCATGTCCGCCTGAGGACTATTGCCGCGATCCGGACATCGACGGGTGGCGGATGCCGGTCGGCGCGATCGCTCTCTGTAGACATCGAGGGCCAATTCTCGTGAGCGTGATCACGATAGGCATCCAGAATTGCGCGCCATCCGTGTGATCATGCAACTGTCTGTCACCAGCGTCGGTGGCATCCTTGCTGCTCAGATCCACGATGGACTGGATGAGGCTACTTAGCGTCATGAAGGCGAACTACGTCGCGTCTCAGCGCGATGCATCACACACAGTCAATTTTCCACCTACCGCGAGAGGACGTCGATGAGCGAGCCGCGCCCCCCGGCCGACCCGGCACTCGCGCGAGCGCTCCACGCGCCGACCGTGGCCCTGCCGGGCCGCTACGAGTACGCGGGGTACAGCGTGTTGGCCGGTCCCGCGGAGACCGTCGACGACGACGAGCCGCGGCGGGTACGGATGCGGCCGCTCGCCCGACGCCGCCCGTTCACCACGCTGCTCATCACGCTGTTCGCGTTCGCGTTCGAGGGCACGTTCTTCACCTGGCTGATCAGCTCGATCGAGCTTCCCGACCGCGGACTGCACCTGTGGCTCTACGCGGCCACCCTCTTCATGATCGCGGCGACCGCACTCATCGAGCTGTTCCGCCTCGTCAACGTGGTGACCCTGTGCCTCGCCACGCTCTGGGCCCGCGACCCGGTGCCGATGGTCCCGGACGCCCGCCTGCGCGTCGCGTTCCTCACCACGATCGTGCCGGGCAAGGAGCCGATCGCCATGGTGGAGCGCACCCTGCGCGCCGCCCGCGCCATCCGGCACTCCGGCCCGTTCGACGTCTGGCTGCTCGACGAGGGCGACGACGACGAGGTCAAGCGGATGTGCGGCCGGATCGGCGTGAAGCACTTCTCGCGCAAGGGAAAGACCGAGTACAACACCCCGGCGGGCGCCTTCAAGGCGAAGACGAAGCACGGCAACTACAACGCCTGGATCGACGCGCAGGGCGACGGCTACGACGTCTTCGTCTCGGTCGACCCGGACCACGTGCCGCTGCCCAACTTCTGCGAGCGGCTGCTCGGCTACTTCCGCGACCCGGACGTCGCCTTCGTGGTCGGCCCGCAGATCTACGGCAACTACGACAATGTGGTCACCCGGTGGGCGGAGTCGCAGCAGTACCTTTTCCACTCGCTGCTCCAACGCGCCGGCAACCGGCTCGGCGTCTCGATGCTGGTCGGCACCAACAACGCCGTACGCATCGCGGCCCTGCGAGGCATCGGCGGACTCCAGGACTCGATCACCGAGGACATGGCCACCAGCCTGGTGGTGCACAGCGCCAAGAACCCGGAGTCCGGCCAGCGGTGGCGCTCGGTCTACACGCCGGACGTGCTCGCGGTCGGCGAGGGGCCCTCGTCGTGGACCGACTACTTCAGCCAACAGGACCGCTGGTCGCGCGGCACGGACGAGGTCGCCGTGACCTCCTTCGCGAAGTCCGCCTGGAAGCTCGGCTTCCGCCGGGGCCTGCACTACCTGCTGCTGATGTCGTACTACCCGCTCACCGCGCTGGCGTGGATCCTCGGCGCCGTCAATGCCACCTGCTACCTGGTGCTCGGCGCCAAGGGCGTCATGGTGCCGCAGGAGGTGTGGCTGATGCTCTACGTCGACGCGGCCATCTTCCAGATCGGCCTCTACGTCTGGAACCGGCGGCACAACGTCAGCCCGCACGAGGAGGCCGGCTCGTCCGGACTGGCCGGCATGCTGGTGTCCACATTGTCCACACCGATCTACGTTTCCTCGTTCATCGGTGCGATCCTGCGCCGCCGCACCGGGTTCGTGGTGACGCCCAAGGGCGACTCGGCCAGCCCGGACCGGCTGCTGACCTTCCGGCAGAGCCTGCGCTGGGCCGCGTTCTACGTCGCCCTGCTGATCGCCGCGCCGATCGGCGGCCACGTCAACGGCGCGATGTGGGTGTGGCCCAGCCTCAACCTGGTCATCTGCCTCACCCCGCCGGCCATCTGGGCCGCACAGGAATGGCAGCGCCGCCGGGCCGCCGTGCCCGCACCCGTACCCGTGGAAAGTGAGATCGACGCACCCGTGGAGTCCTACGCATGAAGCCCCGCCCCCGCCCCTCGACGGCCCGCCGCCTGCTGAGCGCCGGCATCGCCCTGGTGGTCCTGAGCGTGCTCGTGTTCGTGAACCGGCCGATGGTCGCCTTCGGCGCCGACGCCTACCACGACTTCACGATCAACCGACAGTCCTACAAGGAGAGACACGGCCACTGGTCGCGTCTGGAGGTGCCGCAGGACTTCCGGGTCAACGCGATCCACGCCGCGCTGCTGAACACCGGCAAAGTGCTCATCATCGCCGGCAGCGGCAACAACCGGGACAACTTCGAGGCAGGCACGTTCCGTACGGTGCTGTACGACCCCGCGAAGGACTCCTTCTCCGAGGTGCCCACCCCCACCGACGTGTTCTGCGCCGGGCACACCTTCCTGCCCAACGGCAACCTGCTGGTGGCCGGCGGCACGAAGTCGTACGAGGTGTTGGAGAAGGACATCACCCACGCCGCCGGGGTCATGAAGATCAAGAACGAGGCGCCCACCGGGCCGCGCACCTTCCTGAAGGGCACCACGCTGCTCGGACGGGACGGGACCGCCTACCGCACCCGGGCCGACCTCACGGTGCCGGGCGCGAAGGCGATGAAGCACGGCGACAAGGTCATGACCCACGCCGGCGAAGCGGAGGTGTGGGTGGACGCCGTGCAGGCCGGCGACGGCTCCATCGTCGACCACCCGGCGCAGTACACGGTCGCCGGACTCACCGGCAAGGACAAGCAGAACATCTACGGCCTCTCCGACAAGATCACCCGGGAGAAGCAGGAGTACGGCGGCGACAAGACGTCGTACGAGTTCGACCCGCGCACCGAGCGCTACGTGCGCACCGGCGACATGGTGAAGAGCCGCTGGTACCCGACGCTGGCCGAGCTGCCGGACGGCGATGTGCTCGCCGTCTCCGGCCTCGACGAGTTCGGCCGGATGCTGCCCGGCGACAACGAGCGCTACATCAAGGACCAGCGGCGCTGGGTGGACGCGCCGGAGCTCAAGCGGGTCTTCCCGACGTACCCGTCCCTGCACCTCATGGCCGACGGAAGACTGTTCTTCTCCGGCTCCAACTCGGGGTACGGCTCGGACACCGAGGGACGCACCCCCGGCCTCTGGAACCTGAAGAACAACGCCTTCCAGGTGGTGCCGGGGCTCAAGGACGCGCGGATGACGGAAACCAGCTCGTCGGTGCTGCTGCCGCCCGCCCAGGACCAGCGGGTGATGATCTTCGGCGGCGGCGAGGTCGGCGAATCGGCGGTGTCGACCAAGCGGACCGCGATCGCGGACCTCGACGGGACGAACCCGGAGTACGCCCCCGGCCCGGACCTGCCGAAGCCGGCGCGCTACCTGAGCACCGTGCTGCTGCCCGACGACACCGTCCTCACCACCGGCGGCTCCTCCGGATACCGCGGCGGCCGCTACGGCGACCAGACCCGCAGCGACCTCTACAACGCCCAGATCTACCGCCCCGCCACCGGAAAGTTCGAGACCGCGGCGGATTCCACGGTCGGCCGCAACTACCACTCGGAGGCGATCCTGCTGAACGACGGGCGGGTCATCACGATGGGCTCCGACCCCCTGTACGACGAGACCGGCCGCAACCCCGGCACGTTCGAGCAGCGGATCGAGGTCTACTCCCCGCCGTACCTGTTCCGCGGCAAGCGACCCACCATCGGCCGCAACCCGGTCACGGTGCAGCGCGGCACCACCTTCGGTGTAGCGACGCCCGACGCCGCGCGCATCCGGGCCGCCCGGCTCATCCGCCCCAGCGCGGTCACCCACGTCACCGACGTGGACCAGCGCTCGGTAGCGCTCGACATCACGCCGGCCACCGGCGGCCTGGCCCTGTCCGTACCGAAAACCAAGGGTCTGGTGCCGTCCGGCTGGTACATGCTGTTCCTCATCGACGCCGAGGGAGTGCCGTCGGCGGGTCGCTGGATCCAGGTGCGCTGATGCGGCACGCCCACCCGTCGCACGGCCGATGGCCACTGACCGCCGCGGGGCTGTCCCTGGTCCTGGTCCTCGCCGCCATCGCGGTGCTGTCGCTGCGCGGCGAGGACTCCCCGGTCGTCGGCGGTCCCGCCGCCGTGCGCGCCCCGGCGCCGACATCGAGCGCCGACGGCCAGGCGCTCTACGTCGATGCGAACGGCGCGGCGGCGGACCAGGTTCGCGCCTGGGAACGCTCGGGCCGCACGGCCGACGCCCGACTGATCCGGCGGATCGCCGACCAGCCGGTCGCAACCTGGTTCGCCGACGACAACGCCGGCTACGCCGACCGCGCCCGGCAACTGGTGACCGCGGCGACCACCGCCGGCCGACTTCCGGTGCTCACCCTCTACTACATTCCGGACCGCGACTGCGCCGGCCAGTCGGCCGGCGGCGCCGCCGACGCACCGGCCTACCGCACCTGGGTACGCGCCATAGCGGCGGCCCTGCACGGACATCGCGCGCTCGTCATCCTGGAACCGGACGCCGTTCCCCAGGCCATCGAGGGCTGCCTCGGAGACCGGGCGACCCGCGAGCGGTACACGCTGCTCGCCGAGGCGGTCGGCGCGCTGCGGGCCAACCCGGGCGTACGCGTCTACCTCGACGCGGGCAACCCGAGCTGGATCACCGACCCGGCCCGGATGACCGCCGCCCTGCGCGACTCCGGCATCGCCCGCGCCTCGGGCTTCGCGCTGAACGTCGCGAACTTCGAGACCACGACCGACAACATCACGTACGGGACCCGCCTGTCGGCACTGCTCGGCGGCGCCCACTTCGTCGTCGACACCAGCCGCAACGGCAACGGGCCGGCCCGCAAGGGCGCCGGGAATCAACACTGGTGCAACCCGCCGGGCCGGGCGCTCGGCAACCCGCCCACCACCCGCACCGGAGTGCCGCTCGCGGACGCGTACCTCTGGGTGAAACGGCCGGGCGAATCCGACGGCGCGTGCGGCAACGGCGCGCCGCCGGCCGGACAGTGGTGGCCCGAGTACGCCCTCGCCCTCACCCGATGAGGCTGCCTGGTCACCGACGGCTGCGGCTGCAGTCGCGCTGACCGGGGGTGAGCAGCGGCGCTCTCGGCAGGTAGCGAGTCCCTTACGCCGACTCGCTCGGGCGAAATGCCTCGAACACCTCGCGCAGGTCGCGCGCCTCGGCGACGCCGGCGCGCTGCACACCGGCGACGACCTCGGAGGCCCGCCACCAGTTCGACGCGACGATGCGGCCGGAGCGGATCGCGGCGGCGGCCGCGGCGGCGGCCTCGTCCGGCTTTTCGGCGGCGAGGAGCGCCAGTCCAAGGTCGAGCTTTGCGGATGCCACGCGCCGTGGGCGGGCGCCTTCCCGCTCGAGCTCGGCGATGACCTCGCGGGCGACCGCCTCGGCGGCCGGGTCGCCGGCCCAGGCCAACGTCGTCGCCGTGTAGGCGTGCGCTTTCGCCGGGTCGTACTGGTAGTGGTGCTCGGGGTGCTCCGGGAAGGGCCGATGGTCGGCGAGCCTCGCGACCCGGTCCAGGGTTCGCCGGGTCGCGACCCGGTCGCCGAGGCGTGCCCAGGCCCGCCCTTCCTGCGCCGTCGCCTGCACGTGGGCCGAGCTGTCCCGAGGTGCGACTTGCTGGGCGCGCTGGGACAGTTCGAGGGCTTGTCGGTAGTGACCTGCGGTCAGGACGCTCCATGCCTTTGTCTCGAGGCACCAGGCAACGATCTCCCGATGCTCGGCCTGGTCGGCGAATTCCTCAGCGGTGGACAGGTACGCGTCAGCGGCGACCTCCTGTCCCAGATCGATGTGCAACGTGGCCCGTAGCAGGGCGAGCCAGCCGCCGACGACCAGCAGCCGCCGGTGCTGATTCAGGGTCTTGCGGGCGTCGACCAGCCGGGAGGCGTAATCAAGGTGGCGGCGCACCCGTGGGACGAGCTCCGCCGGCGGGGTGGTGGCGTATGCCATGGCCAGGACGTCCACCGCGCGTTCGAGCCGGTCGAGTGTTTCGGTGCTCACGTCCGAGGCGGTCACCCGGCGGGCAAGCTCCAGCGCCTCGGTTTCGGCGTCGGAGTCGTCCGTCGCGGCGGTCGCGAGCGCGGCAACGAGCACGCCATTGGCGCGCAGGGCGTCATCGAGCCTGCTCGCGATGGCGACGGTGGGCGGCTTCCGACCGGTTTCGAGCTCGTGGAGGTAGGACTTGCCATAGTGCGCGGCGGCGGCGAGATCGCGAAGCGAAAGACCGCGTTCGGCGCGCAGGCGGCGAAGTTCACGGGCGAAGGCGGCGGCAGCGTCGGGGGTCATTCGGTCACGTCCCCGGTCGAGGTCAGGACGAAGAGGCGCCCGACCGCGACAGCCGGCCACCCCCCGTGTCGAGGCTAACTCTCCCGACCAGCTCAAAGGGTGTGGGTAACGCTCAGGTCCGGCCATCGTCTGCCGATGAACTCGATCTGATCACTGAGGGTCGCCGAAGCTCCTTGCATGGCTGCCCGGTCCGGACTGCGGTGGCCACGCCTGCCCGTGCCTGCCGTGACGCTGATTCGACTGCGTATCGCGGAGGTTGTGGTGGCTGAGCCGATGCCGTCTGCCGGCTGGTATCCCGACCCGCACGGTGGGCGCGGTGACCGGTGGTGGGACGGGCACCGCTGGGGCGATGACGTGTCGTACCGACCGCCGGTCCCGTCAGTCGTCCAACCGGCCCATGCGGTTTCCGCGGTGAGGCTGGCCGGTTCCCGGTCGTCTGCCGGAGTTGCGCTGGCCGCGGTAGTCGGGCGATATGCGATGAGGGACAGCGGTCCCCGCCGGGCCGGCCTGTTCGCGTCGATGTTTCTGCTGACGGTGGGGCTGCTGATCGCGTACGCCGGCTGGACGATTGTACGGTCGGACGTCGGACCTCAGTGGATCACGACGACCGCGACGGTCGTGGACGTCACCGAGTCCCGGTCCAGCGACGGTACGACGATGCACAGTGCGGTGTACACGTACACCGACCCGGCCGGGCAGCGGCATTCGCTCACCGGTCGGTTGGGGACCAGTTCGCGGCCGACTATCGGCGCGACGACAGACGTGGCGTTCGATCCCGCGGACCCGGATTCCGCGGTCGTCACCGGCGGGTTGGAAGGACACTCCTGGCTGATCTTCATCGGGGTCGGTGCCTTGATCGCCCTCGTTGGCGGAGTCGCGCTGGTGCGACGACTGTTCGCCCTGACCGCCGGCGTGGGCCTGGTGGTCGGAGCCTGGGCTCGCCGGCGCGCGTGACGCGCGGCCGAGAAAGCGCCGCGACCGTGACCGTCCGGGTGAGGTGGCACCCTGGGGTGCGTCGCGACGGGCGAGCCCGACGGCGATGAGGCGGGGACAACCCGCCCGCGCCCTCGGACCCGCCCGCTCAGCATCAGTCCAGGCCGTGCACCGAGGGGACCTCGAGGGTCCGCTCGGTCGGGGTGCCGCCCAGCCTGATCTCGCGCAGGGCGGTGTTGTTCTTTGTGCTCAGCTCGGTCAGCTTCTGCTCCGGGTTGGCCTTGACCTCGATGTGGTAGGTGCCGTTGGGCAGGTCGGTGATCTCGAAGGACTGGCCCGGCCGGTCCTGGGTGTAGGTGTCACCGCTGCCGACGTCGAGCACCTCGCGCACCGCGGCGGCTGTGTTCTGCCCGCAGGAGCTGGAGAGGTCGGTGTTGTCGGGGCGCCACTTGGCGTTCGGGATCGTGTAGTCGACCGCGTCCGTGTTGGCCAGGCAGAACGCCTCCTTGCCGCTGCGGACGGCCAGCTTCTTGTCCGCGGAGAGCAGGTTGTACTGCGCGAAGTCGGTGAAGTGCCAGTGCCGGTGCCCTTCGCGCGCGTCCCACTCCATCGTGCCGGCCTCGACCGATCCGACCTCCTTGCCCTTGGCGTCGAAGAAGTACTGGTACGCGTCCATCAGCTCGGAGCCGGTGCGCCGGAACCCGTCGACGAGCAATGGGGATGTTCCGGCGTTCCACACCGTGGCGCCGAAGTTGACGAACCACTTTCCGTCCTCCTGCGACAGCGAGATGCCCCAGGCGGGCAGCGAGCGCAGGTCGGGACGCGGGCCCGGGGCGATGCGGGACAGCTTGACCGCCTTCGGCGCCTTCGCCGGCGGTCGGAAGCCCGGCTTGTATGCCGAGATCTGCAGGTTCGGGTCGCCCTCGCCGGCGTGCTCGCCGTGCTCCGCGAGGGCTGCCCGCGCCGACGTGTCCTCGCCGGCTCGGGCGGCCTTGATGCGGGCCTTGGCGACTTCCGCGCCGTTGCCGTCCTCGACCGTCCGTACGGTCAGGTTGATCGTGTGCGTGGCGGTTTCCGCCGGGACCTTGAAGTGGTCGCGGTAGCGCTGGTTCAGCGTGACGGTCGCCGTGTAGCGGCCGTCGACCAGGTCGATCGGCGCCGCCTGCGGGGTGCTGCTCACCTCGGCGTTCCAGCCGGCCTGGATGCCCCAGACCGCGCCCAGGTTGAACGGGTTGAAGCCCGAGCAGCCACGCGGGTAGGGGTTCTCCGCCGGGGCGTCGCGCCGGGTCCGCGCCGAGTTGTAGGAGCTCGGGCAGAAGTCGGTCTTGTAGTTCGCCACCTCGGCGCCGGAGGCGTCCTTGATGGTGACCGTGGTGAAGTCCTTGAGCCCGTTGAAGTCGGTGACCATCCCGGCCGGCAGGCTCACCGCCTTGCGCTTGCCGTTCTTGACGACGTACTGCTGGGCCACGATCGGGTCCGAGTACGACTTGCGGGTGGCGCGGATCTCGAACGGATCCTTGCCCGCGATCGCGTGGATGCCCAGGTCGAGGTAGAGGCTCGCCTCACCGTCCCAGACGTGGCGTTCCGCCGTGACATCCGGCGTCGTGAGGATCAACGCCAGCGGTGGCGGGTCGGCCGCCGCCGAAGCTACGCCCACGCCCGCACCGGCGAGTGCGACGGCCGCCGCGACGGCACCAACCGTCAACAGCCGAGTCCTTCTTGTCATGCTTTTCCTCCCCAGAGGGTTATGTGTCGCTCAGGGAAGCCGCAACGGTGTGAAGGAGCCGTAAGGCGGTATGAGACTTGCCTCAAAGCACACAGCCAGGGCACGGCACGGATACGATCGCGGATGTCGGGACAGCGCTGTCCGCCGTACGCCACGCAAAAGGAGCGCCCCCGGTGACAGACCAGCTCGGCCAGCTCGACCCTGACGGCCCCGACGCCGCCCTGCGCGCCGACATTCGCCGCATCGGCCGGCTTCTCGGCCAGACCCTCGCCCGGCAGGAGGGCAAACCGCTACTCGACCTCGTCGAGGAGGTCCGGGCGCTGGTTCGCACGGACGCTTCCGCGGCGGCCGAGCGCCTCGCCGCGATGGACGTCATGACCGGCACGAAGCTGGCCCGGGCGTTCTCCACCTACTTCCACCTGGCGAACATCACCGAGCAGGTGCACCGGGCCCGCGATCTCCAGCGCCGCCGGGCGCGCGACGGCGGCTGGCTCGACCAGGCCGCCAAGCGGATCGCCGAGAGGGGGGTGCCGGCCGATGAGATCGCCGCGGCGGCCCGCCGGCTCGCCGTGCGCCCGGTCTTCACCGCGCACCCGACCGAGGCGGCCCGGCGTTCGATCCTGTCGAAGCTGCGCCAGCTGGCCGACTCGCTGGACGCCGAGGCCGCGGCCGCGATCCTCTACGGCGCCACCGACACGACCGGTTCGACGCGGCGGTTCGCCGAGCTCATCGACCTGCTGTGGCAAACGGACGAGCTGCGGCTGGACCGGCCGGATCCGACGGATGAGGCGCGCAACGCGGTCTACTACCTCAAGGATCTCTACGCGGAGGCCGCACCGCAGGTCCTCGACGACCTCGCCGAGACGCTGCGCCAGCTCGGCGTCGAGACATCTCCCACGTCGCGGCCGCTGACCTTCGGTTCGTGGATCGGCGGCGACCGCGACGGCAATCCGTTCGTCACGCCGGCCGTCACCCGCGAAGTGTTGATCATCCAGCATGAGCACGGCATCCAGGCCACCGAGGCGGCGATGGACGCGCTCATCGACGAGCTCTCGGTGTCGCGGCGGCTGCGCGGTGTCTCCCTCGACCTGGCGGCCAGCCTCGCCGCCGATCTCGACGCGCTGCCCGAGGTGGCGCCGCGCTTCCGGCGGGTGAACGCCGAGGAGCCGTACCGTCTCAAGGTCCGCTGTGTGAAGGCGAAGCTGGCCAATACCCGGCAGCGGCTGCGGCAGGGCACCCCCCACGTGCCGGGCCGTGACTACCTGGGCAGCGACGAGCTCATCGCCGACCTGGAGCTGATCCGGGCGTCGCTGGCCCGCAACTCCGGGCAGCTGACCGCGATCGGCACGGTCGCGTCGGCCATCCGGACCGCGTCCGCGTTCGGCCTCCAGCTCGCCACCCTCGACGTCCGCGAGCACGCGGAGCGCCACCACGAGGTGCTCGCCCAGCTGTTCGCGCGGGTCGGCGAGGTGGACGACTACCGCTCGTTGAGCCGCGAGGAACGCACCAAGCTGCTCGCCACCGAGCTGACCGGACGTCGCCCGCTGGCGTCGGCCGATGCCCCGCTGACCGACTCGGCCCGCAAGACCTTCGACGTCTTCCACACCATCCGGGAGTCCCAGGACCGCTTCGGCGCCGACGTGATCGAGTCGTACATCATCTCGATGACCCTCGGCGTCGACGACGTGCTCGCCGCCGCGGTGCTCTGCCGCGAGGCCGGCCTGATCGACATTCACACCTCCCGCGCGCGGATCGGCATCGTGCCGCTGCTGGAGACTCCGGCGGAGCTCGACGCGGGCGGCGACCTGCTCGACGAGATGCTGTCGCTGCCGGCCTACCGGGAGATCGTGCGGGCTCGGGGTGACCTGCAGGAGGTCATGCTCGGCTACTCCGACAGCAACAAGGAAGCCGGCATCACCACCAGCCAGTGGTCGATCCACAAGGCGCAGCGTGCGCTGCGGGACGTGGCGGCGCGGCACGGCGTGCGGCTGCGCCTGTTCCACGGCCGGGGCGGCACGGTCGGCCGGGGCGGCGGGCCGACCCACGAGGCGATCCTGGCCCAGCCCTACGGCACCCTCGACGGCGCCATCAAGGTGACGGAGCAGGGCGAGGTCATCTCCGACAAGTACACGCTGCCGGCCCTGGCCCGGGAGAACCTGGAGCTGACCGTGGCCGCGGTCCTGCAGGCGACCCTGCTCCACACGCAGCCGTCGGTGGACCTGTCGTCGCTGGCCCGCTGGGACTCGGCGATGGACACGGCCTCGGGCGCGGCCTTCCGGCGGTACCGGTCGCTGGTGGAGAACCCGGACCTGCCGGCGTACTTCTGGGCGGCGACCCCGACCGAGCTGCTCGGCGCGCTCAACATCGGTTCGCGCCCGGCGAAGCGGCCGAACGCGGACGCGGGTCTGGGCGGCCTGCGGGCGATTCCCTGGGTCTTCGGCTGGACCCAGACCCGCCAGATCGTTCCCGGCTGGTTCGGCGTCGGCACCGGTCTGGCCGCGGTCCGCGAGGCCGGCGGCGCCGACGTCCTGCGGGAGATGTACGCCGACTGGCAGTTCTTCCGCACCTTCGTCTCGAACGTGGAGATGATGCTGACCAAGACCGACCTGACCATCGCCCGGCGCTACGTCGAGACGCTGGTGCCGGCCGACCTGCACCCGATCTTCGCCACCATCGAGCGGGAGTACGAGAAGACGGTGAGCGAGGTCCTGGCCGTCACCGGCCGTGAGCGGCTGCTCGCCGCGCAGCCGGAGCTGGAGCGCACGCTGGGGGTCCGCGACACCTATCTGGAGCCGCTGCACCACCTCCAGGTCGCCCTGCTGCGGCAGTACCGCGACCTGGGTGACACGGAGCGCCAGCCGGCCACCGCCCCGGGAGCGCGCCGGGCGCCGTCGGAGTCGACGGCACTGGAGCGGGCGCTGCTGACGACGGTGAACGGCATCGCCGCCGGCATGCGCAACACGGGCTGAGCAGGCTCAGCGCAGCTCGCTCGCGACCGCGGTGGCCTCCGCCAGTGTCGGCAGTCCTTCGAGGCGGTAGGTCACCGTGGCGGTCGACCAGATCAATGTGGGGGCTGCCAGCCGGGCGGTCTCCGTACGCTGCGTGCCCTGCCGGTCGATGTAGGTCACCGGGTGCGGGCCGGGCAGCCAGATCGCCGTGTCCCCGCCCACCTCGGTCCACCGTGCGGCGGACGACGACTTGAGGAAGGCAGGCGACACCCGGCCGTCGAACTGATCGAAACGCACGGCGCCGCCGCGGAAGGTCATGGTCACCACCCGCGGCGCGCCGCCGGCTCCGGGGTCGGCCAGCTCCACCTTTTCGGGTACGCCCAAAGCGAGCGGAACGAGCACCGGGAACTGGGCGGCGGCTTTCGCACCGGCCAGCGTGACCGGCCCCGGGGAGGGCAACGGGCTGGGCACCGCGGGCAGGGGCGGGCCGGGCTCGGCGCGTACCTCGATGCCCACCACCCGCAGCACCTCGCCGACCGCGGCGACCACCGCCGCGCGGGCCGGCGACACCGCGGCGACCGTCGCGGCCAGGGCGGCGACGCCCGCGATGAGCCAACGCTTCGCCCGGCGCCGCGCCGCGGGGGCCGCGGCGAGCCGGGCACGGACCGCCGCACGCTGGTCGGCCGCCTCGGGCACCTCCAGCTCGGTGGCCAGCGCGCGCAGCTCTGCGATCAGGGCATCGTCGTCAGGCACCGGTCACCTCCACGGCGAGCCGGTCGCGCAGCCGGGCCAGCGCCCGCGACGTCCGCGACTTGACGGTTCCCTTCGGAATGCTCAGCGCCTGCGCGGTCTCCGCCTCGGAGAGGTCGAGGAAATAGCGGCACACCAGCACTTCCCGTTCCCGGAAGTCGAGCCGCCGGACCTGCTCGACGAGCTGTCGACGGCGCTCGACCGCCAGGGTCACCTCGGCCGGGTCGGGCCCGGTCACCCCGGTCTCCTCCACGGCCGCGGCGCGCAGGGCCAGCCCGTCGCGGCGCTTGCGGGAGCGGTGCAGGTTGCGGGTCTCGTTGGCGACGATCGAGAACAGCCAGGGCCGGAACCCGGAGTCACCGCGATACCGCGAGATCTGCCGGTACGCCTTCACGAACGCCTCCTGCACCACGTCGTCCGCGTCCTCGCCCGCACCGAGCAGCACCGCGAACCGGTGCGCGGACGCCGTGTAGCGGACGACCAGGACCTCGTACGCGTCCGGATCGCCCTCGCGGGCCAGCCCGGCGGCGGCCGCGTCGTCGATTTCGCCGACCCTGTTCAGCTCGACACCTCCGCTGTGTCGACACCGCCCGCGGCCTGAGGGTTCCCGGCGGGCGGAACTTTTCCGCGGGCGGCGGTGTCCACCGGTCATGACGACCCGGCGCACCTTCCTCATCATCGCGGGCGCGGCGGCCGGCGTGACCGGCTGCCGCTCCCCTCGCCGCCCCGCCACGGTGGCCGTACCGGACAGGCTGATCGCCGAGACCGCCGCGGGCCTGGTGGTTCTCGAGGGCTCCCGGATCCGCGCGCTGGGCACCCGCGCGGCCGCCAGCCCCGACGGCACCTTCGTGTACGTGGCCGACGAAAGGACCCTGGACGGCTGGGCGCCTCAGGTGGTCTCCGGCGACGGCACCGCCTGTGCCCTGCGGCTGAAGGACTCGCCGAAGGGTTCGCTGATGGTGGCGCGCGGGTCTGACCGGCGTCGCTACGACGTGCCGTCCACCGTCCAGCCCGACGCCTTCACCAGCGACAACACCGGCCTGTTCGTGCTGGAGTGGCTCCCGCCGGAGGATCCGGAGCGCTACCGGGTGCGGCTGATGGACCTGACGACCGGCGCGCTGCAGCCCCTCCTGACCCGCGCCAAGGTGCCGGTGCCGCCGGGAGCGGAGGAGGAGATGCGCGGTGTGGGCCGCCAGGCGGTGCTCTCCGGTGACCGCAAGGTGCTCTACACGCTGTACACCCATCAGCCCGGCCACCGGCACACCCGCGACCTGGTCGCCGGCCGCGCCAGCGGTGCCCACTCGTTCGTGCACGTCCTGCACCTCGAGCAGCGATGGGCGTACTGCCTGGATCTGCCGCATCCGTTCGGGGAGGGCCCGGCGGAGTCGCACGCGATCGCCGTCGACCCGGCCGGCGGCCGGCTGGCGGTCGTGGACGTGACCTCCGGGAAACTCGCCTATGCCCGGACCGAGAGCCTGACCATCGAGCGGGTCGACCCGGTGCCGGCCGCCACGGGCCCGGCCGCCCTCGCGCTGGCGGGCACCCGGGCGTACGTGGGCACGGGCACGACCGTGACGGTGCTCGACGGCACCTCCCGCACCCGGCTCACGACGCCGTCTCCGGTCCGGGGCCTCGGCCTGAACTCCGACGCGAGCCTGCTCTACCTGGGCGGCACCGACGAGATCCGCTGGTGCGACGCGGTGTCCGGGGAGCCCCGGAACCGGACGCCTGTGCCCGGGCTGGGACATCTGCGCCACGTGGTTGTTCACCCTGGGACATAGGCACACCTCAGGGGTGAGTAAGGGTGATCACCTGATCCCCGCGGATGACAGGTCTCCCTAGGCTGTCACCTGTGAGCCTCATCGAAACCCAAGGGTTGACCAAGACGTACGGCGGGCGGGTGACCGCCCTGCACGACCTGACCGTCTCCGTCGAGCCGGGGATCACCGGGCTGGTCGGCGCCAACGGTGCCGGCAAGTCGACCTTCATCAAGATCATGCTGGGCCTGATCCCGCCGTCCGCGGGACAGGTCCGGGTCTTCGGCCTTGACCCGACGATCGACACCGACAAGGTGCGGTCGAGGGTCGGCTATATGCCCGAGCACGACTGCCTGCCGCCGGACGTGTCCGCGGCCGAGTTCGTGACCCACCTGGGCCGGATCAGCGGCCTGCCGCGGACAGCCGCGCGTGAGCGCGCCTCCGAGGCGCTGCGGCACGCCGGGCTCTACGAGGAGCGTTACCGCCAGATCGGCGGCTACTCGACCGGCATGAAGCAGCGGGTCAAGCTCGCACAGGCCCTGGTGCACGACCCGGACCTGCTGCTGCTCGACGAGCCCACCAACGGCCTCGACCCGGCCGGCCGCGACGCGATGCTCGCGCTGATCCACCGGATCGGCAACGAGTTCGGCATCTCGGTCGTGGTCTGCTCGCACCTGCTCGGCGAGATCGAGCGGATCTGCGACTCGCTGGTCGCGATCGAGGGCGGCCGCCTGCTGCGGGCCGACCGGATCTCGAGCATGACCGAGGCCAGCGACGTGCTCGCGGTCGAGGTCGCCGAGGGCACGGACGAGCTCGCCGCCGCGTTGGTCGAGCTCGGAATGACCCCCCAGGTCGACGGGCGCCTGCTGCTCGTGGCGCTGGACCACGAGGACACCTACGACCGCATCCTGCGCGTCGTGGCCGACCTCGACCTGCCGTTGCACCGTCTCGACCAGCGACGCCACCGGGTGGCCGAGCTCTTCGCACCGAGGGAGACCGCCGATGTCTGAAGGCAGCGTTATCCATGACATCGGCTACCAGCGCTACACCGGCCCGAAGTTGGGTCGCGGGGCGGTGTTCGGTGCCGTCTACGTGCACGGGCTGCGGGCCGCGTACGGCCTCGGCCGCTCGGCCAAGGCGAAGATCTTCCCGTGGCTGGTGATGGGCATCGTCACCCTCGTGGCGGTGATCCTGGCCGCGGTCCGCTCCCAGACCGGCCTGCTGCCGCTCAACTACGTACAGTTCGCGGACGCGATGAGCTGGCTGATCATCTTCTTCGTCGCCATCGTCGCGCCCGAGCTCGTCTCGCGGGACATGGCTTCCAAGGTGCTGCCGCTCTATTTCAGCCGGCCCTTGCGGGCCGCGGACTACATCGGCGCCAAGCTCGCCGCGATGGTGACCGCGGTCTGGGCGCTGCTGGCCCTGCCGCAGTTCATCATCTTCCTGGGCGCGGCCTTCACCGCCAAGAACGGGATGTCGGACGTCTGGAACGAGCTCGGCGACCTGCTGCCGGGCTGGGGCTACAGCCTGCTGTGGGCGCTGGTGTTCACCGGCATCGGCCTGCTGATCGCGTCCCTGACCGGCAAGCGCGCGTTCGCCGCCGGCGGCATCGTCGCGGTGTTCCTGATGACCACGCCGGTGGTCGGCGTCCTGGCGAATCTGCCGTCGCGGGACGTGCAGGAGATGGCCGGCATGGCCAGCCCGATGACGCTGGTGGGCGGCGTCGGCCAGTGGCTCGTGCCGACCGCCAACACGGGCCTGCCCATCGGCAGCTTCGGCCCGGTGTACGCCATCGAGGCGGCCACGCTGATCGCCACCTGCCTGCTGCTCCTACTCGCCCGATACCGGAAGGTGGCCGCGCTGTGACCACAGTGGACCTGGCGAACGTGTCCCGCTGGTACGGCAACGTCGTCGCCGTCAACGACGTCAGCATGAGCCTCGAGGCGGGCGTGACCGGCCTGCTCGGCCCGAACGGCGCCGGCAAGACGACCATCCTGCACATGATGGCGGGCTTCCTCTCGCCGTCGAAGGGCACCGTTACCGTCGACGGCGCGCCGACCTGGCGCAACCCGGCCGTCTACCGCGAGCTCGGCCTGGTCGCGGAGCGCGAGGCCGTGCACGGCTTCCTCACCGCCCGCGAGTTCGTGCTCGCGTCGGCGAAGATGCAGAAGCTGTCCGACCCGGCGGCGGCGACCGAGTGGGCGCTGAACATGGTCGAGATGGCGCCTGCGGCGGACCGCCGGATCGAGACCTACTCCAAGGGCATGCGCCAGCGCACCCGGGTGGCGGCGGCGCTGGTGCACAACCCGCAGGTGCTGCTGCTGGACGAGCCGTTCAACGGCATGGACCCGAGGCAGCGCATGCACATGATGGCGCTGTTGCACGAGCTGGGCGACCGGGGCCACACGATCCTGTTCAGCTCGCACATCCTCGAGGAGGTCGAGCAGGTCTCCGGCACGGTCCAGGTGATCGTGTCGGGCCGGCTGGCCGCCTCGGGCGACTATCGCAAGATCCGCCGTCTGATGACCAACCGCCCGCACGTCTTCGCGGTCCAGTCGTCGGACGACCGCCGCCTGGCGGTCGCCCTCATCGGCGAGAAGTCGGTCACCGGGGTGGAGATCGACGCGACCGGGATGACCGTGCGGACCGGCGACTACGGCAGCTTCACCCGCGCCCTGCCGCGCATCGCCCTGGACTCGGGCATCCGGCTGCGCAAACTGATCCCGTCCGACGAATCCCTGGAGAGCGTCTTCTCCTACCTGCTGGAGGCCTGACATGTCGACGGTCGCGTGGATCACGGCCCGGGGCCTCTTCGGCCGCAAACGGGCGCTGCTTCTCCTGCCGCTGCCGATGCTGCTGGTCGGCCTGGCCTGGCTCTGCCAGGCGTACAACGTGGACCCGGCGGAATGGGGCCCCGCGGTGCTCATCGGGCTCGGCCTGGCGGTGCTGCTGCCGGTCGTCTCGCTGATCGTGGGCACGGGCGTGCTCGGCTCCGAGGTCGACGACGGCACGATCGTGCACATCCTGACCAAGCCGCTGCCCCGCCGGGACATCATCCTGGCGAAGCTCGGTGTGGCGGTCCTGGTGAGCACGGTGACGGCCGCGGTTCCGCTGTTCGTCGCCGGCTGGATGGCCGACTCCCCCGCGTGGGGCGGCGCGCTCGTCGCGGCCGCGTTCGTGGGCGCCCTCGCGTACTCGGCGCTCTTCCTGCTGCTGAGCCTGGTCACCCGGCGTCCGGTGCTGCTGGGCCTGGTCTACATCCTGGTCTGGGAGGGCCTGCTGGGTCGCTTCGTGAGCGGCACCCGGGTGCTGTCCATCCAGCAGTACGTCATCACGATCGCCGACAAGATCACGCCGACTGCCCTGCTCGACGCGAAGGTGTCGCTGCCGGTGGCCGTGGTGATGGGCGCGATCTTCGTGCTGGGATCCGCCATCTTCGCGGTGGACCGCCTCCGGTCGTTCTCGGTGGCCGGCGAGACGAGCTAAACCGGCCGGTGCCCGACCTAATCGGCCGGTGCCCGACCTAATCGGCCGGTGCCCGACCTAACCGGCCGGGCGCCCGACGCCCGCCTGCCCCGCGTTTCCGGCTTCGCCGCCCTGCGCGACGACCGCGTTCCCGATCGGTTGGGGAGCTCGTCGAGCGCAGAGGTAGTGCAGGCAGAACTGGGTCAGGCGGGCTCGGGCCTCGGCACGCTGCTCGGGTTTCTCGCTTCCGACGGCCGCCATGGCCTCGGTGATCGCCTTGATGGTCGCCTGCTTGGTCTTACCCGGGATGGCGGCCGGAGAGGCGTCACCGATCCCGTAGACGAGGTCGAGGGTGACCTCCAGCAACTGGGTGTCGGAGAGCTTCTTGGCCCAGTTCTCCATGTTTCTGCGGGCCACCTGGTCGAGCATCGCCGCCGTCCAGTCGATGCCCTTGCCGATCAAGGATGCGGCCCGCCGGGATTCCGCCGAGCCGGCCGCACCGGCGGGACCAGCGGGGCCGCGTCCGCCGAAATCGGCGCGTACCGCCAGCGAGCCGGCGACTCCGAAGATCACGCCGTTGATCAGACCGTTAGCGGTCGGCGACGTGAGAATGCCCAGCTGGGCGGGGAGCCAGCCGACGAATCCGCCGCCCGCCCCGGCTAGCGCCAGGTAGCAGGCGAAGCCGACGAAGAAGCCCTTACGGCTCCAACTGTGCCAGAACTGGTAGGAGCTGAAGGGGAATCCGAACACCGCGAAGACCGCCGCCGTCAGCATTGCCAGGACAAGGGACATGACCTGCTCCGCGGTTTATATGATCTCAGGTCCAGACCCTACAACTCACCGTAGACTCGGCGCTTGCCTATGAATAACTAGAAGCTGGGCATAGACGACTTATCGGGTCGGGGTGGACTCGCGATGGTGGATCAACGACGCGTGTCGGGCCGCCACGCGGGGCGGCCACCGGATCCGGCGTGGACGTCATTGAGCTCCGCCGCCGCGGAGCGCATCCTGCGGGACCTCTGCGCGCATGTCCGCGACCGCTTTCCGGACCGGATCGACGACGCGTCCATCGAGACGCTGGTGACCGACGTCCTGAACAGGTGGTACAGCGGCCCGCTGAGGGACGCCGCGGGCGAGCCGGTCACCGGACTGCGGGCCGACGCCAACCGGGCCGCGCTCGCCTGGCTCAAGGAAGCGGGAACCATCCCGGCCGGCAGCCACGAGTACGACAACCTGTTCGCCGAGACGGTCTTCCACGGCCAGTTCGACGCGACGGAGATCCGCGCGGGGATGCGGGACCTGGTGACCAGCGGTCGGGAGCTCGAGTTCCGCATCGTCACCTATTACCTCGACGTCGCCGAGCTCGACGGCAAGCCGCCCTTGCCCGCGGCGATAGCCCGCAGTCTGGGCACGCCCGCCCGCCAGCTCACCAAGGAGGCCGTCGAGGACGCCCTGACGGACTTCTACAGCCTGCTGGAGTCGAGACAGGCGTGGGGGCCGGGCCCGCGGTGACAAGGCAGGACGATCCGATGCTGCGCATGGTGCGCGCCCTGCTGGAAACCGACGGCGAGGTTCCCACGGACAGCTTCCAGGAGGGGTTCTCCGCGCTGCGCGACTATCTGTCACGGCGGTTCTCGACCCAGCTCGGCCGCGGCGACATCGAGGATCTCGCCGCCGAGGCGATAACCCAGTTCCTGGACGCGGCCCGCCGCGGCCTGCTCGTCGCGGGCGGCAATCCGACCGGCTACCTGCTCAGGATCGCCATGAACAACGGATTCGCCACGGTCAAGAGAGTGGGGGGCACGGCCGATCTGGATGGCGCCGAGGCCGCCGTCACCCTCACCGACACCGACACGGCGGCCCGCTTCGACCGCCTGGCGACGGTCGACATGCTGCGCCGGGCGATGACGCGGGCCCGCCTCGACGGGGACGTGACCGCCGTCAAGGTGGCGACCTACCTGCTCGACCACATCCAGCGGACCGGGGAGGCGCCCAGCAACCGGACCACCGGTGACGCTCTCGGCCTCAGCCACGCCGGGGTGGCCAAGGCGCTGCGCCGGCTCCGGGCCTATCTGACCTCAGCCCTGACCGCCTGACGTCGCGCCGGGCTAACGGCAGGAGTTGTGCTCGGCGACGATCGCGGCGGCGACCGAGGTCAGGCGGTCGACCTCGTCGGGCTGGGCCGGCATCGCCGCCTCGGCGATGACCTCGAATCCCAGCGTCGTCAGCCACAGCCCGGTCTCACCGGCGGGCCCGCTGCCGCTGCCGTCCGCCGTGGCGAGGCCCGTCGACAACAACGCGGACCGCGAACCGAAGGGCAGCAACTGCACGGCGGCCTGGGCGATCGACGCCGGCGCACCGTAGAGGTCTGCGAGGAATTGGCGCAGGTCGGGAGTCAGGAAGCAGAGCGCGTCGGCCGCGGACATGCCGGGGTCGTCTTGCTCAGCGATGTCGGGGTGCATCATGCCGGGCTCCCTTCACGCATCTTCATCACCTGGGTACTAGGCCGCCGGCACCCGCTGTGGAAACCGAAGTTCCGACTTTCTCGTCCCGCCGGGGCGGGCCCCGGCGCGCGCTGCCAACGTGTAAACCCCATTGTCGGCCGCCGGCCCCGCGCCGGCAGGGCTTTCGCCACCCACGTGGCGGGGGTCGAACCCCACAGTGATGGACAAACCACCTATTACGGCAGGGCGGAGGCGACTTCCACCTGGAAGACCGGCAGCTTGCCCAGCCTGCGATACGCCGCCAGCGACTCCGGCGTCGCGTCGACCGACGACTCCCGCCCCTCCTGGTTGTGCGGGGTGTCGAAGTGGACCATGGCCCGGATCTCCGGGAACCGCCGGATCTGCCGGCCCACCTCCCGGTAGAACGCCGCCTTGTGGCCCGGGTTCTTCTTCGACGACCAGACGCCCCATTCCGCCACCATCAGCGGTTTGTCCGGATGCCGCCCGGTTGCCCAGTTGTAGAAGCCGGGCCAGGTGGGCCGGGCCGACGACTGGCGGTTGAGCAGCTCCTCGAAGTCGCCGTGGCCGTAACCGGGGTCGCTGTAGGCGTAGGTGTCGAAGCCGATCCAGTCCACGACGTTGTCGCCCGGGTACATGTCGTTGAACCACTTCTGGCTGGTGTGCGGCACGTACGCCATGTGCACCAGCACCGTCACCAGGTTGTCGACCCCGTCCGCGCGCAGCCGCTCCACGACGTAGCGGAACATCCGGGCGTAGTCGGCGGCGGTGTAACCGGAGCCCGCCTTCTCCTTGACGTTGTCCTCGGCCTCGTGATGGACGGTGAAGAAGAAGTCCTCCGGGAATTCCTTCTTGATGTGGTCGGCGAGCTTGTCCAGGAACCTGTCCGTCGCCTTGTCCCCCTTGGCGATCTTGGCCCAGGACGCGCCCCGCGGCTTCCAGTTGAGGAACAGGATGCGTTCCTTGCCCGGCTCACGGGCGATCGCCATCTCCGTCTTCGTCGGGAAGAGCTGGGTGTTGCCCCGGTGGTACGCGTGATAGACGTCCTGATGCCGCTCGGTCTTCTTCTCGAAGGTCGCCAGCGCCTCCTTGCCACGCGCGTCCGTGAAGGCCCCGGGCGCCACACCCCAGAGGACCCCGCAGGTGGGGACGAGCTTTGCCCCCGTACGGCAGGATCCGGCCGGCGCCGGTGCCACCGGGTCTCCGGACGCGGGCCCGGCGGCGGAGGGCGACGCCGACGGCGACTGCGACGCCGCGCCCGAGGGCAGTGGCATCCCGGGCAGCATCGGCACGCCCGGCTCGGCGGGCGACGGCAGCCCCCGGGGCGTCCCGGGCGCGGAGGTGGCGGCCGGCCCGGGCAGCACGACCGGGTCCGGGCTGTAGGGCAGGCCGATCTGGTCGACACCGCCGGTCCAGGCCCAGGAGAGGGTCGCCACGACCGAAATGCTGAAGACGGTCGTGATGGCGGCGAGGTGCAGGAAGCGGCTGCGGCGCGGTCCACGTCTCACGATCGCCCAGTATCGACACTAAAATCCCTTTTGTCGACTACCCGACGGGTGTGGCACCCGCCGCCACAGTCGAGAACGGACAGAGCAGCGGACAGACCAAGAGCCCCGCTCGACCCCACGGACTCCGGCTGCGAAACTGTCCTCAAGTCACTGCAGGGGGAGTTTTAGGTGAACGACGGTTCTGTGCTGCCCGAGGACGTCATGCGTGACGCGCCGACGTACACACCACGCGCGCACGAACTCGCCGACCTCGAGCTGCTGCTGGCCGGGGCGTACGCGCCGCTGACCGGCTTTCTGGGCCGCGCCGATCTCCAGGCCGTGCGGCGGCGAGGCCACCTCGCCGACGGCACGTCGTGGCCCGTCGCCGTCACGCTGGAGATCCCCGCCGAGCTCGGCACCGGCCTCGACCTCGACAACCCGCTGCGGCGCACGGTCGTGCTCACCGACCCCGAGGGCGCGCCGGTGGCCGCCATCGAGATCACCGACGCCTGGCCCACGACCGAGGGCCACTTCGCGGTCGGCGGCACGGTACGCCGGATGGGCGACGGCGGGCACGGCCCGTTCCAGCGCCTGCGCCGCACCCCCGAAGAGGTCAAAGCGCTGCTGCCGCCCGGGCGTGTCCTCGGCGTCATCGCCGACCGCCCGCTGCACCGCCCCCAGCTCGCGCAGATCGCGCACGCCGCCCGCACCCTGGCCGCCCACCTGCTGATCTTCATCCCGGTGACCGGCCCGGGCCCCGAGGGACTGCCCCCGGAGGCGCTGGTCCGCGCCATCTTCGCGGCCCGCGACCGGATGCCACCGGCCACCATCGTCGCGGTCCCGCTGATGACCCGCGGCGACGAGATGCGCGACGCGCTGCTGCGGGCCCGGGTCGCCGCCGCCTACGGCGTCACCCACGTGCTGTCCACGGGCGACATGCTGTCCGGCGGTGGCCTGCGGGTGCTGGTGCCCCGCGAGCTGGCCTACGACAACCGCGACGGCCAGTGGCGCTGGCGCGACGACATCCCGCCGCGCAACCGCCGGCTGGCTATGTCCACCGCGGAGATCGGCGACCTGCTGGACCGGGGCTTCCCGCTGCCCGAGTGGCACACCCCGCCGGCCGTGGCCAAGGAGCTGGCCCGGGTCCGCCCGCCGCGCCGGCATCGAGGGCTGGTCGTCTTCTTCACCGGCTTCTCCGGCTCCGGCAAGTCCACGATCGCCCGAGGGTTGGCGGACACCCTGCGCGAGAGCGGCGAGCGGACCATCACGTTCCTCGACGGCGACGTCGTCCGCCGGGAGCTCTCGGCCGGGCTGGGGTTCAGCCGAGCCGACCGGGACCGCAACGTGCGGCGCATCGGCTGGGTGGCGGCCGAGGTCGCGCGCCACCGTGGCATGGCGATCGCGTGCCCGATCGCGCCGTACGCGGACGCCCGCGCCGCCGTGCGCCGGATGGCCGCCGACGCCGGGGCCGGTTTCGTGCTGGTGCACGTCGCCACCCCCTTGGAGGTCTGCGAGCAGCGCGACCGCAAGGGCCTCTACGCGCGTGCCCGAGCCGGCCAGCTCCGGGGCATGACGGGCGTCGACGACCCGTACGAGGTGCCCACCGACGCCGAGCTGGTGGTCGACACCACGGACATGACCGTGCCGGAGGCCATCGATCTTGTGCTGGCCCACCTCGTGGACAGTGGCTGGGTGGAGCCGGAGATGAAGTAACCGGTCGAGGCGGAGTAGTTACGCATCGGCGTACGGGCCGTTTACCCCTCGGGGGCGAAACGCCCGATTGCCGACAACTCCGCCTGCGAAAGGGCCGCCGTACCGATGGAAGCGACTCGCCCGGTGTCCGCCGACCTCTCCCACTACCTGGGGGTGTTCCGCCGGCACTGGTGGGTCGTGGTCGCCGCCACCGGCGCCGGCCTCGGCATCGGCGCCGCGGTCACCCAGGCTCTGCCGAGGGTCTACGAATCCGCCACCTCGGTGCTGGTCCAGGCCGTCGAGCAGGACACCAACGCGTCCGGTGGCCGCACCAAGGGCACGATCAACCTCGACACCGAGGCCCAGCTCGTCGGCTCCGGCGCGGTGGCGGCGAAGGCGGCGGCGCTGCTGCGCTCCCCCATCTCCCCGATCGAGCTGGCCAAGAGCGTCTCGGTCGAGGTGCCGGCCAACACCACCGTGCTCGTGATCAGCTTCGAGGCCGACAACCCGAAGGACGCGCAGTCCGGGTCGCACGCGTTCGCGGAGGCGTACCTGCGCAACCGGGAGGAGACCGCGCGCTCCGGGTTGGACACCCAGATCAAGACGCTCAACCTCAAGGTCAAGCAGCTCACCACGACTCTGACGAGCATCAACAACCGGCTGGCGCGTGCGGCCAGCGGCAGCTCGGAGCGCAGCAACCTGGAGAGCCTGCGGAGCAACTCGCAGAATCAGCTCAACAACCTCACCGGCCGGCTCAACGAGCTGACCACGGCCACCATCGGCGCGGGCAGCATCATCAGCGACGCCCGCGAGCCGGAGGAGCCGACCAGCCCGAACGCGATGCTCAACATCGCCGGCGGCGCGATGATCGGCCTGCTCGCCGGGCTCGGCCTGGCGTTCGTCCGGGAGCGCTTCGACCGCCGGCTGCGGACCGCCGCCGACGTCCGGGACCGGGGCCGGGTGCCGGTGCTCGCCGCGCTGGACGAGCGCACGACCCCGCACTTCGACGACGTGCTGCAGCCGTACGGTCCGGGCGGCCGGGTCTTCAACCGCCTCCGCAACGAGATCCTCGCCAGCCTGAGCGCGGGCGATCAGATCATCGTCGTGACCGGGGCCAGCCGCGGCTCGGCGACCACGCTCGTCGCCGCCAACCTGGCCGCCGCGCTCGCCCGTACGGGAAGCGACGTGGTCCTCATCGGCGCGCACCTGCCGGACAGCGTCGTCGACGCCGCGCCCCTGGCCCGCATGCTCGGGGTCTCCGCGATGCCCGGCCTGTCCGACCTGCTCGCCGGCCGCATCGGACTCGCGAAGGCGATGCAGCGCACCCCACGAATCCCGTCGCTGCGCGTCATCACGACCGGTGGCGCCGCGACCGCGGCGGGTCTGATGCAGTCGCAGCGGCTGCGCGACACGCTGGAGGCTCTGCGCCGGCAGACCGGGTACGTCGTCATCGAAGCCCCGTCGACCAGCAGCAGCGCCGACGCGCAGAGCCTGGCCAGCCTCGCGGACGCCGCCATCCTCGCGGTCGAGCTGCGCCGGTCGAAGCGGCCCGCCCTGCTCGACGCGGCCGAACAGCTCAGCCGGGTCGGCACGCCGCTGCTCGGCGCCGTGGTGCTGCCGCAGCTCAGCGGCATGCGGCGGTCCACGGCCGAGGAGAATCTGCCGGTGGTGGCGCTGAGCGCGCAGAAGCCGGCCGAGACCGCGGTGATCGACGGCGACCGCACCCAGCCGCTGCGCCTGCCGCAGGGCGGTCCGGTCCGGCCGCCGCGGCAGGGTGACGGCACCGAGGAGGTCACCGCCGTGATCGACCTGTCGTCCGCGGGCAAACCGTCCCCGACGGCGCCGGCTGCCAGGACCACCGAGAAGCCGGACGACAAGTGACCCTGGTCGTCCCGGGCGCGACGCAGCGGGCGGCACACAGCACGGCACCGGAACGACCGACCTGGCTGCCGGCGTGGCCGGTCGCGAGCGTGCTCGCGCTCTATCCCCTCTGGTGGGCGCTCGGCCTCGGTGTCCTGATCTTCCCGATCATGGCCGTGCCGATGCTGGTGTTGCTGTTGCGCCGCCGGGCGGCCGGGCGACCGCTGCGCCTGCCACCCGGCTTCGGCTGGTGGGCGCTGTTCCTCGCGGCGGTGGTCATCAGCATCGCCGCGCTCGGCGCCGATCCGGCCGGGACGGTGGTCGAGCACGCCAGCGACCGCCTGGTCGCGGTCGTCTACCGACTCTGCATGTACGCGTCGCTGACCGTCCTGCTCGTCTACACCGGCAACCTCACCGAGGCGGAGCTCCCCCGCCGGCGCCTGGTGAAGCTGCTCGGTTGGCTGTTCGTGGTGACGGTGGCCGGCGGCCTGCTGGGCCTGGTCGCGGGCCGGTTCGAGTTCACCTCGCCGGTCGAGTGGCTGCTGCCGGGCAGCGTGCGCGGCAAGGGCTTCGTGCAGTCGCTGGTGCACCCGTACGCGGCGCAGATCATGGACCTGGTCGGCGGCGAGAAGCCCCGCCCGGCCGCGCCGTGGGGTTACACCAACACCTGGGGCAACAACTTCTGTCTGCTGATGGGCTGGCTCGTGGTGGCCGCCTGGGCGACCCGCCGCGCCGGCACCAAGTTGCTCGCGGTGCTGTGTCTCGCGGTCGCGATCGTGCCCGCGGTCGTCTCCCTCAACCGGGGGCTGTGGATCGGCATCGGGGTCGTCGTCTGCTACGTGGCGGCCCGGTACGTGCTGATGGGTCGACTGTGGATCATCGGCGCGGTCACGCTGGCCGCCGCCGGTCTCGTCCTGGCGCTGCTCGCCACCCCGTTGGGCGACGTCGTCGACGCCCGGCTGGACAACGGCAAGTCCAACGGCGTGCGCTCGTTCCTCGTGGACCGGGCCCTGGACGGCTTCGTCGACTCGCCGATCATCGGGTACGGCTCGACCCGCAACACGATCGGCGGCCGCAACTCGATCACCGTGGGCGAAAGCTCGGGATGCGAGCGCTGCGGCAACTTCACCGTCGGCGGCAACGGCCAACTCTGGCAGCTCATGTACGCCCACGGCAGCGTCGGCACCGTCGCCTACCTGGCGTTCTTCGGATACGGCCTGTGGCGCTTCCGACGGGACCGCACCGGAATCGGCATCGCCGGCAGCGCCGCGATCGTGAGCTCGTTCGCGGCGATGCTCTGGTACAACGCGATCCCGACCCCCCTGGCGTTCATGTTCCTGGCCTACGCGCTGCTCTGGCGCAATCACCTCGAGGGGGACGCACATGCCCGTTAAGACCGCGCCGGCGGAGCTGACCGCCGGCGACGCGGCGCTGCGCACGCAATATCTGGCCGAGGTGCTCGCTCTCCTCTATCCCGCACCCTGCACGACCGACGACCGGCGCGGCGAGCCGATCGCCGAGTATCTCGTCGTCCCGGACGCCCGGCGGCCCCGGCTGCTGGTGCCGACCACGTCCCGCCGAGTCGCCGCCGCCGCCGTGCGCCGCTATGCCGAGCCGCAGTCGCGCGCCGCCCGGCTCAAGCGCGACGCGGTGGTGGCCGCCGTGCGGACCGGCGCCTCCAGCGTGCTGCTGCGCGACCGGGTGCGGGTCACCGGGCCAGCGTCGGAGAGCATCGACGGCCACCTGCGCGAGGCACTCGGCCGGGACCTGTCCCTCAGCATCCACATCGGACCCGCCCGGGCCAACCGCAAGCCGGTGTTGCAGCTCATCAGCCCCAACGGCGAGACGTTCGGCTTCGGCAAGCTCGGCACCGGCCCGCTCACCCAGCGCCTGGTGCGGGCGGAGACCGCCGCGCTGACCGCGCTCGACACGCTCAGGCTGAAAAAGCTCATCGCGCCCCGGGTGTTGCATGCCGGGCAGTGGCGCGGCTCCCAGGTGCTGATCCAGTCGGCGTTGCCGGTGTGGCTTCCACGCTCGCCGCTGACCCCGCGCCGGCTCACCTCGGCGATGCTCGAGATCGCCGGCTGCTGCGGGTACACCAACGGCACGCTGGTGGGCAGCGCGTACTGGGCGGAGCTGCGCGGACGCCTGACAGCGGTGGCCGACCGCCCCGAGGGCGTCGCCCTGGCATCAGCCGCCGAGATGCTCGCGGCGCACGCCAACGTCACCCTGCGCTACGGGGCCTGGCATGGCGACTGGGCACCATGGAACATGGCGAACCTCGCCGACGCGCTGCTGGTCTGGGACTGGGAGCGGTTCGCCAAGGGCGTGCCGGTCGGCTTCGACGCCATCCACCACGAGCTCCAGCGGCGCATCCAGTCCAGCGGGGACGCGGCCGGTGCGGTGGAGGCCACCGTACGCCGCGCCGGCGAGCTGCTCCAGCCGTTCGGCGTCGCGCCAGAGGCCCGGGAGCTGACCGCTCTGCTCTATCTCGTCGATCTCGCCGCCCGCTACCTGACCGACCGGCAGGCCGAGGCGGGCGCCCGCCTCGGTGTGTTGGGGACCTGGCTGCTGCCCGTACTGATTCGAAGGGTCGAAGAACTCTGATGGATGTTCGCAAGGTTCCCGCGCCCGTCAAACGGGTCGTGCACCTGGGGTCGCGTTCCTACGGCAGGCTGACCGCGCCCAGCCGGATGACGCCGTCGTTCCTGATCTGCGGCGGACAACGCTGCGGCACCACGTCGCTCTACCGGGCGCTCGCCGAGCATCCGGCGGTGCTCAAGGCCGTGCTGCACAAGGGGGTGCACTACTTCGACGTGTCGTACGAGCGCGGCATGTCCTGGTACAAGGCGCACTTCCCCACGCTGCGCCAGGCCGACAAGATCCACGATGAGTACGGCGTCCCGGCGCAGACGTTCGAGTCGAGCCCGTACTACATGTACCACCCGCAGGCCACCGCGCGGATCGCCGCCGATCTGCCCGCCACGAAGCTCGTGGTGCTGGTCCGCGACCCGGTGGAACGGGCGTACTCGCAGCACCACCACGAGGTGGCGCGGGGCTTCGAGCGGGAACGCAACTTCGGCAACGCCCTGGCCCTCGAGCCGGCCCGGCTGCACCGGCAGGAGGAGAAGCTCGCGGCGGACCCGGCGTACTACTCGTTCGCGCACCAGCACCAGGCCTACCGTGCCCGGGGCGAGTACGCCCGCTATCTGAGCGTGATGGCGCAGCACGTCGGCCGGGAGCGCATCCACGTGGTGGAGAGCGAGCGGTTCTTCCGCGAGCCCGAGCAGGTCTACGACGAGGTGTGCGCGTTCCTCGGCCTGCCGATCAACCTCGGCCACCCGGCCTTCGAACGGCACAACGCCCGGCCCCGACAGTCCGACATGGACCCCGGTATCCGCCGGGAACTGGCCAGCCACTACGCCTCGCACGACGAGGCGTTGATGACGTGGCTGGGCCGCGTACCCATCTGGCGCTCCTCATGACCGTGGTCGCCGAGGAGGCCCCGGCGAGGAAGGGCGCCCGGGGGGCCGCCCGCGGGGGCCTGGCGAACATGGCCGGCTCCGCGCTGGCGGGCGGCACCGGCGTTGTCGTCACGTGGGTCGTCGCGCGCAGTCTCGGCGCCGAGCAGGCGGGTGCCTTCTTCTCGGCCACCGCGGCGTTCATCCTCGTCGGAGGTCTGGCGAAGTTGGGCACCCAGACCGGCCTCGTCTACTGGCTCGCGCGGTTGCGGGCCACCGGTCGCGAGCACCTGCTCGGCGCGTGCCTGCGAACCGGCCTGACGCCGGTGCTGGTGCTGGCCACGCTGCTGGGCGCCGCGATGTGGGTCGCGGCGCCCGCCATCGCGCACCTGACCGCCGCCGAGTCACCGCAGGTGGTCGCCGAGCACACCGCCGGCCTGCGGATCCTCGCACTGTTCCTGCCCCTGCAGGCCATGGCCGACGCGCTGCTGACGGCCACCCGCGGCTACAAGGCCATGCGCCCGACCGTGACCCTCGACCGCGTCCTGCGCAGCACGCTGCAGTTGCTGTGCGTCGGCGCGGCCGGGGTGGCCACGCTCTGGATCGGCGTCAAGTTGCCCACGTTCGCCCTCGCCTGGGCGGCGCCCTACCTGCCGGTCACCATCCTGGCCGCCGTGGCGTTGCGGCGGATCTACCTGGCCGGCAAGCCCGAGCGCTTCCGCACCCGGCGCAGCGAACGCCTCGACCTGCGGCGCGACTTCTGGCGGTTCACCGGGCCGCGCGCCCTGGCCAGCGTCGCGCAGCTGGCCCTGCAACGCGTCGACGTGCTGCTGGTGGCGGCGCTCGGCGGGCTGGCGTCGGCCGCCGTCTACGCGGTCGCCGGGCGCTTTGTCGTGCTGATCCAGCTCGCCAACCAGGCCATCTCCCAGTCGGTGCAGCCGCGGCTCGCGGAGGCGCTGGCGGTCGGCGATCGCGAGACCGCCAACCACCTCTACCAGACCGCGACCGGCTGGCTCGTGCTGGTGACCTGGCCGATCAACTTTCTGGTGATCCTCTTCGCGCCGGTCTATCTAGGACTGTTCGGCGCTGGTTACCGCTCCGGCGCGCCGGTGGTGGTCGTGCTGGCCTGCGCGATGCTCGTCGCCACCGGCTGCGGCATGGTCGACATGGTGCTCGCCATGGCCGGGCGCACCTCGTGGAACCTCGTCAACGTCCTGATCGCCCTGGTCGTCACGGTCGGTCTGGACGTGCTCCTGATTCCCCGGTACGGCGCGCTGGGCGCGGCGATCGCCCTGGCCTGCGCGCTGGTCGTCAACAACCTGCTGCCGCTCGCGCAGATCGGCCGGGTGGCACGGCTGCACCCGTTCGGCCGGGGAACGCTCGCCGCCGCCGCGCTGTCGGTCGCGTGCTTCGGCGTGCTCCCGAGAGCGGTGATCGCGATGGCCGGTGCCGGCCCGGCCGTCCTCGCGCTCGCGTGCGGCCTCGCCGTGGCCACGTTCGGCGCCGGCGCCTGGCTGCTGCGCCACCGGCTCGCGCTCGACGCCTTCAAGCCTCGCAAGCTCATCCCAAGGAGGATCGATTGACCACCGAATACACCAAGGTGTTCCAGGACGCCGACGCCGTCGACAAGTACGAGCACGTCACGTACGCGCCGGACAGCTACGCGTCCCAGATCAACGAGCGGCAGCGGGCGTACCTGCGCAAGCTCGTGCAGCGGGAGTTCGGCCCGCGGCTGCCGGCCCAGCACGACTTCGCCTGCGGGACGGGACGCGCGATCCGCACCCTGCACGGCATGGTCCGCGAGGCACACGGCTACGACACCTCGGCCGAGATGATGGCCAAGGCCGAAGAGGTCGGTTCGCGGGCGCAGTGGCACCAGATCCCCTCGGACGGCCCGGTGCCGAACCCCGTGCCGGCCGGCCACCCGGCGATCGTCACCATGTTCCGGCTGCTGCTCAACGTCGACGAGGCGGTGCGGGAGCGGGCCATCGCCTTCGCCGCGAAGGCACTGCCGACCCCGGACGCCGGCGTGCTCGTGGTGGAGAACCACGGCAACGCCGGCTCCCTGCGGCACCTGCGGGCCCGGCGGCACTCCGGTGAGCGCTGGTTCGCGGAACTGTCCCACGCCGACGTCGAGCGGCTGCTCGACCTGCACGGCTTCGAGATCGTCGAACGGCGCGGCTTCTCCATGCTCACCGAGTCGCTGAACAAAAACCCGCTGGCCCGTGCCGCGGACGCGGCGGCACGCGCGCTGCCCGGCACGGACGGGTTCGCGGTCAACGTGCTCTACACGGCACGCCGGAAGGCGTAGGGGCCGTGCGCCGCGCTTGCGCCCTGCTGGGGCTGATCGCGCTCGTGCTCGCCGGCTGCACCTCGCACCGGCGGGCCGAGCCCGAGCCGACGCCGTCGCCCGACCTGACGAGCCCGCCGACGGCGGTCGCGGTGCACCCGGGCCCGTTCGAGGCGGGCCCGTTCGAGGCGCCGTCGACCGGTGCGTACCTGGGCGCGTGGATCAAGCCGGAGGCGATGACCCATGCGGGCCGGGTGGAGGCCGTGGGCGGCCTCGAACGCGACCTCGGCCGGCGGCTGGACATCGTCAACACGTACCGTCGCTTCGAGCAGTTGGTCGGCACCGAGTCGGACGCGGAATTCCTGGACCAGGACGCCACGCTGATGGTGAGCTGGGCGACCGGCGACAACCGGTCGATCGTGGCGGGCGAGCACGACCGGCTGATCCGCCAACAGGCCCGCGCGATCCGCAAGGTGAAGAAGCCGCTGCTGCTGCGGATCCGCTGGGAGATGGACAGGCCCAACCTGCGGGCGACGATGTGGTCCGGCGAGGACTACATCGCCGCGTACAGACACATCCGGGCGATCTTCGCTCAGGAGCGTACGAAGAACGTCTCCTGGGTCTGGTGCCCGACCGCCGAGGGCTTCATCCGCGGCGACGCCCCGGCCTTCTACCCGGGCGACGACCAGGTCGACTGGACCTGTGTGGACGTTTACGCCGGCAACCTCTTCCAGCCGATCGGCCAGCTCATGGGCCCGTTCCTGCAGTGGGCCGCGCAACGCCCCAAGCCGATCATCATCGGCGAGTTCGGCGTGGCGAAGGCGTGGGGGCCGGCGGGGCGGGCGGCCTGGTTGCGCGACGCCCAGCGCACTTTCAAGGCCAACCCGCAGATCAAGGCGGTCGTCTACTTCGAGTCCGATCCCGAGGGCAACGGGCCGAAGCAGCAGTTCCAGCTCACCGGGGACCGGCCCGCGTTCCAGGCCTTCACCAAACTGACCAAGGACCCCTACTTCAATCCGGAGTGAGACCGCCGGCGGGCCTGGGCCAGCAGCCGCAGCGCGTACGGTGCGTCGTGCTTGAGGTAACGCCCGGCCAGCCGGCGCGGTTCGGTGCCGAGCCGGTGCGCCCACTCCAGTCCGGTGCGCTGCATCCAGCGTGGTGCCCGCTCCACGTCGCCGGCGACGAAGTTGACCGCCGCCCCGCATCCCACGAACCACGCATCGGGCATGGTCTCCCGCAGCCGGGTGATGACCTCCTCCTGCTTCGGGAAGCCCAGGCCGACGAAGACCAGGTCGGGTTCGGCGCCGGCGACCTTCGCCCGGAAGTCCGCGTACGCCCGCTCGTCGGCCTCGAAGCCGAAGGGCGGGCAGAGCGTGCCGGCGACGCGCAGGCCCGGGCACTCGGCGGCGAGCCGGTCCGCGGCCCGGGTGGCGCCGTCCTGGACCCCGTCGGACTCCGGCGTGCCGCCGATGACGAAGATCGACCGGCCGTCGTGCCCGAGGCCGCGCGACAGTGACCAGATGAGACTGCTGCCCGCGACCCGTTCGGGCAGCGGCGTGCCGCTCAGCTTGCTCGCCCAGACGAGCGGCATGCCGTCGGCCACGATGAGGTTGGCGTCGGCGAGGTAGCCGCGGACCCGGTCGTCCCCGCGCGACTGCCGCAGGATGTCGATGTTCGGTGTGACGATCCGGCCGCCGCGGCCAGCCATGATCGCCTCCCGGACCAGGGCCACCACCTCGCCCTCGGTGACCGGGTCGAACCCCGTACCGTCAAGCTGGACTCGGTCGAAAGCCTCGATGACCACCCAACGCCTCCTTCAGGCTTGTTCGCTCGTTATAGGAGCGAAACGAGCGAAGGCGGTCAGAAGTGGCACGAGTCGTGTATCTGGGCGGATTAGGACGAAGCGGAACGACTCTCGTCGAGCGGCTTCTCGGCGAACTGCCCTCGGTATGCACCCTCGGCGAGATCGTCCACCTCTGGCAGCGCGACATCCGGGACAACGAGCGGTGCGGCTGCGGCGCCCGGTTCGCCGCCTGCACGTTCTGGAGGCGAGTCGGCGAGCAGGCGTACGGCGGCTGGCACAACGTGGACGTCGACCGCGTGCACGCGCTGCGCGACGCTGTCGAGCGCACCCGCTTCATCCCCCGCCTCGCCGCCGCCCAACTCCCCGCCGCCCAGCTCGCCGACGTACGCGAATACGCGACCTTCTACACCCGGGTGTACGCGGCCGCGGCCGAGGTCTCCGGCGCGGAGGTCGTCGTCGACTCGTCCAAGCACAGCGCCCTCGCCCACGTCCTGCGCTGGGCGGACGACGTGGACCTGCGGGTCGTGCACGTGGTGCGGGACGCCCGCGGGGTGGCGTACTCCTGGACCAAGACCGTCACCCGCCCGGAAGCCGACGGCGGCGAGGAGATGACCCGCTACTCCCCCGGCCGCTCGGCCATGCTCTGGAACGCGCACAACGCGGCCTTCGGGCTGCTGGCCCGGCGCGGAGTTCCGGTCCGGCGCATCCGCTACGAGCAGTTTCTCTCCGACCCGCGGGCGGCCCTGCGCGAGCTCGCCGACTACGCCGGCGTGCCGGTCGACGAGGCCGGCCTCGGCTTCCTCGGCGATGGATACGCGGACCTGGGCGTGAGCCACAGCGCCGCCGGCAACCCGATGCGCTTCACGGTCGGGCGGCTGCCGCTGCGCCGCGACGACGCGTGGGTCCGCGCCCTCCCCAACAACCAGCGGCGGCTCGTCGGCGCGGTGTGCGCACCGATGCTGCGCGCGTACGGCTACCCGCTCAACCCCGCAGAAGCACCTCAGGAGGCGTGATGAACTGGCCGTCCGTAGGCGTCGTGATCCCCACCCGCAACCGCCCCGAGCTGGTCCGCAAGGCGATCGCCGCGGTCCGCGAGCAGCACTACCCCGGCGAGATCAAGGTCGTCGTCGTCTACGACCAGACCGAGCCCGACTACCTGCTCGCCTGCACCGAGGGCGTCCAGGTCCTGGTGCTGACCAACTGGCGCACCTCCGGCCTGGCCGGTGCCCGCAACACCGGCATCCTGGCCCTGGACACCGAGCTCGTGGCGTTCTGCGACGACGACGACCGCTGGGCGCCGGACAAGCTGCGCCGCCAGGTCGCCGCCCTGGTGGCCGAGCCGGACGCCGAGTTCGCCACGTGTGCGATCGAGGTGGAGTACGAGGGCAAGTGCACGCCACGACTGGCCGGGCACAGCCGGGTTACCGTCGACGAGCTGGCCCGCTCCCGGATGGCGATGCTGCACTCGTCGTCGTTCCTCGTGCGTCGGGAGGCCCTCGGCACCGACGCCATCGGCCTGGTCGCCGAGGACGCGCCGGGCAGCCAGAACGAGGACTGGGACCTGCTGCTGCGCGCGGCCCGGCGCAGGCCGATCGTGCACCTCGACGAGCCGCTGGTCCGGGTGCTGTGGGGCCGGACCTCGCATTATGCGTACGAGTACGCGACGAAGATCTCCTCGCTGCGCTGGATGATGCAACGCCATCCGGAGATCAGCGGCTGCCGTCCCGGCGCGGCCCGGGTCTACGGGCAGCTCGCCTGCTGGTCGGCGGCGACCGGCAACCGTTCGCAGGCCTGGCAGTTCAGCAAGGAGGCGGTACGCGCGAACTGGAAGGAACCGCGGACGGCGATCGCGCTGGCGGCGATGACCGGAGCCGTGAAGGTGGAAAATGTCCTCTCCGCCTTGCACAAACGGGGACGAGGGATCTAACACACTCTTTCGCGCACACCCGATCGGCGGGTAGTGTTCGCACGTGTTCGAAATAGTGCGGTTCAAGCCGGCGAGCCGCTGATGCTCGCCCAGCAGCGCCAAGCGGCGATCCTCGACCGGGTCCGGGCGGCCGGCGGCGTCCGGGTCAGCGAGCTCGCCACCGAGTACGGCGTATCCGACATGACCATCCGCCGCGACCTGGAGTCCCTCGCCGACCGCGGCCTTCTCGCGAAGGTACACGGTGGCGCGACCACGGTAAGTCCAGGTTCGACGCACGAGCCGGGCTTCGCGGCCAAGTCGGTACGCCAGCGCGCCGAGAAGGCCGCCATGGCGATGCGCGCGGCCGCCATGGTCTCGCCCGGCGACGCGATCGCGCTCTCGGCCGGCACCACGACCGCCGAGCTCGCCCAGCGGCTCGTCGACGTGCCCGACCTGACCGTGGTCACCAACTCCATCCCGGTCGCGGACGTCTTCTACCGCGCCGGACGCCCCGACCAGACCGTGATCCTGACCGGCGGCACGCGCACGCCGTCGGACGCCCTGGTCGGCCCGGTGGCGGTGGCGGCCATCGGCACCCTGCACCTCGACATGCTGTTCCTGGGCGTGCACGGCATGAGCGAACGCGCCGGCTACACCACGCCCAACCTCATGGAGGCGGACGTCAACCGCGCCCTGGTGGACGCGGCGGAACGACTCGTGGTGCTGGCCGACCACACGAAGTGGGGTACGGTCGGCATCTCGTCGATCGTCGCGCTGCACCGCGCCGACGTGCTGATCACCGACGACGAACTCGACGAGACCGCCCGCGCGATCCTGTCCGAACAGGTGCGCGAGCTCGTGGTGGTGAGCGGATCGTGATCGGCCGGCGGACGGCGATCACGCTGTCGGACGGCCGGGAGTTGATCTACTTCGACGAGAACCCGGCCGCGGACCGCACCGGCCAGCCGGACACCCGCGACCTGCCACCCCCGCCGCCGACCTCGCAACTGCGTTACGACCCGCTCGTCGACGAATGGGTGGCAGTCGCGGCCCACCGCCAGACCCGCACGTTCCTGCCGCCGACGGACAAGTGCCCGCTGTGCCCGTCCACACCGGACTTCGCCAGCGAGATCCCGGCGCCGGACTACGACGTTGCGGTGTTCGAGAACCAGTTCCCGTCGTTCAGCGACCGGGTCGTGGCCGACGAGATCACGCGGCTGACGGACCAGGTCCCGGTCCGGCCGGCGGTGGGCCGGTGCGAGGTGGTCTGCTTCACCAGCGACCACCACACCTCCTTCGCGGCGCTGTCTCCGCAACGCGTCCGCACAGTGCTCGACGCGCTGGCGGATCGCACCGCACAGATGTCGGCACTGCCGGGTGTGGCGCAGGTTTTCCCGTTCGAGAACCGGGGTGTCGAGATAGGAGTGACGCTCAGCCACCCGCACGGCCAGATCTACGCGTACCCGATGGTGCCGCCCCGGACCACGGCGATGCTCGCGGCCGCCCGCCGCCACGCCGAACGCACCGGCGGCCGCAACCTCTACGCCGACGTCCTCGCGGCGGAGCGCCGGGCGGAGATCAGAGTCGTCGGCGCCAACGAACACTGGACCGCCTACGTGCCGGCGGCGTCCCGCTGGCCGTACGAGGTGCAGCTCGCCCCCCACCGCCACGTCCCCGACATCCCAGCCCTGACACCCCAGGAACGGGACGCCTTCGCGCCGCTGTACCTGGATGTCCTGAACCGCTTCGACGCCCTGTTCGACCGGCCGATGCCCTACATCGCGGCCTGGCACCAGGCCGTCGTCGGCGAAGGCCGAGACCTGGGCTACCTGCACCTGCAGCTCTTCAGCATCCGCCGAGCCACCGACAAACTGAAATACCTGGCCGGCTCCGAATCAGCCATGGGCGCCTTCATCAACGACGTAACCCCAGAACGCGCCGCCCACCTCCTGCGCGAAGCCCTCTGACCGACATTAGGGGGCGGGGGGCCCGGGACAAGGCCCCCCGCAGGGAAGGGACGGCAGGCTCTGGCGCCTACTGGCCACCACCTTCACGGGGATACCGATCGGCGCCCGGGACAAGGCAAGCCGGACCGGCGGGCGACTCCTCGTGCGTGGCGACCGTCATCCGTTCTGTTAGGTGAAACGAGGCGCGCTTTCCCCTGGTTACGGATCCTAAACATCACATTCGGGTGACGGACCACTTTCGCCGGATCCGCTCCCACTTTCCACCCGGGGACATGCCTTCCCCGGAACGCACGAAGGCCCTCCGGCTGTGTGCCGGAAGGCCTCTGTGCGTGGGCAGTGGTCAGGAAGCCAGCTTGCGGGCCAGGTTCTCGTCCAGTGCGTTCATGAACTCGTCGGTGGTCAGCCACGGGGCGTCCCGGCCGATGAGCAGTGCCAGGTCCTTGGTCATCTGGCCACCCTCGACCGTGGAGACGCAGATCTGCTCCAGGGTCTCGGCGAACTCGGTGACCGCCGGGGTGCCGTCGAGCTTGCCGCGGTGCTTGAGGCCGCCGGTCCAGGCGAAGATCGAGGCGATCGGGTTGGTCGAGGTCTTCTCGCCCTTCTGCCACTGCCGGTAGTGCCGGGTGACCGTGCCGTGGGCGGCCTCGGCCTCGACGGTCTTGCCGTCCGGGGTCATCAGCACCGAGGTCATCAGGCCGAGCGAGCCGAAGCCCTGGGCGACCGTGTCGGACTGCACGTCGCCGTCGTAGTTCTTGCAGGCCCAGACGTAGCCGCCCTCCCACTTCATCGCGGCGGCGACCATGTCGTCGATCAGGCGGTGCTCGTAGGTGAGGCCGGCCTTCTTGAAGTCCTCGGCGAACTCGGTCTCGAAGATCTCCGCGAACAGGTCCTTGAAGCGCCCGTCGTACGCCTTCAGGATCGTGTTCTTGGTCGACAGGTAGACCGGGTAGTCGCGGGCCAGGCCGTAGCGGAACGAGGCGCGCGCGAAGTCGCGGATCGACTCGTCGTAGTTGTACATCGCCATCGCGACGCCGCCGCCCGGGTAGTCGGCGACGTGGAACTCCATCGGCGCCGAGCCGTCCTCGGGGGTGAAGGTGACGGTCAGCTTGCCGGCGCTGGGCACGACGAAGTCGGTCGCCTTGTACTGGTCGCCGTGCGCGTGGCGGCCGATGATGATCGGCTTGGTCCAGCTGGGTACCAGCCGGGGGACGTTCGACATGATGATGGGCTCGCGGAAGACGACGCCGCCGAGGATGTTGCGGATGGTGCCGTTCGGCGACCGCCACATCTTCTTCAGGCCGAACTCGTCGACGCGGGCCTCGTCCGGGGTGATCGTCGCGCACTTGACGCCGACGCCGTGCCGCTTGATGGCGTTGGCCGAGTCGATGGTGACCTGGTCGTCGGTCTCATCGCGGTGCTGGATCGAGAGGTCGTAGTACTCGAGGTCGACGTCGAGGTAGGGCAGGATCAACTGCTCACGGATCTGCTTCCAGATGATCCGGGTCATCTCGTCGCCGTCGAGCTCCACGACCGGGTTGTTGACCTTGATTTTCGCCATCGACCGGCGCTCCTCTCCCGGGACATGTATTTAGCAGTACGAGCGTACTGCCTGTCGGTTGACGCTCGCCGCCGGGCCCGGCCTGGCGCGAGGGTTCTACGCTGTTTTCCGATGACTCATTCCGAGCACCGTGACGAACGTCCCACGACGCCCGTGACCAGGATCATCCTCGTCACGGCAGCCGTGGCGGCGCTGCTGCTCGCGGTCACCATCAACAGCTTGCTCCTCGTGGCCGCCGCCGTCATTCCGGCCGCCGCCTGCGTGTTGCGCGAGCCGTCGTCGGAACGCGCTGCCGCGTCGACGGTCACCGTGCTGGCCGCCGGTCTCAGTCTCATCCTCATCGGCCTGGGCATCGCGCACGCCTGAACCGCGCAAAAAAGGCCGGACCCGTTCGGGCCCGGCCTTTCGTGCAGCGACGATCAGAGGTCGGCGACGTCCGCCTGCTTGGCGCGGACGGCCTCGGCGGCCTCCTTGAGACCGGCGATCTCGGTGTCGGTCAGCTTCTCCTCGACGATCTTCTTGATGCCCGTGGCGCCGATCTCGGCCTCGACACCCAGGTAGACACCCGAGATGCCGTACTCGCCGTCGACCCAGGCGCAGACCGGCATGACCACGCCGGAGTCCTCGACCACGGCCTTGGCCATGCGGGCCGCGGCGGCCGACGGGGCGTAGTACGCCGAGCCGGTCTTGAGCAGCGCGACCACCTCGGCGCCACCGTTGCGGGTGCGAACGACGAGCTCTTCGATCTTCTCGGCCGGCAGCAGGTCGGCGAGCGGCTTGCCGTCGACGGTGCAGCGCGACGGGACCGGCACCATGGTGTCGCCGTGCGAGCCGAGGGTCAGCGCCTTGACGCTTCCCACCGGGACGTTCAGGGTCTCGGCGATCGAGTTGGTGAAGCGGGCGGTGTCGAGCACGCCGGCCTGGCCGAAGACCCGGTTCTTGGGGAACTGGGTGGCGATCTGGGCCAGCGCGGTCATCTCGTCGACCGGGTTGGAGACGACGATCACGACGGCGTTCGGGGCGTACTTGGCGACGTTCTCCGCCACCTGGCGCACGATCTTGGCGTTGACCTCGAGCAGGTCCATGCGGCTCATGCCCGGCTTGCGCGGCAGACCGGCCGTGATGACCACGACGTCGGAGCCCTCGATGGCCTCGTAGCCCTCGCCGTTCGGGCCGGTGGTGGCACCGACGATCTTGGTCTCGAAGCCCTCGATCGGCCGGGACTGGTTCATGTCGAGCGCCAGGCCGGCGGGCTTGCCCTCGATGATGTCGGTGAGCACCACGGTCTCGAAGATGTCGTACTCGGCGAGACGCTGTGCGGTCGTGGACCCGTAGAATCCGGCGCCTACGACGGTGACCTTCTTGCCCATTGCTCAACTCCCAGTCGGCGGGACGGCTTTTTCGGCGACCGTATCAGTCGGTTGGGGCCGCTATACCGGGTAGGGCCTCATCGGGCGAGGTAAGCCACTCCGGGCTATCCGATGACGGCGCCGTGTGCCTGGGCGAACAGCCCCGCCTGGGCGATGTCGATCTTCGCGCCGGTCAGATCGACCTCACGGAGGGCCACCGCGTCGAGATCGGCACCGCGCAGGTCGGCACCCTTGAGCACCGCGTCCCTGAGCCGGGCGGCGGACAGGTCGGCGCCGCGCAGATCGGCGCGGGTGAGGTTGGCGCCCTCGAGATCGGCCTCGTGCAGCCGCAGCCCGGCCAGCGACACGGCGGTCAGGTTCGCGCCGCGCAGCGACACGAAGGACCAGTCGCCGCCGTCGACGGTCAGGGGACGCAGATCGCAGTCGGAGAACTGCGTACCCGTGAGCTTGCACTCGGTCAGCGTCGCGTCGAAGAAATTGCACCGTCGCAGCGTGGACTGCAGGATCGCGCAGCTGCTCAGCTCGGTCGCGTTGAACCGGATGTTGCCGAACTCGCAGCGCAGGAACGTGCAGCCCGAGAGCCGGGCCTCCGACCAGTCGACGTCGTGGAACGCGCAGTCCTCGTAGACCGCGCGTTCCACCTCGGCGAGCGCCCAGTCCTTCCCGGAGAAGGTTTGGCCGCTGATGCTCGGCGCCTCCACGTCAGTGGTAGAAGTGCCGGGTGCCGGTCAGATAGACGGTGAGCCCGGCCTTCTCGGCCGCCTCGATGACCAGGTTGTCGCGGATCGAGCCGCCGGGCTGCACCACGGCCTTCACCCCGGCCGCGATCAGCACCTCGAGCCCGTCCGGGAAGGGGAAGAACGCGTCCGACGCGGCCACGCTGCCCTTCGCCCGGTCGGTGCCGGCCCGGTTGACCGCGAGGTGCGCCGAGTCGACCCGGTTGACCTGTCCCATCCCGACGCCGACGGTGGCGCCGTCGTGGGCGAGCAGGATCGCGTTGCTCTTCACCGAGCGGACGGCCCGCCAGGCGAACGCCAGGTCGCGCAGGTCCTCCGCGGAGGCCGCCTCGCCGGTCGCCAGGGTCCAGTTCGCCGGGTTGTCGCCCTCGGCGTCGATCCGGTCGGCCAGCTGCACCAGCATGCCGCCGCCGATCTGCTTGACCTCCGCGGGCGGCGGGCTCCAGGCCGGTGCGACGAGCACCCGCAGGTTCTTCTTCTCCTGGAAGATCGCCAGCGCGTCCGCCGCGAACGACGGCGCGACGATCACCTCGGTGAAGATGCCGTCGAGCTGCTTCGCCAGTTCCGCGGTCACCTCCCGGTTGACCGCGATGACCCCGCCGAACGCCGACACCGGGTCACACGCGTGCGCCTTGCGGTGCGCGTCGGCCACGTCCGCGCCGATCGCGATGCCGCACGGGTTGGCGTGCTTGATGATCGCGACGCACGGCTCGGTGAAGTCGTTGGCGCTGCGCCAGGCCGCGTCCGCGTCGACGTAGTTGTTGTACGACATCTCCTTGCCGTGCAACTGCTCCGCCTGCGCGAGCCCGGCGGGCGCGTTCGGGTCGGTGTAGAGGGCCGCCTGCTGGTGCGGGTTCTCGCCGTAGCGCAGGGCGCTCTCCCGCTGGAGGGCGAGCCCGGCGAACTCCGGCCACTCCTGCGGCGCCAGCGTGGTGGCACACCAGTTGGCGACCGCGACGTCGTACTCCGCGATGTCGGCGAAGGCGCGAGCGGCGAGCATTTTGCGCTGCGTCAGCGTGAAACCGCCGTCCCGCAGGGCGTCGAGGATCAGCGGGTACGCCGCCACGGCCGTCACCACCGCCACCGACGGATGGTTCTTCGCCGCCGCCCGCACCATCGCCGGCCCACCGATGTCGATCTGCTCGACGCACTCGTCCACGCTCGCGCCCGAGGCCACCGTCTGGGTGAACGGATACAGATTGCTCACCAGCAGGTCAAAAGGCGCGATGTCGAGCTCGGCGAGCTGCCGCTCGTGGTCGGGCAGGCGCAGGTCGGCGAGCAGGCCGGCGTGGACCCGCGGGTGCAGGGTCTTGACCCGCCCGTCGAGGCACTCCGGGAAGCCGGTCAGCTCCTCCACCCGGGTCACCGGCACGCCGGCTCCCTCGACCATCGAGGCGGTCGAACCGGTGGAGACGATCTGCACCCCTGCGGCGTGCAGCGCCTGCGCGAGCTCGACCAGGCCGGTCTTGTCATACACGCTGAGCAGAGCCCGCCCAATCGGGCGGCGACCGTCCCCGCTCATGCCGGCACTCCGCTTCGCTCCGCGCCGTCATGAGGCACGGCCGGGCTGAGCTTGATGACGCCCTCGCTGCGCTCGGTCATGGGATGGTGACCTTCCTGTCCGTGATGGTCCAACCGTCGCGCACCAGCCGGCCGACGTAGTCGACGAGCTGCCGGCGTTCGGCTTCCTTGATCCGCTCGGTCAGCGCCTCCTCCGTGTCGTCGTCGAGGACGGGCACGCTGACCTGGGCGATGATGGGTCCGGTGTCGACTCCGGCGTCGACGAAGAAGAGGGTCGCGCCGGCGATCTTCACGCCGTAGGCCAGGGCGTCGCGGGGGCCGTGGATGCCCGGGAACGCCGGAAGCAGCGCGTTGTGGGTGTTGACGTACCGGTCGCCGAACGCGGCCAGGAACCGCTTGCCGACGAGCTTGAGGAAGCCGGCCGAAATCACCAGATCGGGCTCGTACGCCGCGACGTGCGCGGCCAGAGCGGCATCCCAGTCGTCCCGGGTCGGATAGGCCTTCACGGAGTCCACGAAGGTGGGCACTCCAGCGGCCGAGGCACGGTCGAGGCCGGCGATTCCGTCCCGGTCGGCGCCGACGGCGACCACCTTCGCGCCGTACGCGGGGTCCGCGGAGGCGTCGAGAAGGGCCTGCAGATTGCTGCCGGAGCCGGAGACGAGGACGACCAGCCGGGCGGGCGCGGGGTCTGTCACGCGAGCACCCTACCTGAGGCGGCGAAGCCGTCAGCCGACGCGGCCCGGCCGTCGGCGGCGCACCCCGACCACTTTGTGGGCAGCGGTAAGGGCTGATCATCGGTTAGGCTGCGCCCGCCCGCGTGAGGCTACGGGGGCGCCTCGATCCGCATTTCACCGCCTCAGGGCGGAACTATCTGGAGGATTCGCCGTGACCCCACCGCCCAACTACGGCCCACCCGCCGGGGGACCCGCCGCGCCGAACAACACCATGGGTCTCGTCGGAATGATCCTCGGCATCATCTCGATCCCCCTCGCGTGCTGCTTCTACCTCGGAATTCCGGTCGGCATCGCCGGCGCGATCCTCGGCTACCTCGGACGCCAGAAGGCCGACAGCGGGTTCGCCAACAACCGCGGCCAGGCTCAGGCCGGTCTCATCTGCGGCGCGATCGGCGCCGTGCTGGGAATCGCCCTCATCATCCTGTCGTTCACCGTGCGGAACTTCGACTGGAGCACCTACCTGAACCGCTGACGCGGCTCGATGCGGGTGGCTGCTCTGGATCACACCGGAGTGGCCACCCCGTTTTCTGTAACTCTCCTGGTGGACCAGTTCTACTTGTGGACCGGGGCCCGGAACGCCCGCCCGGCCGCCGCGCCGATGCAGCTCGACACCCCGACGACCGTGGTCGCGATCAGGGCGACATGCCACGGCACCGGGCCGATCTCCGCCATCCGGCCGTCGCCGAGCGGCCCGCCGGACAACCAGGCCAGCACGCCCAGGACCAGGCCCGCCACCGGACCGGCGAGCAGCGCCGAGCCCAGCACCAGCGACCAGGCCGGCTCGGCGGGCAGCGCCTCGCCCGGGCGCACGGCTCGCCGGTTGTCGCGCAGATGCCCGTCCACGACGTGGTGCACGCCCATCAGCCGCCGGGTCAGCAGCCAGCCCGCCGCCATCGCGGCCAGCACCGGCACGGCCAGCAGGGCAGCGCCGCTCGCACCCATGGGCCCGTTCGGCAGGCCGGCCAGCAGCGGCAGGGTCGGCAACGGGCCCACGCTCAGCTCGGTCAGGCGTACGGCCGAGTCGGTGCCCAGCAGGAAGCCGGGGCCGAGCAGGTAGGCCGCGGCCCAGACCGCGCCGTTGGCCCCGTACCCGAGGCTCACCAGGGTGATGCCGGCCTGGCCGACGACCCCGGTGCGGTAGGCCCCGATCATGTCGGCGGCCTGCCCGCCGCCGACCGCGACGGAGAGCCCGGCGAACGCCGCGCCGGCGGCCAGGATCAGCAGCGCCGCCACCACACCCGTCCGCAGGGCGTGCCGCACCGGCGGCGGCAGCCGTCGGGCGATCACGACCAGGGCGTCCGTGCCGCGCAACGATCCGATCAGGGCACACACGAAGCCGGCGAGGAAGAGATGGACCGCGGCCCGGGCCGGCGAGACGTCCGTGCCGCGGCCGTCGACGACGAGCGCGGCCAGCAGGCCCAGGATCGCGTACGCGGCCCCGATCGTGGCCCCGACCAGCAGCGCGGCCCGCGGTGAGGCGCTGCGCCGGGCTCCGATGGCACGGGTGACGTGCAGGCCCGCCCGGTTGAGCCGCCAGCCGGCCAGCAGTGTGAGCAGCAGCGGCGCCAGGCCCAGCGGACCGATGGACGTGCCGATGGGTACGCCGTGTCCGAGCAGCCACCCCGCGAGCCCGGCGTGCGCGGCGCTGCCGAGCCCGCCCTGACCCTCGAGGGACCGGGCCAGCCCGATGACGACGGCGACCGGAAGATAGGAGAGCAGCGCCGCCCACAAGGTGGCGAACGCGGCGGCCACCGGCAGGGGCGCGCGGCCCCGCGCGTCGGCGGGACGCCGCTGGCCCGGCACGGTGACGGTCGGGTGGTTGCCCGGATCGACGCGGACGGTCCGGTGCTGGCGCGGGTCGACCGTGACGGTCTCTCGGTCCTGCTCGCGGCCGGCGCCGGACGGTGCGGGGTCGAGGCGGACCGTGGCGTGGTCCGGCGCCGCCGGGCGGACACCCGCGGCGACCGTCTCCCGAACGATGTCGAAGTCGTCGGGCTCGGGGCTGGCCGGGACGGGACGGCCGGGCTTGCCCCGGGCAGCGTCGTCGGTGGCCTCGGCGGCCTCGATCGGATCCCCCGAGCCGGCGGATCGACCGTCGGGACGGTCGGGTGTGGTCGGCATCGTCGCCTACTTTTCCACGCCGGGCGGCCTGCGGCGACGCAGAAACGACGACGCGCCGCATCCGGCCTGCTCGGCGCCCGCCCGGACCCGTCCGAATGCGGCAAGCCAGACGAACGTCTCCGCCCTGGTCGCAGCGACGGAAACCGCCGGGGGCACATACACGGGCGCGCCGCTGCACGGGCCGGGAAGGTCCGTGCGGCGGCGCGCCTGTGGCCGTACCAAAATCAGCTCATGACCTCGCGCATGAGCCGCGCGGTCTCGCTCGGGGTCTTCCCGACCTTGACGCCCGCGGCCTCGAGGGCCTCCTTCTTGGCGTCGGCGGTGCCCGCCGAGCCGGAGATGATCGCGCCCGCGTGGCCCATCGTCTTGCCGGGAGGCGCGGTGAAGCCCGCGATGTAGCCGACCACCGGCTTGGTGACGTTGGCCTTGATGAACTCGGCGGCCCGCTCCTCGGCGTCGCCGCCGATCTCACCGATCATCACGATCGCGTCGGTGTCCGGGTCGTCCTGGAACGCCTTGAGCGCGTCGATGTGGGTGGTGCCGATGACCGGGTCGCCGCCGATGCCCACACAGGTCGAGAAGCCGAAGTCGCGCAGCTCGTACATGAGCTGGTAGGTCAGCGTGCCGCTCTTGGAGACCAGGCCGATGCGGCCGGCCGGGGTGATGTCGGCGGGGATGATGCCCGCGTTCGACGCACCCGGCGACGCGATGCCCGGGCAGTTCGGCCCGATGATCCGGGTCTTCTCGCCCTGCTCGACGTTGTAAGCCCAGAACGCGGCCGAGTCCTGCACCGGCACGCCCTCGGTGATCACCACGGCGAGCGGGATCTCGGCGTCGATCGCCTCGACCACGGCGGCCTTGGTGTGCGCCGGCGGCACGAAGATGACGGTCGCGTCGGCGCCGGTCTCCTTCATGGCCTCGGCGACGCTGGCGAAGACGGGCAACTCGGTGCCGTCGAAGTCCACGGTCGTGCCCGCCTTGCGCGGGTTCACACCGCCGACCACGGTGGTGCCCGCGGCCAGCATCCGGCGGGTGTGCTTCGAACCCTCCGAGCCGGTCATGCCCTGGACGATGACCTTGGAGTCCTTGGTGAGCCAGATAGCCATGTCGTCACTTCCCCGCAAACGCGAGTTCGGCGGCACGCTCGGCCGCACCGTCCATCGTGTCCACCCGCTGCACCAGCGGGTTGTTGGCCGAGTCCAGGATCGCCCGGCCGGCCTCGGCGTTGTTGCCGTCGAGGCGGACCACGAGCGGCTTGGTGACGGCCTCGCCGCGCTCACCGAGCAGGGCGAGCGCCTGGATGATGCCGTTGGCGACCTCGTCACAGGCGGTGATGCCACCGAAGACGTTGACGAACACCGCCTTGACCGCCGGGTCGCCCAGCACGATCTCGAGGCCGTTCGCCATCACCTGGGCGCTGGCGCCGCCACCGATGTCGAGGAAGTTGGCCGGCTTGACGCCGCCGTGCTTCTCGCCCGCGTACGCGACCACGTCGAGCGTCGACATGACCAGGCCCGCGCCGTTGCCGATGATGCCGACCTCGCCGTCGAGCTTGACGTAGTTGAGGTTCTTCGCCTTGGCGGCCTGCTCCAGCGGATCGACCGCGGACTGGTCCACCAGCGCCTCGTGGTCGGGGTGCCGGAACCCGGCGTTCTCGTCCAGCGTGATCTTCGCGTCCAGGCAGAGCACCCGGCCGTCGCCCACCTTGGCCAGCGGGTTGACCTCGACCAGCGTGGCGTCCTCGGCGACGAACGCCTGCCACAGCTTCACCGCGATGTCGACCACGTGCTCGGCGACCTCGGCCGGGAACTTCGCGGCGGCGACGATCTCCCGCGCCTTCGCCTCGTCCACACCCTTGTTCGCGTCGATCGCGATCTTGGCGACCCGCTCCGGGTCCTCCTCGGCAACCGTCTCGATCTCCATGCCGCCCGCGACGCTGGCGATGCAGAGGAAGGTGCGGTTGGCCCGATCGAGAAGGTAGGAGAAGTAGTACTCCTCCTTGATGTCCGCGGTCTCCGCGAGCATCACCTTGTGCACGGTGTGACCCTTGATGTCCATCCCGAGGATGTCGGTCGCGCGAGCCTCGGCCTCATTCGCGTCCGCCGCCAGCTTGACGCCACCGGCCTTACCCCGGCCACCCACCTTGACCTGGGCCTTCACGACGACCTTGCCACCGAGGCGCTCGGCGATCGCCCGCGCCTCCTGCGGGGTCTCCGCGACGCCGCCGCCCAGCACGGGCAGCCCGTGCCGTTCGAACAGGTCGCGCCCCTGATACTCGAACAGGTCCACGTGTCTCCTTTCGCTCGCGACGTTCGCCGCGGCATGCCGCGTGCCCGCGCCCCGACCTGTGTTCGCGGCGCGTCGTTGCGTCGCCGCCAGCGTGAGGAATGTCGGCCCCGGTGATGCTCGAGGCCTTAATTCGCAGCCTAGCCAGTCGGAGGACGGTGAGGGGTTCGCGGGGGGTTCCTGTGTAAGACCGCACAGGGTTTTAGGGTGGGATTCAAGATCCTTCATTGATACGCGGCTATGGGTGAACAAGCGCAACACCGGGGCTGGACCGCCTCCGGCGGCTACCGCACCCAGGCCGTAGCCACTCCAGGCCGTCCGCCCGCTCCGGCCCGGTGCTCACCATTTCGCCTCGGGAGCGCCCTGTGACTTCGGTGAGGGCCGCAACACACTCAACTCCAGTGCGGGGCCGCGCCCCCGGCGCCTTGTCAACCGGGTCACCCGTGCCTGCCCCAGCACTCCAGAGCGGGATCGCGCCCCAGCACTCCCACGCGGACCGCTCCAGTCCGGCCCGAGGGGCCAGCATTGCGGCTCAGACGGCCACCCGCTGCGCCGCGGCCCGCCGCACCGCCCGTCCCATCCGGGTCCGCTGCGTCGCCTGCCCACCCCCGTCCGGTCTGGTTTCGCACCACTGAAGCCACTGCGGCCCACGCGGCACCCGCTCCAGCCCAGCCCGGGGCGCCGGCCAGCGCGGCACAGGCGGCCGCCCGCTCCACTCCGGCCCGCCGCGCGGCCCATTCACTCGGGGCGCCTGACTGAGAGTGGGGATCAGGCGAGGGTGACGTCGACCGGTGCGCCACGCCGCCCGCTCACTCCGGCCCGCCACGCACTGCGGCCCGCCACGCCGCCCGCTCACTACCGCCCGCCGCGCACTGCGGCCCGCCACGCCGCCCGCTCACTACCGCCCGCCGCGCACTGCGGCCCGCCACGCCGCCCGCTCACTACCGCCCGCCGCGCACTGCG
>NZ_JBFBAJ010000004.1:422780-601435 GCF_040682215.1 Actinoplanes sp. NPDC051346 | reverse complement strand
TGGTCGCTAACCGATCTACCGGAGACCTCAACCTTTACCGATCACCGCCACGCCGCGACGACTTCAAGAGCCAGCCGTTACGAAACACGGCCTAGTGCCGAAGTCTTTGCCATCGGCTCTCCACGTGTAGGCGCGAGGGCCATGCTTCGTCTGCTTCGGGCCGCCGTTCGCTCGGCCGGTGGTTCCACACGTGTTATGTACCAGCACGGGTGTGTCTCCGGAGAGCACATAGAACGTGTGAATTCCATCGACTGTCAGGTTGATCGCGGGGGCGCTGTGTCGAGTCGCCGGCCGTAGACCGTCGACCTTGACGTGACCACCCTCAGCAGTACGGAGGAGGTCGCCGCTGTCGATCTGGTCGGCGCGCTGCCACTCCTGCTTTGTGGCGTTCCAGAATGGGTGGTCCTCAGTCGTCGTGACGTGGTCGCCGTCGATGGCCAGATCGACGACGGTGTCTTCGTGCATCCAAAGGGCTGTGACAGGCTTTGCGGTCGTTTCTCCCGTCTGTGGGTCTGTGGCCATCACCTTGTCGCCGACGCGGATGTCGGCGATGGCCTTGCGGCTGCGGTCGGCCATGAGGACACCGGTGGAGCCGGCAAAGCTGCAGAATTCGTCGGCGTCGACCTTGATGCCGGTGTTCGCTCTGGGGAGAGACTTCGCACTGCTGACCGCCTTCGCGCTGCGGGCAGCAGTGGAGGCTCCTCTAACTGCTTTGTAGCCCTTGTAGGCCAGGTGTGCTCCCTTGACCAGGCCTGCGCCGGGTATTGCCAGGGAGGCGACGGTGCCGGTGATGTTTCCGCCGGTGTACCAGGGGTTGTTCTTGATGCTGCACGTCGAGCCGGGGCTGACCATCTCCATGAACTTCGAGGTCAATCCGAACGTCACGGAATCGGCTACGCCCAGGGTGAACGCGTTCATGTTCCGGTCGAAGGTCTTGAGACCCTCCTTGACGGTGTTGACGGCGCTGCCGAACATGTCGCAGACGATGCAGAGCCCGGTCGGGTCGGTGTTCTGCAGGGGGTTGTTGTCGGCGTAGGCGTAGGGCTGCAGGGTGCTGTCGACGACGGGGTCGACGGACAGGAACTGTCCGGTTGCCGGGTCGTAGTCGCGGGCGCGCAGGTGCACGAGTCCGGTGTCGGGGTCGGTCCAGGCGCCGGTGTATCCCATGGCGCTGTCAGTGCTGCCGCCGTGAGAGAGGCGTTTTCCGTACGGGTCGTAGGTGTTTTGGCCGGTGGCGGCGCCGGTGCCGCTGGTGATCAGGCGCACGGAGCCGACGTTGTCGGTGTGCAGGTATTCGGTGGTGCCGTTGTCGGCGATCTGGGCGTACGGGGTGAGGTCGGGGCCGTACAGGTAGCGGTGGGTGCCGTCGTCGAGGATGACGGGCATGCTGCCCATGTTGGCCCAGGTGAAGGCGGTGGTGACGCCATCATGGGTACGGGTGCGGCGCAGGCCGCCTCCGTCGATGGTGTAGTCGGTGCGGGTGCCGTCGGCCGCGGTGACGCCGGTGAGGGCACCGGAATCGTTGTGGCGGTAATGCGTCGTCTTACCGCCGGCGGTGGTGGCGGTGCGGGCGCCGTTGTCGTCGTAGGAGTAGGTGGCGGTGGTCGTCCCCAGTCGGGTGGCGCTGGTGAGTTGCTGGCCGGTGTAGTTCAGGGTGGTGCCGTCGGTCAGGCCGGTGAGGTTGCCAGCCGGGCTGGTGGCGTAGTTACCAGCGTTGGTCGGACCCGCGACGGTGGTGAGCTGGCCAAGCTTGTTGAAGCCGTAGGTGCCCTGGGCGTCGGACGCCATCTGGCCGGCCTTGTCGTAGGTGTAGCTGAACGTGTCGAGGGTCGAGAGGCCCTTGGCGTGGGTGATGGACAGCGGCCGGCCGACCTTGTCGTAGGCGTAGCTGCTCGTCACCCCGTTCGGGGTGCGCTGGGCGGACATGTGCCCGTCGATGTTGTAGTCGAAGGCCGTGGTGCGGCCCGCCCAGTCGGTGGCCGAGGTCATCTGACCGTTGCCGTCGTAGCCGTAGGTGACCTTGTCGCCGCTGGGATAGGTCAGGGCGGCGAGGCGCCCCGCTTTGTCGTAGCTGTAGCCGACGGTGTCGCCGCCGCTGCGGGCGCTGCGGGCCAGGCGGCCGGCGTCGTCGTAGGTGTAGGTGGTGGTGCCGGTGTCGTCGGTCATCGTGGTGCGCTGACCGGCGTCGTCGTAGCCGTAGGTGACGTCGGTGGTGGTCGCGGCGCTGTGCTCGATGCGGTGGGTGTCGCCGGCGTCGGTGTAGGTGATGGTGACGGTGTTGTCGTCCGGCTGGGTGACGGTGAGCGGCCGGCCCGCGTCGTCGTAGCTGTAGCGGGTGATCAGCCCGCCCGGCTGGGTGCGCGTGATGCGCAGGCCGGCGTCGTTGTAGGCGTAGGTCGTCTCGTGACCGTCGGGGTCGGTCACCTTCACCAGTTGGCCGTCGTCGTCGTACTTGTGCTTGGTGGTGGTGATGGTGTCGGCGGCGGTGATGGTGTCGAGTTGCTTGTCGGCGGTGTAGCTCTGCTTGGTGACCCGGCCCAGCGGGTCCTCGGTGGCGATGAGCTGCCCCGCCGCGTCGTAGGTGTACTTGGTGGTGTGGAGGTTGGCGTCGGTCGAGCTGATCACTTGGCCGGCGGCGTCGTAGGCGGTGCTGTTCTTGGCGCCCGAGGGCAGCTCCGTGCTGAGCAGACGTCCGTCGGCGTCGTAGGTGTACTTGGTGGTGTTGAGGTTGGGATCGGTGGCGCTGGTACGCAGGCCCAACGCGTTGTACTTGAAGCTGGTCTTGCCGGCCGGGCCGGACACCTCGGCGACCTGCCCACCGGCGGTGTAGGTGGTGGTCGTGGTCGCCTTGTCGGGCCCGGTCACCGAGGTGACGCGGCCCAGGGCGTCGTAGGTGGTGGTGGTCGTCCTGTCATCGGGGCCGACGACGCTGAGCTGGTTGCCGTCGGCGTCGTAGGTGTAGCGGGTGGTCCGGTCTCCCGGTGCGGTGACCGTCAGGACCCGGCCGACCTCGTCGAAGGTGCTGCTGGTGGTGCGCTCGGTCGCGTCGGTGGTGGCGATCGGCTGACCAGCGCTGTTGTAGGCGACCTTGCTGACCGTGTCGTCGGGCGCGGTGGTGGCGGTGAGCAGCCCCGCCTCGTTGTGGTCGTACTTGGTCAGCGCGCCGCCAGGGGATTCCTCGGTGGCCAGGGTGCCGTCGGGGTTGTAGGTGAAATGCCGCGTGAGCTCTCCAGCACTCTTAGTGGACAACAGGTCGCCGACGGCGTTGTAGGTGTAGTTGACGGTCCGCTCCGAGGCATCGGTGACGGACGTGACCTGGTTGAGCTCGTTGTAGGTCCACTTCGCGGTGCGGAGCAGGGCGTCGGTCTGGCTGACCTTGTTGCCCTGCTTGTCGAACACCGACTTGACGGTCTTGCCGAGCGGATCGGGGACCGCGGTCGTGTTACCCGCCGCGTCGACCTCGTACAGCCAGGTCTGCGCCATCGGGGTGCCCGCAGCGGCGGTCCTCTTGGTGAGGTAGCCGTCGGTGTACTCATTGATGGTGACGGTGTCGTCCGGGTTCGTCACCCTGGTCGAGCGGACACCGGCGGTTCCTGCCGACGCTTGGCTGTAAGCCATCTCGGTGACCTGCTCGAGCTGGTCCTTCTGACGAACGACGCGGCCCGCACCGTCATAGGTGTTGACCAGAACTCCGCCGCCGGCCTTGAGGACGTACAGCATGCGGTTGCCGCTGTCGTAGCCAAAGCGGGTGGCCTCGCCGTCGACCGCGACGACACCGGTCAGCCGACCGGTGGTGTCATAGCCGTATTGAATGCGGCGCCCCGCCGAGTCCTGCACGGCGGTGATGTGGCTGCCGGTCCAGGTGAACGTCAGCTCACGGCCTCCCGAGCCCGCGGCGGTGATCAGCCGGTGTCCGTGTCGTAGCCGAAGGTGATGGCGTTGCCGTGGACGTCCTGTACTGCGGTCAGTCGCCCGGCCGCGCTGAAGGTCATGACCTCTTGCGCTCGCCGGGTGAACGATCGGCACCCGGCGGTTGGCCGATGCACGCAGATGCCGCATCGCGCAGAACCGTGCACCACGTGAGTAACACCAGTCCCTGGCCTGGCGGCCCACTGCCGGGCAGTTACTTCCGCCTCACCGACTTCTTCTCAGTTTCGGCGAATCACGGTTCGCGGCCCGCGCCGATGCCGACCGCCCGTGCGCTGGGGTGCGCCGGGTGCGGGGACGATGCATCCGGCCACATCACGGTTGAGTACGGCGTGAGATGACCCGCGCCGCGGCGATCTGCCAGGTGGCGTACGAGAGGACGAGTGCTCGTTCCGGCCATCCGATCGGGGTGTCCGGGCCGAAGCCGTCGTCGCCGAGCAGGATGGCCTGGGCGGTCATGAACAGGACCAGCGCGACGGCGGGGAGCGCGGCGGTGTACCGCAGGAGGCGTCCGGCGCCCGGGAACCCGCTGTCGCGGGTGAGGCCGAGATTGACCAGCAGTGCCGCGACGGGCAGAAGCATGAGTGCGAGGCCGGCGCCGAGGCCGTGCAGCGTGCCGGTGGTGGACAGCTGATCCTGCGGGGTGTCGATCGGGTCGGTGACGAAGATGCCACCGATGAGCGTGCCGACGGCTACGAGCGTCAGGATGAGCGCGCCGGCCCGGGGGAGCATCTTCCGGGGTTCGGCGAGGACCGCGACCGCGAGGGCGCCGTAGCTCACGGCGGAGAGCAGGAACGCGGTCACCATGAGCCAGCCGTGCTCGCCGATCGCGTACTCGCTGGTGGTCTGCCAGCTCGGCGACACGTCGGGCCGGACCACGTGGATCAGCACCAGGAGTGTCAGGAACGCGATGCCCGAGGTCAAGGACACGGTGGCCGCGCGGACCGACAGCATCCGTCTCGCCGGCGTGGGCGTCGACCGGTGGGCGATGGAGGGTGTGGGAGTCATGACGCACTTCCTTCCGGAGCCGGAGGGCTCCCTCGGGAGGTGGTCGAGGCTGTGTCGCGACTCTCGACATCCCGTGCCGAGCAGTTTCAGGCGGCCGGATGCGGAGGCAGGGCGCTGGTCGCTGGTCCGATCGGCGTGTTCTGCGCGGCGGCCAGCCACCATCGGCCGTCGCGTTCGATCAGTACGTAGAGGGCCATCTCGGAGAAGCCGTCCACAGCGAGCGCCTGCCGGCGGATGTGTGTCACGACGACGCCGGGCGCGGGTGCCAGAACCGACACGACCTCGAACCGCGACGCCGGGGCAGGTGGGGGTGTCGGCGGCGTCGACTGGTTCATCAATCGGTGGTGAATCGCGTTCAACGTCTTGTACCCCGTCACGGTCGCCCCGTAAGGACTGCCCCAGAGGATGTCGGCGGCGAACCAGGCGTCGTAGAGGTCTGCGTCCATGGCCTCCCCGCCTCGTTGTAGCTGCGCCGCCAAGGCCGCGGCGACATCTTCCGCGGCGGCGCGAGCCGTCGAATCGTCTAGTGCGACCCGTTGCGTGGTCTCGTCCATTGGTCGCTCCTCGCTATCGATGCCATGCATGCGACAGACGCTAGAAGCTCAACCAATGTTGAAGTCAAACCGTCACTCGAGGCACCTCTGCTCGTCGGCGGCGAGGGCCAGGTAGGTTACCTTGCCGTCTCGTACATGCCGAGTTTGAGCGGGCCCAGCCCGGTCGGCCCCAACACCGTCTTGTAAGTAAGTGCTTACAACCCATATCGTGGCCGCATGGGTACTGAGCGCGGGACGGCAGCGAAGCGACGCGCCGATGCGGTCGCGGCCGGCATGGGTGTCTTCGCCCACCAAGGGCTTACGACAGCGGCTATCCAGCAGATCGCGGACGAGGTCGGCGTCTCGCAGCCTTACGTGTTCCGGCTGTTCGGCAGCAAGCAGGCGATCTTTCTGGCGTGCGTCGACGAGTTGGAGGTGCGCATCCGCGGCGTGTTCCGCCGGGCCGCGGCCGCGTCTCCGGACGATCCGCTGCGGGCGATGGGCGCCGACTTTCGGGACCTGATCGCCGACGGGGTCATCAGCGGCCTGTGGTTACAGGCGTGCGCCATCGCACGCGCCGACGAAACAGTGGCGGCGCGCTGCCGAGCCCTCATCTGCGGCGTACTCGAAGAAGCGGAGCGGTTGACCGCGGCGACACCGGAAGACCTGGCGCGGTTTCTGGCGAACGGCGCGCTTGTGACGGTCTTGCAGGCGGTGGGAGCGGACCTGACCGGCGGTAGCCAGGCCGCCGTCAACTCCCTGCGGGCGGAAACGGTGAGCTCATGAACCCGCTCATGCTGCCTGTTGTCGCCGCACAGGGGTTGTGGGTGCGTTTCACGACCCCGGTGGTTCCGCCGGCAGCCGGCCCTACGACCGGAGCGGTGGGAGACATGTCCGGGCCGCCTGTGCGCATCGCGGTCGTGGGCGAGTCCACCGCGGCGGGCTGCGGTGTGGACACCCACGATGACGGGTTCGCCGGACAACTGGCGCGCGAGATCGCCGCCCTGACTCGCCGACCCGTCACCTGGGAGATCATCGGGCAACACGGTGCTACCGCCCATCGCATCCGGCACCGACTGCTGCCCCGGCTCGGTGCGGGCCTGGATGTCGCCGTAGTCCTTGCCGGTGTCAACGACGTGCTCAGCCGCCGTACGCTCGCGCAGTGGGGTGATGATCTCGGTGGCATCGTCGACGACCTCGCGGGTCGTGCCGAACGTGTCGCGGTGACCGGCATCCCGCCCTTCGACGAATTCCCGGCGCTGCCGGGCACGCTGCGCCGCTACCTCGCCCGGCGCGGCAGCGCTCTCGACGCCGTGGCCCGGCAGGTCTGCGCCGAGCGACCACGGTCGACGTGGATCGGCTCGACCGGCGTGGCGGTAGGCGCGGATTTCTTTGCCGGGGACCGCTTCCATCCCTCGGCTCTCGGTTACGGCCACTGGGCCAGAACCGTGGCAGCGCACCTCACGGACCCGAACCGCGCCGGGTGAACGGATGCATGGCGTGGACCAGCGCGACCAGCCCGAGGGCAAGCACTGGCAGCCAGGCCAGACGCGCCGCCAGCCAGGGCCCGTCCGGAGAGGTGTGCAAGCCCGGCACCGGCGTCCCGCCGGACAGTTGGAGGGCGACGACCGTGAGCACCACGAGGACGCTCTGGTGCCAGAGATAGAGGGGCAACGCCGCCCGGTTCAGGGCGGTGATGGGCCGCCACCCGCCCGGTGTGGACAGCCATCTGGCCAGGGCCGGGCGGGCGAGCAGCGCGGCGCCCACCAGGGCCGCGCCCAGAGCCATCGTCATCAGCGAGGGCGGGTCGGCGCCGACGAGCACCACCAGCGCGGCTACGCCGCCCAGCGTCAGCGTCAGGGCCGCGCGAGGTCCGAGCCGGTCGGCGGCGCTCAGCTGACCCCACAGATAGGGCACAACGTACGCGGCGAGGGTTCCGGCGTCCGGCGCGGCGACCACCGCCACCGCGCCGGCGATGGCGATGGCGATCCAGGCCGGGACGGGGTGTCGGCCCAGCCACCGGGCCGGGCGTGCCACCAGGGTGAGGACGGCGAGCACGACAGCCGGCCAGAGCGGACTCACCGCCAGCTTCCCGGCGGTGTACAACGACCGCTCCGGCGCACCGGCGACCGTCCCGGCGATCAGAGCCACCGTGACCAGGCAGACGAGAGCGACGACCGGCCACACCAGGCGCCGGACGCTGGTCGCTCCCGTCGGCGCGGCCGCGCCGGCGCGGCCGTTGGCGAAACCCTCGGCGAAGAAGTAGACCCAGGTCAGCGAGGCTATGCCTGGCCACACAAGGCTGCCCGTGCGCAGGACGCCGTCCGGGCCCAGGACGGCAGCGGTCATCAGCCAGTCGCCGACCACCACACCGACGAGAGCCAGCACCCGCAGCGCGTCCATTCCCCGGTCCGTCATGCGTCCCCACCCACAGCCGCGTCGGCGAGGACGCGGGCCTGCTGTCCGAGGACCACCCGGGCGATGGCGGGCAGAGTGGCCGCTCCCGGCACGAGGTATCCGTCGTGGCCGGTGACGCCGTCCGTCGGCAGCGGGCGGGCGCCGAACGCCGCGCTCGCCGGACGGGGACCGTGGCCGACGGTGCCGACGCGGATTCCGGGAACCCGACGGATCCAGTCCGTCGGCGCCTCCGCCGCCCAGACCCGTGCGGTGGTGTGCAACTCCCGCACGGAGGAGGCGTCCATGCCGGGGCTGCCGATCGCCACGAGGTCCGACACCTGCCGGGGGAGCCGGTCGGCGGCGATACCGAGAACCACGGTCCCGTAGCTGTGCCCCACCAGGGTGACCGTGGCGGCCGGGCGTTGCCCGGCGAGCCAGGTGAGGAAGGTCAGGAGCCGGTCGGCGCCGGCGGCCGCCAGCGTGGAGCGGGCCGCGTCCAGGACCGGGTCCTCGGGTGCGTGGTATCCGAGCCAGGCGACCACGGCCGTCCGCGCCGCCGGGTCCTCGGTGCGCAACTGGACCGCGACTGCCCGGGCCTGGGCGGCGGGCGCGCGGCGGGCGGCCGGGCCCGGTGGCCGGTCAAATACGGTCAGGCCGGTCCCGGCGCCCGGAACCAGCACCGCGATCCGGTCGGCCGTCGCCAGGTCGCCGAGCACTTCCACCGCGGTTCCATCCGTACGGTCGAAGTGCAGGAACTGCCGCGTCGGCCCGGACCAGTCGGCGTACGGTGACCCGGCGGCTCGCAGCACGGCCTGGTTGACCCGGTAGGCCGTCACCGGGGAGGACGGCCACACCACGGTGGGTGACGTGGTGGACGCGGTCACGGGGGCCACGAGTCCCAGGCCCATCACTACCGCGGTCGTTCCCTGAACCACCTGTCGCCACATGTGCATGCCTCACTGTTCGAGCCGATGCACAAAGATCCGTCGGTGGAGTACTACGCGACGTCCCCCCAGGAAACGATCTCCGGAGTAGCTCTCTGGAGCTACTCGCCGATCACCACCAGACCCGACTCGTACGCCAGGACTACCGCCTGCGCCCGGTCGCGCAGCCCGAGTTTGCCGAGGATCCGGCCCACGTGGGTCTTGACGGTCTGCTCGGCGACGACGAGGTCGGCCGCGATCTCGGCGTTGGAAAGGCCGCGCGCGATCAGCCGCAACACCTCGGTCTCGCGGGGGGTGAGCGCGTCCAACGACACCGGCCGGGTCCGCCGCGCCGGCCGGGTGGCGAACTCGGCGATCAGGCGCCGGGTCACCGACGGGGCGAGCAGCCCCTCGCCCGCCGCGACCACCCGTACGGCGTGCACCAGGTCAGCGGCGGGAGCGTCCTTGAGCAGAAAGCCGCTCGCTCCCGCCCGCAACGCTTCGTACACGTAGTCGTCGAGGTCGAACGTGGTGAGGATCAGCACCCGCGGCCCGGTCTCGCGGGCGGGACTGCCCAGCAACTGCCGGGTCGCGGCCAACCCGTCCAGAACCGGCATCCGTACGTCCATCAGCACCACGTCCGGAGCCAGGCGCCGCGCCGCCTCCACCGCCTGCGCGCCGTCGGCGACGGCCCCGACGACCGCCAGGTCGCTCTGGGCCGCGAGCAGGCTGCCGAAGCCCTCCCGGACCATGGCCTGGTCGTCGGCGATGAGTACCCGGATCGTCACTGCCGCACCTCCTCGTCGCCCGGTTGGTCGTACGGCAGGCTCGCCCGCACGGCGTAGCCACCGTCCGCGGTCGGCCCGGCGGTGAAGTCCCCGCCGAGCAGCACCGCGCGTTCGCGCATCCCGGTGAGTCCGTGACCCTCCGGGTTCTCCGCCGGCGGACCACCGGGGGCGGCGGCGTTGTACACCCGTACGGCAAGCTCGCGGTGCCCGGGCAGAACCTGGACGGTGACGGGCGCGCCGGCGGCGTGCCGCGCGGCGTTCGCCATGGCCTCCTGGACGATGCGGTAGCCCGCCAGCGCCACCGGCTCCGGCGCCCGGGCGATCTCCGCCGGTTCGGGCGGCAGGTAGTGCAGCCGCATCCCGGCGCGGCGGGCGCCGTCGACGAGCTCGTCGAGAAGGTCGAGACCGGGCTGGGGCGCGAGCTCGGGTGGGCCGTCCGGGCTGCGCAGGACGCCGAGCAGGCGGCGCATGTCGGTCAGGGCTTCGCGGGCGGCCTCGGCGAGCTGGACGAACTCACTCGACACCGGCTCGGAAAGCCCGTCGAGGCGGTACGGCGCGGTTTCGGCCCGCACCGCGATCATCGACATGTGGTGGGCGACCACGTCGTGCATCTCGCGCGCGATGCGGGTGCGTTCCTCCAGCACCGCCCGATCCGCCCGCGCCTGCTCGCTGACCTGAGCGTGCGCGACCAGCGCCCGCTCGGCCCGGTACGAGTTGCGCAGCAGGACGGCGAACCCGTAGGTCACCCCTCCGGCGAGGATCCCGTTCACCAGCTCGGGCCGGACCATCGTGCTCAGCAGCAGCAGGGGGACCACGGTCAGGATCCCGAAAGCGAACAGCGTCTCCCGCTCGGCGCGGATGAGGATCGTGCCCAGCACGAGCAGCCCGACAATGAGGGACGCGACGTTCCACGGCGCGGTCGGCGCCCCGATCGCGGCGTACAGGCCGGCCATCGTCGCGACCATCCACAGCCGCCAGGCGGCGACCGGGCGGAAGGCGACGATCTGCGCCGGCGCCACCGACAGGATCGCCAGCAGCCACACCGTGCCCAGTTGGAGGTCCCAGCCGGAACTGGAAGTCTGAGCGACGATGGTGGTGACGCCGAACAGCACCGGAGGGCCGCCGTAGGCGATCACCTGTCGCCATCTGGTGCCGATGGCGGGAGCCGGCGGCAGGTCGGGGCCCACGAGAACGCGGCGCAGGGCGCGCGGGAACGAGGTTCGAGGTCGGGGCTGAGTCTTCATCGCGGGGGAAGGCTAACCCACGGTGTCGCGGATCTTCGTTTGTTGCCCGAGGCTCACGGCAAAGGCGAACGGCCCTCCAAGGGGGGACTGGAGGGCCGTTCGGGCGCCGGGTGCCGCCCCGCGTCGGTCCCGACGGGTCAGACGCGTCCTACCTTCTCCTCGGTGGCGGGACGCCGGTCTGTCGGCCCGGGCCGGCTCGTTTCGTTGGGAAGACGCGCATGCGTGCACGCTATGGGCAGCGGCCGGCTCAGGCGATCAAATCGGTCCTGGCCGAATCCTCCCCGCGCGGGCGTCAGGTGTCAGGCGACGTGCGCGCGGCCCGTGGCCCTGTCGAACAGGTCGAGCAGGCCACGGCCGGAGTCGGTCAGGCGGTAGTAGACGCGGCGGCCGACGCGGTGGCGGCTGACCACGTCTGTCGACACCAGCACCGACAGGTGTTCCGAGATGGTGCTGGGCGCGGCGGCGAGCCGGGCCGCCAGTTCGTGTGTCGTCGTCGGTTCGGCCAGTTGGCGCAGGAGCGCCGCACGGCCCCGGCCGACCAGCACGTCGAGGCGGTCGTCGGGCACGGCGGGTCTGTCGCGGGTCTCGGCCAACGCTGCGGCGCCTCGGACCTGGAAGGGAAGCGTCAGCAGGTCCGGGTCGTCGTCGCCGATGATGATTCCATTGTCGGCGAAGACCAGCGGGACCAGTTGCAGGCGCCGAACGCCAGCCGCGAAGTCCAGCTCGAGGGGCTTGTCCAGCTCCAGCTGGGGACTGCGCCAGGTGATGCGCGAATGCAGGTCCTCGAAGAGAGCTTCCGCGCCGACCTGCGCCATCGCCTTCGCGCGGTGCATCACCTCGCCGTCGGTCAGTGCCTGCACGGTCGGCCAGATCGGCTTCATGGCGCCCTCCCAGTAGGCGGCGAAGGCGTCGGCCAGGCGGTGCAGGGCGAGCTCGGGGTCGCGCCGGTAGGGCATCAGGTGTTCGGGCACCCGGTCGCCGTAGTAGTGATCGAGCTGCTCGTGGACCTCGCGCGCGGGGGTCTTCCGGAGCCGGGCCAGCTCGGCGGTCAACGTGTTGGCGCCGGGTTGTGGTGTCTGGCAGAGGAAGCTCGGGAAGCCGCGACTCAGTTCGCCGAAGACGTTCAGCGGCAGCGTGCGATCGTCGCGCCGAAGGACCTGCCGCGCCGCGACGGCCCAGCCGTCGTACGGCCACCGCGCCCCGTGGCGCAGCAGGAACAGGCTTGCCACCAGCTCTCTGAGCGGACTGGTCGTCACCACGGTGGCGCCCAGTACGGCGTCGTCGACTTCGATCTTGATCACTGCCACCCCCCGCTGCCGGCCGGCCGATAGACTACCGCCGATTCCGCCCGGCTTTTCCCGGTGGCGGTGGGTGGCGTGCGCGTCTAAGCTCCGGACCCCGTGAAGATCACGATGATGCATGGACGGCGACGGGGAGTCGCGGCGGCGGCCGCGGCCATGTCGGTCCTGTTGCTGAGCGCCTGCAAGAGCACCGAAACGACGCCGGCGGGCGCGCCCGCCTCGTCGAGCGCGTCCGCGACGGCGGACCGGACGCGGGAATGCACGACCGCGACGGACTCGTTCCGCAAGCTGATCGCGGACCTGCTGATGGCGGGTGCGGGCGCCGAGGACGACAAGGAACACACCGCGGCCCGCAAGGCCCTCACCGACTACGCCAGCACGGCGCGCGGGGAGGCGGCCAAGGTGACCGATCCCGCCCTGCGCGCCGGCGTGGAGCAGCTCGCCGCGGCGGCGGAGAAGCTGTCCAAAGCGGCGGATCCCACCAACCTCGACAACCCCGACATGAAAAAGGCCGCCGGCGAGATCGAGAAGGTCTGTGCGGACGCTCTCACTCCGAGTGCCCCGCCCGGCACGCCCACCGTACGGCTGGGGGCCGCGGGTAGCCCGTGCGAGCTTCCCGTGTCGTTCGACCTGGTCGCGCTCTGGAAGCCCAAGGCCGTCGACGTCGCCCAGCTCGGCGAACTCGCCAGCCTGTATCGCAACGGCCCCTTCGAGGCGGTGTGCGAGGTGGACCCCAAGCCGGCCGGTGAGCTCGGCATGATGCGGGTCTTCACCTCGAAGACCGCCGCCGGCAGCCCGCGCGCCAGCCTCGAAGCGTTCGTCGCCGGAGACTCTCTGGAAGCCCGCAAGGCCGGCAACTACGAGGTCAAGAAGATCAAGTACACCGAGCTGACCCTCGGCGGGCAGCCGGCCGCCGAGGTGACCTGGGAGCCGTACAACAAGGCGCTGGACCACGCGAGCAAGTACTCGGCGTTCGCCCTGAACACGGCGCGCGGCGCCGTCGTGGTGAAGATTTCACCGTTCGGGGCCGACGAGCATGTCAACCTGCTGCCCGCCTACGAGCTCGCCAAGAAGTCGCTGACGGTCAACAGTTAAGCGGAGCGCGCCCCGCGCGGCCGCGGTTCAGGAAGCCGCGGCGGCCGCCATTGGCGTGAGCAGGCTGCGGCCGAGCGGGGTCAGCTCGTACTCGACGCGGCGCGTCGGACCCGGGTGGATGGTGCGCCCGATCAGGCCGTCGCGTTCCAAGGCCCGCAGTGACTTGGTGAGCGCCTTCGCGGTGATGCCGCGCAGCGGGACCCGTAGCTCTGAGAAGCGCCGGGGTCCGTGTTCCAGGCATCGGATGACCATGTCGGCCCACTTGTCGCCGACCCGGAACGGTGAGAGGTCGGAGGGGCAGACCGGGTCGAACATGTCGGGGTCGAGGGGTGTCCGCGAGGCACGCCGACGCGATCATCAGGTCACCGCGGTCGTCCGCGACCCCGGCGGGCACGGCGACCTGGCGGCCGACGGCGTACGCCTGGTGGCCGGGGACGTGACCGACGCCGCCGGCGTCGCCCGGGTCGCGGCGGGGCACGACGCCGCGATCAGCGCCGTCTTCGATCCGGCGGCGGCCACCAGTGCCTTCTACGCCGACGCCCACCACGCCCTGCTCGGCGGGCTGTCCCGCGCCGGGGTGGCACGGCTGCTGGTGGTGGGGCTGGCATCGGTACTTCAGACCGAACACGGGACGGCGCTCATGGACACGCCCGGCTATCCCCAGCAGTACCGCTCGTTCTATCTGGACCATGCCGCCGGCGTACGGATGCTGCACTCCGCGGGCGGCGCGGTGGACTGGCTGGTCGTCAGTCCCGCCGGTGACTTCCACCAGGACGGCGCGCGCACCGGGCGCTACCGTGCGGCGACGGCCGACCCGGCCAGCCGGGTCTCCTACGCCGACCTCGCCGTCGCCTTGATCGACGAGATCGACGCTCCCGCCCACCACCGGACCCACCTGGGCGTCGAGGCCGCATGACGGGCGAGCGGATCGTCGACAGCCCGCACCCCTGGGTCGCCGAGCACATCCGGCGTTTCGAGCAGACCGGCGGCACCATCCAGGTCCGGGACCAGACCCTGGCGGCTCGCGCGCGAACCGCCACCGCGCGGGAGCGGCCACGGCTGTGGCGCCTGCTGACCGCCATGTCGCCTTCCTACCGGGAGTATCAGCGGGCGACCGCGAGAGAAATCCCCGTGGTGGTGATCGAACCCCGTTCCCGATCGGCGTGACCTGTGCCGCAGCGGGGGACCGGCGTCGTGCGGTCTTGTGGCGCGGACGCGAGCATAAGGTTGTCCGGAGCTACGTTCTCGCCCCCATGTACTAAGGATTGCCTGTTTTGTCTCGTCCGCGCCGCCTCGCCGCGGGGGTCGTCACCGGCCTCGCCGCGCTTCTCGTCTTCCTCGCCCTCGTGGTGCCCGAGCAGATCACCCGGCTGCCCGCCGGCGCGTCGCCGTGGGCCGCGTTGGTGCGGGTGCCCGTCGAGGCGCTGCTCGCCGCCGCGGTGTTGCTGGTGTTGCCGGGGCGGGCGCGGGTCGTGGCGGCGAGCGTGATCGGCGCGGGGCTCGGCCTGCTGACCGTCCTGAAGGTCGTGGACGTGGGGTTCATGACGGTGCTGGCCCGCCCGTTCGATCCGGTGATGGACTGGCCGCTGTTCGCCGACGCGTACCGTTTCGTCCGGGATTCTTTCGGGACCGCGGGTGCCGTCGGCGCGGCCGTCGGTGCAGTGGCGCTGGTGGTCGGCGTTCTCGCCGGCATGGTTTTCGCCGTGCGGCGGCTGGCCGAGGTCGGGGCCCGGCACGACGGTGTGGCCCGCGCGGGCGTGGGCGTCGCCGCGGTGGCGTGGCTGGCGCTGGCCCTGCTCGGCACGTCGCTGGTCCCGGGCATTTATGTCGCCTCCGACAGCGCCGCCGTGCTGGCCCGCGAGCAGGTGCTGCGGGTTCCCGCCGCCGCCCACGACCGTCAGGTGTTCGCGTCGGAGGCCGCCTCCGACGCGTTCCGGGACGTCCCGCCCGCCTCGCTGCTCACCGGCCTGCGGGACAAGGATGTGATCTTCGCGTTCGTGGAGAGCTACGGCCGCTCGGCGATCGAGGATCCCCGAATGGAGCGGGAGGTCGGCGCGGTGCTGTCGGCCGGCACCGCCGAGCTGCGCGACGCGGGCTACGGCGCCCGCAGCGGCTTCCTGACCTCGCCGACGACGGGCGGTGGGAGCTGGCTGGCCCACGCGACGCTGCATTCCGGGGTGTGGGTCGACAACGAGCAGCGCTACCGCTCCCTGGTGTCCACCGACCGGTTCACCCTCACCGGCGCGTTCCAGAAGGCGGGCGCCTGGCGGACCGTCGGCGTCGAGCCCGGCATCACGTTCGACTGGCCGGAGAGCCGGTTCTACGGCTTCGACCATCTGTACGACTCGCGCACGCTGGGCTATCAGGGGCCGTCGTTCGGCTGGGCGCCGGTGCCCGACCAGTTCACCCTGCGGGCGTTCACCGACTTGGAGTACGCCCGCGCCGGCCGGGGACCGCTGATGGCCGAGGTCACGCTCGTGTCCAGCCACACGCCGTGGGCGCCGCTCCCGTCGCTGATCGGCTGGGACGAGATCGGTGACGGCTCGGTGTACCGCGAGCAGCACGCCCGGGGCCGCAAGGCCGGCGAGGTGTGGGAGGACCCCGATCGCATCCGTGCCGAGTACGCCGCGTCCGTCGCGTACTCGATCGGCAGTCTGGTGTCCTGGGTCCGCGAGTACGGCGACGACGATCTCGTGCTGGTGTTCCTCGGCGACCACCAGCCGGCGCCGATCGTCGTCGGGGACGAGGCGAGCCACGACGTGCCGGTGACGATCGTCGCGCACGACCGTAAGGTGCTGGATCGGGTCGCCGACTGGGGCTGGACCGACGGGCTCGAGCCCGACCCGGGGGCGCCGGTGTGGCGCATGGACACGTTCCGCGACCGGTTCCTGACCACCTTCGGCACGCGCTGACCTACTGCTCGGTCAGCACCGCCTCCACGCCGGGCCAGGTCAGCAGCGTCGACCCCCAGGTCAGGCCGCCGCCGAAGGAGGTCATCAGCAGCCGGTGGCCGGCGGACAGCGACCCCCGCAGGACGGCGTCGGCCAGGGCCAGCGGGATCGACGCCGCGCCGGTGTTGCCGACGGTGGCGACGTTGCCGAGCCGGCGTTCCTCGCCGACCCCGACCTCCTCGGCGACCCGGTCGAGGATCCGCTGGTTGGCCTGGTGCGCCACGAACCGGTCCACGTCGGCGACGGCGACGCCCGCCGCGTCCAGCACGCGGCGCGAGGAGCGGGTCATGTGGATCACCGCGCGGCGGTAGACCTCCTGCCCGGACACCGCCCAGTAGAGATCGTCGTCCGGGTCGTCGCTCGGGCAGCCGGCGGCGCCGCGGGCCCGCTGGCGGCTGCCGCCGGACTCGATGCGGATCAGGTCGGCCTGGCCGCCGTCGCTGCCCAGGTCGAACGGGCCGACGGCGCCGGGCTCGTCCGGGCTGCCGGCGCGCAGCAGCACCGCGCCCGCGCCGTCGCCGAACAGGATCGCCGGGCCCCGGTCCTGCGGGGTCCGGCGCAGGAAGTACGAGTTGGTCTCCGCGCCGACCAGCAGCACCCGCTGGGCGATTCCGGCCGCGATCAGGCCGGCGCACGTCGCCAGCCCGTACACGAAGCCGCTGCACACGGCGGCGAGGTCGAAGGCGGCGGCGGGGGCGACGCCGGCCCGCCAGGCGACCTCGGGGGCGGTCGCGGGGCTGAGCCGGTCCGGGGTGGTGGTGGCCACGACGACCGCGTCGGCGGTGTCCGTCCCGGCCGACTTGAGGGCGTTGCGGGCGGCCGTGCTCGCCAGGTCCGCGGTGGTGGTGCCGGGGTCGACGACGTGGCGTCGGGTGATCCCGGTGCGTCGGCGGATCCACTCGTCGGTGACGCCGAGGTCGGCTTCCAGCTCCGTGTTAGGCACCGTACGGGCCGGCAGCACCGCGCCCAGGCCCTCGACTACGGCCGCTGTCTGCATGCTCTCTCCTTCGCACCGTGGGACATCGCCCACCCAAGAATGGTCTGCGTCCCGGCGAATCGGAGCACCGATACACACCGCCGGACCCGAAATCCGCCATCCGTGGCTGTCCGGGCCGCATGAAAACCGATGGTGGTCGCACCCCGGCCGCCACTACGGTCGGGCCATGGGATCACGCACCATCCGGGTCACCGTACGCGGCGCCTTCAACGAGCTCACCACCGAGCAGCGCGCCGCTCTGCTGGCCGACGCCGCCGCGCACGACGTCGCATTCGCCGCCTTCACTGCCGACGGGTCGATGACCTATGACATCGCGGCCCGCCCGTTCTTCACCTTCCGCTTCGCCGACAGCGTCGACGACGAGCGGGACATCCCGGCGGTGACCCGGCGCGCCGAGGCCGCCGCGGTGCGCTGGCTGACCTCCCACGGGTACGCCTTCAAGAACCTCACCGCGCAGACGGTCGACATGTCGCTGACGCCGCTGGGCAGCCGGGGCCGCCGGGAGGCCGGCCGCGCCGGCTAGCGTGCCCGCACGTGCAGGTGCCCGTCGTAGGGGAACGGGTGCTGGGCCGCGTACGTCTCGGCGTACGCGTAGCCGGTTTTGAGCGCGACCCGGCACGACGCGGCGTTGGGGACCTGATGCAGCAGCCGCAGCTGGCCCAGGTCCGGGAATTCGGCGAACGCCCACCCGGTCAGGAGCTCCAGCGCGCGGGAGGCGACACCGCGTCCGCGCGCCGCGGCGGCGGTCCAGTAACCGACCTCGCCGTCGGGCCGCTTCAGCGCGGCGTGCCCGACCAGCCCATGGTCGTCGAGCACGGCGAAGGCGTACCGGGTGCCGGTCCGCCAGCCGTGTTGCTGCGTCCGCAGCCAGGCGGCCGCCGTCGTCTCGTCGGTGACCCGCAGGGACGTCCACCGGCGCAGTTCGGGGTCGGCGGCCACGGCGATCAGGGCGGCCGCGTCGCCGTCGTCCCACGCGCGCAGGGTGAGCCCGTCGGCGGGTGGCGGTGGTTTCACGCTTGCGTCTGGCCGCGTTCGGCGGCACCGCGCTCGACGCAGAACTCGTTGCCCTCGGGGTCGCGCAGGGTGACCCAGCCGAGGCCGTCGTCCTTGCGGTGGTCCTCGTGCAGGGTGGCGCCGGCCGCGAGCAGCCGCTCGACGGTCTCGTCGCGGGTGCCCACCGGCGGCTCGATGTCGAGGTGGACGCGGTTCTTGACGATCTTTTCTTCGGGTACGCGGATGAACAGCAGGCCGGGGGAGCCGGACTCCTCGCTGGTGAGCAACGCCTCGTCGTCGCCGGGGGCGTCCTCGTCGGAGACGGTGTATCCCGTGACCTGCGCCCAGAATTGGGCAAGCCGCCACGGGTCGTGCGCGTCGATCGTGATGTGCCGGATGGGGGTGGTCATGGCACCGGAGGATACGCGTCAACCAATGGTTGACGACTGCAGGATCGTCAACCTACAGTTGACGGCATGACCCAGATCACGCCGCCCGTCCGGCTCGACGACCTCATCCACACCATCACCAGCAACCGCCCCGACGCCCCGCTCGACCGGCTCTCCGACGCCGTCCTGCTCGCCGACCACCTCGGCGAACTCGCCGACCACCTCATCGGCCACTTCGTCGACCAGGCCCGCCGCTCCGGCGCGTCCTGGACCGACATCGGCCGCAGCATGGGCGTCTCCAAGCAGGCCGCCCAGAAGCGCTTCGTTCCCAAGACCGACCTCGACCCGTCGCAGGGCTTCAGCCGCTTCACCGACAACGCCCGCAGCACCGTCGTCGGCGCCATGAACGCCGCCCGCGCCACCGGCCACCCCGAGATCCACCCCGAACACCTGCTGCTCGGCCTGCTCGACGTGCCCGGCGCCAGCGCGCACGACGCCCTCGGCGACTTCGGCGGAGTCCGCGAGGCCGCCCACGCCGCCCTGCCCGAGGCGCCCGGCGGCGAACTGCCGACGCTCATCCCGTTCGACGCCCGGACCCGCAAGATCCTCGAACTCACCTTCCGCGAGGCCCTGCGCCTCGGCGACGACCGCGTCGGCACCGGCCACATCCTGCTCGCCCTGCTCGAAGAGGCCCAGGGCGGCGGCGTGCTCGGCACCCTCGGCCTCGACAAGGCCGCCGTCGAGGCGACCCTTCAGTCCGCCAGGTAGGCCTCGATCGCCTCGACCACCAGGGCGTGGTCGTCGGCCTGCGGCAACCCCGACACGGTCACCACGCCCACCACACCCACGCCGTCCACGCGTACGGGAAAAGCACCACCGTGCGCCGCGTAATCTCCCGGGTCCACCCCGTACTTCGCGTCGAGGGCGTCGCCCTTGGCCGCCAGTCGCCGACCGACCAGGTACGACGAGGCCGCGAACCGTTCCACCACCCGTACCTTGCGGAGGATCCAATGGTCGTTGTCCGCCGTGCTGCCGGGCAGCGCCGCGTGGAACAGCTGCTGGGTCCCGCGCCGGATGTCGATGGCCACGGGCAGGTCCCGGCCGGTGGCCAGATCCACCAGCAGGCTGCCCAGATGCCAGGCGTCCGCGTTGTCGAACCGGTCGAACGTCAGGCGCTCTTCCTGCTCCTCGAGCCGGGCGATGAGGTCGTCGTCGCTCATCCGCCCATTCTGGAGCAAGATCAGCCCCGGCGGCGCCGCAACCAGATCCCGACCATCCCGATCAGCAAGAACACCGACGCCGCGCAGCACACCGCCTTGAACACGAGCCCACCTCCGTAGTCTTGGTCCCGTGCGCCTGGCCACCTTCAACCTGCTGCACGGCAGGTCCCTCTCCGACGGCAACGTACACGCCGACCGCGTCGCCGCCGCCGTCGCCGACCTCGACGCCGACGTCCTCGGCCTGCAGGAGGTCGACCGCGCCCAGCCCCGCAGCGGCCACCTCGACCTGACCGCCATCGCCGCAGACGCCCTCGGCGCCCCGGCCCACCGCTTCGCCGCCGCCATCGCCGGCACGCCGGGGGAGACCTGGCAGCCCTGGCGCTCCGAGGACGACAACGTCCATCCGCTCTACGGCATCGCCCTGGTCAGCCGCTATCCGGTGGCCCGCTGGCAGATCACCCAGCTGCCCGCCGCCCCGGTGCGCTCACCGGTGTGGGCGCCCGGCCCCGACGGCGGCCTGCTGCTGCTCAAGGACGAACCGCGCGTCCTGATCGCCGCCGTCATCGACGCGCCCACCGGGCCGATGACGGTCGCCACCACCCACCTGTCGTTCGTGCCGGGCTGGAACATCCGCCAGCTCCGCGCCGCCGTGCGCGCCCTGCGGTCCCTGCCCGCGCCCCGGGTGCTGCTCGGCGACCTCAACATGCCCGGCGGACCCGTACGCGCCTTCACCGGCTGGCGCAGCCTCGCCCGCCGCCCCACGTTCCCCAGCCCGGCGCCGCGCGCGCAGCTCGACCACATCCTGGCCGACCCCCGCGGCGCCGCCCGGCTCGGCCCCGTGGTGCAGGTCCGCACCCCCGCCGCCGCCATCTCCGACCACCGCCCGCTGGTCGTCCACCTCGACCCGATGTGGCCGCCACCACCTTTGGTTGTGCACAACTGAATTGCGCACTACTGTTCTGTCCATGGAACAGAGCACCGGCCTGGAGCACATGATCTGCTTCGAGCTCTACGCGGCCTCCCGGGCCATGACCAGCCTCTACCGGCCGGCGCTCGACACCCACGGCCTCACCTACCCCCAATACGTCGCCCTGCGCGTCATCTGGCACCGCGGCCGCATCACCGTCCGCGACCTCGGCGCCGCCCTACGCCTCGACAGCGGCACCCTCTCGCCACTGCTCAAGCGCCTCGAAAGCCAGGACCTCATCCGCCGCGAACGCGGCACCGACGACGAACGCGTCGTCTGGATCAGCACCACCCCCGCCGGCACCGCCCTGCGACAACAGGTCGCCGACCTGCCCCAGCGCCTCGCCTGCGCCCTCGACCTCACCGTCGAAGACTTCACCACCCTGCAACACCTGCTCAGCCGCATCCGCGGCGCCGCAACCACCTCCGCGATCTGAACGGGAGACCCCCCAATGCAGTCCCTCTACACCGCCTCAGCCACCGCCACCGGAGACGGCCGCGGCGGACACACCCGCTCCAGCGACGGCGTCCTCGACCTCGACCTCGCCGTCCCGAAGGAGCTCGGCGGCCCCGGCGGCGCCCTCACCAACCCCGAGCAGCTCTTCGCCGCCGGCTACGCCGCCTGCTTCCACAGCGCCCTCAAGCTCGTCGCCGGCAAGCAGAAGATCACCCTCACCGACACCGCCATCACCGTCGACGCCGGCATCGGCCCCAACGACTCCGGCGGCTTCGGCCTCACCATCGCCATCGAAGCCGAACTCCCCGGCCTCGACGAAGCCACCGCCCAGCAGCTCCTCGCCGCCGCACACCAGGTCTGCCCCTACAGCAACGCCACCCGCGGCAACGTCGACGTCACCCTCACCCTCGCCTGACGCTCCCCGCCCCCGTCCCCATCCCCCCATCCCCGCCCTCGCCCGAGAGGCACTGCCATGCCCACCATCACCGTCAGCGCCGGCGTCGACCTGCACTACCAGGACCACGGCGCCGGCGACCCCGTCGTCCTCATCCACGGCTGGCCCCTGTCCGGGCGCAGCTGGGAAGCCCAGATCCCGGCCCTCGTCGCCGCCGGCAAGCGCGTGATCACCTACGACCGCCGCGGCTTCGGCCAGAGCAGCCAGCCCTGGGACGGCTACGACTACGACACCTTCGCCGCCGACCTCGACGCCCTGCTCACCCAGCTCGACCTCACCGGCGTCACCCTCGTCGGCTTCTCCATGGGCGGCGGAGAAGTGGCCCGCTACCTCGGCACCTACGGCAGCGGACGCATCAGCAAGGCCGTCTTCGCCGGCGCCATCCCGCCGTACATCCGCAAGAGCGAGGACAACCCCGACGGCGCCCTCGACGACGCCGCCATCCAGTCCTTCCAGCACGGCGTCACCGCCGACCGCATCGCCTTCGTCGACGGCTTCGCCACCGGCTTCTACCTGGCCGGCGACAAGCCCACAGTGAGCGACAGCCAGGTCCGCTTCGCCCAGGAACTCGCCCACCTCGCCTCACCCAAGGCCACCCTGGACAGCATCGCCGCCTTCGGCTACACCGACTTCCGCGGCGACCTGGAAAAGATCGACATTCCCACCCTGGTCATCCACGGGGACAGCGACGCCATCGTCCCCATCGAGAACAGCGGCAAGCGCACGGCCGAGTCGATCCCGGGCGCCAAACTCGTCGTCATCGAGAACGGGCCCCACGGCATCAACACCTCGCACCCGGCCGAGTTCAACGAGGCGCTGATCAGCTTCCTGAACGGCTGAGTTTGTCTCTGCCCCGGGCGCGGTGGGCGCGCCCGGGGCAGAGCTGTCTGCGCTCTCAGCGGGATTGCTGTCTTCAGGCCCTGCCGTCGTTCGTCGCGACTACTGGAGACGGCCGAGGGCCCGGTTCGTGCGGTTGGCCCGCACCGCCGCCCGCTGCTGAGCCGCCGTCACCTCGATATACCCCTGCGACGTCGTCAACGACGCATGCCCCAACAACCGCATGATCTCCGACGCGTTCGCCCCGTCCTCCGCCAACCGCGTCGCGAACGTATGCCGCAACGCGTGCAACTGCGCACCCCGAGGCACCCGATCCGACACCCCGGCCCGCCGAAAACACGACTGCACCAGATACTGCAGCCCACCCCGGCGCAACGGCGCGCCCTGCCGGTCCACCAGCAACGGATCCTGCGGCCGTACCCGCCCGAACCGCACCTGCCGGCTCTCCACATAGCGCGCCACCACGGCGTCCAACTCCGGCTCGATCGGCACCGTACGCGGCCGCCCACCCTTACCGGCCACCTCGACCCGCCGCTCACCCGGCCGACCCGACAACGAACCGGCACGCAGCGCCAACAACTCCGACAACCGCAGCCCGGCACACAACGCCAGCGCCAACACGGCCACATCCCGCTCCGGCCACGGATCCCGCTGCCGCTCGTCGGCGTGGTTGACCGCCTCCAGCAACTGCTCCGGAGTGTCCTCACCGCGCAGCGGCTTGGGGGAGGGCACCGATATCCGCGGCTTGCCGACCGCCGACATCGGATTGCCGGCCACCACGCCGTCGACGACGAGAAATCCGAAGAACGAATTCCAGCTCGACCAGGCCCGATACACCGAGGCGGGGGAGCGGCCGGCGGCGAAGGACCCAAAAGCCGTTCGCAGCGTACGGGGGGAGAGGTCACCGAGAGTGACCTGATCGCCGAGCAGGCGCAGGACGGCGAGAAGGTCGCGGCGGCAGGCGAGGAGGGTGTGCTCGGAGGGTTTGCGCGCGGCCCGTGCGGCGAGAAACTCCTCGATCAAGCCTTCGACCGCAGTGCCTTCTTTATCCTGCATAAGGAATATTATGCATGAAAGTCCCATCCGGCGGGCTGGCCATTTCGTACTTGTGGGTGCAGGCCGTGTCGTCGTGTCACGTAGAGGTGGCAAGCTTCGCGGGCCATGCAGATCCGGCGCGGCGGTCGATTTTGCCGCTGAGTCGCTGGCGGTGCGCGAGTCGGCCGGCAGACACTCTGCCTCCCGCGTGAGGCCGTCGCCGAACTTGCCCCGGGGTCGCCGAACTTGCCCCCGGGTGAGCCATCGCGCCCGGGGCAAACCGCCCCTCTTGGGGACCTCGCAGCGCTCAGGTTGACATAATATCAATTATCGACCAACTGGCCCGGACGGTCATCCAGCGCCTCCGTCAGCTGGTCCAATCCCAGCGAGCCGACGTTCAGCGCCCGCTGGTGGAATGCTCGCCGGTCGCCGCGGAAGGATGAGCGGCCTTCCAGCCACACCCGTTCTCCTACCTTGTAGGTAAGGGCCTGACCTGGCCTGCCCAGATAGCGCGCGAGCTCCCCGGCCGCGTACGGCCCTTGAAGACAGCGGTCCCGCAGCAGCCGCAGCGCGGCGTCCGGCGTCCACAGCCGTAGGTGCAGGCCGATGTCGAGCACGACCCGTGCCGCCCTCAGCAGCTGTGAGGACAGGTACCCCAGGCGTGCGCCCGGCTGCTCGTAGCGGCCGAGTTCATCCATGAACCGTTCGGCGTACAAGGCCCAGCCCTCGTGGCAGCCGGAAAGTCCGCCGAGCAGTTTCAGGCGCTGTCCTAAACCGCCCTGGCAGGCCTCGTACCCGATCTGGAGGTGATGGCCGGGAACGCCCTCGTGGTAGGCGATGCTGTAGGCCCGCCAGGTGGGGAAGCTCGCCTGGCCCTCGGGGAGAAACCACCAGACCCTGCCTGGCCGGGTCAGGTCCTGCGACGGTCCGGTGTAGCCGGTGCCGGCCGACACGGTCACCCGGGACTCGATGCGCCGCAGCGGCGCGGGGATGTCGAAGTGGACGCCGTGCAACTGCTCGGTGGTGGCCTCCAGCAAATCCTGCAGCCATGCGCCGAACTCGGCCCGGCTGTGCAGGGTGCCCGGCGCGTCGGGGTCGCCGAGCCGGTCGAGCACCTCGGGTACGCTCCCGCCCAGCGCCTTCGCCTCGGCGACCAGTTCCGCCTCGATCTTGGTGAACTCGTCCCAGCCCCAGTCGTGGAGCTCGCGCAGATCCGGCTCGCTGCCGAGGAAGGTCCGCACCCAGAGCGCGTACCGATGCGGTCCGAAGGCTTCCGCGCTGTGCGCCCGCGGTGCCAGGTCCGTGGTCAGCGTCGCGGCCAGTCGCTGGTACGCCTCCCCCGCGCTCCTCGCCGCCGCCCGCAACGCCGCCCGCTGCCGTTCGCCGCCGTAACGTTCCACCAGGGCGACGTCGTCGTCGACCCAGTCGCGGCAGCGTTGTGTCACGAGTTCCACTTGGCGCCGCGTCGGCGGGTGACCGCGCTCGGCGGCGAGCAGGAGGCTGCGGGCGTACCCGTCCAAGGCCGCGGGGATCGCGTCCTGGCGCGCGGCGACCCGGGCCCAGCCATCCTCGTAGGCTGCGCCCTCGGCGTCGCGGCCGGGCACCGCGGCCTCGACGCACTGGCGGATGAGCTGGAGCGGGCCGGTGGCCGCCGCGTGCAGTTCCCGCAGGTCCTCCCCGCCATTGTGGAAGGCGATGCGGGCGCGCAGCCGTTCGGCGAGGTGGGCATGCAGCGGGCTCGTCGCGGGCAGGGTTTCGAGCTCGCGCAGGGCGGAGGCGGCGAGATCGGCGCGGGCCTGATGGCCGTCCGGACTGTAGTCGGTGAGCCCGTCGACTTCCTCCTCGCCGACCTCGACCACCGCTGTGCACGGATCGAGGTCGGCTACGTCGCGCAGAAGCCGGTTTGCGAAATCCTCGATCACGGACGCGATGCTAGCGTCAGCGTGACGGCGGTAGGTGTTGTCCGCCGATGGCGGGCTATGCGATGAAGCGGGCGCGGCGGCGACGCGCGGCCAGCACGCCCACCGTACCGGCGGCGAGTAACAGCAGGCCGATCCCGCTGATCAATCCGGCCGTGGGGCCGGTGGTCGCCAGACTTCCCCGGCCGGCGACGACGCGGACGTTGCTGGTGCCCGTGATCGGTGCCAGTCCCTTGGCGGAGAACGTGATGGTCACCGTTCCGGTGTCGCCGACCCGGGCGCTCTTGGCGGCTTTCACCACCACGGGCAGGTACGACTCGATCGTCTCCCCCTCGAACGAGAGCTCTCCGGGCTCGGAGCAGATGACCCGGGTCGGTGACGGTTTGACGCAGTCGCCGCGGCCGTCGCTCGGGGTGATCCGGACCCCGGCGACCCCGCTCAGGTCGTAGGTGACCTTCGCTCCTGTCAGCTTCGTCGGGCCCGTGGACCAGAGGTTCGGTCCCAGCAGGTCGATGGCGGTGCCGCCCACGGGCACCTTGATGTCCGGGAAGGCGGCCGAGATCGGGTCGCCGCGGTGGACGCCCTCGGCCTGGGCCGGGCCCGCCACGGTGGCGAGGAGAGCGCCGGCTACCGCCAGCGCGCCTGTCAGGCGCCGCGCGTACAGATGCTGCATTGCCGGTGTCTCCTTCCCGAGGGTGTGGATCAGGTTGACGCAGCGTAGCCAGCGCGCGGACAAGTCTGTGGTGTGACACGCCTGTTGTCGCGGCTGAGCCGGCTCTTCATCCCCTGAGGCGTTCGCTCCGATGGCGGCGTCGCCGACCGCCGGTGGGGGCCTTCACCCCCGTGCCGCGCTCGACAGAATTCGGCGTGGCTCTCCCCCGCGGATCCGTTTGTGTCGGTGGGTGCTGGTAGAACTGACGACGTTGGAACACACGTACGACGGAAGGGCGGATCGATGGCAGCGGCGCTGACCGGTGTGCGAGGGCTCGGCACCGAGGAATTGCAGATGATCCGGGACGCGCTGGCGGCCGGGCGCAAGCCGAAGGTCGTGTTTACCGAGTCCGCGGGCCAGATCGCGGGCCAGTTGGGCCAGGTGGTGGCGCTGACCGATCCGGCGGAGTCGGACGAGTGGGTGGTGGTGCGGTTCGGCCGTGACGAGCTGCCGTTCGCTCCGGCTGACTTGCAGGTGGCTCCTAAGGGGGCGACGGCGCGGAGGGCTGCTCCCCCGCCGCCGGCGCCACCGGTGCGGCCGGAGCCCGAGTTTGTGATTGACAAGCCGGCGCCTCCCGCTCGGGGTGGCCGGACTGGCCGGGCGGGGCTCGCCGGCAGCGGAAATGCTGCGGTGGAGCCTGGTGCGAGTGCAAGTGCGAGTGCAAGTGCGAGTGCCGGTCGGGCGGGCAGCGGCGGGAGTGATGCCGAGTCGACGCGGCCGGATGGTGGGGCGGTGAACGGGCGGGCGCGCTCGCACACCTCGGCCTCGGGTTCGGGTGGTGCGGCTTCGTCGGCCGAGCTGGCATCGCGGGCTGGGGCAGATCCGGCGGGTGATCGGCGAGCTTCGGGTGTCACCGCGCCGGCTCCTCGCAAGGCATCGGGGCGGGCGGCGAAGCCGAAGCCGCCACCGGGGTTGACCGTCACACTCGCTTACACCGAGGGCGAATGGACGGTCGCGGCCAACCAGGGGACGAAGGCGCTGGCGAAGCCTTACGTGATCCGTCCCGCCGAGGCGATGCGGATGGTGTCGCTGGTCGACGTCCCCGGGGTTCAGGAGGCGGTGGAGCAGATCGTGGCTGCCGAGCGGGCCCAGGCGGAGCAGCAGGCGCAGCGACTGCGAGCGGAGCTGGCGGAGATCGAGGCGCGTCTGCGGGAGCTGGAGGACGCCGGTTGAGCACGCGGCACTTGAACGCACGGTTTCCCAGCGATGGCACTCCCCCAACGGCGCTCCGTGGCATCGGTCGGCCATGCACGACAGCGGCGATGGCTGGCGCAGCGGTTGCCGCGCCGTGAGCGGTCTTCGCTGCGGAGCAGGAGGCTGACAGGCGGTCTATGGGGGCTCCGGCCGTGGTTCGGGAGGACGGGACGCCTTTCGTCGGTCGGGTTGGAGGGACCGGTTCGCGTCGTGGGGTGATGTCGGGTCGTCGCTGCTGGATCTTGGGGGCGCGGAGTGCGGTGGGCACGTTGGCGGGGCGGGATGGCGCCTTGGTGTGACGCCGCTGTCGGGTGGGCTTCGGTCCAGGGGTGGGCGCGCCGGCGGGGCGGGCGTGCGATCATGCTGGACTGATGGATGCGTCATGGCGGGTTCCGGTGCTGTGGCGGGTGCTCCTGCGGTTCTCGCGGGTGCTCGTGCCGCTGATCTGCAGGTTGCGGGTGTCCGGGCAGGTGCCCTCGGAGCTGCGGCGGGGTCCGCTGCTTCTGGCGGCCAACCATGTCAGCCCGGTGGATCCGATCATCATGACCGCGGCGTGCAGCATTGCGGGAGTGGCGCCGCGGTTCATGGCCACCGGGGGGCTGTTCGACGCGCCGATCGCGGGGTGGGCGATGCGTGCCTCCGGGCATCTGCGGGTCGACCGGCATACGGCGCAGGTCGCCGAGGCGTTACCGAACGCGGCCGCCGCGTTGAGGGCCGGGTCGGTGGTGCTGGTGTATCCGGAGGGCCGGATCGGTCTGGACCCGTGGATGTGGCCCGAGCGCGGCAAGACCGGTGTGGCCCGGATGGCGGCGCTGTCCGGGGCGCCGGTCGTCCCGGTGGCGCAGTGGGGGTCGCATGCGGTGATGCCGTACACGGCGCCGAAGGATGTGGTGCGGGCGGTGCTCCGGGCGATGCGGCACCGGCCGGTGGTGTTGGTTCGTTTCGGTGAGCCGGTCGATCTGTCCGGCCTGACCGGTTCGCCGGGGGCGCAGGCCATGCGGGCGACCGATCGCATCATGCACGCGATCGCCGATACCCTGGTGCCGCTGCGTGCGGACGAGCCGGAGCTGCCGCGTTTCGTCGATCAGACCCGTCCGGTCGAGATGGCCCGGGTGCGGCGGCGCACGGAGGTCTCGCCCAGGCCGGACCCGCACCGGGCGCCCGGGCAGTAGTGTTGAGCGACAGGTTGATGTCACTGGGAACGACAGATTGATGTCACCAGTGCCGACAGGTTGTTGTCACTCGTAGCTGTGCCGACGGTGGTCGATGCTATAGCCGACGTCGTTGATCGGCAGGGCGCGGTGGGGGCCGGTGGAGCACTCGATCAGGCCGGTGTCCTTGAGCTTGTCGTTTAACCTCCGCCCCACCACCGGGCGCCACGGTGGACTAGCCCGCTGGGTCGTCAAACGGCGACTACAGCAAGTGCCGGTCTGTCCGCCGGGGCGCGGTAGGGACCGAGCCAAGCGCGCTTCTTCAGCGGCAGATCCGGATGCTGGGCAGTGCGCTCGAGCAAGGTGCCCAGCGGGAACTGTGGGCCGTGAACAGCACCCACTCGACGCGGCGCTTGGACTCGATGGAAGCAACAAGTTCCGACCCTCGGCATGCGGCGCGTAGGACATGCTGGATGTATGACGCACACCGTCGAACAGTCATGGGAAAGGATCCTCAGCTGGTTCGAGGAGCACTGCCCGACCGAACGTTTGGCGTTTCGGGGCCCGGCGACTGAGGAAGATCTCCACGCCGTTCAGCAAGCCACAGGCAGGCCTCTGCCGGCCGATCAACTGACATGGTGGCGACTGAGTGACGGCGCCGATGAGCCCGGCCCCGCCCTCATCCCCACGATTTGGAGGCCCGTACCCGTGGCCGAGGCCATGAAGAGGCGCCAAGCGCGGCTCAAGGACCTCGATCGATACTTTCCCAACATGGCCGTGCTGGACGAAGCGTCCGCCGGAACGGCCGCAGAGATTCCCTGGCTGCCCAGCTGGCTTCCCATCGCCGCCCACCCGGGCGGCGGTCACCTATTCCTCGACCTCCGCGAGGGACCAATGCACGGCTGCATCGGCGAGATGGACAAGGAGGACGTCGGATTCTGGAAGCCTGTCTGGCCCAGCGTCACCGCCATGCTCGCTGAGATAGCCGACGCCTTAGTCAACGGCACGGCCGCTAAAGGCCACTACCGGGCCAGAGTCGAGGACGACAGCCGTCTGTACTGGTGCTACGACCGCGAAGCCCACGCTTATCCAGGGCAACGTCCCTGACCGCATGAACGCACGCACTTCGGCAGATCTGTTCACATGGCGGGCCGTCTTCGACCGGGCTGCGTGTGAGTGAGCGTCATCCGGCGCCCGGGTAAGTGACGCCTCGGCATGCTGACGCATGCAGAGTCGTGTCCGCATCTATCGATGCTCGTTGTGGCGGTCGTGACGGACAGGGGGAAGCGATCGATGTGTTGGCGGAGTTTCGTGGGCAGCTCTACCGTTGCCTGACCAGGCGGGCGGACGCCTTGTTCGAGCTGACCGATGCCCTGCTATGCACCGATGGGCCGGTCAAGACCCTGGTCGGGTTGTCGCTAGCGCCGGAGCACCGACGTGGCCACGGCGCCATGTATGACGCGCTGAACCATGGCCGCATCGACGTCGAGTCGCTGCGCCGACAGTTGGCCGGCTTGCCGTTGCCGCGGGCGGCGGACGGGCGCCTGGTGCTGGCCGTCGACGTCTCGCCGTGGCTGCGTCCGGACGGGAACTGTAGTCCGCAGCGCTCGTTCTGCCACACCTACGGCCGTGGCAAGGACGAACACCGGATGATCCCAAGCTGGCCGTACTCGATCGTCGCTGCCCTGGAGACCGGCCGGACCTCCTGGACGGCCCTGCTGGACGCCGTTCGCCTGCCGCCGGGTGCGGACGTCACGATGATTACCTGCGCGCAGATCCGGCAGCTCGTCGACCGGCTGACCGGCGCGGGCCAATGGCAGGCCGGAGATCCCGAAATCCTGATCGTGCTCGACGCAGGCTACGAGGCCCCGCGCATCGCCTGGCTGCTCCGTGACCTGCCGATCGAGATCCTCGGCCGGATGCGCTCCGACCGAGTGCTGCGCCGAGCGACCCCGCCACGCGTCTATAACCCGGAAGGCGGTCGGCCGGCCAAGCACGGCGGCGAGTTCGTGTTCGGCGACCCGGCCACCTGGAACATCGAACAAGCGGTCACGAACACCGACACCCGCCTCTACAGCCAAGTGAAGACGCAGGCCTGGGACCGGCTGCACCCGCGACTCACCCGCCGAGCCGCCTGGATCGACCACGACGAGGCGTTGCCGATCATCGCGGGCACGGTCATCCGGCTCACCGTCGAGCACCTGCCCAGCCGCGGCGAGCCGAAGCCGGTATGGCTGTGGTGGTCCAACGTCGACGCCACCACGGAAGATGTCGACCGGTGCTGGCAGGCGTTCCTGCGCCGCTTCGACATCGAGCACACCTTCCGCCTACTCAAACAGACGCTGGGCTGGACCGCTCCGCAGCTGCGCGAGCCAGGTGCCGCGGACCGGTGGACGTGGCTGGTGCTGGCTGCGCATACTCAGTTACGCCTGGCCCGGCCCCTCGCCCAGGACCTGCGCCGGCCCTGGGAACGTCCGATGGCGCCGGAGCGACTCACCCCGGCCCGCGTGCGACGGGGGTTTCGGAACCTCCGCGCGGCCAGCAGCTCACCAGCACGTGCACCTAAACCCAGCCATCCCGGCCCGGGGCGTCCGCCGGGCTCCCGCAACCGGCGGCCCGCTGCCCGTCACGATGTGGGACTCATCCTGGTCACCGGCCAGGCACATCAGCGACCGGTCCACCACAAGAAGGGCACCAAGCCTCGCCGAACGGGTTAAACGACAAGTTGAGAGCCTGTTCCTAATCTTCTGATCATGCTCTGACCAGGATCTTTAGTCTGAAGTGGCTGCTGGCTGTCTTGATGAGCGGCCCGGTGTGCGGCTCTACCCTTGGCGGCATGGGCGGCGGTCGTCTGCTTCCGGTGGCGAAGGGCTCAGGTCGCAAGCCCGAGCCCGAGCCGGGGCCCGTGGCGGTGTCGCGGGTGTGACGGCGTGCTGCCGAAGAACGTAAGTAGAGCCCGGACGTTCTGCTCGCTGCGGGCCAGGTGCTCGGCGGCGTGAATATCGCCGGCGGCGTGCCGCACCCCGCTGTTGGGATCGGCGAGGAGCCGGTGTAGCTGGTCGCGGATCTTGGGCAGGTGGGAGGCCGTCCAGGTGCTCACCTTGGTTCCTCCGTCAGCGGCGGGCCGCCGTCAGCGGGCCTGGTCCCCGCCGTCCCGGCGGGGAGTGTCCCCGAGTACCGCCCACCAGGTCCGTACCTGCTCGTCGGTGGCCAGGCAGGTGTTCCTGCGGCCGTTGCTGCCGAGCGGAACCTCCTGGACGAGACCGACCTCGTAACCGGCGAGCCAGCCGCGCCGCTCGACCAGCGTGCCGCAGCGGTCGGTGTCCGTCAGGTAGGTGACGTCGACGATCTCGCCGGTGACATCGCCCAGGTTCGGCGCGGCCTGGGCCCTTCCGATCAGATAGGGCGGTCGGGCCACGAAGCCGGGCACCGGGTCGTCGACCACGTGAATCGCCGACGCGTAGTCACGGTCCTGGAGGTAGGAGTGGTAGTACAGGCCGGCGATGCCGAGCACCAGTCCGGCCGCCGCGCCCAGCCAGCCCAGCAGGACCACCCCGCCCGACGCAGCACCGTCGCCGCGTCGACCCAGGGAACTCACCACGAAGGGCGCCGCGCCCAGGACGACGATCAGCACCGGCACCAGCAGCCACGGCAGCAGTTTCCACAGCTCCCAGACGACGATCGTGGTGGCGTGGGACGCCTACCAGCAAACAGCGCCAATCCGACAATCGGAAGAACCCACCGCAGCGTACGACCCACTGGCTCCTCCTCGCGACGTCGTCGAGTCTTCGATTCTCCGACACCCTGTCCACAGGGTTTCCGAGGTGCCCAGGTCTTCATCTTCGGCGCGGATCTACTATGGCGACATCCGCGACGTATGATGTTCCGGGCCGCCGATCCCAGGCCGTCTTTCGGGAAGGGCATATGAGTACGGACATCACTGCTTTCTGGGTCCTTCGTTATGAGCGTCCGTGGTCTGGCCCGTCATCCAAGTGGATGGTGAAATGGAATCCTGGTGATTCGACCGAACTACTGATCCACGAGTCGCCCCGCGCCTTCTCACTGAATGAGGCCATGGCCTGGGCTACTGCCTACCTGTCCGAGGGCCACGGTGTAGTCGTGGCGAGTTGGACATCCGTTCCGTTCCCGTGGCAGTACTTTTCCCCGGAAGAGTTCGAATGGTTGGGGCCGGATTACTGGCGGGCGGTCCTGGGCTAGGCCGCCCGTCGCGCGACGACGGTCGGGGCGAGCGCCTGATCGAGGTCGGCGATCAGGTCGTCGACGTGTTCGAGACCGATGGAGAGGCGCCGGACGCCGACGCCGTTGCCCGAGAAGTACGCGGCGGTCCTCGACGCGTACGCCGTCGAACTCGACCGCGCCGACATGACCGCCGAAGCTCGCCGCACCTATCTCTCCCGGGTCCGGGTCTACCTGGCCTGGCTCCGTCGCGCGGCTCGACGTGCCCGCCCGCCGCGCACCCAAGGCGCTGGTCGGCCGCGACGACACCCGCTGGCAACGCGCCGCCCAAGCCGCCCCGGCACGCGACCAGGCGCTCGCCGCAGTGATGCGATTCGCCGGCGCCCGCATCGCCGAAGCCGTCGGCCTGGACCTCAACGACCTGCCCACCACCCAACGCCGGCGACGGCTGCGCATCCGCGGGAAAGCTCGCAAGAACCGGTCCGTGCCCGTGCACGCCGAACTCGCCGCCGCGCTCGACGCCTGGCTCGCCGAACGCCGCACCTGGCCCGGCGCCGACACCAATCCAGCGCTGTTCCTCAACCGCGCCGGCGGCCGGCTCTCCCTGCGCACTGCCGACGCACGAGATGCCAGACGTCTGGTGGGCGGTCGGTAGGGTGGGCGCGTGAATCTCTCTCATGGGTTCCGGTTGGTGACGGCGCTCCCCGGGAGCAGCCTCCACGCCGCCGCCGGCCTGCGCCTTCCGCGCGCTGGTCTACGTTTCGCGCGGTCCGGCCTACGCCTCCCGCGCACCGGCCCGCGGATCCCGCGGGCCGATCGACGCTTCCCGCGCACCGACCTGCGGATCCCCCGCGTCGATCTACATCTGCCACCCGCCGGCCGCCGACGCCCCGTCCGGTCGGGACTTGTCGGCACGCTACCGCGCCGTCCGGGCGGGGTCACCCCGCACCGCTGCGTCACGGCAACCGGTCTCGGCGCATGAAACTGGGCGAGTCCTGGTCTGGTCACACCCGGCGGGCCATCAGCATTGCCCGCCCCGCCCTCGCTCATGCCGAACAGCACGCCGGAGCCGACCCCGAACGTGACGTCGACGACCTCCCCGCGGCGGAATCCGACCTTCCTACGCTGGCCCGATCGGCGGTACGCCGGAACCCGGTCCAGACCGATGATCCGGACCATCTGCTGGCCCGTCTCGCCGCCGCGCTGGGCCGCTCCGGCGACATGGACCGGGCTACCGGTATGACGGCGTTGATCAGAGACGTGGACCGGCGGGGCGAGACGGTGACCGAGCTGGTCCGCACGCTCGCTGCGAGCGGCGACCTGGTCCGCGCCCGCGCGCTGAGCACGACAGCGCCGAACCCGCCGTGGCGTTCCCAGGCGTTGCTACCGCTGCTCCCGTACCTCGGCGACGACACCGAACTCGCCGATGAGGTCGTGGCGGCGATCCGTTATCCGCACAGCCAGGCCCATGCCTGGGCGATGCTGGCCGAGACCGCCGCGGCCGCCGGTGACACCGACCGGATGCGCGCCTGCGCCCACCGTGCCGAGGGGTACATCGACTGGTTGAGTGACGAATTGTCGGGCCGGGTGGTGTTGGCGCTGGTGCGCGCGGCTCTCATCGACGGCGACTTCGTCCGCGCCCGCGAACTGGCGAAACGGGTCCCGTCGACCGCACCCTCCGATGTGCGGTCGGAACTCGACCAGATCCTCGGCCCAGACTGGCGGGATGACGCCGAGTCGGATCCGGACGATGCCGACGAAATCTGGGTGTGCGGTTGGGCATGGGAGCACGCGAGCCAGCCGATGCCGGCGGAGCCGAGCCCGCCCACGGAAGACCTGGACCCGCAGGCCGCGCTCCTCCTGCACCACATCGGACAGGCCGACCGCGAGACCGACCGTGACGTACTGCTGGCGTGGGCCGCGCAGGCCCGGCTGCTGGCCCGCGCAGCGCCGGACCGGACCGCCGCCGGGACGCATGATGCGCAGGTCGACAAGACGGCCCTTCTTATAGCCGCCACCCAGGCGGCGGCCGGTGCGGGCGAGTACGAGGCAGCCGCGCGGACAGCCGAGTCGATCCCCGAAGAGACGCCCCGATTGTTTGCGCTGGCAGCGGTGATGCTCATGGCCGTAGACGCCGGCCACCTGGACCGGGCCGAGACGATCTCCCGAGGTTTCGCCCATCCGCGACTGCGCGAGGAGAGTCTGATCGCACTCGTGGAACCACTAGCCGCGGCCGGCGAGCACGACCACGCCGAGACGCTGGCCCGGGCAGCGCCGGATCCGGCTGGCCGGGCAGCGGCGTTCATCGCATTGGCCGCACACGTGCCGCCAATGCGGGCCCGAGCGCTCGTCGGGTACGTGCTGCGCACCGGCGTCTGGACAGGAGTGATCGAGCTGTTGGCCGACGTCGACCCGACGGCGTTGGCCGGGCTCGCCGATGAGGTCGCCGACGGTATTCGTGCCGACGACGCCCCGACACACTGACGTGCGCAGACGCCCAGCTTTCGAATCCAAGGCTACGTCGACCGCCGAGTTCACGGCACGTCCTGCGCCGGAGGATCCGCCTCCGTGCCTTGTGCGGCGAAGGGCCGGGGTCCGTAGTCTACGGGGGTGATCAACTACGAGGTGGTGGCTACGCAGGAAGGCCGGTGGTGATCGCTGGAGGTCACCGGGCTCCGCATGGGCTACGCCCAAGCCCGGCGGCTGGTCGAGGCCGACAAGATGGGTCGAGTGACGGCCAGCCCGCACCCCGGAGCAGGTGCCGCTACCTCTTCCACGACGTAGAGCTGGTGGAGTTTGGCGTCCGTGGCGCTCATCGCCTCGCCGAGGACGAGCTCAACCACGTCACCGCTGAGCTGATCCGGGCGAGTCAAAGTCTGCCTCCAGTGCAGTGGCATCAAACTGTCGGCCATCGGTGACATCAACCTGTCGTTCAACAGCCAGTTCGGACGATGCCGAGGTCTGCTGTGGGACGCCCTCCCGGCGCAGCCGGGAGCTTGACGTTTGCGGGGCGCCAGTCACCCTTGTTCGAACGGCAGCGGGGTGACCTGTTGACCTTCACCTTGGGGCAGGCCGGAGGTTGGTTCGTGCCGGTCGCCGTGACCGGCACGAGGAGGAGGCCGACGTGGAGCTGTGGACCATCGGGGAGTTTGCCCGCGCGGCGCGGCTGACGCCGAAGGCCCTACGCCTGTACGACGAGTCGGGGCTGCTGCCGCCGGCCGCTGTCGACCCGGATTCCGCCTACCGGTACTACGAGCCGGGGCAGCTGCGTCGGGCTGAGCTGATCGCTTCGCTGCGTCGCATCGGCATGCCGTTGGCCGAGATCGGTGCCGTCTGTGACCTGGAGCCGGCCGCGGCGGCCGACGCCGTCGCGGCGTACTGGCAGCGGGTCAGTGTGGACACGGCCGTGCGTGCGGGGTTGGCCGACCTCCTTGTCGAGAACCTCTCCGGGAAGGGGACCACCATGTCGAATCCCACTCTTGCCGTCCGGTGTTTCGCCGGTTGCGACGTCGGCGTTGGGCGTGACAGCAACGAGGACGCCGTGTACGCCGGCGATCGGTTGCTGGCTGTCGCCGACGGCGTACGCGGGCCGGGCGGTGCCGCGGCCAGCGCCGCGGCGATCGATGCTCTCAGGCCGCTCGAGTTGGCCGATGTGCCCGCCGCTGAGCTGCTGACCATGGTGGCTCGGGCGGTCGCCGACGCCGATCGGACGGTGCGTCAGGCGGCGACCGGGGAGCATCAGCCGATCACGACCCTGACCGCGCTGCTGCGGCGCGGTTCGCAGCTGGCTCTGGTGCATATCGGCGATACCAGGGCCTACCTGTTGCGCGGCGGCGAGCTGTTCGCGTTGACGCAGGACCACACCTGGGTGCAGGCGCAGGTCGACGCCGGCGCGCTCGATCGCGATCAGGCGGACGCGCATCCGCGACGCGCTCTGCTCGTGCGTGCCCTTGGCGCCGGAGGTGCCGAGGTCGAGGCCGACCTGGCGCTGCGCACGGCGCTGCCCGGCGATCGTTATCTGCTGTGTTCCGATGGTCTGTGGGGCGTCGTCGACCGGGCGTCCCTGCACTCCGCGCTCGGCACGGCGGGTGATCCGGAACAGACGGTGCGGCATCTGATCGCTTTGGCGCATGCGGCGGGGGCTCCGGACAACATTTCCTGCGTGGTCGCGGACATCGTCGAGGACTAGGAGGCCGTGGTCCCCCTGCGAGCCGGGCGCGGGGCCGCCTAGGCGGGTTTGAGCTGGGTGAGCTGGGCCACGAGCTGGACGAGGCCGTACGCCTGGGCCATGTCGTCGGCCGTGAAGGTCAGTGTCCGGGCGCCCGGCGACCGGGTGACGCCGGGGATCAGGGTTGCCAGGTCGAGGCCGTCCGGGCTGTGGAGGTCGATGTCGACGCGGACCGGGCCCGGCACGGTCAGCAGGGGTACGCGGTCGGTGCGGCGGATGGCTTTGGCGGCCGCGCGGTGGATCTGGTCGCGGGCCTGCTCGGGGTGCAGCACGGTGGCGGCGGCCTGGCCCGTAGCGTGCTTGACGGCGACGGTGGTCGCGCCCGGGACCAGGTCGAGGAATTCCGCGCAGGCGGCGTCGTCGCCGGTGAGTAGGACGACGGGGGCCTGGTGGTGGCCGGCCATCGCCGCGTTCAGGCCGATCTCGCCCATCGGGCGGCCGTCGACGCGGATGTCGAGGACCGCGTCGTTGAGGGTGTGGGCGAGCACGGCCGGGCCGCTGCCCGACCGGGCGTGGTAGCCGACGAACAGGAGCGCGTCGGTGGTGTCGTCGAGGCCGGACAGCATGCCCAGGGGCCGTGGTCTGCCGCGTACCAGGCGGGCGCGGCGGTCGAGTTCGTCGGGTAGGAGGTTGCGAAACGAGCCGTGCGCGTCGGCGACGAGGACGTCGGCCCTGGGCATCGCCTCCAGGACGCCGGCGACGGCGGCGTTGACGTCGGCGGTCATGAGGGCTCGGCCGCGTTCGTAGTCGTTGCCGCCCGGGTTCGTCTCGGCGGCGTGGACGATCCCCGAGATCCCTTCCAGGTCGGCGGAGATCAGCACCTTCATCGATGGGCATCTTATCGGCAGGCGGGACCGGTGGTGCACGTCCCTCAGTCGACTGCTCGGCGCTGGCGTAGATATGCCAGCACCGCCTCCCGGGTGGTGCGGACCCCGAACAGCGCCCGGGCTTCGGCGATTCGGCGGTTCGCCGTGCGCAGAGACAGGAACTCCGCGGCGGCCGCGGCCGCGATGGTGTCGCCGGCGGCGAGGCGGTCGAGCAGGGCGCGCTGTTCGGGGACGAGTTCGGCCAGGGCGTGGCCGGGTTCCGCGGGTGTCGTGGCCTGGTTGCCGGGACCGAGCTGCACCGTGCCGAGTCTGCTCAGGTCGTCGATCAGGGCGCGGCCCATGGCGCTGTCGGTGTCGCAGACCGCGACGATCCCCGCGCCGCGCGCGGCGGCGAGGACGGCGAGTCGCAGGGTGTCCTGGTCGCCGATGCGTCCGTGCAGCACGAGGCGTTCCATGGTGACGTCCCAGGCGGAACTGGGCAGGGCGTAGCCCTCGCGGACGGTCCAGCCGTCGCGCAGCAGGCGGCGCACCACGGTGTCGGCGTCGGCGCTGGAGGCGACGACGTGGCGGGGAGCGTCGGGCTGTCGGATCACCGGCCATCCTCACGGTCGAAGCGATCAGAGCGGTCGGAGCGATCAGAGCGATCAGAGCGGTCGAAACGATCAGAGCGGTCGGAACGGTCGGGCTCGAGCTGGGTCAGGGCCAGGGCAGCCGCTTCGGTGCGCGTACGGGCCCCCAGTTTGCGCATGCCGGCACGGATGTGGGTGTCGACCGTCTCGGTCGAGATGCCGAGCTGTCCGGCGATGCGTCGGGTCGGCTCGCCGGCGGCGACCAGGCGCAGCACCTCCATCTCGCGGCGGGTCAGCTGGCTGCCGGAGCGGGGGCTGCGGGTGTCGCGGTGCACGTGGTGCCGGCGCAGGCCGCGGCGGGCGCGGCCGGCGAGGACGACCAGGCCCGCCTCGTCGGCGAGGCGTTCGGCCTGCAGCAGGGCGTTCACCGCGCGTTCGGGGTCGGTGTCCTGCAGGCCGGCGGCGAGTAGGCAGCGGATCTGTTCGCGGCGGGCGGTGCCCGTCCACGCCTGTGCCGCGGCTGTGAATCCGGTGCCGGTCGCCCAGGCGGTGAGGGTGCGGCGGGCGGCGTCGGGCAGTCCGGCCGGGATGGCGGGTGCGGCGTCGTCGAGGGCCGGCCGGGCTCTGGCGCCCGTGTCGTACGCGGCCCAGCGGGCGGTGATGTGCTGGAGCCCGGTGAGCAGTCCCGAGGCGCGGGCGCCGCCTCCCGTGCTCGCCCGGTCCGGCTGGCCGTCGAGCCAGGCGGCCTCGCGGGCCACCCAGGCTGTCGCGGGATGCTCCTCCGGGGTGGCCAGCCGGGCCCGGGCGGAGGCGAGCAGCCCGGTGTCGGCCTCGACCAGCGCGGTCGCGGCGAGCGTGTAGGCGCGGGCGTCGGCGGGCAGTGCCCGGTCGGCGAGGTCCGCGCCGCGCCGCACGACATCGTCCGCCACCGAATCCCCGGGGGCGGCCTCGCCTGATTCCGCACCGTGCCCGGCTGGCGACGGCGAAGGGCCGGCGGAAGGCGACGCGGAAGGTGCGAGGCCCTGCAACGCCTCGACCCACCCGGCGATCGCTAGAAAGCGGGTCTGCCAGCTGTACGCCAGGTCCGCCCCGCACACCGCGGCCGCCGACCGCGCGGATCGGGCCGCGTCGGCGAGGCGTCCGTCGGCGCTGAGGTGTTCGACGAGCAGCCAGGCGCTCCAACGGGCGGTCAGTGGGTCCATCACCATGGCCGCCGCCGAGGCGAGGTCGCGTTCCCAGCCGGGTCTGCGGTGGGCGGCGCGCACCGCGGCCAGGGCGGCCGACACCCCGGGTGGTGGCGCCGGATGGCGGGCGGCGATCTTCTCCGCGGTGTCCACGGCGGCGGTCGGGTCGGTGGCCAGGTCGGCGAGGAGCAGGATCCGGTCGCGGGCCGCGACGACGGTGGCGGCGGCCGCGTCGGGTACGGGGGCGACGGCGGCGCGGGCCGCCATCGGGTCGCCCGCCTGCAGCAGCGCCTCGCCGCGCAGGACGTCGGCTTCGACGCCGAGGGGGACCGTGGTGGCCAGCACGGCGGCCGCGGCGTGGGGGCGGCCGGACGCGAGCAGGGCGTCGGCCGCGGCCACGCGTACCTGTGCGGTGACGGTGACGTCGGGCAGGGCGCAGGCGAACGAGAGGAGGTCGGCGCGGTCGGCGCCGGTGGTGCGGTCGGCCGCGGTGAGGGCCTTGCGGTAGGCCCGCGTGTGGTCTCCGGCGGCCGCGAGGTGCCGGGCGGCCTCCGCGTCGGGTACGGCGGTGGCCAGGACGCGGTGCAGGTCGGTGCGGGCGTCGCCGTCGAGCAGGCCCGCGGCGGTCTCGGCGAAGTACGCCGAGACGGGCACGACGCCGTCGGCGGTGTCCTGGATGAGTCCGGCCCGCCGCAGGTCGTCGGCGCCGGTGCCGAGCAGCGCCGGTGGTGCGGGGCGTCCGAGCAGGCCGAGGGCGGCCAGTGCGGTGCGGGCCGGGCGGGGCAGGTCGGCCAGGGCCGTGGCGATCGCGTACGCGACCTGGTCGACGTCGGTGTCGGGGGTGCCGCGGCCGGCGCCTGCCTGGCGGGCCAGCGCGGTGATCGCGAGGGGGTTGCCGCCGGCGCGGGCGACGAGCGCGGCGACGGCGTCGTCGTCGAGCTGTCCCGCGGTGCGCCGGGCCAGGTCGGCGGCGGCCTGCGGGGACAGCGGCGCGATGTCCAGCCATGCCGTCGCCGTTTGGCGCAGCGCGGCCACGGTCGTCTCGGGGATGCGGTGCGGGGTGCGCAGGGCGGCGACGACGCGGATGCGGGTGGCGAGGTGGGGCAGGGCGGCGAGGGTGGCGGGGTCGGCGTACTGCAGGTCGTCGAGGACGAGCAGCCCGGTGCGCACGCGGGAGCGGACCGCCTCGGCCAGCAGCGGCACGTCGTGGGCGGGCAGGCGGGCCTTGACCGCCCGGGACAGCGCCAGCGCGGGCACGCCGGCGAGCATCGCCAGGCCGCCGCCGGCGTGGATCGGGCCGGGTGCGGCCGCGGCGACGCGACGGAGCAGGGTGCTGCGGCCGGCACCGGGTGCGCCGGTGAGCACGACGAGGCCGGGGCGGCGCAGGTGCGCGGCGGCGAGGCCGGCCAGGTCCTGCTGTGACACCCACACCCCCATCCCGCTGCGCCCCCCGGCAGCGTCCGTTGGCACGAACTTGGGATCCCCGCGTGTTCCCATGTCCGTAGTCTGTGCTGCGGCAGGCGATCCGCCCTGCCCGGGAGGGGAAGGTCACTCGCCTTGTCTGCGTCGACGGCCGCGGTCAGCACATTCTCGCCGAATGTGTGCTCGGCTGACGAGTCATGACCGTGGGACCCCTGTCCGCCCGCGTGGCTACTTTATGTAACGACGTTGTCGCCACGGTGGGCCCGGAGGCCGCTGGCCAGGTCCGACAGGTCCGTGACCGGCTCGCCGAGCCGTTACGCGTCGCGATCGCCGGCCGGTTGAAAGCCGGAAAGTCGACACTCGTCAACGCGTTGATCGGACGCCGGGTCGCCCCGACGGCCGTCGGGGAGTGCACCCGGGTGGTCACCCGGTTCCGGTACGGCACGGCCGACCGGGTCGACGTGGTCGGCCGCGACGGCAGCCGCGCGAGCCTGCCGTTGGACGACGACGGCATGATCCCGCAGCGCCTCGGGATGGGTGCCGGTCGCGTCGCGTACGTGGACGTGACCTTGACCAGTGAGAAGCTGCGGGAGCTGACCGTGGTGGACACCCCGGGCCTGGCCTCGGCCGACACGCAGGTGTCGGCGCGCGCCGCGGCCGAGTTGGGTGAGAGCACCGCGCCGTTCGACGCCGCGATCGACGCCGACTCGGCGTCCGAGGTCGCCGCCGCCGAGGCGGTCGTCTACGTGTTCACGCAGGCGGTGCGCGCCGACGACATGCGGGCGCTGGAGGCGTTTCGGGCGGCGTCGGCGCGGCTGGCGAGCAGCCCGATCAACGCGCTGGGGGTATTCGGCAAGGTCGATACGCTGGTCGGCGGGGCCGAGGATCCGTGGCCGGTCGCCGGTCCCCTCGCCGAGCAGCAGGCCGCGTTGTTGGCCCGTACGGTGTCGCAGGTTGTGCCGGTCGTGGGGTTGCTCGCCGAGACCGGGGAGGCCGGCCGGCTCACCGCGGGTGACTGCGCCGCCCTGAAGGAGCTCGCCGCGCTGCCGGCCGAGGAGTTGCGGGTGCTGCTGGCCTCGGTGGACCTGTTCCGCAGCCGGCCCGCGCCGGTCGGGCCCGACCGCCGGGAACGGCTGCTGGGTCTGCTCGACCTGTACGGCATCGGTTTCGCTCTGGCGCAGCTGTCCGCCGAACCGCAGCTGGGCACCGGGGAACTGGTGCGGCGCCTGGTGCTGGCCTCCGGCCTGCCCCGGCTGCGGCACACCCTGGACCAGTCGCTGCGCGGTCGCGCCGACGCCATCAAGGCCGGTTGGGCGCTGTCGCGGCTGGAGCGGATCGCCGGGCACACCCGTGAGCGCCGCGATTCCGAGGCGTTGCGCGACGCGACCGAGCAGTTGCTGCGCGAGCCGGCGTACCACCGGTTGCGGCTGCTGGAGGTGGCGCAGCGGGTGGCGACGGGCCGGGTGCGGCTGCCGGTCGCCTGGGAGCAGGAGCTGACCCGGCTGGCCATGTCCGACGACGCGCGGACGGTGCTGCGTCTGCCGCGGGCGGACGCAGAGGAGTTGGCGGCGGCCGCGGTCGAGGCCGCCGGCCGGTGGCGGGTGTACGCGGTGGCCGGCGCCGGCCCGGCCCAGGCCCGCGTCGCCCAGGTCGCCCACCGCGGCTTCCACCTGCTGGCCCAGAGTCTGCGCGACGGCGACGCGCGGCAGGCGAACCAGGACGACCGATGACCGCGAACCGCGAGCTGGCCCAGGCCCTCGACACCGCCGTACAGGACGCGCTCGCCGCCGTACGCGCCGCCGACTCCGACGCGGGCGCCGAACTCGCCGAGCTGCGCCGCCGCCGGCTGACCCGCCCGTCGATCGTGCTGGTCGGCGAGACCAAGCGCGGCAAGAGCTCACTGGTCAACGCCCTGTTGGGGGTGCCGGGGCTGTCGCCGGTCGACGCCGCCGTCGCCACCGCCGCCTACCTGCACTTCTCCCCCGGTGCCCGGCCCGGCGCGGTCGCCTACGTCCCGGGACTGGGCGAGCCGGTCGATTTGGAGCTGCGGGAGCTGGGCGACTGGGCCACCGGCCGCGGCGGGCCCCGCTCGCCGCGGCGTATCGAGATCACGCATCCGGCGCCGCTGCTGCAGTATGTGAGCCTGATCGACACTCCGGGCGTCGGCGGCCTCGATCCCGCGCACACCGCGGTCGCGCTGGCCGCGGTCGAGCGGGCGACCGCGCTGCTGTTCGTCGCCGACGCGTCCGCGCCGCTGTCGCGGCCCGAGCTCGATTTCCTGGTCGCGGCGAGCGAGCGGGTGGACACGGTGGTGTTCGCCCTGACGAAGGTCGACGCGTACCCGGGCTGGCGGCGCATCGCCGACGACAACCGGGTGCTGCTGCGGGCCCGGGCGCCGCGGTTCGCCGACGCGCCCTGGTTCCCGGTGTCGGCACGGCTGGCCGAGCTGGCCCTGAGCGTGCCCGCCGGCGAGCAGGCCGCCCTGGTCGACGCCTCGCACATCGCCGCGTTGCAGCACGCCCTGGTGGAGTTGGCCGGGTGGGGCCACCAGTTGCAGCTGGCGAACGTGCTGCGGGCCGCGCGCGCCGAGCTGGTCCGGCTGGAGCAGGCCGCCGAGGCGCGGGTGCGGGCGGCCGAGGCGGACCCGGGTGTGACCGCGCGGGTCCGCGCCGAGCGCAGCGCCCTCGCCGCCCGCAAGCGCACCGAGCAGCGGCAATGGGCGCTGCTGTTGAGCACCGAGACCCAGCGGGCCCGGGTCGAGATGGTGGGTCTGCTGCGCACCCGCGTAGCCGCGCTGCAGCAGGACGTGGCGGCCCGCGTCGACGGTCTGCGCGGTGACGCGCTGGCGGCGCTGCCGGACCGGCTGGACACGGAGTTGCAGGCGGTCGCCGTACAGCTGTCGGAGGATCTGGAGGCGACGTTCCGCCAGGTCGGCGAGCGGGTGCTGGCGCAGGTCTTCGACGACGAGGAACGGGCCGGGTTGCTGGACCGGCTCAACGCGACGTTGCGGCACACCCTGGCGGCGGGGCCGCCCCGCGACGGCTCCGGCGACAATCTGCTCGTCGCGCTGTCCGCCGGCGGGATCGCGTTCATGGCCGGCCGCGGGGCGATGTTCGGCGTGTCCGCGCTGGGCGTCGGCGGCGCGGTCGCCGGTGGCCTGCTGATCCCGGTCGCCGGCCTGGGGCTGGGACTGGCCGCCGGCGGATACGTGCTGTATCGCAGGCGGGTGCACAACGACCGGCAGCAGGCCCGCGTCTGGCTCCGCGAGGTGCTGGGCGAGGCCCGCGCGGCCCTGCAGGACGAGATCTCGCACCGCTTCACCGACCTGCAGTACGCGCTGAGCGTGGCCGTCGACGACGCCGTCGAACGCCGCCTGCGCGAACTCGACGCCCACATCGCGGAGATCGACGCGGCCGCCGCCGAGGACGCCGCCGGCCGCGCCCGCCGGCGGGCGCGGGCCACCGCGGAGGTCCAGCGGGTCCGCGGCCGGCTCGCGCAGATCGACGAGGTCCTCACCCGGGCGCGTGCCCTCGCGCCCACGTCCGCACCAATCGGTCAGGAGAACGCATGAGCGACGAGTACGGCTGGCCGGACCTGCCCGACCACCACGACGACCCGGGACACCATGACGCTCCGCTGCCGGACGCGTTCACCGACGACGGGTACGTCGACCACGATGACTTCGGCCACCACGACGCGGGCACGGCGGACGATCCGCACGTCGCTCACGCGGGCGTGGAGTACGACGCCGGCGGCGACGGCCACGACGACCCCGGCCCCGACCCCGACCCCGATCCGGGCCCGGGCCCCGACGACGTGGCCGCGGCGCCCGCCGACGTGACCGGCGGGCTCGGCCCGATCGGCGCCGACCCCGACGCGGCCGACGCCGGCGACGAGCCGGCGAGCCTGTTCCCGCCGATCGTCGACGTCGGCCCCCTGCCGGAACCGGTTGACGGGTTCCCGTGGATCGACACCGGCAGCCTCGGCGTGGTCGATCCGGCCGCGCCCGTGGCGGGCACGACGGACCCGGTCACGCCGCAGGATTTGGCCGCCTACGCGGTCGAGGAGCTGCCGCCGGGGGTGGACCCGTGGGCGGCCCTGGCCGACTCCGAGGACCCGGCCACCGCCGCTCTGGCCCGGTGGTGGGCGGCGAACGGCTGAAAACTCGCCGTCGTCACGGTATCGGGGCAGGCCTCGGAGGTGACATTATCTCCGGCCATGACCGACACCACCGCGCCGCGGGTCGCGCGGCGTGAACGCACCGGCTGGTACCTGTACGACTGGGCCAACTCGGCGTTCTCCACCACCGTCATCACGGTGTTCCTGGGCCCGTTCCTGACCTCGGTCACCGAGCAGGCCGCCGGGTGCGCCCTCGGCGCCGACGAGTGCCACGGCCGGGTGTATCCGCTGGGCGTCAGCGTCGCCGCGGGCTCGTACTTTCCCTACCTGGTGTCGCTGTCGGTGTTGCTGACCGTCGTCGTCCTGCCGATCATGGGAGCGGTCGCCGACCGGGCCACCCGCAAGAAGCCGCTGCTGGCCGCGGCCGCGTTCACCGGCGCCGGCGCGACGATCGCGATGGCGTTCGTGACCGGCGAGCGGTACCTGCTCGGCGGGGCGCTGTTCGTCGTCGCCAACGTGGCGTTCGGCGCGTCGGTGGTCGTCTACAACTCGTTCCTGCCGTGGCTCGCCGGCCCCGACGAGCGGGACAAGGTGTCCAGCCGCGGGTGGGCGCTGGGCTACCTGGGCGGCGGCGTCCTGCTGCTGCTGAACCTGGTCGTGGTGACGGTCCTCAGCGTCGACGGCGACGGCCAGCGCACCCTGGACCTGGCCCGCTGGTGCATCGTGTCGGCCGGCGTGTGGTGGGCGCTGTTCACCCTGTTGCCGCTGCGCTGGCTGCGGGAGCATCCGAGCCCGGTCAGCGGCGCCCGCACGGGCGGCAACGTGCTCACCGACGGGTTCCGCGAGCTCGCCGGCACGGTGCGCCGCTTGCGGGCGTACCCGCTGACCTTGTTCTTTCTCGTCGCCTATCTGGTCTACAACGACGGCATCCAGACCGTGATCGCCCTGGCCAGCCAGTTCGGCACCGAGGAACTGCGGCTCGAGCAGTCCACCCTGATCGTCACGATCCTGATCGTGCAGTTCCTGGCGTTCGGTGGGGCGCTGCTGCTGGGCCGAATCGCCGAACACATCGGCGCCCGCCGTACGGTGCTGCTCTCGCTGGTGTTGTGGCTGCTAGTCATCCTCGGCGCGTTCTGGCTGCCCGAGGGCGAGCCGGTGCCGTTCATGCTGCTCGGCGTCGGGATCGGCCTGGTCCTGGGCGGCAGCCAGGCCCTGAGCCGCTCGCTGTTCAGCCAGCTCATCCCCGCCGGCCGCGAGGGCGAGTACTACGGCTTCTACGAGATCAGCGACAAGGGCACCAGCTGGCTGGGCCCGCTCGCGTTCGGCCTGGTCTTCCAGCTGACGAACAGCTACCGGATCGGCATCGTGTCGCTGGTGGTGTTCTTCGTCCTCGGTGGCATTCTGCTGGCGATGGTGCCGATGCGCCGGGCCATCGTCGCCGCGGGCAACACCCCGCCGCGACTGCTGTGAGCACGCACGGACAGGGGTAAGCGCGTGGACATCGTGATCGATCCGGCGTCGTCGGTGCCGCCGTACGAGCAGGTGCGGATGCGGATCGCGGCACTGGCCGCGCAGGGCGTCCTGGCGGCGGGGACCCGGCTGCCGCCGGTGCGCCGGCTGGCCGCCGACCTGGGACTGGCGGTCAACACGGTGGCCCGCGCGTATCGCGAGCTCGAGCAGGCCGGGCTGGTGGAAACCCACGGCCGGGCGGGCACGCTGGTCACCCCGGCGGCGGCCGGGACTCCGGTCGCGGCCCATGCCGCCGCGCAACGGTACGCGGAGGAGACACGGTCACTCGGTCTGACGCCGGAGGCGGCTTTGGCGCTGGTCCAGGCCGTACTGCGTCCTGCGAACTCATGACAGTCAGGTCCGGGTGAACGTCTGGTGGCCCACGACCGCGAGCAGCCGCAGCTTCTCGTGGCCCTCGGAGCCCGGCGGGGCGGTCAGCACCAGCAGGACCTGCGACCGGTCCTCGGTGAACAGCACCTGGCAGTCCACCTCGATGGCGCCGAGCTCCGGATGCAGCAGGACCTTGTGGTCATGGAACCGCTGGCTCACCTCATGCCGTTCCCACAGGGCGGCGAATTCGGCGCTGGCCTTCTGCAGAGCCCGCACCAGGTCCCCGGCGCGCGAACGGGGACCCATCGAGCCGTACGCCGCCCGCAGGTTCGCCACCTGGGCGCGGCTCTGCCTTTCCCGGTCGTGCTCGGGGTAGCGCAGCCGTTCCCCGGGGCGGGTGAACCAGCGGTAGACGTCGCAGCGATCGAGACCGGTGTCGCCGGAGCGGTCACCGAACAGCGCCGCGGCCATGCGGTTCTGCACCAGGGTCTCGCCCAGCTGGGACAGGATCAGCGCCGGGGTGTCGTCGAGGCGGTCGAGCACGCGCAGCAGCGCCGGGGCGACATGCGAGCTTGTCGACACCGGCGAGGGGGCGTGGCGGCCGGCGGCCCGGAACAGGTAGTCGCGTTCGCCGGTGCTCAGCCGCAGCGCGACCGCGAGCGAGGCCAGCATCTGGTCGCTGGGCTGTGGGCCGCGTTGCTGTTCCAGCCGGGTGTAGTAGTCGGTCGACATCGCGGCCAGCGCCGCCACCTCCTCGCGGCGTAGGCCGGGGGCGCGACGGCGGGCGCCGGCGGGCAGTCCCACGTCACCGGGGCGCAGCTCGGCGCGGCGGCGGCGCAGGAAGTCGGCAAGGGCGGCACGGTCCATGCGCCCAGTATCGTCGACCGCCGCGGCGCAACCAGGGGTGCGGCAGCAGCTGCCCCTTCTTCTTCCCCTTACTGATGACCAGCCGGGCGGCGATGTCGCGCAGGCTCAGCTCTTGGCCGCGCAGATGCAGCGCCATGGACAGCATGTGAGGAACTCCAGGCCGACGTCCGAGGCTTTCCGCGTGACGCCGGCGGACCGGAGGGAGTCGAGCTGGCGCCGGCGTCCGGCCGGCTGTTTCACAGGTGACCACCTATGAAACAGGAATCCTGCGAACACGGCCGCCCAGGGCCCGCGCGCTTCCGGTGAGGAGTCCTCAACCGCCGGACGGCGACTGGTCGGTTGGCGCGGCGGCCTCGCCTGGGCGGACTAGCCCAGCCTCGTAGGCCAGGATCACCAGTTGGACCCGATCTCGGACGTCGAGCTTGGCGATGGACCGAGTGATGTGGGTTTTCACCGTCAGCGGGCTGATTACGAGGTGATCGGCGATGGCGTCATTGGACAGGCCCGTCGCTACCAGCCGGACGATTTCCCGTTCGCGTTCCGTAAGCGCGGCGAGCTGTGCCCCGCCGGTGCCGGCCGACGGCCGGTGGGCGAGTTGCGCGACCACGCGGCGGGTGACGCTCGGGGAGAGCAGCGCGTCGCCGGCCGCGACGACCCGGACGGCCTGGCGCAGGCCGTCCGGGTCGACGTCCTTGGTGAGGAATCCGCTTGCTCCTGCGGCCAGGGCGGTGAAGACGTACTCGTCGGTTTCGAAGGTGGTGAGGATAACCACCCGGCAGCCGTGCAGCTGCGGGTCGGCGACGATCTGGCGGGTGGCGGTGATCCCGTCCATGCCGGGCATCCGGATGTCCATCAGCACCACGTCGGGCCGCAGCGCCCGGGTGGTGCGGACCGCCTCGTCACCAGTCGACGCCTCGCCGAGCACGACGATGCCGCGGTCCCGCTTGAGCAGGCTGCGGAACCCGGCCCGAACCAGGTGCTGGTCGTCTGCGAGCAGGACGGAGATCGCCATGGTCACCAGGCCACCGGAATTGACGCCTGGACCGTGAACCCGGCTCCGGCGACTGGACCGACCCGTAGTAGGCCGCCGAGTGCGTTGACGCGTTCATGCATCCCGGCGATGCCATGCCCGGCGGTGCTCGCGCCGCCGGGTTCGCCGGCCGGCCTGCTGGTGCCAGGATGGTCTGGATCGCCGGTGGTGGCCGTCCAGTCGAACTCGGCACGTGTGCCGTTGTCCGTCACGGTGACGGTGACCTGGGCCGGTTCGTAGGACAGTGCCACCAGGGCTCGGGTCGCCCCAGCGTGGCGGACGGTGTTGGTCAACGCCTCCTGCACGATCCGGAAACTGGCCAGCGCCACCGGGGCGGGCACAGCCGACCGGTCGCCCGTCTCCTGCAGTTCCACGTCGATCCCGGCGGCTCGCACCCGCTCGACCAGGCTGGCCAGCCCGTCCAATTGGGCCGCCGGCGCCTCGATCGTCGTCGCGGACCCGTCGCGCAACACCTCGACCAGTGCCCGCAGATCCACCATCGCCTTGCCACGCACGTCCTGGGCGAGCTGGAGCGCGTCTCTGGCCTCGTCGGGCGCGGACTTCAGCGTATCCAGGGCCACGTTGAGGTGCACCCCGACCACGGCGAGGGTGTGCGAGACGAGGTCATGCAACTCGTGCGCGATTCGGACCCGCTCCTCCGCCCGCCGGCGCCGGGCGTCGAGCTCGCGTTCGTATGCGGATCGCGTTACCCGGGCGGCGAGCTCCTGCTGCCAGCCGCGTCGGTTGCGGTACGCGACACCGATCGCCACCACGAGAGCCAGCCAGAACACCTCGCCACCGACCCGGGCGACAACTAGATCCGGGCTGTGCCCGAGCACCGCCCACTCCCAACTGGCAGCGTAGGCCAGGACGACCGCGCCGGTGCCGACAGCCCAGCCGATGCGTCCGATCATGACAGCGTGGGCGAACAGGACGGTGGCCGGCCAGATCCAGCCCACCTCTACCAGGCCGGCACCCCTCATCGCCGTCACCGCCGCCACCGCCGCGAGCAGAGCGGCGACGGGCCACCGTTGACGCAGCATCACCAGGATGGCGAGAGCCTCGGCCAGCGGGAGTGCACCGTGCAGGGTCACGCTGCCGCCGGTGAGTGCGATACCTGTCGGCACACCCACCAGGGTCAACACGGCAAGGACCGCCGTGACGGCCCAACGCGGCAACCCGGCCCGGCTCGCGGGCAGCTCGGTGCAGGAGCGATCCATCGATGCCGCCGCCTGTCCCATGAGAGGATTATCCTTCCCGTGTAATCCGGCGCAGCCCGGCCGCCGCGACGACGAGCCAGCCGACGTAGGCCCACACCATGACCCGCTCGGCGAAACCGGTGACGGTCGACCACGCTCCGACCGCCAAGGATGGGCCTCCCATCACGTCGAAGAACGTGATCATGAATAGTGCGAACGCGGCCACCGACAGTGCCGCCGTAACGGCCAGTCCACCGGCGACCGGACGCCACCGGGGATCCCGGCGCCACACCCGGCTGAGCTCGACCGCGGCTGCGGGCAGTGTCGTGAAAGCGAGCAGCGCAGCGACCCCGTGCAGCGTGCCGGCCATGGTCGGCGGTTGGTCCCACTGGCCGGGCGGGTCGGTGGCGAACACCCCGGCGACCAGCAGGCCAGCGGTCCAGACACCGAGCAGCGCCAGACCGGCGCGGCCACCCCGGGTGTACGCGGCAGCCAGCCATGTCAGCGTCCCGGAGGCGACGGCCATGCTCAGCGTGCCGAGCGGCACCAACCACCCACCGTGCGGAGCATGCACATAGTGGCTGATCATCGCCTCGGCCGGACTCCAATCCGGATTGATCACGTCGGCTACGGCAAAGCCGATCAGCGGCAAGACCAACCCGCCTAAGACGCTGTCCACGGCGATCCGGCGGCCGGTACGCGGCGCCGTGGCCGGATGGACCGACTGCGATCCGCGGGGTGCCGGCGAGGTGCCGGCTGGGTCAGTGCGGAACATAGAGCCTCCTCAATCGGGATGCTCCGACGCTATGGAAACCCGACCTGTGCCGCGTCGTCCCGCGGATGTCACCTTGACCGACGCCAACCGGGTACCGCCTACACCATTTGGTGTAGATGTCGCCCGCTCCCTGACACCCCAGCCCGACAGCAGCGCTGCGGCAGCCAGCTCGACGCCGAGGTGCGCGTTGTAGGCGTCCGGCGCGAGGGCGACCTCGTCGGTGGCGTAGACGCCGAAGCGTTGGATGTTCGCGGTCAGGTGCGGCGAGAGCACCGCCAGGTCCTCACCGGTGATCTGCCAGCCCTCTGCGATCAGCTCCCGGATCACGGTGATCATGTCGACGACGGGTGCTCATCCGAACCTTGGCCGCACCCCAACCAGGGATTGCGGATCCCCCGATGACCGCTCTCTGCCACGTACGCCGGGGACGGGGCAGATTCCCTGGTCATGGACATCTCCGGAAACACGATCTTCATCCCGGGCGCCACCAGCGGCATCGGCCTGGCGCTCGCCCTCGCACTGCGCTCGCGGGGCAACACCGTCATCGTCGGCGGGCGCCGCGGCGACCTGCTCACCCGGATCGCCGCGGAGCACCCCGGTATCGACACCGAGCGGATCGACACCACGGACGCCGCCAGCATCGAGGCGGCCGCCGAGCGGGTGCTGGCCCGGCATCCGCGCCTCAACGTGCTGGTCACGATGGCCGGGGTGATGCGGGTCGAGGACTGGCACAAGCCCGAGGCGTTCCTCGCCAGCGCCGAGGAGGTCGTCACGACGAACCTGCTGGGGCCGATCCGCCTGATCGCCGCGTTCATCGCCCACCTGCGGACCCGGCCGGACGCCACCATCGTCACCGTCTCGTCCGGTCTGGCGTTCGCGCCGCTGAAGGCCACCCCGAGCTACAACGCGTCGAAGGCGGCCATCCACATGCTCAGCGAGTCGATCCGGCTGCAGCTGGCGGACACGTCGGTGCGGGTCGTGGAACTGGTGCCGCCGGCGGTGCGGACGGCGCTACTGCCCGGCCACGAGAGCAGCGACGCCGCGATGCCGCTCGACGAGTACGTCAGCGAGGTCGTCGGCCTGCTGGAGAAGGAGCCCGACGCCACCGAGGTCCTGGTGGAACGGGTCAAGTTCCTGCGCTACGGCGAGGCCCGCGGCGACTACGACCAGGTGGTCGCGGCGCTCAACGCCGCCGACCCGCACGGCAAGTGAACCCACGGGTGGCGATCGTGCAGCGCTAGCCTGATTCCTGCACGAGAGACGCATGGCGTCGACGGCAGGCCTAACGTGGACAGGACGCGGTCGACGCAGCTCGTGACCGCCGCGCTGCTGACCGGGATGACGTCCTCGGCGCCCGAGCGCTCGGCGGTGATCGAGGCGGTGCGGGCGTTGCGGGACACGGTGGCGCGGCTCAGCGGCGACCGTCCTGCGCCGACACGGGGTGCTCGGGAGCGGGCACCCGGACACCATGGCAGCGCGGTCGGCGCCGCGGACCTGGGCGGGCTGCTGACTTGGTTGTCAGCGTACGGTGATCGCTCCCGAGGGGCATCGATCGACGGCGCGAGCGAGCACGTCGTCCGGGGTGTCGGCGGCGTCCGGGTCGAGGACCACCACGAGGCCTTCGTCGTCCTGGTCGAAGACGTGGGGCAGGGTCAGGACGCAGTTGCCGGCGCCGACGCAGGTGTCGCGGTCGGCGGTGACGCGGGCGGTCACCAGGTCACCGGCAGTTCGGCGACGCCGTACACGATGGAGCTTTCGCGTCTCGGCAGGCGGGCGGGGTCGGCGGTGACGGTGAGGTCGGGGAAGCGGCGGACCAACCGGGTCAGGGCGATGCGCAGCTCGGCGCGGGCCAGCGGCTGGCCGATGCACTGGTGGACGCCGAAGCCGAACGCCAGGTGCTGCTGCGCCTGCCGGTACGGGTCGAAGGTGTCGGCGTCGTCGAACACCTCGTCGTCGCGGTTGGCCAGCGACAGCAGCGCGGTGGCCGGTTCGCCGGCGCGGATGAGCCGGCCGCCGATCTCGACGTCGCGGGTCGCCTGGCGGGGCAGGCCGTTGCGCACGATCGTCAGGTAGCGCAGCAGTTCCTCGACGACGGTGTCGGCGGCCTGGTCGTCGTCGCGCATCCGCTGCCATGCCCGCGGGTACCGCCGCAGCAGGAGCACGCTGAGCCCGATCATGTTCGCGGTCGTCTCGTGCCCGGCGACGAGCAGCAGCACCGCCATGCCGATGAGCTCGCCGGTCTCGAGCTCGCCGGTGCGTACGCGGTCGCTGACGAGGCGGCCGAGCAGATCGTCGCCGGGGTCGCCGCTGGTGCGCTTGGCCTCGATGAGGGTGCCCAGGTAGCGGCGCAGGCCGAGGATGGCGTCGCGGACCCGGGCTGAATCGGCGCCGCGGTCGAGCATGGTCGCGCTGCGCTGTTGGAAGAAGACATGGTCGGCGTACGGGACGCCGAGCAGATGGCAGATCACCAGCGACGGCACCGGCAGCGCGTACGCCGTGACGAGGTCGGCGGGCGGCCCGGCGGCGGCGAGGGCGTCCAGGGCGTCATCGACGACGTCACCGATCAGCGGCTCGATCCGCCGGATGTTCTTGATCATGAATTCGGGGTTGAGCATCCGCCGCAGCCGCAGGTGTTCCGCGCCGTCCATGCGGATGAAACCGCCGCGGTTGCCCAGTCGGACCTGAGGCGGCAGTTCGCGCAGCAGGGGGAAGCCGGGCCGGGTCAGGTCGGCGCTGAACGCGTCGCCGCGCAGCATCCGCTTGACGTCGGCGTGCCGGGTGACCAGCCACGTCCAACCGCCGGTGGGCAGCCGTACCCGGGTGACCGGTCCGTCGAGGCGGCGAAGGTCGGCGGCCGCGACGGGCGTGAACGGGTCGTCGTCGGGGCCGCGGAACGGGAACAGGGGCAGGCGGTCGGTCAGGAGGTCGGCCACAGCGGGCCCTCCTCATTCGTAGCAGGGGGTACCGATCGGCACGCGCTACGTTATCGCCGTTTAGGGCAAAGAACAACGAATGTCGATGTAACTACCTGTTTACTGGGGCTCGATCACGTTCGTGGCGAGCAGCACCATCAGCACCGAGCCGAGCACCAGGCGGTATCCGATGAAGATGGAGTACGAGTGCCGGGCGATGAACTTCAGCAGCCACGACACGGCGAACCAGCCGACGACAAAGCTCGTGATCGTCGCGACGATCGTGGGCAGCCAGCCCACACCTTGATTGTCGGCGGAGATGTTGTCGAACTCGGTGACGGTCTGCAGCACCGAGGCGCCCAGCAGCGCCGGGATGCTCAGGAAGAACGACAACTTCGTCACTGTCACCCGGTCGAGGTCGCGCAGCAGGCCCGCGGTCATCGTCGCGCCCGAACGGGACACGCCGGGGACCAGGGCCAGACACTGCACCACGCCGATGATCAGAGTGTCCTTCCAGGTGACGTCCTCGACGTGACGCACCTGGGTGGCGGCGTGGTCGGCGAACCACATCACACCGCTGTAAACGATCAGCGCCCCGGCGACGAACCACAGGCTGCGCAGCGTCGACGTGATCGTGTCCTGGAACAGCAGACCCACGATGCCGATCGGGATCGAACCCAGGATGACCGCCCAGCCGAACCGGTAGTCGGCGTTGGCGCGCTGGTCACGGCTCAGCACCCCACGGAACCAGGCGTTGATGATCCGCACGATGTCGTGGCGCAGGAAGATCACCGTGGCGAGCACGGCGCCCGACTGGATGATCGCGGTGAACGCGGTGATGTCCTGCGCGTCGATCTCGTAGCCGAGCAGCTTCTCCAGGATGGTCAGGTGACCGGTGCTGGAGATGGGCAGAAACTCGGTGAAACCCTCCACCGCGCCCAACAGCACCGCTTCGAAGATGTTCAACCTAACCCCGTCCCGTGATCGACTTGCGGACCGCGGTCGAGGATAGGGGGTCGCTCACTGCCCGCTGCGGCGGACCCGTGCGGCCGCGAGCAGATATGCCGGATCCCGATCGAGATTGTGCCGGTCCCGGTCGTAGCGACGCGTGGTCCGCGGGTCGGCGTGCCCCATCGCGTCCTGCACATCCTCCAACGGCACCCCCTCGGCCCGCGCCGAGGTGGCGAACGCGTGTCTCAGCGAGTGCGGCGACAGCCGCGCCCACCCCTCGATCCCCGCCTCCCGGGCGAGGCGACGCACCAGCCGGAACACGGCGTGCCGGTCCAACCGGGCGCCGGTCGTCGTGACCAGCAGCGGCCCGTCGAGCCGGTCGGCCGTGGTCTGCTCCGCCGCGGCACGCTCGGCCAGATACGCGTCCAGGGCCGCACCCGCGTACGGGGTCAGCGCCCGCCGGCGCGGCCGGCCACCCTTGCCCACGAACCGCACGCTGCGATGCCCCCGCTCGACGCCCAGGTCGCCGACGTCGAGGCCGACCACCTCACCCACCCGCAGACCCAGGTCCGCCAGCAGGGCGATCACCGCGCGGTGGCGCGCCGCGGTCACACCGGTCACCGCCTCGGCCGCGGCGAGGACCGCGTCGACCTCCTCCGGGCTCAGCCCCACCGTCGCCGAATGGTCCCGCGAGACATACGGACGGTCGGCGCCGGTCACCGGATTCGCCTCGACGGCGCGCAGCTTGACGAGGAAGTCGTACCAGCTCGACAGCCCCGACAACTTGCGCGCCACCGTCGCCGGCGCGAGCTGCCGGCCCTCCAGACCCCGCGCGTACGCGTTGACGTCCAGAAACGAGGCCCGCAGCGGATCGACGTCCCGCTCGGCACACCACACCAGCCACGCCGTCACATCACGGCGGTACGCGTCACGGGTATGCGCCGACAGCCGCCGATTCCGCAGCCACGCCTCGGTGAACTCCTCGGCGCCGCCGACGGCCGCGACCGTCCCGGCATGCTGACGCGGAACCAGGGACATGCCCGCCATGATCTCAGCTCCGGCCCACCCGACCGCCGACGAAACACCGCGGGCCGCCACCCATTCCGGTGACGGCCCGCGGTGTTCAGAGAGAAGTTCAGGCGGCGTACGCCGCCGACACGTTCACGCCCTGCACGTCGGTCACGGCAAGCCGCGTCGCCATCGTGCTGCGGCCCGCGATCTGCGCCGCGTACGCGGCCCGCCGCCGCGCCACAACACCGTCGCCCTTGCCCGCGCCGCCGTCGTGCTGATCCATGTGCGAGGTCAGCCCCTCGCGCAGCAACGCCAGCGCCTCGGTGCGCAGCTGCGACACCCGCGACTCCGTCACACCCAGGTCCGCGGCCACCTCGGCCAGCGGCCGCTCCTGCAGGAACGACGCCTCGACCACGAACCGCAGCCGCTCCGGCAGCACCGCCACCGCGTCGTGCAGGTAGCCGATCCGCTCCCGGTGCAGCAGCATCTCCTCCGGGTTCAGCGACGCCTCGGTCACCATCTCCTCCGCCGCACCGGCGGTGAAGCCCTGCAGCGACAGCACCGCGGCACGCTGCACGTCGTCATCGACCGACGCCAGCTCCGAGACACCCACACCGAGCAGCTCCGCAAGCTCCTTCGGCGACGGCGTACGGCCCAGCCGCGCCGTCAGCTCCTGGCGGGCCACCTCGGCACGCCGAGCCCGAGCCCGCACCGAGCGGCTCGCCCAGTCCATGCTGCGCAGCTCGTCGAGCAGCGCCCCCCGCACCCGCACCGCGGCGAAGCGGCCGAACGGGATGCCACGGGTGGCGTCGTACGCCTGCGCCGCGGTGACCAGGGCCGCGTAGCCCGCCGAGGCGAGGTCGTCGCGGTGCACGTGGGCCGGAACCTTGAACAGCATCTCGCGCACCAGGTGACCAACCAGCGGCATGTTCTCGCGGATCAGGTTCTCCAGCTCACGACTGACAGTCTTCGGCGCGGTCGCTGCGGACATGGTGTTCCCCCTCGTATCCCGTCTCCCGGTGACGGCTCACCGGCTGACAGGGGGAACTTTTCGTTGCGCGGGGTGCAGCAGACGGTCACAGACGGTTGCCGCTCGGTTGCACCCGGAAAAAGCCTAAAGTCCGCACAGCCACTTCCCAGGTGACGCCTATCCGCGGCACAGCCACCACCCGATCGACATCACCCCACCCCCACCTCACACACTCGACACCATGACCCCCACCCACACCGCGCTGATCGTCGAAATCCCGGCCGCCGAACCCGCCGTGGCCCACCACCGCGCCCGCCTGGACCTCGCCGCCTCCTGGGGAGTGCCCGCTCACATCACGATCGTCTACCCGTTCCTGCCACCCACCGCCGTCACCGACGCCGTCCTGGCCGGCCTGCGCGAGGCGATCGGCGCCATCCCCCGCTTCACCACCGCCCTGACCCACGTCGGCTGGTTCGGCGACACCGTCGCCTGGCTCGCCCCCGACCCCGACGCCCCGTTCCGGGCCCTCACCCACGCGGTCACCACCCGCTTCCCCGACGCCCAGCCCTACGGCGGCGCACACCCCGAGCTGATCCCCCACCTCACCATCGGCCACGACCACCCACCGCACCTGCTGCGCGCCGCCGCCGACGAAGCCGCCAACCATCTGCCCATCGCGGCCGACATCACCGCCGTGCACCTCATCCAGGGAATCCCCGCGCCCGGCGGCCCCTGGCACCGGACGGCGACACTTCCACTGGGCCCCACTGCACGGTGATCAAATCGCCTCTCAGGAGGCGAGGAAGCCGGTCACCAGTTCACGCCACTGCCGAGGGCTGTCCAGATGCACGTCATGGCCGGCCTCATCGATCCGCACGGCGGTAACCAACGGATGCTGCCCCATCCGGGCGCACTCCTCGGCACCCAGATAGCCGGCGCCGCCGGTCACCACCAGCGTCGGACAAGCGATCCGCGCGAACTCACCCCAACACGGCCCGACAGCGGCGGCGATCGTAGCCACCATCACCTCGCGATCGAAGGTCGGACACCAACCGTCCGGCCCGCGCCGCAGACCCCGCGCCCACGCCTCCCCCACCAGGCCGCCACCCAGATACGCGGCAGCGGCCGCCCGGTCGGGGAAAGGCACCGGCCACGCGGCGAGCCACCGGTCGACGCCCCGCACCGTGTCGTCGTCGGGACCCTCGGGACCCGCCTCCGCCAGCACCAGCCGGGCAACCAGCTCCGGATGGCCAGCCGCGGTGAGCAACGCGGTGTGCCCACCCAGAGACTGACCGATCACGGTGGCGGGACCCGTCACCGCCAGGGCCGTCGCCACGTCGGCGACGTGAGCCGCCCGGGACACGTCGGCCGGGCGCCGCTCACTCTCGCCATGCCCCCGCGGATCCAGGCCAAAGACGTGATGCGTACCGGCCAGCCAGGCAACCGTTGCCGACCATTCGCCGGCATAGCCGCACAGCCCCGGCACCAGCAGCACCGGCCGACCCGAGCCGCCGAAATCGTGCAGGGCCAGCCGGGTGCCGTCCGGCGCGGATAAGTCGATCATGGCCGTACACGATAGCCAGGCCGGCGTCAGGCGACCCCGTCTCCGCCTGCTTTTCGCCGACAGCGATACCGTTCCGCCGACAGCGATAGCATCTTCCGCCCCGGGTACGACGAAAGGCATCGTCGCGCCCATGCATCTGCTCGTACTCGGGGGAACCGGATTCGTCGGCCGCGCCGTCGTCGACCAAGCCCGCAGCCGCCACCACCACGTCACCGTCCTCAACCGCGGCCACCGCCCGGCACCACCCGGCGTCACCGCCCTGACCGGCGACCGCACCGCACCCGGCGGCCTCGCCGCCCTCGACGGCGGCACCTGGGACGCCGTCATCGACACCTGGTCCGCCGCACCCTCCGCCGTCCGCGACACCGCCCGGGAACTGCACGGCCGCGCGGGCCACTACACGTACGTCTCCAGCCGCAGCGTCTACGCCGACGGCGGACCCATACCCCTCACCGAGGACGCACCCGTCGTCGACGCCTCCCCCGACGCCGGCGACGACGTCGACTACGCCACCGCCAAACGAGGCGCGGAGATCGCCGCCGAACAGACCTTCGACGGCCCCGTCCTGCTCGCCCGGGCCGGACTCATCCTCGGCCCGCACGAGGACATCGGCCGACTGCCCTGGTGGCTGCGGCGCCTCGCCGCCGGCGGGCCGACCCTCGCCCCGGGCCCCCGCGACCTGCCGCTGCAGTACATCGACGCCCGGGACCTGGCGATCTTCCTGCTCGACGCCGCCGAGGCCGGGCACACCGGCGCCTACAACCTGGTCAGCCCGCCGGGACACACCACCATGGGCGAACTGCTCGACCTGGGCAACGAAATCACCGGCGGCCGCGCCGAGCTGAGATGGACCCCGCCGGAGACCATCCTCGCCGCCGGCATCGCGCCGTGGCTCGAGCTGCCCATCTGGCTGCCGCCGGGCTTCGACCACGACTTCATGCACGGCGGCGACGTCAGCCGGGCGGTCGCGGCCGGGCTGCGGGTACGGCCGGCACGCGACACCGTCGCCGACACCTGGGCCTGGCTGCAGTCCCTGGACGGCCCGCCACCGCAGCGCCCCGACCGCCCCCGCGTGGGCCTGGATCCGTTCAAGGAGGCCGCACTCCTGGGCTGAACTCCGCTTCTTTGGGGTGTCGATGAAATTCCGGTGTATGGGTGTGCGGCAGCACACCCGCTAAGCCGTCCTAGGATGTTAGGGGTGCGAGGAGCGCCGGGTGGAACGGTGCCGGAGAATAGGCGGCGTGCCGACCCCCGACGCCGAGCTGACCCGTGCCGAGCTGGGCGACCTTCGACCCGGGCTGGTCGGGGCGTTCGACCGGGCACTCCCCCGGGCCCGGGCGGAAGTGCTCGCCCGGCTCCTCGGGGCGTTGCACCGCGAGCCGCTGCCCGGCGTCGCCGCCCGGCAGCCCGGCCTGGTCACCCTGAACGACGGACGCGTACTGACCTGTCCGGCCGGCGCGGAGCTGCCGTTCGCCGTGCCCGCCCCCGGCCTCACCTGCCGCCTAGCCGAACCGCCAGCCCACGAAGGCCGCCGCTCCGAGCCTGCGGCCCGCCAAGGCCACCGCGACAATCCAGCGGCCCGCCAAGGCCACCGCGACAATCCGGCGGCCCACGACGGCCACCACGGCGAACCGAGGGCCGGCGTAGGCAGCGGCGAACCGGCGGCCCGCGACCGCGACCGCGAGCTGCCGGGCGCCAGCGGGCACGGCGTCACCGACACCGGGGAGATCACCGATCCCGCGGCGCTCGTCCGGGAACTGGGCTGGGCTCAGACCTTCCACGACGAGATCGCGAACAGCGTCGCCAACCTCACCCTCGCGTACGCTGACGCGCCACCCGGCACCGCACGACCCCTGCTCGCCACCGGCCCCGACCTGGCCACCGTGGAGCAGCTCGTCCTCGACGGGCACCCACTGCACCCCTGCTGCCGCACCCGCGGCGGCATGGATGTCGCCGACGTGCTGGCCTACGCACCCGAACACCGCCGCACCCTGCGCCTGCGACGGTTGCGGGTGCCCGCGGACCGTTGGTCGGGCGACGGCCCCCCGGTCCTGCTCGCCCACCCGTGGCAGGCGGCGCACCTGCGCGAGCGGTACCCCTGGCTGCGCGACGACGGCGAGACCGGGCCCGTACGGCCGCTGATGTCGCTGCGCACCGTCGCCACCGCCGCCGGGCATGTCAAGACCGCCGTGGACGTGCAGATGACCTCGGCCGTCCGTACCGTCTCCCCCGCCGCCGTGCACAACGGCCCCCGGCTGTCGGCGCTGCTGGGTGACGTGACCGCCGGGCTGCCGCTGACGGTCCTGGCCGAGTACGGCGCCGGCGCGGTGCTCGTCGACGGGCGCCCCGAACGCCACCTCGCCCACCTGCACCGCGCCGCCCCGGTCGTCGGGCCCGGCGAGACGGTCGTGCCGTTGGCCGCACTCGCCGCCGCCGACCCGTACGACGGGCGGCCCCTGCTGTGGCACGCCGCCACCGACCCGTACGCGTGGTGGCACGATCTCACCCACCTGCTGTTCCCGCCGCTGCTGGCGGTCCTCGACCGCGGCGTCGCGTTGGAGGCGCACGGGCAGAACAGCCTCGTCGTGCTGGACCAGGGCCGCCCGATCCGGATCGTCTACCGCGACCTCGGCGGCGTCCGGGTCAGCGCGGCCCGCCTGCGCGCCGCCGGGTTCGAGCCGCCGCCGCTCGCGGGCGACCTGGCCAGCGACGACCCGGCCGTGCTGCGTACCAAGCTCGCGGCCGCCCTCGGCACGGTGACCGGGCAGCTCGTCGCCGTCCTGGAGCGCGGCGGCGCCGATCCGGCGAAGCTCTGGGCGACTGCGGCCGCGGCGCTCGCGTCGGCCCGCACTCCAGACGCCGCGACCATGCTCCGCGAGCCATTGCCGGTCAAGGCGACCACGGCCATGCGCCTCGCCGCCGACCCGCTCGACGACCTATGGACCTTCCTGGACAATCCCATGGCCGCGTCATGACCGACGGCACCGCGGAGGGCCCGGAAGGCACGCCCAGGAGGTTCACCATGACGGACTGGACCGAGGCGCCACGCGGGGCCCGGAAGGCCTACCCGGGAGACGCGGCATGACGCCCCGAGTGACCGACCGCAGGCTCCCTGTCGGCGCCGCCGACGCGAGCGCGGCCCTGGCCGTGCACGCCCCGCGGCTGCTGGACCCGTTCACCGCGGCGTTGCCCGTCGCCGCTGACGTCGTCGGGCGACGGCTGCGCGGCGCCCTGGTCCGCGAGGGCCTGGCGAGCGCCGCACCCGGCGATCGCGTGCACGCCTTCGGCCGCGTCGAGTACGCCCACGCCGGCGCGGACGACCCGGCCGACCTGCTGCCCACCGGGCTGCCCGGCAACACCGCCGGGTTCGCCGCGGAACTGCGCAACGCCGTGGTCAACCTGGCGATCGCGATGGCGCGCCAGAAGCCGGCCGCCGACGACGGCAAGCGTGCCGACGCAGGCGAGGGCGTCGGCGACAGCACGCGTGCCAACACGGGCGAGGCCGTCAGCGGCAGCAGAGACGCCGACGCCGACGGCGGCGCGGACCCCGACGAGGGTGCCGTGGCCGGGGAACGACTCGCCGTGGCCGGGCACAATCTGCATCCGTGCGGCCGGACCCGGCTCGGCTGGGACGCCACCGACGTGCTCGCCCACGACCTGGAGGCCGGGCGGACCCGGGTCGGGTTCCTCGCCGTCCGCGACGACGCGCACCTCGGCGACGACCTCGGCACCGCTCTGCGCGCCGCCTACCCCGGGCTGCCGGCCGTGCCCGACGGCTACCGTCTCCAGCCGGTGCACGCCTGGCAGCGCGACACGATCGTCGCCGGCCGCCACCGCGACCTGATCGCCGGCGGGGCCGTGCGGATTCTCGGCGACGAGCTCGACGCGATCCCGACCGCCGCGCTGCGGACACTGCTGCTGCCGCCCGCGGCCGACGGCAGCCGCCGCTATCTCAAGCTCTCCCTCGACATCCAGGTCACCTCGACCCGGCGGGGCATCTCGGTGGCCAGCACCCGCAACGGACCGGCCGTGTCGGCGCTGCTGCACCGCCTCGCCGGCGAGGATCCGGACGCCGGGCGCCTGCTGCTGATGGCCGAGACCGCCGGGGCCGCCGTGCCCGCCGCCGGCCGTGACATGTCGGCGATCCTGCGCGACGGGCTCGCCGGGCGGCTGCGGCCCGGCGAGCGGGCGCTCGCGGGTGGCGCGTTGCCGTTCCTCGCCGCCGATCTGGTCGCGGCCTTCGCCGCGAGCACCGGGCGCCGCGACGACGCGCAGGCCGCCGCCGGCTTCCTCGACGCGTACGCCCGGCTGCTCTTGCCGCCCCTGCTGCGGCTCACCCTGCGCGGGGTGGCGCTGGAGGCGCACCTGCAGAACTGCCTGCCCACCTTCGTCGGCGGGGTGCCCTACCGGCTGGCGGTCCGCGACTTCGCCGGGCTCCGCCTGCATCCGGGACGGCTGGCCGCCGCGGGCCACGAGGTGCCGCTGTGGCCCGGCTCGGTGGTGGGCACCGGCGACGAGCACGTGCTCCGCGCCAAGATCGGCTACACCGCCTTCCAGGCGCATCTCGGCGAGCTCGTCCTGCGCCTGGAGGAGTCGCATGGCCTCGCCGAGGACGCGGCCTGGCGCATCGTGCGCGGCGTCGTGGACGAGACCTACGAGGCGCTCGGCGACGCCGGGCGCGCCGACCATGCCGCGTTCACCGCCCCGCTCGTGCCGCACAAGGCGCTGGTGCGGATGCGCCTGGCCGGCGCCGGCGACGAATACCTGCTCGTCGAGAATCCTCTGCATGCGCCCGCCTGACCGGGTCCTCGCCGCGCTGAGCGACCTCCCGTCGCCGGTGTGCGCCTACGTGTACGACCGCCGGTCCCTGCGCGAGCGGGCCGCCGCCGTGCGCGCCGCCCTGCCCTTCGCCACGCTGCTGTACGCGGTGAAGGCCAACGGTCACCCGGAGGTCGTGCGCACCCTGGCCGGCGTCTGCGACGGCCTGGAGGTCGCCTCCGGCGGCGAACTGGAACTCGCGCGGGCCGCCGGCGCCCGCCGCGTCATCGTCGGCGGGCCGGGCAAGACCGACGCCGAACTGGCCGCCGCGATCGCCGCGGGGGCGCAGGTCAACGTCGAGAGCGGCCAGGAGCTGCTCCGGCTGGATCGGCTCGCCCGGGCCGCCGAGGTCGTCGTGCCCGCCTGCATACGGGTCAACCGCGCCGGCGCCGCCCTGCCCGGCAGCCACGCCATGACCGGCGCGCCGACCCCGTTCGGCGTCGACGAGGCACAGCTCGGCGAGGTGCTGGCGCTCCCGCACGACCACGTGTCCGTCACGGGCTTCCACCTGCACGCGGTCTCCAACAACCTCGACGGTCCCGCGCACGCTCGGTTCCTCGCCGACGCGCTGGCCTGGTCGGCGCGGGCCGCCCGCCGGTACGGCGTCGCGCTGCGCACCGTCAACGCCGGCGGCGGTCTCGGCGTCGACTATCTCGGCGACGCGACCGTCGACCTGGCCGCGGTCGGCGCCGGTGTCACCGTGCCGCCGGGCGTGGAACTGATCGTCGAGCCGGGCCGCATACTCGCCGCCGACGCCGGCTGGTACGCCGCCGAGGTTCTCGACCTCAAGCACACCCACGGCCGCCGGTTCGCGGTGCTGCGCGGCGGCACCCACCACTTCCGGCTCCCCGCCGCCTGGGGCTACAGCCATCCGTTCACCGTGCTCGGCCGCGAGCGGTGGCCCTACGACTGGCCGCGCCCGCGCTGGCAGGATGTGACCGTCGACGCCGTCGGCGAACTGTGCACCCCGCGTGACGTGCTCGCCCGGGACCAGCACGTGGCAGACCTGGCCGTCGGAGACGTGCTGGTCTTCGCCCGCACCGGCGCGTACGGATGGGACATCTCGCACCACGAATTCCTGCGCCATCCGCCGCCGTCGTTCATCATCCTCTGATGGACGCCATCCACCGGCCCGCCGCCCGGGTCGTCTGCCTCGACGCCGACGGCCGGGTGCTGCTCATGCGCTGGTGCGACCCGGTCGACGGGCACGAGGTGTGGGAGCCGCCCGGCGGCGGCCTCGACCCCGGCGAGACGCACTGGCAGGCGGCGCGGCGCGAGCTTGCCGAGGAGACCGGCCTCGACCCGGCGGCGGTGCTGGACCGGTCGGTCGAGGTGCCGCGCGACTTCGTGTGGAAGGGCCGGCGTTTCACCGGCCCGGAGCGGTTCTTCCTGGCCCGCTTCGCGCAGGCGCGCCCGGCGCTGGGCCGCGACGGGCTGCTGCCCGACGAGCGGGAGACGCTCGCCGGTCACCAGTGGCTGCACGTCGACGAACTGCCCGGCCTGCCCGGGCTGGACCCGCCCGACCTGCGGGAGATCATCCGCCGACTCTGAACCCGACGGTTGATCACTGCGCCACGAAAGCGCCGACGGGCGAAAGAGCCGCGCGGAGAGGCCGGGTGGCCGGTCAGGCCGGCATCGGGCGGCTTCGGCGCAGTTCGCGCAGCGCCTGGCGGCGGGTGTCCCCGGTCAGCGTGTCGATGTAGAGGCGGCCGTCGAGATGGTCCGTCTCGTGTTGCAGCGCCCGGGCCAGGAAGCCGGTGCCGGCGATCGTCAGCGGCTCGCCGTACATGTCGACGCCGGTCGCGGTGACCGTCATCGCGCGTGGGGTCGCGAAGCCCATCCCGGGCAGCGAAAGGCAGGCTTCCTCGTCGTCCTGCGTGCCCTCGAACCCGGAGAGGACCGGGTTGACGAGGTGGCCGACCTTGCCGTCGACGTTGTAGGAGAACACGCGCAGGCTCACTCCGATCTGCGGTGCGGCGACGCCGGCGCGGCCGGGCTCGCGCACGGTGTCCTCCAGGTCGGCGACGAGCCGGCGCAGGTCATCGTCGAAAACGGTCACGGGGTCGGCCGCGGTGCGCAGCACGGGATCGCCGAAGAGCCGGATGGGACGCACTGTCATGCCTCGACCCTATCGATCAACGGTATGCACCGGGAGCCCTGTCACTCGTTACCGTGCCGGGTCGGTCCGGCCAGCGCGGCCCGGATCGGGCCCGCTTTCGCGGCCGCCTCGTCGACCTCCGCGTCGGGATCGCTGTCCCAGGTGATGCCGCCGCCGGCCCACAGGTGGACCCGGCCGCCGGTGACCGCGACGGTGCGGATGGTCAGTCCCAGGTCGACGTGGTTCGTGCCGACCCAGCCGAGGGCGCCCATGGCGACGCCGCGCCCGACCGGTTCCAGGGCGGCGATCACGTCCAGCGCGGCGAGCTTGGGCGCGCCGGTCACCGAGCCGCCCGGGCACACCGCGCGCAGCAGGTCGGCCAGGCCCAGGTCGCCCTCGATCGGCGCGGAGACCTGCGACTCGGCCTGCCAGAGACCGGACCAGCGGCGCACGGCGAAAAGCTCGTCGACGTCGACCGGGCCGACGCCGTTCAGGCGGGCCAGGTCGTTGCGTTCCAGGTCGACGATCATCACGTGCTCGGCGCGCTCCTTGGCGGAGGCGAGCAGCTCGCGGCGGCCCTCGGCGGTGGCCGGACGGGTGCCCTTGATGGGCCGGGTGATGACCCGGCCGTCGCGCACCTCCACGAGGGTCTCCGGCGACGCCGTCGCGATCGCCCAGTCCCGTCCTGTCAGAATGCCGCCATACCGCGCTCCGGGCAGTTTGGTTACCCGCTGTAGGGCCGGACCCGGATCTCCCGTGTACGGGGCGCTCACATGCCCTACGACATTGACCTGATAAACGTCGCCCCGCGCGATGGCCTCGTGGACCGCGCGGACCGCGTCGGCATGCTCGTCGCGGGTCCAGCTGTCCTGCCAGGCGCCGATCGACCAGGGAGCCGGCGGTGACACATCGTCACCGCCCGGAAGCGCCGGGAGGTCGTCTCCCCGGTCCAGGTCGTCATCGGTGTGTCGGTAGAGAACCGCTACCACGTCGGGGATTCCGGGCACCGGGCTGGGCCGTCCCGGCGCCCCGCCGATCATCACCGAACCGGCCGCAGCCGATACGTACAGTGAGGATCCGCAGACGGTGCCGGCGCCGAACGGGTGAAAAGAACTAGCCGTTAGTACGAGTTTTCGCACCGGCAGTCCGTTGTTCTCGAGCCACGCTGACAGAAGCTCAGCGGGGTCACCTCCGTCACTCAGGTACCACTCGTACCGGCATGACGGACGGTGACGGCGCTGGCAGGAGGCCGGAGAACCCGGTGGAACGGCTGGCGCGCCTGTCGCACAGTGGTCGTATCCGCGACCGCCGTGGAACATCTGAACAGTGGATTCGCTCAATGTGGCCCCGTCACTCGCTCCCCACGGACTCGTTCCGATGGGAGTAGTGTTCGCCACCGTTGATGTGAAGAACGACACAACCCCCGACACGGAGACCTCCGATGTGCCAGCACCAAACCACCTGCCCCTCCGCTGAGGCCGTGGACCGCGAAGCGGCCCGCATCGTGGCGACCTTCCCCGAACAGGGATGGAGCCTGCTCTGCAACGGCGTCATCCTCTTCGAGGACACGGGCGAACTCCTGCCCGACGGCAGCAAGATCGAACCCCACCGTGGCCCGGCCCGGCACGCCCTCGCGGCCTGACCGAGCCCGCCCCCTCACGAACGCACCCGGACCGCCACGCAGAGGCCCCGCCAGACCCTAGGGCGCGCGCCCCCCGGACTCCCCGGGGCACACGCCCGCCGGCCACCGGGCACGGCTCAGGCCGGTGACTCCGCACCGGCCCGGCGCGCGCCACCTCAGTCCTCGAACGCCTCCGGCGACGGACAGGAACACACCAGGTTCCGGTCCCCGTACGCACCGTCGATGCGCCGCACCGGCGGCCAGTACTTCGCCGTCCGATCCACCCCCTCCGGGAACCCGGCCAGCGACCGCGGGTACGCGTGCGGCCACTCGTCCGCCGACACCGCCGCCGCCGTATGCGGGGCGTGGTGCAGCGGATTGTCGTCCCGCGGCCACTCGCCCGCCGCCACCCGGTCGATCTCACCCTTGATCGCGATCATCGCGTCACAGAACCTGTCCAGCTCCGCCAGGTCCTCGCTCTCGGTCGGCTCCACCATCAACGTGCCCGCGACCGGGAACGACATCGTCGGCGCGTGGAAGCCGTAGTCGATCAGCCGCTTCGCCACGTCGTCCACCGACACGCCCGTCGCCTTCGTGATCGGACGCAGGTCCAGGATGCACTCGTGCGCGACCAGGCCCTCGTTGCCCGCGTACAGCACCGGGTAGTGCTCCCGCAGCCGCGCCGCCACATAGTTCGCCGCCAGCACCGCCACCGCCGTCGCCTGCGCCAGCCCGTCCGGACCCATCATCCGCAGGTACGCCCACGAGATCGGCAGAATGCCCGCCGAACCGTGCGCCGCCGCCGACACCGCGTGGTGGTCACCCGGCTCCAGGGGGTCGCCCGGCAGGAACTCGGCCAGGTGCTCGCGCACCGCCACCGGGCCCACACCCGGGCCGCCGCCGCCGTGCGGAATGCAGAACGTCTTGTGCAGGTTCAGGTGCGACACGTCCGCGCCGAACTTGCCCGGCCGGGCGTACCCGACCAGCGCGTTCAGGTTCGCGCCGTCGACATACACCTGGCCGCCCGCGTCGTGCACCTTGCCGCACAGCTCCGCGATGCCCCGCTCGTAGACGCCGTGCGTCGACGGGTACGTCACCATGATCGCGGCCAGCGCGGCACGGTGCTTGGCGATCTTCGCGTCCAGGTCGGCCAGGTCCACGTTGCCGTTGTCGTCGCAGGCCACCACGACCACCCGCATGCCCGCCATCACCGCGCTGGCCGCGTTCGTGCCGTGCGCGCTCGACGGGATCAGGCACACGTCACGGTGCACGTCCCCGCGCGAACGGTGGTAGCCCCGGATCGCCAGCAGGCCCGCCAGCTCACCCTGCGAACCCGCGTTCGGCTGCACGCTCACCGCGTCGTACCCGGTGACCTCCGCCAGCCAGGCCTCCAACTGCGCGACGAGAGCCTCGTAGCCCGCCGTGCGCGACGCCGGCGCGAACGGATGGATGTTCGCGAACTCCGCCCAGGTGACCGGCTCCATCTCCGTGGTCGCGTTCAGCTTCATCGTGCACGAACCCAGCGGGATCATCCCCCGGTCCAGCGCATAGTCAGAATCGGACAGGCGGCGCAGATAACGCAGCATCGCCGTCTCCGAGTGGTGCGTCGAGAACACCGGATGGGTCAGGTAGTCCGTCGTGCGCGCGAGCGGGCGCGCACCACATTCCGCCGGCGCGGCCGGCGCGGCACCGAAGGCCGCCAGGACGTCCGCCACCACCGCCGCCGTCGTGGTCTCGTCGCACGACACCGACACCCGGTCCTCGTCGACGAAACGCAGGTCGATGCCGGCCGCGGCCGCCGCCGCGACCACCGCCGCCGCCCGACCGGGCACCACCGCGGTCACCGTGTCGAAGAACGCCGCGTGCGCCACCTCGACACCCGCCGCCGTCAGGCCACCCGCGAGCGCCAGCGCGTGGTCGTGCACCCGCTCGGCGATCGCCCGCAGCCCACGCGGGCCGTGATAGACCGCGTACATGCTCGCCATAACCGCCAGCAGAACCTGGGCGGTGCAGATGTTGCTCGTCGCCCGCTCCCGGCGGATGTGCTGCTCCCGCGTCTGCAGGGCGAGCCGGTAGGCCGGGGCGCCGTCCGCGTCGCGGGACACACCCACCAGCCGGCCCGGCAGCGAACGCTCCAGACCGGCACGCACCGCGAGGTAACCCGCGTGCGGGCCACCGAAGCCCAGCGGCACCCCGAACCGCTGCGTCGTCCCGGCGGCGATGTCCGCACCGATCTCACCCGGCGCCCGCAGCAGCGTCAGCGCCAGCAGGTCCGCCGCCACCGTCACCAACGCGCCCGCCGCGTGCGCCGCCTCGACCAGCGCCGCGTGGTCACGCACCGCGCCGGAAGCCCCCGGATACTGCAGGTGCAGGCCGAAAAACTCCGCCGGCAGCTCCCCGTCCGCGTCCAGGTTCACCAGGCGCAGCTCGATGCCCAGCGGCTCCGCGCGGGTCCGCAACACGGCGAGGGTCTGCGGCAGGGTGTCCGCGTCCACCGCGTACACGTTGCTCTTGCTCTTCGACGAACGGCGCGCCAGCGTCATCGCCTCCGCGACCGCCGTGCCCTCGTCCAGCATCGACGCGTTCGCCGTGGTCATGCCGGTCAGGTCCGTGACCATCGTCTGGAAGTTCAGCAGCGCCTCCAGGCGCCCCTGACTGATCTCCGGCTGGTACGGCGTGTACGCCGTGTACCACGCCGGGTTCTCCAGCACGTTGCGCCGGATCACCGCCGGCGTCACCGTGCCGTAGTAGCCCAGCCCGATCATCGACGCGCTGACCTCGTTACGCCCCGCGATCTCCCGCAGCTCGGCGATCGCCTCCTCCTCGGAGGCGGCCGGCGGCAACTCCAACGTCCCGTGCCAGCGGATGACCTCCGGGATCGCGGCATCCATCAGCGCCTCCATCGACGCGTACCCGATGGCCTTGAGCATCTGGGTCTGCGCGTCCGAATCGGGACCGATGTGGCGATGTGCGAACGTCATGGCGGCTCCAGAGGGCTACAGAGGTCGACGGGCAACCTCCCCCTCTGTCATACCCACGAGCGCACTCCAGAGTCGCCTGCCCCCGCGGTCCTTTTGCCTGAGAGGTTCCGGGGAGGATTTGCCCCTTCGGCGCCGCCGGCGAACCGGTGGTCTCTCCCGCGTGGGTGGTACGGCTGCGAACAACCTACCAGCGCGGTTGTCCCGATCACCCGACCTAGGCTGTGGCGTGTGACCTATCCGCCTCACACCATCCTCGCGGTCGTCACCGGCTCCCGCGCCTACGGGCTCGACGGACCCGACTCCGACCACGACCGCCGAGGCGTCTACGCCGCGCCCACCCGCGCCTTCTGGCACCTCGACAAGCCGCCCACCCACCTCGACGGCCCCCAGCAGGAGCAGTTCTCCTGGGAGATCGAACGGTTCTGCACCCTCGCCCTGCAGGCCAACCCCACGGTCCTGGAGGTCCTCTGGTCACCGCTGATCGAACACGCGACCCCCGACGGCCACGAGCTGCGCGCGGCCCGCACGGCCTTCCTCTCCCGACGCCTCGCCCACACGTACGGCGCGTACGCCCGCGACCAGCTCAAACGCGTCGCCTCCCGGCGGGCCCGCACCGGCGAGACCAACCACAAGCAGGCCATGCACATGATCCGGCTGCTCCTCGCCGGCGCCCACGTCCTGCGCACCGGCGACATCCTCCTCGACGTCAGCGCCCGGCGTGACCGCCTCCTGCGGATCAAAACCGGTGGAGAGGCCTGGGAATCCGTGGTCTCGTGGTCCGACGAACTGCTCGCCGACCTGGACGCGGCCGAGGCCGCCACCGTCCTGCCGGCCGAACCCGACCGCCAGACGATCGACGCGCTGCTGACCGGCGTACGCGAAAGGGGTCTGACGTGACCGTCGACGTGCCCGCCTGGGCCGCGGAAGCCGCGGACCTGCCCTACCCCACGATCTTCGTGACGGTCAGCGGCGCCCACCTGTACGGCTTCGCGTCCGTCGACAGCGACCTCGACCTGCGGGCCTGCCACCTGCTGCCCGCCGCGGAGGTGGTCGGCCTGCGCACCGGCCCCGAGACGATCAGCTCCGACACCTGGCGCGACGGCGTCGAACTCGACGTGGTCAGCCACGACCTGCTCAAGTTCGCCCGGCTGCTGCACAGCCGCAACGGCTACGTCCTCGAACAGCTGCTGTCCCCGCTGGTCGTCACGACCTCGGCCACGCACCGCGAGCTGGTCACGCTCGCGCCCGGGCTGATCACCCGACACCATGCCCACCACTACCTCGGCTTCGCCGCCACCCAGGCACGGCTGTTCGCCGAGACCGGCGAACTCAAGCCCGCCCTCTACACACTGCGCGTGCTGCACACCGGCATCCACCTCATGCGCACCGGCGAGGTGATCGCCGACCTCAGCGCGCTCAGCGAACTGCCGTACGTGCCGGAGCTGATCGCCAACAAGCGCGCGGCGGAACACGGCGCGTTCCCGGAGCAGCTCAAGGAGGCGGTCGAGACCGACGTGGCGCGGCTCCGCGCCGAGCTCGAGGCGGCCCGCGACTCGTCCCGCCTGCCCGACCAGGCCGACCCGGCGGCGGTCGAGGCGCTGCACGAGCTCGTGGTCCGGGCCCGCCTCGCGGGGTGAGCTGGCACGATGGCGCGATGCTGTGGCCGGTCCTGCTCGACGCTTGTCCCTGCGACACCCCGTGGGCGGTGGGTAAACGGGTGTCGACTCCCCTGAGATGGATTCACGACCCGGAACTTCCCGACGATCTGGTGCTGCGCGAGACCGTCGTGCGGTCCAGCCCGTTGCGCAATGTCTTTGGGGAGCAGTGGGCGAACCTCATCACCTCAGGCGATCTGCGCGCGGTTCTGCAGGGCGACTACCGGACGGGAGAGGTCACGCTCGACGGGTGCCTGGCCCACGACACGTTCTTCGAGGGCCTCAGTGACCTGCCTGTCACGGTGGGCGTCGTCCGGCGGATCCGCCTCGTGCAGTACCTGTATGACCGCGGCGCCGAGGACTGGGTCCGCCGCCCGGTGGGCCCCCGCCTGATTGACGTGCCCGACACCGACGACCTCCCCGACGACCCTCCCCTGTTCGACGCGGAGCCGACGCCCCCGGACTGGGAACCCGAACCCGGCACCATGCGGCTCTTCAGCCCCGAGGAGTGGTTCCGGCTGGTCCGCGACAAGCTGCCCGAGGAGCAGTGGCAGGCCCGCGGCTTCCTCGTCGATCTGGAGGCCTGAGTCGGCGAAGCCGTCGTGTTTGGTGTGGGGCGGCGCCCTGCGCCTAGAGCATCCTAGGAACCTAGGGGTTATCCGTCGGGGCGGGCGGCGGTCTACGCTGGTCACCATGTCCACCCGCGCGCTCGACGCTCCGGTCGTCCATCTGGCGCGCCCGCACCGTCCCGTGCTGGTCGCCGGCACTCTGGCCGAGCTGACCGGGCCGACCCGCGGGCTGGTCGAGCTGCCCCTGCGGCTCTGGTGGCATCCACACCGGGCCTTCGACCTCGGCGAGCACACCATGCTGCTGTGGATGTACGAGAACGTGCTGCGGGAGGCTGTCCGGGTCGACGAGCTGCGCGAGCACCTCGACGCGGCCACGCTCGTGCGGGTCTGGCCGGAGCTGAACCTGCCACGCGGCGTCCGTGCCGCATGGGAGGCCCGCCACCCCGGGCTGCGCCGGGCCGCCCTCGCCAACTGACCCGGCAACCAGCCCGCAACCCGGCGGCACCCGGTTTCGCAACCGACCGTCCTCACCCTTTCCCGGTGCTCATGAACCCCGGCGACGTGGTCCTCGACCCGGCAGCAGCCCATCCCGAGCTGACCACCCTGCGCGACGCACTCGCGCGACGAGACTGGTGGGGCTGCCGGGCCGTGCTCGACGGTGCCACGCCGGGCGCCCGCTCCGGACTGCTGCACTGGGCCGCGGAGGAGGAGATCGGCGACTTCGCGCAGGCGGTCTGGGAAGCCGACGCCAGGGACAACACGGCCGCCGCGCTGCTCGGCCTGCGTCTCATCCACACCGGCTGGGAAATCCGCTCCGCGGCCCGAGCCCAGTACGTCAGCCGGGACCAGTTTGAGCGCTTCCACGACTACCTACGGCGCGCCGAGGCGGTGCTGATCGACGCGACGGCGCGGCAGCCGCGGGATCCGGCGCTGTGGGTGGCGCGGCTACTGACCGCCCGGGGCCTCTCGGTGGGCCAGGCCGAAACCCGCCGACGCTACGACCGGCTCGCCGCCGCCGACCCGCATCACCTCCCGGGGCAACTGCAGTACCTGCAGAGTCTGTGTCCCAAGTGGGGCGGGAGCTGGGAACGGCTGCACTCCTGGGCGCGAGAATCGATGCTGGCCGCACCGCCCGGCGCGCTTCAGGGCAGGCTGGTGGCCGAAGCGCATGTGGAGCACATGATCGGGCTGGAGCAGACCGATCCCGCGGCCTACCTGACCGACGCCACCGTGAGGGAAGAACTGTACGAGGCCGCGCACCGCTCGGTGTGGCATCCGGACTTCCGCCGCGAGCCGGGCTGGGTCGGCGCCGCCAGTACGTTCGCGATGGTGTTCGCCGTCGGCCGGGACCACGCCGCCTCCGCGCCGCTGTTCGCCATGCTCGGCGACCTGGCCGCCGAGCATCCCTGGCGCTATCTGGAGGACGACGTGGTCTCGACGATCAAACGGTATCGGCGCGCCGCGCTGGCCTCCGGAGCCGTCCGGTGATCGCCCGGAGTGAGATCGGCGGGGTACCGGTCCTGCACGGCCCCACCACCGGGCCCGCCCGCGCGGGACTGGTGTTCCGGGTCGGCATGGCCGACGAGCCGATGACCCGCCGGGGCATCACCCACCTGGTCGAGCACCTCGCGCTGTCCCCACTGGGACTCGCCGACTTCCACTACAACGGCTCGACCGGCACCCAGTTCACCTCGTTCCACATGACCGGCACGCCCGACGAACTGGCCGGCTTCGTCGACGGCGTCTGCGCCGCCCTGCACGACCTGCCCCTGCACCGCCTCGACACCGAAAGGGACATCCTGCGGGCCGAGGCGCACTCGCGGTCGCACAGCGCCCACGAGCCGCTGGCGCTGTGGCGGCACGGCGCCCGCGACCATGGTGTGCTCGCGTATCCGGAGTGGGGCCTCGCCGCCATCACCCCGGACGACCTGCGCTACTGGGTGGCGCGGTACTTCACCCGGGACAACGCCGTGTTGTGGGTTGCCGGCGATCAGGTGCCCGTGGGCATCCGACTGCCCCTGCCGGGCGGAACCCGGCAGCCGTCACCCGCGCAGTCCTCAGCCCTGCCCGTCACCCCGGCCTGCTTCGCCGGGCCCGACGGAGTCGTGGGCTGGAGCGCCGTCGTGGGCGCCGGCCCGGCCGCCGTCGTCTTCGCGGACGTGCTGGAACGGACGATGTTCCGGACGCTGCGCCAGGAAGCCGGACTCTCCTACGCCGCCAATACCAACTACCACCCGATGGGTACGGGCACCGCCCTCGTCACCGCACTCGCCGACTGCCTGCCCGACAAGCAGGGTGCCGTGCTCGGCGGGTTCGTCGACGAGCTCGCGGCGCTGCGGGTCGGCCGGATCGACCCCGCCGACGTGCAAGCGGTGATCCGCAAGCGGCACGAGGCCATGCTGCTCGCCGAACAGCAGGGCGACCGGCTGCCGGAGCAGGCGCGTGCGCTGCTGGCGGGGCGGGACATCCCGCCGATCGAGGCGGAACTAGCGGCACTCGCCGCGGTCACCCCGGACGACGTCACCGCCCTGGCTCAGCAGGCGTACGCGACCGGCCTGCTGATGACGCCGCCGGAAACCACGGGCACCTGGGCCGGCTTCACCGCCGCGCCCACCGCGTCGGAGACGGTCGTGACCGGTACGCCGTACGCCTCCCTGGAAGAGCCCGGCACCCACCTGATCGTCGCCGCCGACGGGGTCAGCCTCGCCGGCGACGACCGTCGCGCCACCGTCCGCTTCGACGACTGCGCGATCGTCCGCGCCTGGCCGCACGGTGCCCGGATGCTCATCGGCCACGACGGCGTCGTCGTCAACATCGAACCCACGCTGTACCGCGACGGCCACCACGCCGTGGCGTGGATCGACACGCACTGCCCACCGGCGCTGCGCGTCGACGAGGCGGCACGTGATCCGCGGGCCATCCCCCGGCCTGAGCCCGAACCGGTCGCCCACTCCCGCGTCGCGCCGGCGGTGGAGCCGGAGCGGCGGCAGATCCGGGCGACGAGCGTGCTGATGACGATCTTCCTCATCAGCGGCGTAATCCGGGGCATCATCGCGGTCCGCGACGAGTTCAGCGAGGACGGGCCCATCGCCGGTCTGCTTACCGCCGGTGTCGTGATCGCCGTGATCGGTGGGTCGCTGCTGTGGCGCTACCGGGGCCGCTTCCTGGCGTGACCGTCGTCAGTGTGGTCCCACCGCGGTGATCCGGATCGCGGCGGCGCCGGCCTCGTCGCTCTCGGCGAGGTCGATCTCGGCCTCGATGCCCCAGTCGTGGTCGCCCTCCGGGTCCTCGAAGACCTGGCGGACCTTCCACACCTGAGGGCCGGCGTCGATGTGCAACAGTGCCGGGCCGCGGGCGGCCGGGCCGGTGCCGACCACCGGGTACTCGGCGTAGTAGTCCTCCAGCGCCTCGATCCAGCGGTCCGTCGTCCAGCCCGACTCCGCGTCCAACTCGCCCAGGTCCTCGGCGCGGCGCAGCGCGAAGAGCTCGACGCGACGGAACATGGCGTTGCGGACCAGGACGCGGAAGGCGCGGGTGTTGCGGGTGACCGCCGGCGGCTTGTCGTCCAGCGGAGTGCGTTCGGTGACCTCCGCGCCCGGGTTGCGCAGGCGCTCCCACTCGTCGAGCAGGCTGGAGTCGACCTGGCGGACCAGCTCACCCAGCCATTCGATGAGGTCCGTCAGTTCTTCGGTACGCGCGTCCTCCGGCACCGTCTGGCGCAGCGCCCGGAACGCGTCGGCGAGGTAGCGCAGCACGAGCCCCTCGGAGCGGGACAGGCCGTAGAAGGACACGTACTCGGTGAAGGTCATCGCGCGCTCGTACATGTCGCGGACGACGGCCTTGGGCTTGAGCTCGTGGTCGGCCACCCACGGGTGTCCGCGCCGGTACGTCTCGTACGCCGCCTCGAGGAGTTCCACCAGGGGCTTCGGGTAGGTGACCTCCTCGAGCAGCTCCATGCGCTGGTCGTACTCGATGCCCTCGGCCTTCATGGCGTTGACCGCCTCGCCCTTGGCCTTGAACTGCTGGGCCGACAGCACCTGGCGGGGGTCCTCGAGGGTCGCCTCGATGACCGACACCACGTCGAGCGGGTAGTCGGGCGACTCGGCGTCGAGCAGCTCGAGACAGGCCAGCGCGAACGGGCTCAGGGCCTGGTTGAGGGCGAAGTCGAGCTGCAGATCGTCCACGAGGCGGTAGGCGCCGTCGACCTTCTCGAGGACACCGCCGGCGAGCAGCGCCCGGGCGATGGCGATGGCACGGCGGATGTGCCGGCGCCGGGCGCCGGGCTCCTCGTGGTTGTCGGTGAGCAGGTGCCGCATCGAGGCGAACGGGTCGCCGCCGCGGGCGATGACGTTGAGCAGCATCGCGTGCGAGACCTGGAACGACGAGGTCAGCGGCTCCGGGTCGGCCGCGACCAGGCGGTCGAACGTGGGCTGGCCCCAGCCGATGGTGCCCTCCGGCGGCTTCTTGCGGACCACCTTGCGGCGCTTCTTGGGGTCGTCGCCGGCCTTGGCCAGCATGCGCTCGTTGTCGATGACGTGCTCCGGCGCCTGCACGATGACCGTGCCGAGGGTGTCGAAGCCGGCCCGGCCCGCCCGGCCCGCGATCTGGTGGAACTCGCGGGCCTTGAGCAGCCGCGTCCGCACCCCGTCGTACTTCGACAGGCCGGTGAAGAGCACCGTGCGGATGGGGACGTTGATGCCGACGCCGAGGGTGTCCGTACCGCAGATGACCTTGAGCAGGCCGGCCTGCGCGAGGGTCTCCACCAGGCGGCGGTACTTGGGCAGCATGCCGGCGTGGTGCACGCCGATGCCGTGGCGGACCAGGCGCGACAGCGTGCGGCCGAAGCCGGCCGTGAACCGGAACGCGCCGAGGGCGGCGGCGATCGCGTCCTTCTCGGCGCGGGTGCACATGTTGATGCTCATCAGCGACTGGGCCCGCTCCAGGGCGGCCGCCTGCGTGAAGTGCACGATGTAGACCGGGGCCTGACGGGTGGAGAGCAGCTCCTCGATCGTCTCGTGCAGCGGGGTCATCGCGTAGGAGAAGAGCAGTGGGACCGGCCGCTCGGCGTTGGCGACCACCGCGGTGGCCCGGCCGGTGCGCCGGCTCAGGTCGTCGACGAAGCGGGTCGTGTCGCCGAGCGTCGCCGACATGAGCACGAACTGCGCCTGCGGCAGCTCGATGAGCGGCACCTGCCAGGCCCACCCGCGGTCGGGCTCGGCGTAGAAGTGGAACTCGTCCATCACGACCTGGCCGACGTCCGCGGCGGCGCCCTCGCGCAGCGCCAGGTTGGCCAGGATCTCGGCGGTGCAGCAGATGATCGGGGCGTCGGCGTTGACGCTGGCGTCGCCGGTCAGCATGCCGACGTTGTGCGCGCCGAAGGTCGCGCAGAGGGCGAAGAACTTCTCCGACACCAGCGCCTTGATCGGCGCGGTGTAGAAGGTGGTGCGCTTGTCGGCGAGCGCCGCGAAGTGCGCGCCGGTCGCCACCAGGCTCTTGCCGGAGCCGGTCGGGGTGTTGAGGATGACGTTCGCCCCGGTGGCGATCTCGATGAGCGCCTCCTCCTGGTGGGGATAGAGCGTCAGGCCCTGCTCGGTCGCCCAGGTCTGGAAGGCGTCGAAGACGGCGTCGGGTTCGGCGGTGCCGGGCAGGCGTTCGGTCAGCGTCATGATTCGTTCAGTCTATGAGCAGCCCGACCGCGCACAGCACCGTGGCCGGGCGCGAACCGCGCCCGGCCACGGAAGGGACCGTGCTGTGGAGCTGGAGCGTGACCTACGCGGCGAACGCCGTATAGATCGGGCCGGCGACGCTGCCCGCGAGGCCGATGACGGCGACGACGACGACCAGGGTGGAACCCGTTCTCGAGCGCATGTCGGGAGCCTTTCCGGTGTGACTTGGCCTCGCTGACAGCAAGGTTCGGACCCGCCGGTTGCGGCGCGGGACACGCTCGGTTGCGAACCGGTTGCCGGCGGCGTCAGCGGGGCCAGGGGGCCAGTCGCCGCCGCAGCGCCGCCACCTCGGCGGGGCCGAGGCCGTACACCGCGAAGCGGGCGTCGTCGAGGCGGTCCAGGTAGCGCCCGGCGTCGGCGATGTCCTCGTCGGCGAGGGAGCCGTCGAGGGCACGGGCCAGCGTGAGCACCCGCTGCAGCGAATACCGCTCCAGGGCGGCGGCGACGTCGATGTAGTCGCGCACCTCGCGCCGGTTGACCAGGGCGGCGACCTTGGAGGCGACCAGGTCGTCGAGGTGCATGACCGGGCCGACGTCCATGACCACCGGTGCCCGGCGCCGGTCGAGCCGGGTCAGTGTCAGCCGCAGCGCCCGGCGGCCGTCGGCGACGTGATATTCCCGCAGGTCCTCGTCCATGCCCGCGAACAGCTCGTCGCCGACCTCGCGGAACACCTGGTATCCCGCGGCGGTGAGGGCCTCGGTCACCCCGGCGGCCGCCGCCTCGACCGCGCCGGCGGTGTCGGTGAACAGGTCGATGTCCTCGGTGTGGCGCCGGACCAGGCCGTTGACCAGCCAGGCCACGCCGCCGCCGAGCACGAAGCCGTGCTTGTCCGCCACGCCGAGGGCGATGGTGGCGACATCACGGTAGAAGTCGTCGATGGGTGCGGTCACCGGTTGACGGTAGCGGCCCGGCGTGCGGAGACTTTTTCACATCCGCCTTACATCGCGTTCTTTATCTTGTCTGGCGCCTGACACCCGGTGCCGACTGACAGGAGTAACACTATGCGTGGTCGGAGCGTATGCGCCGCGCCATGAGCAGGCGCTCAGCGCACCGACGCCCGAGCCGATGGTCAGGCATGGGACGGTCACGATGGGCACTGGCGGCGCTGGTGCTGCTCGTGCTGCCCGGACTCGCCCTGATCGGCTTCGCCTGGTACCAACCGCGGACTCCGGTCGGTCGGTCGGCGGCGGCCGCGCCCGCGCCGCCAGTGCCCACCCGGCCGACGCCGAAGCCGGACCGGGCCGTGCGGGTCGAGAAGATCACCTATCCGGCGAGCGGGAACGGTGACTGGTTGACGGCGCCCGAGGCGACCCGCACCGGGGGCAAGAGCGGCAAGCTCTTGCGCTACCGGATACGGGTGGAGAAGGACATCAAGGGGATCACGCCGACCGCCTTCGCCGGCGCGGTCACGGCCGCCCTCGACGACCCCCGCGGGTGGACGGCCGGGGGCACGCTGCGGCTGCGGCGCGTCGGGCCGGGGCAGCCGTACGACTTCACCATCTACCTGGCCACTCCGACGACCCGCGACAAGCTGTGCCAGGACGGCGGCGACGGCTACACCTCCTGCCGCAACGGCGATGACGTCGTGGTCAACGTCGCGCGGTGGGCCAAGGGCGTGCCGGACTACGGCGCCGCGCTGCCGGTCTACCGGCAGTATCTGGTCAATCACGAGGTCGGTCACCGGTTGGGCCAGGGGCACGAGCTCTGCCCGGAGGAGGGCGAGCCCGCACCGGTCATGCAGCAGCAGACCCTCGGGCTGCACGGCTGCGAGCCGAATCCGTGGCCCTACCGGGACGGGCAGCGCTACGCCGGTGCCACCGGCGCGTACGACGACGCGCCGCCGGGTCGCGAGGGTGGCCGCGGCGCCTGAGCGCGGGTGACGCGCCCGGCGGTTCAGGATGCCGAGCCGCCTTCCCGTGGGGGCACCTCGTCGTCATAGGCGCCCGGCGGGCCCGCGTACCGTTCGCCCTCGCGGTACGGCCAGGAGCTCGGCTTGCACCCGTGCAGGCCGAGGGTCTGCTGCTGCATGACCGGGGCCGGCTCTCCCCTGCCCGGACACAGCTCGTGCCCCTGGCCCAGCCGGTGCCCGACCTCGTGATTGATGAGGTATTGCCGGTAGGCACCGAGACCGGCCCGGTAACCCGGCACACCCTTGGCCCACCGCGCCACGTTGATCACGACCTTGTCGCCGTTGCGGCAGGAGGTGTAGCCGTCGCCGCCGTCCTGGCACAGCTCGTCGCGGGTGCCGGGAGTCACGAGGTAGACCGTGAAGTCGCGCGGCTCGTCCCGCTCCACCCGACGAAACGAGCGGTCGGCGTCGGCGGTCCAGCCCCGGGGGTCAGCGAGCGTCCGGCGGACGGCGTCGGCGAACGTACCCGCGCTGATGCCCCTGATGCCCTCCTCGACGAGCACCCGGTAGCGCATGACGGTGCCCCGTCCCTTCCCGGCGGACTCGGCGCCGGCGGCGGCGAACGCACCGGTGCCGTCGGCCGGATAGGTGATCTTCTCGGGACGCGGCTGAGGAGCGGCCGCCGACGGCGGTGAGATCGGCCAGGACGGGGGCTCAGCGCCGCCGACGGCGGCAGCGGGAGCGCATCCGGCGAGCATCGCGACAGCCAGGACGGCCGGGGCGGCGGGACCGCGTACGGGCATGGGATCTCCTTCGCACGAGGGGCGGTGCGAGGGAGAAGACCCCTGAGGGACCCGAAAAGTTGATCTCGAACGATGTCAACCTTTTGCGGCCGTCACCCGTCCTGGCCGGACCGTTGGCCCCACGCTCGGGGCTGACCGCGTCGGGGACTCAGCGACGGCGACGGGGTGCCCGGCGGGAACGGCGGGGACTGGGCGGGTGCCGGTGCGTTCCGCGCCGATGCCCGCCACGACGACGACCGCGATGCCGGCGACCGGGGCCCAGCCCGGCCGCTGTCCCAGCACGACCAGGCCGATGACGAGGGCGAACGCGGGCTCCAGGCTCATCAGCGTGCCGAACGCGGCGGTGGTGAGCCGGCGCAACGCCAGCAGCTCCAGCGCGAAGGGCACGACGGGCAGGATCACCGCCAGTCCGAGGCCGGCGAACACCACCGGCCAGGTGAGGTCGCCGAGCACCGACGGACCCGCGACCACGGTCGCGACCAGGGCCGCGACCGGCATCGACACCGCCAGGCCGCGCAGCCCCGAGACCTCGTCGCCCACCCGCTGGGTCAGCACGATGTACGCCGCCCAGCACGCCGCGGCCGCGAGCGCGAACCCCACACCGACCGGGTCGACGCCACCGTGCCACGGCTCGGTCAGCAGCACCACGCCCACCGCCGCCAGCGCCGGCCACCGCTTCGCTCCCCGCCGCCCACGGACCACGGCAACGCCGAGCGGGCCGAGGAACTCCAGGGCGCTGGCGGTGCCGAGCGGCAGCCTCGCGATGGCCGCCATGAACAGGATCGTCAGGCCGGCGGTGACGACTCCCAGCGCGACGCAGGCGAGCAACGCCTCCCGGGTGAACGAGCGCGGCCGGGGCCGGACGATCACGAGCAGGATGACCGCCGCCCAGGCGAGCCGCAGCCAGGCGGTCCCCTCGGCGCCGAGGCGATCGAGCAGGCCGGTCGAGGCGGCGAGGCCGAACTGCACGAGCAGCATCGCGGCGAGGGCCATCGCCGTACCGGTACGGGCGTTGTTGCGCATGGGCCCAGTACACGCGGGGCAAACCGTTCACGTCCACGTGAGAATCATGGACAGACCGTTCAGCAATCCTGGACGATGGGGCGATGGAAACCCGTCGCCTGCGTCTTCTGCTCGAGCTGTCGAGACGCGGGTCGATGCGCGAGGTCGCGGATGCGATGCACGTCACCACCTCGACGGTGTCCCAGCAGCTCGCCGTCCTGGCCAAGGAGGCCGGCGCGGCCCTCATCGAACCCGAAGGGCGGCGGGTCCGGCTCACCCCCGCCGGGATACGGCTGGCCGCCCACGCGGTGACCATCCTCGCCGCCGTCGACGCGGCGCGGCTGGACCTGGACCCCGGCGCGACACCGTCCGGGAATGTGCGAGTGGCGGGCTTCGCGACCGCCGTACGCCGCTCGCTCCTGCCGGCCGCCGCCGTCCTCGCCGCCGACCATCCCGAGGTCCGGCTGCTCATCCACGAGCACGAGCCGTTCGAGGCCTTCGACCTGCTCGCCGCCGACGCCGTCGACCTGGCGCTGACCTACGACTACAACCTCGCCCCGGCGGCCTTCGACGCCACGCTGGAGACGATCCCGCTGTGGTCGGCGCCCTGGGGGCTCGCCGTGCCGGCCGGGGCGCCCGGCACCCGCTTCGCGGACTTCGCCGCCGCGGACTGGATCGTCAACTCGCGCAACACGGCGGACGAGGAGGTGGTGCGGACGGTGGCGTCCCTGGAGGGTGTCGAGGCGCGCGTCGCGCATCGCGCCGACAGCCTCGACCTGGTCGAGGACCTCATCGTGGCCGGGCTCGGAGTGGGGCTGCTGCCCGCCGGACGGCCGGTGGCGCCGGGCGTGCGGTTGCTGCCGCTGGGCACGCCCGTATCGCTGCGCAGCTATGCCGTGGTCCGGCGCGGCCGGGCCGCCTGGCCTCCGTTGGCCCTGGTGCTGCGCCTGCTGCGGGCCGCCCCGGACGGATGACCACTTTTCGGCCCGCGCGGCGGCGGGCGGGGTTTCTCAGCCCGCGCGGCGGCGGGCGGGGTTTCTCAGCCCGCGCGGCGGCGGGCGCGGCGGGCGGCGAGTTCGTCGCCGGCCGCGGGCTCGGCCTGGGCGCCGACCGGCTGCGGTCCGGCGGCCGGTTCGGCGGGCAGGTGCGACAGCGAGCCCTGGATCTCCTTGAAGGCGCCGCCGATGGCGATCCCGAAGACACCCTGGCCGCCCTGGAGCAGGTCGACGACCTCCTCCGGCGACCGGCACTCGTACACGGTGGTGCCGTCGGAGATCAGCGTGATGCCGGCCAGGTCGTCGACGCCGCGCGAGCGCAGCGTCTCGATCGCCTTGCGGATGTTCTGCAGGGAGACCCCGGCGTCGAGCAGCCGCTTGACAACCTTGAGTACCACCAGGTCGCGGAACGAGTAGAGGCGTTGCGTGCCCGAACCCGACGCGTCACGGATGCTGGGCACGACGAGCGTGGTGCGGGCCCAGTAATCGAGCTGGCGGTAACTGATGCCGACCGCCTGACACGCGGTGACCCCGCGATAGCCGACCTCACCGTCCTCGCCGACGAGAGGGCCCTCCTGAGGATCTGAGCCGTGCACGCGACTACCTCCCCGCTGCGCGGTGCCGCTTCACCTTGACCTCACGAGCCTATAACTCAGTGTGCCCGGAAACAGGGAGGTAATAGTGCGACACGCCGCGTACGGACGACCGGACATGTGGCGAACGTCGATACATTCGGCGCGAAAACCCCGGCTCAGCCGGCGAAGTCCTCCGGGCGCACCTGGTCGAGGAACTCGCGGAACTTCTCGACCTCGTCCTCCTGCTCGTCCGGGATGACGATGCCGGCCTCGGTCAACACCTGGTCCGCGCAGCGGATCGGGGCGCCCACCCGCAGCGCCAGCGCGATCGAGTCGCTCGGGCGTGCCGAGATGCGCAGGCCGTCGCCGATCAGCAGGTCGGCGTAGAAGACGTTCTCCTTCAGCTCCGTGATCTCCACCGCCTTCAGCGGTGCCTCCAGCGCCGCGAGGACGTCCCGGAGCAGATCATGGGTCAGGGGTCGCGCCGGCTTCACGCCCTGCTGCTCGTACGCGATGGCGGTCGCTTCCACCGCGCCGATCCAGATCGGCAGGTACCGATCGCCGTCGACCTCCCTGAGCAGGACGATCGGTTGGTTGCTGGGCAGCTCCACCCGAACACCGACCACGCTCAGCTCGCGCACCGCCCGCCTCCGTGTCGCACGTCGTTCGCCGCCCCGTCGGTCGCCACACCACAGCGGCGACCGTCAGGCTGTTTCCCGCCCTATCCTGCACGGTACACGGACGCCGCAGGACAAGCGCCACACGAGGTCCGTGTCCGATCCCTGAGGCCATACCCCGCCGCATCGGGCCGAACCGCAGGTCAACGCCCGGGTCGGACGCCGACGCCCGGCTCTGTTCGTCCCGCTGGGCCCGCATCGGCGCGGTTAAGCGCTCGGCGTAACCGAACCATTGATCAAAACAGTGACGCGGGGTATCGACGCGGTCAGCGACCGAGCGTGTCGCGCAGACCCGCCCGCACCAGCGCGGCGTGCAGCCGCTGCGACAGCGCCTGCAGTTCTCGAGCGGTCTCCGCCGCCCGCGCCTGCGCCGCCGGGTCCTGCTGACGGACCAACGGCGCCAGCAGCTGGGTGAACAACGCCATCTCGCGGTCCGCGCCGGTGCGGAACGCCCGCAGGTGCCGCACCTCGAGACCGTGGCGGATCAGCCCGGCGACCGCCTCGACGATCACCACCGAGTCCCCGTCGTACCAGCCCGGCGGGCGGGAGGTGACCAGGCCGATGCGTTCGAGCTCGGCGAGCATCGGCTCGTCGACGCCCGTCCGCTCGACCAGGTCGGCCCGGGCCACCCGGGCGTCGGCCGCGTCCGCGGCGACCTCCGCCTCCGAACCGACCGCGACCAGCGACGGCCGCTGACGGCTCAGCGGTTCGTCGCCGCGTTCCAGGGCCTCCAACTGCTCGCGGATGACCCGCAACGGCAGGTACTGATCGCGTTGGGCGGTCAGCACGAACCGCAGCCGGGCCACGTCGTTCCACGAGTACTTGCGATAGCCGGAGGCGGTGCGCTGCGGGTCGACCAGCCCCTCCGCCTCCAGGAACCGGAGCTTGGAGATCGTTGTGTCGGGGAACTCCGTGCGCAGCTGGGCCAGCACCTCCCCGATGCTCATCAGCGCGACGTCACGACCCGGGCGGGAACCCGGGTCGTGTGCGGCCGCCCCCGCCGGGTTCACGCCCCGCTGCCCTCGCCCTCCGGCCGCGGACCGGCGATGAAGACCAGGCGGAACTTGCCGATCTGGACCTCGTCACCGTTGCTCAGGGTCGCGGACTCGACGCGCTCACGGTTCACGTACGTACCGTTGAGCGAGCCGACGTCACGCACCGTGAACGTACCCCCGTCGCGGTGGAACTCGGCGTGCCGGCGCGAAACCGTCACGTCGTCGAGGAAGATGTCGCTGTCGGGGTGCCGCCCGCTCGTGGTCACGTCATGGTCCAGCAGGAACCGCGCGCCCGCGTTGGGACCCCGGCGCACCACCAGCAGGGCCATTCCGGGTGGCAGCGAGCCGGACATCCGGCTCGGCACCACGTCGGTCTCTGGTCCCTCGAGCACCTCGTCGAGCGCTCCGAGGTTCAGCGTGGACGTGACGTCGAGCGGGGGGAACTCGTCGTCTGGGCGCGTCATGGACCACCTCACGGATCTGTTTCGGTCGCCGCCCGACGACGAAGGGTAGCGAGCCGGACGTGAGGTCCGGAGCGCAGCGCCCCCGCCGCCGCTGCCCGGTGCTCCGGACGTACGACTATCGGTTTCGAAGTAATAACAGTTCTTCATGTGCCCCGCGAGCCTAGTCAGCGCCGAAATACCGGGCAACCAGACGCGCGGGCGATGCCCGACCGGTGCGGCTCAGCCGTCGGTCAGTGCCTTGTACGCCTCGGCGTCCAGCAGGCCGGAAACCGCCGCCGGATCCTCCGGGGCGATCTCCACGAGCCACCCGGCGGCGTACGGCTCGGCGTTGATCAGCTCGGGTTCGTCGGTGAGCGTCGCGTTGCGGGCGACCACGGTGCCCGCGATGGGCGCGTAGATCTCCGAAACGCTCTTCGTCGACTCGATCTCGCCGAGCTGGTCACCGGCCTGCACCGTGGTGCCCTCCTCGGGCAACTGCACGAAGACGATGTCGCCGAGCGCGTCCTGCGCGAAGTGGGTGATGCCCACCCGCACGGGCCCGGTGCCGTCGCCGGACACCCACTCGTGCTCGGCCGTGTACCGCAGATCCTCGGGAATCACGCATTCCTCCGTTGAGAAGCGCGCCCGCTCACGAGACCGGACGCGCGTACTGCAGGCTGGCTGGCTGACGCACCGCGGTCACCTCGACCGTGGCGCGCTGCTCCATGGTCACGTTACCGCCGGCCTGGCTCACCGACGCCACCACCCCACCGGGGATCTGTAAAGCCGTCTGCATAGTCGACGGCACCCCGATCACCCAGAGCGTGTACGGGCCGCTGAGCTGCTTGCCGTCGACCATGACGTTGCGGCCGTCCGCGTCGACGAAGTAGGACGACGCCACGATGCGCACCGAGACGCCGTTGTCGCCGATGAGCTCCATGACCTCCCCGCCGGCGCCGCGCAGCTCCTGCACGGCGTTGAGGATCGACGACGCCTTGATCGGCTGCCCACGGGGATCGATCGTGATCTTCAACCCGGGTCCGCGGGCCGGGAGCGTGCCGGAGAGCAGACCCAGTTCCTGCGCCCGCTTGTCGGCCTCGGCCAGGGCGGCCTGTCGCCCGGCGACGCCGGAGGTCAGCTGCCGCTGGCTGTCCTCCAGGGTGCTGATCTCCTGCTGCAGCCGCTGGTCGCGGGCCTCCAGGTCGGACAGGATCCGGACCAGATCCTCCTGCCGGGCCGAAGCCAGGCCGGAGTCGGCGTCGTTGCTGCGCAGCTGGACCACGAGGGTGAAGCCGAACAGCGCCAGCAGCACCCAGATGAGCGCGCCCGCCGAGGACAGTCGACGCCACGGCGCGGCGACCGCCCCGGTGCTCACCGGTTCGGGTGACGGCGCGGGCTCCGGATCATCGGGTACGGACGGTGCGCCCGGTTCCGCCGCCTCAGAGGCGGTCGGCGTCCCCTCGCCCGCGAACCGCGCCGTGACCACGGTCGGCCCATCGTCCCCACCGTCCACCGGGTCCACGGACGGCGCCGGAACCACCGTCGACGTGACCAGGGTCGGCCCGTCGTCCCCGGCCTCCCCTGCGTCCGCCGACGGCGTCGAGACGACGGTCGGCTCGTCGTCGCCACCCGGCGTCGAGGGCTCCGGCGGGGTGTCGCCGGGCAGATCCGGGGGATCCTTCTCGTCGTTCATCGCCCGCCTACGCCCGGAACAGGTGCCGGCGAATCGCCGCCACATTGCCGAAGATGCGGACGCCGAGGACCACCACGACGCCCGTGGAGAGCTGCCCGCCCACGCCGAGCTGGTCACCCAGGTAGACGATCAGCGCCGCCACCACCACGTTGGCGATGAACGACACGACGAACTGCTTGTCGTCGAAGATCCCGTCGAGCTTCGCCCGTACCCCGCCGAAGACCGCGTCGAGCGCGGCCACGACCGCGATGGGAAGGTACGGCTGCAACGCCGGCGGCACCGTGGGATGGAACACGATCCCGAGGACGACACCGGCGATCAGGGCGAGTACGGCGATCATCAGCCGCCTTTCGACGGAGAGCTGGACGGAGTGGACGACGGGGACGACCGCGCGGGTGACGACGGGGGCGCGGAGGGGGTCGCCTGGCGCAGGTTCGGCTCGGCGGCGGCGTCGAGGGTCACGTCGTGCACCTCGGCGACGTCGTACGACATGCCGAATTTGGCGTTGAGGGCCCGGAAGAACCGGCCGGCCGAGCCGTCGCGGAAGGACTCCACGAGCGACTCCGGCCCGATCGCGACGACCTGGTAGGGCGTGGTCACCGGCCGGAAGTCGACCAGGATCGCCTGGCCCGCCTGGCGGATCGTCGAGGTCGAGGTGAGCCGCTGGCCGTTGACCGCGACCGCCTCCGCGCCGGCCGCCCACAGCGCGTTGGTCGCGAGCTGCAGGTCGGTGTCGCGGACCCGGGCCTCGCCGCGGTGTTCCCCGGTCGCCGGGTCGACCGGCGTCGGGCCGTCCCCGACGGTGATCCGGGCGCCCGATCCACGGACCGGCGCCAGCCCGGTCTCCGCCTCGAGGTCGCGCATCCGCGCCACGGCGGCGCCGCCGAGCTCACGCTCCCGCAGGTCCGCGACCTCGGCGCGGAGCCGCTCGGCACGGGCCTGCAACTCGGCGGTCTCCTCGCGGCGGTTCTGCACCTGCTCGATGAGGGTGTCTCTGGCCTGTGCCCGGGCCGGCTCGTCGGCGACGGTCTGCCGGTAGGCCACGACCAGCAGGAAGCCGACGCCGGCCAGGGTCAGCGCGCTGATCGCGCTGAGCAGCTTCCGGCGGGCGGCCGACGGGCCCTCGCCCCGGGCGCGGCGCTCGGCCGCCTCGGCGTATCCCGGGTCGAGCGGGTTGCGGAACAGCTCGGTGAGGAAGTCCGGGGTGAAGGTCCGGGGCTGCGCGCCGCCGTCGTCGGGCGAGGTCATCCGGCGAGGGCCCGGTCGGCGCGCAGCATCGTCCGCGCCTGGGCCAGGTAGAGCGCGGCGGCCGCCCAGTAGAGGCCGAGGGCCCACCACGCGATGGCCCAGCCGAGCGGACCGGCGACGGCCGCGATCGACGGCACCGCCTTGGCGAGCAGCAGCACGGGGAACGCGCCGAGCAGCATGAACGTGCCGGTCTTGCCGACGTAGTGCACGGGCGGTGGCCCGTATCCGTGGCGGCGCAGCACCAGCAGGACGACGGCCAGGACCACCTCCCGCAGCAGCAGGGCGGCGGCCAGCCACCAGGGTACGATCTCGCGCACGGTGAAGCCGGTGAGGGTGGCCAGGATGTAGAGCCGGTCGGCGAACGGGTCGAGCAGTTCGCCGAGGCGGCTGACCGAGTTCATCCGGCGGGCGACGTACCCGTCGACCCAGTCGGTGGTGCCGCCGAGGGCGAGCACGATCACCGCGGCGACGTCGTTCTCCGGGCCGAGCAGCAGGTAGAGGAAGAGCGGCACGCCCAACAACCGCACGAAGCTGATCATGTTGGGGATCGTCCAGATGCGATTGCTGGCGGTGATGGGCGCGGCGTGCTGCGACATGGCGCCCCCTTCTCCCCCGAACCCGTCCGCGAGTCCCACACCCACGGACGTCACCGGCCCGGCCCGCTCGGCGCCGTCGGCTGACCGCCGTCCCCCCGGACAGCCGGGTCGCTCACTCGCCGAGTCACTATATCCAGCCTCGCCACGACCCTGGACCACCCCGTGCCGCGGCGCGGCCGCGTGGCCGGACGCACCTCGCCTCAGCCGTCCTAGGAAGGACGTCTGCCGCGTCGGCTGCGCACATAGTCGTCGACCACGTAGCGGCCGAGCTCGCCCACGTCCGGGCTGAACACCCTCCCGCCGCTGCGCTGGGCCACGGCGTCGACGAACCGCCGCAGGCCGGGATCCTCCCCGAGCATGAACAGGTTCAGCGTGGCGCCGTACCGGGTGAGTTGATCGACCTCCCGCACGGTGAGTCGGACGGTCTCCGGCGTGGTCGGCCAGGTGAAGAACGCCTCCCCGTCCGCCTCCAGGTGCGCGGTCGGCTCGCCGTCGGTCACCACCAGCACGACCGGCTCCGCGCCCGGATGCCGGCGCAGATGCCGCCCGGCCAGCTTCAGCGCGTGCTGCAGATTGGTGCCCTGCACCAGATCCGGCTCGATGCCGGCCAGCTCACCTTGCGACAGCGACATCGCGTGGCGGCCGAAGCCGACGATCTGCAGCGAGTCCTGGGGAAATCGCGTCTCCACCAGGTGGGACAGGGCCAGTGCCGTCTGCTTCATCGGGCCCCAGCGACCGTCGGCGAACATCGAGTACGACAGGTCGACGCAGAGCGCCACCACCGCCGAGGCGCGCCGCTCGGTCTCCGCCACCTCGAAGTCCTCCGGCTCCAGAGCCACCGGTAGGGATCCCCCGCCTTGCCCCGCCCGCCGGCGGACCGCGTTGCCGATCGTGCGCACCACGTCGAGCGGCTGCTCGTCGCCGAAGCGCCAGCGGCGCGACGAACCGATCAGGTCACCGGCCGCGCCGGCGTCGCGCAGGTCGTGCTCGCCGTGCCGTTTGCCGCCGAGGTCGTCGAACACCCGGGCCAGCGCCGTGTGCCCCAGCCGTCGCAGCGCCTTGGGCGACAGTGTCAGACCCTCGTCGTCCCGGGTGACCCAGCCCTGGCGCCGCAGCTCGCGCTCCAGCTCGCGCAGGCGCCGGACGTCGTCGGCGGCGTCCCGGCCGAGCCGGCGTTCGACCGCCTCGACGTCGACGTCGTCGAGGGTGGCGCCGGGATGGTCCTGGCCCAACTGCTCGAGCAGTTCGTCCAGCTCGCCGATCTCCCCCAGCGCGGCGGCGGCGTCGCCGTAGCCGAGGTCGTCGGTGCCACGCAGCCGCTCGCCACGGCCCCAACCGAGGTGGGGTCGCAGCGAGCGCAGACTATCGGTCAGCTCGGCGAGCTGAGCACGCAGCGCGTCGCCCAGCGCCCGGTCCATGAGCCGCGACAACTCCTCGCGCTGCTGCGGGCTGAGCGAGCGCAGCAGCCGCTGCGCCGCGGCGGCCCGCCGGGCCAGCGAGTCGATCAGCTCCTCGACGTTTCCGGGCCGCTCCGGGAAGAGATCGCCGTGCTTGTCCATGAACCGCTGGAACGCGTCGTCGGTGTCCTCGCCGCGGGCGTGCCGGCCGAGCAGGTCGTTGAGGTCGGCGATCATCCGCGCCAACCGGGCGTCGGCGGCCGGGTCCTGACCCCGCAGGGCGTCCCGCAACCCGGCGAACCGCTGCTCGACGACCTCGCTCCGCAGGCCGTCGAGGATCCGCTGGTAGAGATCGCGGGCCTCGGCGCTGGCCCAGTCGTATCCGGACAGCTCCTCGATGGCCCGCGACGTGGAGCGGGGCAGGTTGTCCAGGACCGTCTCGCGGAAAGGGTCCTCGCGGCCGCGCAGTTCGTCGCGCTCGGCGGCGAGCGCCTGGTCGAGCAGCTGCCGGGCACGGGTGACCGCGCCGTCGAGGTTGCCGCGGCGCAGCGCGTCGCGGCGCATCCGCTGGGCGCGGGCCCGCAGGTCGTCCAGGCCACGGCCGTCCCGCGGGCCACGGCGGATCAGGTCGCGCAGCGCGTTCCGCAGGCTCTCGCCGCCGAGGACGCGCTCGCCCACCTCGTCGACCGCGGCCCGCACGTCGTACGGCGGGGCGAGCGGATCCGGCCCGTCATGCCACACCCCGTATCGGAAGCGGTTTCCGCTCATGCCGGCACTCCGCTTCGCTCCGTGCCGCCATGAGGCACGAAGGCGCTGAGCTCAATGATGCCCTCACTGCGTTCGGGCATGAGTCAGCTCCCGTAGCGGGTGCGGCCGTCGTTGGTCAGCTCCTTGGCCAGCCGGCGGGTGAGGTGCAGTCCCTCGAGGACGAACTCCACACCGGACGCGGCCTGTCCCGGGCTGGGCGCGTCGCCCAGGCCGAGGCGGTCGAGGACCTTGGCCAGGCCCGGCACGGTGCCGATCTGCGCGAGCAGCTCCTCGGCCGAGACCAGGTCGCCGCTCTCGATGACCGCGCCCTCGGCGACGAGAGCGGTGAAGCCGGAGAGGTCGAGACCGGACAGCCGGGCCCGGAACGTCTCCGCGGTGGCCAGGCGCAGCAGGTGGGCGAGGATCTCGGTCTCGCGGCCCTCCTCGCCGCTGTCGAACTCGACCTTGCCGCGCAGGGTGCTGGTGACCGACACGGTGTCGCCGATGCGGGCGACGGCCTCAGTCTCCCCGCGCAGGCCGCAGCGCCGCAGCGCCGACGCCGCCACGGTCTCGGCGGCCGCGATCGCGAACCGCGCCGAGACGCCGGAGCGGGAGTCCACCGCCGGCGACTCGCGCACCTGGCGGGTGTAGCGGGCCAGGACGTCGATCAGGTGGTCGGGCACGGTGGCGACCAGCGCCGCCTCCTGCCGGATCAGCGCGGTCTCGAGCTCGAGGTCCACCGGGTAGTGGGTGCGGATCTCGGCGCCGAAGCGGTCCTTGAGCGGGGTGATGATGCGGCCCCGGTTGGTGTAGTCCTCGGGGTTGGCCGAGGCGACCAGCAGCAGGTCGAGCGGCAGCCGCAGCTGGTAGCCGCGCACCTGGATGTCGCGCTCCTCGAGGACGTTGAGCAGCGACACCTGGATGCGCTCGGCGAGGTCGGGGAGCTCGTTGACGGCGAAGATGCCCCGGTTGGTGCGGGGTACGAGGCCGAAGTGGATGGTCTCCGGGTCGCCCAAGGCGCGCCCCTGCGCCACCTTGATCGGGTCGACGTCGCCGATGAGGTCGCCGACGCTCGTGTCGGGCGTGGCGAGCTTCTCGCCGTAGCGCTCCGAGCGGTGCAGCCAGGTGATCGGCAGCAGGTCGCCGGTCTCGTCGGCCAGGCGGCGCGACGCCGGGGTGAGCGGCTGGTAGGGGTGCTCGCGCAGCTCCGAGCCGGCGATGGCCGGCGTCCACTCGTCGAGCAGGCCGGCCAGCGCCCGCAGGAGCCGGGTCTTGCCCTGCCCGCGCTCGCCGAGCAGGACCAGGTCGTGGCCGGCGAGCAGCGCCCGCTCGACCTCGGGCAGCACGGTCTCGTCGAAGCCGACGATGCCGGGGAACCGCGGCTCGCCGCGGCGCAGCCGGTCGAGGAGGTTGTCGCGCAGCTCCTGCTTCACGGTGCGGAACTCGTGCCCGGAGGCGCGCAGATCACCGAGCGTGCGGGGAAGATCCGTGGGCGGGAGGGGAGCCTTCGTCACCTCGGAGACGCTACCCCCGGCCCGCGACGTTCGCCCAAGACCAGAGCCCGGCGATTGGCCCTGGTTCCCCGCGTCGGCGCGAGGCAGGCTCGACCCCATGACAGACCTCGACATCCTTCGGTACGCCGCCTTCAGCGCCGACCCCTCCGGCGGCAACCCGGCCGGCGTGGTGCTGGACGCGGCCGCCCTGTCCGACGCCGACATGCTGTCCGTCGCCGCGGAGGTGGGTTACTCCGAGACCGCCTTCGTCACCGAGCGGCGCGGGGACGGGGTGCTGCGCGTCCGCTACTTCAGCCCGCTCGCCGAGGTGCCGTTCTGTGGGCACGCCACCGTCGCCACGGCGGTGGCGCTCGCCGACCGGCACGGGCCGGGCACGTACGTCTTCGTCACCAACGCCGGCGAGGTGCCGGTCACCGTCGACGAGCACCGGCGCGCCACCCTGACCAGCGTGGGCGCCCGGGTGGCCGAGCTCGCCGAGGACGACCTGACGGCGCTGCTCACCGCGCTGCGCTGGGCCCGATCCGACCTCGACACCGCCCTGCCGCCGCGGGTGGCGTACGCCGGGGCGTACCACCCGATCCTCGCCGTGACCACCCGGCAGCGCCTTGCGGACCTGGACTACGACGTGCCGGCGCTCAAGGCGCTCATGGAGCTCCGCGGCTGGACCACCGTCCAGCTGGTCTGGCGCGAGGACGAACACCACTTCGACGTGCGCGACCCGTTCCCGGTCGGCGGCGTCTACGAGGACCCGGCGACAGGTGCCGCGGCGGCGGCCCTGGGCGGCTACCTGCGCGACCTGTGGCTGGTCGAGGGCGACGCGGTGATCGAGTTGTCCCAGGGAGCGGACCTGGGTCGCCCCGGACACCTCACGGTCACGCTGCTACCCGGCGAGGCCGGGGTGCGGGTCAGCGGCACGGCGGTGCCGATCGCAGGATGAGGCGGCGATAGAGTCGGGCCCCGATGAGCGAAATGATCGCCCGGAACCTCGCCGCGGGGCACGGCGACCGCGCCCTGTTCTCGGACCTCGACCTGGTCGTCGCCCCCGGCGACACCATCGGACTGGTCGGGGCCAACGGTGCCGGCAAGACGACGCTGCTGCGCACCCTCGCGGGCCTGCTGCCGGTGGAGTCCGGCTCGGTGTCGCTCAGCCCGCCCACCGCCACCGTCGGCTACCTGCCGCAGGAACGCGAGGCCCGGGCGGGCGAGACGGTCCGCGACCTGCTGGCCCGCCGCACGGGCGTGGGGCCCGCGCAGGTCGCGATGGACACGGCCGCGGAGGCGCTCGCCGAGGGGAAGCCCGGGGCCGAAGAGGCGTACACCGCGGCGCTGGAGCGCTGGCTGGACCTCGGCGGCGCGGACCTCGACGAGCGGGCCGAGCAGGTCACCGCGGATCTGGGCCTGGCCGTGTCGCTGGACCATCCCACGACGGCGCTGTCCGGCGGGCAGGCCGCGCGGGCCTCCATGGCGTCGCTGCTGCTGAGCCGCTACGACATCTTCCTGCTCGACGAGCCCACCAACGACCTCGACCTGGACGGGCTGCGCCGGCTGGAGGAGTTCGTCACCGGGCTGCGCGCCGGCACGGTGCTGGTCAGCCACGACCGCGAGTTCCTGTCGCGGACGGTCACCGAGGTCCTCGAGCTCGACCTCGCCCAGCAGCGGGTCACCCTCTACGGCGGCGGCTACGAGGCCTACCTGGAGGAACGCGCGACCCTGCGCCGGCACGCCCGCGAGAACTACGACGAGTACGCCGGCAGGGTGTCGGCGCTCGAGGACCGGGCCCGGATGCAGCGCAACTGGATGGAGCACGGCGTCCGCAACGCCCGCCGCAAGACCAAGGACAACGACAAGATCGGCCGTAACCTGCGCTCCGAGTCCACCGAGAAGCAGGCGGCGAAGGCCCGCCAGACGCAACGGATGATCGAGCGGCTGGAGGTCGTGGAGGAACCCCGCAAGGAATGGGACCTCCGGATGGAGATCGCCGTCGCGTCCCGCGCCGGCGCCGTCGTGGCCACCCTGCGCGACGCTCTGGTACGCCGGGGAGCGTTCACCCTCGGCCCGGTCACGCTGCAGATCGACTGGGCGGACCGGGTGGCGATCACCGGCGCGAACGGCTCCGGCAAGTCGACGCTGCTCGCGGCCCTGCTCGGCCGGCTCGCGCTGGACGAGGGCAGCGCCCACCTCGGACCGCAGGTGGTGGTGGGCGAGGTCGACCAGGCCCGAGGGCTGTTCCTCGGCGACCAGGCGCTGCTGACCGCGTTCGGCGCGGCCGTGCCGGACCTCCCCGACGCCGAGGTGCGGACGCTGCTCGCGAAGTTCGGGCTCAAGGCGGCGCACGTCCTGCGGCCCGCGGGCACCCTGTCGCCGGGCGAGCGGACCCGGGCGGCGCTGGCGCTGCTGCAGGCGCGCGGCGTCAACCTGCTGGTGCTGGACGAGCCGACCAACCACCTCGACCTGCCGGCCATCGAGCAGCTCGAGTCGGCCCTGGCCGACTATCCGGGGACGCTGCTGCTGGTCACCCACGACCGGCGGATGCTGGAGGCGGTCCGCACCAACCGCCACTTCGCGGTGTCCGACGGCGTGGTGACGGGCTAGCCGGCCGACGCGGCCGTGACGGGGTTGCTGAGCGCGCTCTCGTTGCCGGAGCGGTCCAGGGCGCTCAGGCAGTAGGTGGCGCCGCCGGCGGGCGGCGCCGGGTCCACGACCTTGCCGGAGCCCACGCGGCCGGTGGCGACCAGGTTCGCCGCCGGGCCGTCGACCCGGTAGAGCGCCCAGGACACCGGCTCGCCGCCACCGCCGGCCTGCCATTCGACGGACACCCCGCCGTCCGCGTGCCGGGCGCCGGTCGTCCTCGGCGCGATCGGGGGCCGCGCCGGAAGCCGGTTCATGGTCGGCAGCAGCGCCGGCGCCGCGTAGTGGCGGGTGCGGTAGCGGGTGACCGCGCCCAGCCGGTCGGCGCGGATCTGCTTGGCGCTGAAGTGGACGCTGCCCTGCACGCCGTAGGTGTCGTTGAGGGACAGCTGGCGCTCCAACTGGTCGGGTTCGCGCCACGGGCCCTTCTCGCCGACCCGGTAGTCACCCTGGCCGATGTAGAGCTGCACGCCGGTGCCGGCGACGAGCTTCGACCACCACGGGAGAACCTTGGCGTAGTCGGCCTTGTCGAAGCCGATCGCCCAGTAGAGCTGCGGCACCACGTAGTCGAGCCAGCCCTCGCGCACCCAGGTCCGGGTGTCGGCGTAGATGCTGTCGTAGCTTTCCAGGCCCCGGCTGTCGGAGCCGGCCGGGTCGGTGGCCTTGTTGCGCCAGATGCCGAACGGGCTGATCCCGAACTTGACCCACGGCTTGAGCTGCTTGATCCGCTCGCTCATCTCCCGGACCAGCGTGTTGACGTTGTCCCGCCGCCACTGGTCACGGTTCAGCGACTTGTCCGGGCGCCGGCCGAAGCTCGCGTCGTCGTCGAAGGTGTTCCCGCCACCCTCCGGGTACGGGTAGAAGAAGTCGTCGAAGTGCACGCCGTCCACGTCGTACTCGCGAACGGCCTCGAGCATCGCCTCCTCGACGAACCTGCGGGCGTCGGGGTTACCCGGGTCGAAGTACAGCCGGGCCCGCTCGCCGTCGGGGTAGGCGATGGCCCAGTCGCGGTGCTTGAGCAGCGGATGGTTCGGCGCCAGCTTCGCGAAGTCGGCGCCGGGCCCGCTCGGCCCGGGCTGGGTTCCCCGGTACGGGTTGAACCACGCGTGGAACTCCAGGTTGCGCGCGTGCGCCTCGGCGACCATGAACGCCATCGGGTCCCATCCGGGCGACCTGCCGTCCCGCTTGCCGGTGAGCCACTCCGACCAGGGCGCGTGGTCCGACGGCCAGAACGCGTCGCCGGACGGCCGGACGTGCACGAAGATCGCGTTGTGGCGCTGGGCGACGGCCAGGTCCAGCCAGCGCAGGTACTCGGCGCGGACCCGCGCCTCGGGCAGGCCCGGCCGGCTGGGCCAGTCGATGTTCATGACAGTGGTCAGCCACATGCCGCGCAGCTCGCGGGCGGCCCGGGCCGGCACCGCGCCGCAGCGCCCGGGGCTGCTGACCGCCGCCGGGCCGGCGATCGGGGCGGGTGGCGGCTCGTCGTGGGAGGCGGCCCGCACGAGGGCGAAGCCGAGCGCGACGACGGCGAGCAGCACGACTGCGGCGATCAGGATGAGCCTGACGGGGGGACGGGGCACCCACCCAGTGTGCCCGCTCCCTAGAGTCGTCCCATGGACGTGGTCGTGGTCGGGGCGGGTATCGCCGGTCTGGCGTGTGCGCGGGAGCTCACCGCGGCCGGCGTGCGGGTCCGCGTTCTCGAGCGCGACCGGGTGGTCGGCGGACGGCTCGCGAGCGAGCGCCACGCCGGCCGGTACGCCGACATCGGCGCCGCCTACTTCGTCGCGGACGACCCGGACTTCGCGGTGCTCGCCGAGCGGTGGCGGGCCGCGGGGCTGGCCCGGCCCTGGACGGACACGTTCGCCGTCTTTCCCGGCTCGCCCGCCCGGGGGCCGATGCGGTGGGCGGCGCCGGGCGGCCTGCGCTCGCTCGCGGTGGACCTCGCCCGGGGGCTCGACGTGACGCTGGACCACGAGGTGCGGGCCGTCCCGGACGACGCGGACGCGGTGGTGCTGGCCATGCCCGGCCCCCAGGCGTTGCGCCTGGCGCCGCCCGCCGGGGTCGCGGCGGCCACCCGGCGGCAGGAGTGGCAGCCGGTGCTCACCGCCGTTCTGGCGTACCCGGAGAGGGTCTGGGGTGATTTCCACGGCGCGTTCGTGAACGACCACCCGGTGCTGGCGACGGTGTGCGACGACGGCGACCGGCGCGGCGACCGCGCGCCGGTCCTGGTCGCGCACTCGACCCCGGAGCTGGCGCGCGAGCACCTCGCCGACCCGTCCGCCGCCGGGCCGCCGCTGGCCCGCGCGGTCGGCGAGATACTCGGGATCGCGGCCGAACCGGAGATCCAGGTGCGTCGTTGGACCTCCGCGCAGCCCGTGTCGCGGGAGTCCGCCGCCTACGCGGTCGACGGCCGGGTGTGGCTGGCCGGGGACGCGTTCGGCAGGCCGCGCGTCCAGACCGCCTGGCTGTCCGGACGCGCGGTCGCCGCCGCCCTCATTCAGAGGACCGAGCGGTAGACCTCGAGCGTGTCCTGGGCGATGGTGCCCCAGGAGAACTTCTCCACGGCGCGGCGGCGTCCGGCCAGGCCCAGCTCCCGGGCCCGGGCCGGGTCCTCGACGAGCCGCTGGATCGCTGAGGCCAGGTCCGCCACGAACTTGTCCTCCTCGACCGGGGTGCCGGTGCCGTCGGCGACCTGGTCGATCGGCACGAGCAGGCCGGTCTCACCGTCCGCGACCACCTCGGGGATGCCGCCGGTCGCGGTCGCGACCACGGCGGTCTCGCAGGCCATCGCCTCCAGGTTCACGATGCCCATGGGCTCGTAGACCGACGGGCAGACGAAGACGGTCGCGTGCGTCAGCACCTGCACGACCTCGTGCTTGGGCAGCATCTCCTGCACCCAGACCACCCCGCGCGCGTCGCGGGCGTTACGCAGCTGGATCGCGAGCCCCTCCACCTCGGCGGCGATCTCCTTGGTGTCCGGTGCGCCGGCGAGCAGCACGATCTGCGTTTCCGGGGGCAGGTCGTGGCAGGCCCGCATCAGGTAGGGCAGGCCCTTCTGCCGGGTGATGCGCCCGACGAAGACGACGCTCGGGCGGTTCAGGTCGATGCCGAGCCGCTCGATCACGTCGGTGCCGTGGTTCGGGGCGTACTGCTCGGTGTCGATGCCGTTGTAGACCACCCTGATCTTCTCCGGGTCGACGCTCGGGTACGCCGTCAGCACGTCGCGCTTCATCCCGCCGGAGACCGCGATGATCGCGTCCGCCGACTCGATCGCGGTGCGCTCGATGAACGACGAGAGCGCGTAGCCGCCGCCGAGCTGCTCGGCCTTCCACGGGCGCAGCGGCTCCAGGCTGTGCGTGGTGACGACGTGCGGGACCCCGTACAGCAGCTTGGCGGTGTGCCCGGCCAGGTTGGCGTACCAGGTGTGACTGTGCACGATGTCCGTGCCCTCGGCGCCCGCCGCCATCTCCAGGTCGACGCCCATCGTGCGTAGGGCCGCGTTCGCCCCGGCGAGGCCGACGGGATCCGGGTACGCGGTCACTCCCGGCTCGTCGCGCGCGCCGCCGAAGCAGTGCACCCGGACGTCGGTGAGGGGGCGCAGATCCCGCGCGAGGTACTCGACGTGCACGCCCGCGCCGCCGTACACCTCCGGCGGGTACTCCCGGGTGAACAGGTCGACGCGGAGTTCCGTACGCGAGTCAGTCACGTCAGGCAGAATAAGCCTTTCGACTGGCGTGAGTGCGGTAGGAAAGTTAGCGTCACGGTCATGGCTGTCAAGGTGCTCGCGATCGTTCTGGCCGGGGGCGAGGGCAAGCGCCTGATGCCCCTCACCGCGGACCGGGCCAAGCCCGGCGTCCCGTTCGGCGGCATCTACCGCATGATCGATTTCGTCCTCTCGAACCTGGCCAACGGCGGCTTCCTGAAGATCGTCGTGCTCACCCAGTACAAGTCGCACTCCCTGGACCGGCACATCACCAAGACGTGGCGGATGTCGACGCTGCTGGGCAATTACGTGACGCCGGTGCCGGCGCAGCAGCGGCTCGGCCCGCGCTGGTTCGCCGGGTCGGCGGACGCGATCTACCAGAGCCTGAACCTGATCAACGACGAGAACCCCGACTACGTCATCGTGTTCGGTGCCGACCACATCTACCGCATGGATCCGAAGCAGATGGTCAACGACCACATCGCCTCGGGCGCCGCCGTGACCGTGGCCGGCATCCGGCAGCCGAAGGCGATGTCCGACCAGTTCGGTGTCATCGACGTGGCGGAGGACGGCAGGCGCATCCGCGCGTTCCGGGAGAAGCCCACCGAGGTCGACGGCCTGCCCGGCTCGCCGGACGAGATCTACGCCTCGATGGGCAACTACGTCTTCACCACCCGCGCCCTGTGCGAGGCGGTCACCGCCGACGCGGCGAACCCCGACAGCAAGCACGACATGGGCGGCAACATCATCCCGATGCTGGTCGAGAAGGGCGAGGCCAACGTCTACGACTTCCGCGACAACGAGGTCCCGGGCAGCACCGACCGCGACCGCGGCTACTGGCGCGACGTGGGCACGCTGGACTCGTTCTACGAGGCCCACATGGACCTCATCGCGACCCTGCCGGTCTTCAACCTCTACAACATGGACTGGCCCATCTACACCAACTACGGCTCCTGGCCGCCGGCGAAGTTCGTCCACGGCTACGACGACCGCCAGGGCCGCGCCGTCGAGTCGATGATCTCCCCCGGCGTCGTCGTGTCCGGCTCCCTGGTGGAACGCTCGGTGATCTCCCCCAACGTGCGCGTCAACTCGTGGGCGCACGTGGAGGGCTCGGTGATCATGGAGGGCGTGTCGGTGGGTCGGCGCGCGGTCGTCCGCAACGCGATCATCGACAAGAACGTCACCATTCCCGAGGGTGCGCGGATCGGCGTCGACCTCGACAAGGACCGCAAGCTCTACACCGTCAGCGACAGCGGCATCGTCGTCGTCGGCAAGGGCCAGCGCGTGGAGCCGTAGGCCCGCTGGTCAGGCGCCACTGGAGACTCCCGGGCGAGTTCGCCAGCGCGGCCACTCGGCGTTGGTCGCCGCCCGGAGCAACCATTCGAGCGGACCGTACGGGTGCCGGCTCATCCACCACCGGCAGGCGGCCAGTTGGACGGCGAACAGGACGAGTGCCAGCGCCAGCACCGCCAGCGGTGACAGACGGCCGACCATGGCAGCGCCGTAGCCGGTGAAGATCAGCGCGCAGACGAGTGACTGGGTGAGGTAGGCGGTCAGGGTCATCCGGCCGGCCGGCGACAGCGCCTCGGCCGTCCGGCGGCCCTGGGCGCTGGAGGCCCACCTCAGCACGATGGCGGCGTACGCGGCCGCGAGAAATGGTGCGGTGAGCATGTCCACGCCGAGCGCGAACAACTGGTAGGCGGTGCCCGGGTGCTCCAGGCTGGCGTGGGCGTAGACGATCCCGCCGATCAGACCCACCGGCACGCCGATCCGGATGATCCGGCGCAGCGCCGGTCCGCTGTGGGTCAGGTCGGCCAGCAGGGTGCGCTTGCCGGCGGCCAGGCCGAGCAGGAAGGCGGCCAGAGCTGCCGGGGCCTGGAAGAAGACCAGCAGCGCCACCACATCCGGTAGCTCACCCAGATAGGTGGCGATCACCGAACCGGGGCCGCCGCGCAACCCCTCGGTCGCCCGCTGGGCCTGGGCGCCGACCGCGACGGGGTCGAGCCCACCGCCGCCGGCCGCCGACTGGACGGCGGCCACGATCATGTACGCGCCCGCGGTGACGGTCAGCAACGCGATCGCCGTGCGCAGCGCCCGGGCCGGCCGGACGCGGCGCGCGGCGAGCAGCAGCAGGCCCAGGCAGGCGTACGTGGTGAGGATGTCGCCCGGGAAGAGCACGACGGCGTGGAACGCGCCGATCGCGAACAGCACCGCGAGGCGGCGCAGGAAGCGGGGCACGAAGCGGCTGCCACTGCGCGCCGCCGAGGCCAGCTGCAGGGTGAAGCTGTAGCCGAAAAGGAACGAGAACAGCAGATAGAACTTGGTCTCGAACAGCACCGCCACCAGGTAGCGCACGCCGCGGTCGAGTGGGCCGGAGAACCCGGGATCCTCCAGGCCGGTGCCGTGGTAGGCCGACGCGAAGTAGGTGATGTTGACCATCAGGATGCCGAAGAGGGCGAAGCCCCGCAGCGCGTCGACGACCGGAATGCGTCTCCGCTGTGCCGCCTCTGTCACGAGTGTCATGCCGCCTCAATCTATTGAATCTCGAACGATCGTTTCGCCGATGAACGTACATGGAATGATAGGATCGGGGAAGTGAGCTGAGCGGGCGAGGAGACGTGACGGTGCACACCGGAGACGGGCACGACACAGGCGGGATCACCGTGCGACGCGGGGTGCCGGCGGGCGCCGAGCCGAGGGTGGCCGAGCTCTACTGGGAGGCGTTCGGGCGCAAGCTGGGCGCCGCGCTGAACCCACCGGACACCGGACGGCGCTTCATCGCCTCGCACCTGCGCCACGACCGCGCCGTGGTCGCGCTCGCCGGGGACCGGGTGGTCGGCGTGGCCGGCTTCAAGCTCGGCGACCGTGGGCTCACCGGCGGCGGCGCCGCCGACGTCCTCGGCACCTACGGCAGGGTGCGGGGCCTGCCCCGGCTCGCGCTGCTCGCGCTCCTGGAACGCACCGCGACGCCCGGGCAGCTCGTCATGGACGGCATCGCCGTCGACGCGGGTCACCGTGGACGCGGCATCGGCGGTGCCCTGCTCGAGGAGGTCGCCCGCGTCGCCGCCGAGAACGGATGCGGCCAGGTCCGCCTGGACGTCATCGACGTCAACCCCCGGGCCCGTGCCCTCTACGAACGACACGGGTTCGCCGCGGGCCGCACCGAGCAGACCCCCTACCTGCGGCGGCTGATGGGCTTCGGCGCCGTCACCACCATGCACCGCGCGGTCGGCGACCGGTGATCACCACCCGGCTGCTCGTGCACGCGATGGTCCGCGAGGACGGCACCGTCGACGCGGACGGGTTGTACACCGTCGCCGGCGCCCTGGGCATGACCGACCAGCAGGTGCGCCTGTGCGTCAAGCGGCTCGTCGCCGAGGGACGCTTCACCCACGAGGGCCGGGGCCGCAAGGCGGTGCTGCGCACCAGCGCCGACGTCACCGGCGCCATCGCACCGGAGATCGGCTACGTCCGGTACGCGTACCGGCAGGACCGCGGCGACGCCCCGTGGGACGGCACCTGGCACCTCTTCGCGTTCGCGATCCCCGAGTCGGCCCGCGCGGCCCGCGACACGCTGCGCGACACGATCCTGCGGCTCGGCGCCGCGGCCGTCCAGGGCGGACTGTACGTGACCGCCAACCCCGTCGCCCCGAGCGTCGAGGCCGCGGCCCGGCACCTGGGCGTCCTGGGCTCCGTCACCTTCCTCACCAGCCGCGACCTGCGCGTCGGCGATCACCGCGACCCCGCCGCGCTGGCCGGCACGCTATGGCCGCTCGAGGACCTGGCCGCCCGTTACGACCGGCTGGCCGCGCTCGCCCAGGCCGGCCTCGACCGGCTCGCCGGCCCGGCGCCGCTGTCCGACACCGACCAGCTGGTCATCGCCCTCGAACTCGCCGCCGAGTTCACCCACGCCATGGACCCCGATCCGCTGCTGCCGCCGGAGCTCCTCCCCCAGCCCTGGTCCGGCGCACACGCCCGACACCTCGCGGCCCGCTGCTGGACGGGCCTGCTCGCACACCGACCCGAGGCGACGACCGCGAGGCCCCGCCTGTTCCAGCTCTACGCCGATGTCATCCGCGAGGCCACCCGGCCGTGATCGAGTGTTGCGAATGGGTTCTAGGCTGACCGGGTGATCTGGTGGGAGGCGTTGTGGCGCTTGGTCAGCGTGCTGACCGAGGCCGGCCCGACCGGTCTGCTCGTCGGCACCGGTGTCATGGCCGGCGTGCTGCTGTCCGCCGTGGTCACCGCCGGTGTGCTGCTGGGCCGCCGCGCCCCGGTCGCTGATCCGCGGGTCATCGTCCGGGTGTTGCGCACGCGCGCCGGGCGCACCGGCGTGCCGCGCCACCGCGATCCCGACGCTTCGGGACGCACGCGTCCGCGAGGGCCCACGGGCCGCGTCGCGGCCGCCTGAGCGTCTCCTTCTCCTCGCTCTGCCTCTTCACCCCGCTCGTCGCGGCCGCTGGTGACTCGCCACGTCCTGATCCAGCCACCGGTCGTCCCTCGAGGGGTTCATCATGCCGTCCGTACTGCCCGATCCCGCCGTCGCGTCGTCACCCGCCGCCGACGGACGGGGTGCACACCGATGAGTTCGCTGTTCAGCCCACTGATGGCCCTGGTCTACACGGCGATCTCGGCGGTCCTGCTGTTCTGGCATTCCGTCTGGGACATGGTGCTCGGTGACGCGAGCGGGTGGCTCACGAACTGGTCGTGGGTGCTCGGCATCGTCTTCCTGGTGCTGACCGTCCGCACGGCGCTGATCCCGATGGCGGTCAGGCAGATCACCTCACAACGCGCGGTGCAGGCGCTGCGTCCCAAGGTCGAAGCCCTGCGGGAGAAGCACCGAGGGGATCGGGAGAAGCTGCGCACGGAGCTCGTGGAGCTCTACCGGGCGGAGAAGGTCAATCCGCTGATGAGCGTGCTGCCGATGCTGGTGCAGGCCCCGGTCTTTCTAGGACTTCTGCACGTGCTGCGCCACCTACGGCCGAGCGTCACCGGCGACGCGGCCCGCACCCTGTACGGCTGGACGTTGACCCAGTTCGACAGCGCGGCGCAGGCAAAGCTGTTCGGCGCACCCATCGCCGCGACCTTCGGCTCGACGGTCGCCCAGCCCGGCATCGTCACGGTCGTGGCGGGGGTCCTGATCGCCGTCATGGTCGTCACCACCTACGTCACCAGCCGTCAGCTGATCCTCAGGACCGGATGGGCCACCGAGCCGCAGGCGAGGATGGTGCAGCGGCTGATGCTCTACGGCATCCCGCTGTCCCTGCTCGTCTCCGGGGCGCTGCTTCCGATCGGCGTCATCCTCTACTGGGTGACGCAGAACCTGTTCGCCCTCGGCCAGCAGATGTGGATCCTGCGCAAGTTCCCCCCACCGGCCGCCGACGCCTATACGCGGTCGCCGCGCAAGGTCTGGGAGGGAGAGACGCCGTAGCGGTCGCGGTAGGCGCCCGCGAAGCGACCCAGGTGGGTGAATCCCCAGCGGTAGGCGACCTCGCTGACGCTGACCTCGTGCCGGTCCGACCGGCTCAGCTCGGCGTGCACGCCTTCCAGGCGCAGCCGGCGCAGGTAGGTCAGCGGGGGCACGCCCACGTGCTGACGGAAGGACTCCTGCAACACGCGAATGCCGACCCCCGCGATGGCCGCCAGCTCCGTCGCGGTGAAGGCACGGCCCGGTTCCGAATGCATCGCGTCGAGGGTGCGCTTGACCGTCCGCGGACGCCGGGCCGTCGGGTGGCCGGCACTGCCGTCGCCGGAGGCGTGTTCGACGGCACCGGCCAGGCCGCTGATCGCCAGGTCACGCCAGCGGCGCAGCAACCAGGGCAGGGTGTTCAGGCCGTCGGCCTCGCGCAACTCGGTGTGCAACAGCCGGATCAGCCCCATCCAGCTGCGGCCGGGGCCGGCGGCCGTGCCGAACGTGGCGCCCAGCGGCAGCAGCGCGCCGCCGGGCGGGTCGAGGGCCTCCAGCTCGCGTTCGAAGGCGAGCCGCTCCACTTTGACGCTGAACAGGCGGCAGTCCGCCGACCAGCGCAGATCGATGTCGCCGATCGGCTGGAAGACCGCGGCACGGCCCGGGTCCGCGGTCGTCGCCGTGCCGCGGTGCAACACGTAGACCTGCCCGGTCAGCGGGGCCAGCACGTGATAGGCCGTCCGCAGGTCGCCGATGGCCACACAGATCTCCACGCCGTAGCTGACCTCGCCCACCGTCAGCGGGCCCAGCTGCACCACGTCACCGGAGAACGCGAAGCCCTCGATGCTGCCGGCCGGTTTCACCTCGAGCGGGCCGTAGAACATCCGGCGGCAGAAGGCCCGCGCCTGGTCGACATCCGTCGTCCGCAGCGCGGAGCGCCCCGCCACATCCGGACCCGTCAGTGCCGGACCCGAATCCCGATCGGCCTCCCCTGCCGTGTCCATCCGCTCACCCTAGACCGACAAGGGGGTCACCGGGTGTTACAGGATGGCCGCTTCCGGCCATCCGTACTCGGTGACTGCCCCGCCGGACACGTCGACCTCGGCCAGCGCCGTGACCGGATCGCGCCAGATGACGTACCGGCCGGCCGGCAGGTTGTCGATGACGACGCTGAACATCACGCCGTCGCTGACGTAGCGCGCGCGGACCGCCGCGTGGGTACGCCGGGTCGAGTCCGTGACCGGGCTGACCTCGATCTCATGGCCGTGCAGGCTACCCGGGGTGTGGATGACCAGGGCACCGATCCCGGCGCCGATGTTGAGCACCACCGTGCCCTGCCCGGAGGGGGCGAGGGTGTGGTGGTGGTGAACTCCGACGCTCACTTTCCGTCCTCCGCCGAGGGGTTGTTGAAGCCGTCGAACGGCACACCGAGGTACGGGAACTTCTTGAGCAGCTTGGAGCTGGCGTCCTTGGCCGACAGACCCTGCTCGACCAGCGCGGCCGCCTCGTCGGGCTTGAACTTCTCGTCGACCAGGGGCACGGTCACGCCGGCGATCGCCCGCAGCGAGATGGACACCACGTCGTCGGCGACCCGGCGCCCGTTCGGGAAGCCGGCGAGGTCGCCGCCGATGATGCCGAAGGCGTTCTCGTCCTTGGACGGCGGCACCGCGGTGTTGAGCCGCAGCATGTCCGCCTGGGTCTCGCCGGTGTTGTTCTGGAAGTCGTCGATCAGGCCGTCCGGGATGCCGGTCAGCAGGATCGCGACCAGGTCGGCGCGGGCGGTCTTCGCCTCGTTGAGCTCGGCGAGCCGGTCGAACAGGCCCGGGTAGAGCACCGGCAGCAGCTGCGCGAGCTCCGGCTGCTCGACGAACTCCGCGAAGCGCTTGTCCTCGCTCGGCGGCAGGCTGTTCCACAGGTCCTTCTGCGCCATCGGCACGATGACCTCGTTGAACAGCGGGTTACCCAGGCGCGAGACCTGCACGTGCGGGCCGACGTACACGTCGTCGTTCTTCTTGCCGTGCCGGACCTGCACCTGGCGGCGGCTGGCGGAGGTCCACACGCCGATGACCGCGCCCGGGTCGCGTCCGCGCACCTTCTTCTTGCCGTCCTTGCGGACCATGTGCAACGGGACCTGGATCGCGATGCTGTGCACGTTCATCTTGTCGGTGGCGTTGACCGCCTTGCCGGCGTAGTTGAACAGCTTCTGGCCGACCAGGTGCTTGTCCTGGAACGGGCGCAGCGTGCCCAGGTCGAAGATGGCGCCGAGGTCGACGAAGAACGGGTCCGCCCGCTGACCGGCGAAGACCTTCTCGCCGGTCTTCAGCTTGTGCACCGCGTCGGCGGCGAGCTTGTCGTAATCCGGAATGGACAGCGGACCGACGTTGCACGGCGGGCAGGGCAGCTTCTCGGCGAGCACGGTGTGCTTACCGCTCGCGTCCACCCGGGTCACCGAGAAGAACTGTCGCCGGTTCCAGTTCTCACTGTCCAGCGATTCGATCGGACCGGTGTTGTAGAGGAATGTCCGATCGTTGCGCAGTTCGGTGCGGAACCGGAACTGGTAGGTCAGATCGGGGCGGCCGTCGCCGTTGGAGTCGACGTGAATCTCGTAGAGTACGTCGTCACCGAATTCGAAGAAGTTCGGCCCACTCGCCGGCAATTGCAGCGGCACGTAGTTGGCGATGAGCGTCACGGTGTCCGGGTGGTCCGGGCTGACGAACGCGTACAGGTCGGAGCTGTCGGCCACGGGATCCTTGCTGATCTCCGGGGCTTCGCGGTGCGAGGACATTGTTCAGCCTTTCCTGATCAGCGCTTGACGGCTTTGAGCAGCTTCTTCGCCAGGTCGGCGTCGGTGATGGTCACCTTGCTGCTCCCGGAGAACACGTCGAACGTGCCCTTCTCGGCGTCGCGCAGCGAGAGCACCAGCGGCTCGGCGTCGGCCTTGCCCGGCTTCTCACCGGCGAGGCTCAGGCCGGCCACGCCGGCGGCGGAGGCACCGACGCCCACGGTCGCGGCGATCGTAAGAACCTTACGGCGCGACAGGCGGCCTACCGCCCGCGTGCCGTAGTGGACTCGACTCATGCTCGGCCTTTCGTCACGCGCTGACGAGGGTCTCCCCTTCATCGGCGCAAATCGGGAATGTTGCCCGGACAGATGTCGTCGACAGCCATCAGTACGAAGCGGCCCGCGAAGCGGTTCAAAGCAATTTTCGAGGAAAGGTTTTCCACAGGTTCGGGCCTATGGCCGACACGTGCGACCATGCCCGTCGTGTCCACCGAACAGTTCAGTCACACCTTTCGCGTGCCGGCCCCGGCCGGCCCTATCTACGCACACCTCAGCCGTCCGGAGAGCTACGTCGGCCTGTCACCGCTCGTCGTGGCGGTCCGCGACATCCGGCGTACGGGCGACGCGGTGTCGTACGTGGCGGTGGAGCGGTTCCGGCTGGGGCCGCTGCGGTGGGACAACCCGATCCGGGTGACCATGACCTTCCCGGTGCCCGACCGGCGGCTGGTCAGCGACGTGCACAGCCCCGGGCGGGTGCGGCTGGTCGCCACCGTGGAGCTGGTCGCGGAGGGCGGCGGCACCCAGGTCACGGAGTCCGTGACCGTGTCCTTCCCCCGGCCGCTGCGAAGCCTCGTGCTGAGTCAGGCGCGGTCGGTGCAGCGGGCCCGCGCCCGCGAACTCGTCCGGCGCATGACGGACGCGTCCGAGCCCGCGCAGTAGATACGGGCCGCGGCGGCGGTCAGACGATCGGCAGGCCGGCGATGGCTGCGTTCGCCCAATCGTCGTCGACGGCCACCACGCGGCGCCCGGCACGGGTCAGCAGGCTGGCGGCCGCCGCCGCGCGGTAGCCGGCCGCGCAGTGCACCCAGACCGTCCCCTCGGGCACCTCCGCCAGGCGGGCGGTCAGGTCAGAGAGGGGAATGTGGATCGCCCCGGCAAGGTGACCGGCCCGCCACTCCCCGTCGGCGCGGACGTCGAGGATGACGTCCGCTCGCTCCACGGCGAGATCCGCTCGCTCCACGGCGAGATCCACTCGCTCCATGGCGAGATCCGCGGAGGTCGCGGCGGCGAGATCCGCGAAGGTCGCGCTGCGGCCCTCGGCGAGGTCGCCGGGGCCGCGTGCCCAGTCGTCGGGGGTGCCGGCCGCCGCGGCCGTCGGGCGGTCGATGCCGATGCGGGCCAGTTCGCGCTGGGCGGCGGCGACCTGCTGGGGCGAGTCGCCGAGCAGGGTCAGCGGGGTGCCGTGCGGCAGGGTCCAGCCGAGCCAGGTCGCAAGGGGCCCGTCGAGGCCGAAACTGAGCGTCCCGGTCAGGTGACGGTAGGCGTACGCCTTGCGGGAGCGCAGATCGACCACCCACTCCCCCGCGTCGATCCGCTCGCGCAGCTCGTCCGGGTCGGCGCGCCGGGCCGGCGTCAGGTCGATCGGCTCGGCGCCCCGGGCGTTGCGGACGCCCATGTGCGCGTAATACGCGGGGTACGCCCCCAGACCCGCCAGCAGGTGCTCGACATACGCGTCCGCGTGCAGCCGCAGCGCCGGGTTGACGCTCTTCTCGCGGCCGATCGTGGAGATGTCCGCGTCCGGCGGGGTGGCCGAGCAGAAGCTGCCGAAGCCGTGCGTGGGCCAGACCGGCGTGCCGTCGGGCAGGAGGTCGACGAGGCGGCGCGCCGAGGCGTGCTGGTGGTGGGCGAGGGTGCGGGCGTGGTCGGCACCGAGCAGGTCGGTGCGTCCGGTCGTACCGAACAGCAGCGAGCCGCCGGTGCAGACTCCCGCCACCTCGCCGTCGTGGGTGACCACGTACGACAGGTGGTGGAAGGTGTGACCGGGAGTGGCCACCACGGTGAGGGCGAGCCGGTCGGAGACCGCGATCCGGTCGCCGTCGGCGACCGGGTGCCGGTCGAACTCCACCTGCTCGGCGGCGGCGACCAGATAGGTCGCGCCGGTGACCCGGGCCAGGGCGAGGCCGCCGGAGACGTAGTCGTTGTGCAGGTGCGTCTCCGCCACGTGGGTGATCCGGACCCCGAGCCGGCCGGCGACGGCCAGGACGCGGTCGATGTCCCGTTGCGGGTCGACGACCACAGCGACCTCGCCGTCGTGCACGAGGTAGGTGCGGTCACCGAGGGACGAGGTCTCCACCACTGCGGTTCCGAGTGTCATCGCTTCCTCTCCGAGCCCGGCGCCGTTGCCGCTCGAGTGCCGTCAGATTAGCGAGGTTCGTCCACCCCTCGACAGTGGGTAATTCCGCGCATACAAATTCCTATCTTGCAGGTATGGTTTCGACCGATTAGCGTGGTACCCATGGTCAGCGTCCTGAGCCCCGCAGAGGTCAAACTTCCCGACGGCAGCAGCATCGAGTTCGCCAACCTCGACATCGCGGCCACCGCGCCCTGCCTCGACGTCGTCGCCGAGGCGGTGGCCGACCTGCTGCCGTGGTACGGCAGTGTCCACCGAGGAGCCGGAGCTCTCGCCCGGCGCAGCACCCTGGAGTACGAGCAGGCCCGCGAGACGCTCTACGAGCACCTCGGCTGCGGCCCGCGGGACACAGTAGTGTTCACCCGCAACACCACCGACGCGCTGAACCTGCTCGCCCACGTCGTACCCGCCGGCACCACCGTGGTGACCTTCGACGCCGAGCACCACGCCAACCTGCTGCCCTGGCGCGAGCCGGTGCGCCTCGGCGTGCCACGCTCGGCCGAGGAAGCCGTCTCCACGCTGGACCAGGCGCTGCGCACCCTGCCCGGACCGGTGCTGGTGGCGGTCACCGCGGCCAGCAACGTCACCGGCGAGCTGTGGCCGATCACGGAGCTGACCGAAACCGCACACCGCCACGGCGCCCGGATCGCCGTCGACGCCGCGCAACTGGCCCCGCACGCGCCCGTGGACCTCACCGCCCTGGGCGCCGACTACCTGGCCCTGTCGGGACACAAGCTCTACGCGCCGTTCGGCGCGGGCGTGCTCGCCGGCCGCGCCGACTGGCTCGACGCGGCCCCGCCCTACCTGGCCGGTGGTGGCGCGACCGCGGCGGTGTCGGGTGATTTCACCGTACGGTGGCACGACGGCCCGGCCCGGCACGAGGCCGGCACGCCCAACCTGATCGGGGCGGTGGCCCTGGCGACCGCCTGCCGCGCCCTGGCCGAGGTCGACCTGAGCGACGAACACCGCCTCGTGGCGCGGCTGCGCGCCGGCATCGCCGCCCTGCCCCGCGTCGAAGAGCTACGCCTGTTCGGTCCCGAGGCGCCCCGGGTGGGCATCGTGTCGTTCGCGGTGCTCGGCCGCGATCCCGACGAGCTCAGCACCGTGCTGGGACGCGACCATGCCATCGGCGTACGCACCGGGCTGTTCTGCGCCCACCCGCTCACCCGCCGCCTGCTGCGCGAGGCCACCGACCGCCTCGACCCGACGGCCGAGCCGCCCGCGGCGGCGATCCGCGCCAGCGCCGGCATCGGCACCACCGAGGAGCACATCGACCGCCTGCTGTCCGTCCTGGCGGCGCATGCCTAGGAACTGACGAACAGGCGTGCTCGCTCAGCGGTCCGGTAGTGGTTCGTGGCAGTCGGCCGTGGAGAGGCTGATCACGATGTCGTCTCCCGCGCTTGCGCGGGTCGTCCAGACCGGACCGCCGGGGTGCTTCGTGCAGAAAGTCACGTTCCCGCTGAACTCTCCGGGGTCGAACATCAGCTCCGCGACCGAGACATAGGCCATCACCTCGAACCCCGGGAACTGTCGGTGTTGTTGGTGCAAGGCGGCCCAGGCGAAGGCCGTGCCCCACCGAAGGAGCGGCGGAACGCACCCTACGCCGCGGTCGGGCAGGCCGAACCTCGGGATACCACGGCCGTTGACCGCCACTTCGTAGCCCAGGACGTCCGGGAAACGTGACCGATCGCCGGAATAGCTCTCGTAGAGGCCTTTGAGCAGGACCGCCTCGTCGACCACGATCCAGCCTTCGGTAGCCACCGGACCGAGTTCGGGGATCAGGTCCGCCCGGGTGAGGTCGTCCACGAATGTCGGGCCGACCAGCCGAGACGCCCCCGCGCTCATCCAGGCCATGCGTGCTCCTTTCTCGCTAGGACGCGCGGCTCTCGCTAGGACGCGCGGCAGAGGCCGGCGTTCGTGCTCTGTCAGGTCGAGTGCAGGATCCGGAAGCGATCCGGCCGCGCCGGGTCTCGGTCGACGATCTGGGTGGGCGCCCACGCCCACTGCCAGACGCTGATGCCCGGCTGGCAGGAGAACCGGATCTCGCCGCGGGTGCCTTCGACGGCGACACGCGGCCAGGACTCGGCCGTGCGCGCCCGGTCCGCGCCGCCGGAACGCAGCACCTCGGCGAGGACCGCGACCGTGTCATAGCCCTCGAAGGCGATGAAGGAGGGCGTTCCGGCCAGCCGTTCGCGCAGGGCCGCCTCGACCCGCGCGCCCAGTGGGCTGAGGCGCTCGGGCAGGTAGCGGAGGAACGGGATCGCGGCGCCGTCGTCGCCCAGCGAGGTCGTCCAGCCGGCGAACTCCGGCTGCCCGGCCGGAGCACCGATCATGATCCCGGCGAGGCGCCGGTCGCGGCGGACGGCCTGGACGATCGACACGGCCGGCTCGGGGTAGCCGACCAGAAGAAGGAGGGCTGTCGCGCGACTCTCGACGAGTTCGTCGGGCACGGCCGTGGGCGCGAGCGTACGCATGTCGAGGTCGATGACGGTGCCGCCGCGCGCAGCGAGGTGGTCCCGCAGTATGCGGGTCCCGGAAGCCCAGTAGACACTCGGCTCGGTCGCTACGGCGATGCGGCTGTGGCCCGCGCCGAGGAGAAAGTCCGCGTAGATCCGCCAGCCGTGCGACTGCGCCGGAGCGAGGCGCGCGACCCAGTCCGTCGGCCGGTCGGTGAGCGCGTCGAGAACCGCCGACGAGCAGAGGAACGGCAGGCCGAGCGCGTCGGCCCGGGCAGCGGCGGTCCGGGCGACGACGCTGTGGTACTCCCCCGCCAGGGCAGCCACGCCCTGGCGGGCCAGTTCATCCACGGCCGCCGCGGCGCTCCGCGGATCGGCCGCGGTGTCCCGGACCACCAGCTCGAGTGGTTTCCCGAGAATTCCGCCGGCTTCGTTGACGTCGCGAACGGCCAGCTCCAGGCCGGCGAGCAAGGATCGGCCCGCCTCGACCCAGCCGGGCCGGGTCAGCGGAACGAGCGCGCCGATCCGAACGGATGCCTCGCCGGCTCGTTCCGCTCCCGGCGATGGTGGACTGCTCACGCTAAGAAATCTCCCCTCCGGTGTGCGATGCGGTCTGCTCCGATCGCGGAAGGGTAGAACTTAGTGGACTTTACGCCGCCTCGAGCAGGGTGGCGGTGGCCCGGCGGGCGTGGGCCCATTGCGTGGCCTTCTCGGCGACGCGCCGGCCGAGGTGTTCGGCGGTGCGCAGGTCGGTGGCCGGTGGGGCGAGGTCGGGGCCGGCGTCGGCGTGGGACTGGGCGAGGGCGCCCATGAATCCGGCGAGGCGGTTGAGGTCCTCGACGGAGCCGCCGGTGGTGTTCCAGCCGGGGAGCAGCCCGAGCGGGATCCACTGCATGCCGTGCTGGGCGGCGAAGACCGCGAGCGACGTCAACACGTGGGACTTGTCGCCGTTGATACCCGCGGAGTTGGTGAAGCCGGCGGCGAGTTTGTCCTTCCATCCCTGCTCGGCCCAGATCCCGGCGGTGGCCTCGGCGAAGCTCTGGAAGGCGGCGGACTGGCCGCCGAAGTAGGTGGGAGTGCCGAAGATGATGGCGTCGGCGCGGTCGAGGGCGGCCCACAGTCCCTCGTCGAGGGTGGACACGTCGCGGAGGTCGGCGGTGACGCCGTCGACCGAGCGGGCGCCGCGGGCGACGGCCTCGGCCTGCCGGGCGGTGTGGCCGTAGCCGCTGTGGTAGGCGATGACGACGCTGATCGGATTGCTCATGACGGTGCCTTTCAGGCGAGGTTGGTGAGGACGCGGTCGGTGTCGGCGACGAGGAAGCGCAGGAGCTGCCCGGCATCGGTGTGCTCCCTGCGGAGCAACGGTGCGCCCTGGCCGGCGTAGAGGAAGAGGACCTCGGGGTCGCCCCGCTCGGCGCCGGCGGCGCGGAGCGGCGCGGTGAGCCACAGCTGCTGTGGATAGGGCGGGATGTCGGAGGCGTCGGCGAGGGCGTCGAGGAACTCGTTACGGATTCCACGGCCATGCCGCCCGGAGAACGCGCGGGTGAGCGTCGTGTGGCGGGCGCGGTCCGAGAAGAGCATCTCCCGGTGGACGGCCGGCGCCGCGGACTGCTCGGTGGCCAGGAACGCGGTGCCGAGCTGCGCGCCCTCGGCGCCGAGCGCGAACGCCGCGGCGATGCCCCGGCCGTCGGCGAGACCGCCGGCGGCGATCACCGGCACGCTCAGGACGCTGGTGAGCTGCGCGGTGAGCGGTCCGGTGGATACCGAGTCCGGCGCCGGACGCAGGAAGGACGGACGGTGGCCGCCGGCCTCGATGCCGGAGGCGACCACGACATCCACGCCGGCCGCCTCCAGCGCCCGTCCCTCGTCGAGGTTGGTGGCCGCGCCGACGGTGACGATCCCCCGGCGGCGGCACTCGGCGAGCACCTTCGGGTCGGGGATGCCGAAGACGAAGCTGAACACCCGGGGCCGGCGCTCGAGAACGACCTCGACCTGGGAGTCGAAGTCCGGCAACGCCTGCGGTTGATACTCCGGCAATGGCAGGCCTAGCGCGTCGTACCAGGGTTGCAGGCGGGCTGTTCCGGCCCGGAAGGTCTCCGGGTCGATCCCGCGCGGCTGGTCCTCGGTCGGCACCCAGAGATTGACCGCGAACGGCCGCCCGGTTGCCGCCGCCAGCTCCCGCAGCGTCGCGTCGAGCCGCTCGGGCGGCAGATGGTGGCCGCCGAAGGAGCCGAGACCGCCGGCGTCCGACACCGCCGCGGCCAGCGCGACGGTGGAGACACCACCGCCGAAGGGGCCCTGCACGATCGGGTACGGCGTATCGAACAGCTCGCTGACCCGGGTCCTGGCCCAGTGGGTCTTCGTCATAGTCCTGCCTTCTCATCGGAGCACGGGGTGCTGGATCTCTTTCTAGACGACCGGTCAACTATTAGTCAACGGCGGGATAGTTGACCGGTTGTATAGTCGGTCACATGGGAAGGACGAGCACGGCCCGCGAGCGGCTCGTGGACGCGGCCGGCGAACTGATCCACCACCGTGGCTACAACAGCCTCGGCGTGGCCGAGGTCTGCGCGCGCGCCGACGTGCGCAAGGGCAGCTTCTACCACTTCTTCGAGTCCAAACAGGCGCTCACCGTCCAGGTGCTGCAGCGCTACTGGCAGACCCGACGCGAGGAATGGACGACCATCCTCGGCAGCGAGCCGCCCGCCCTGGAGCGACTCGAAGCCCTGTTTCGGGCACAGGCGGAGGCACAGACCCTCGCCCAGCGCGCCGCCGGCACCGTCAACGGCTGCCTGTTGGCCAACCTCGCCCTGGAACTGAGCACTCAGGACGACGTCGTGCGGGCGCACCTCGACGAGATCTTCGCCGAGCAGGCCGCCCTCATCCAGGACACGCTCGACCAGGCCGCCCGGGAGGGCACCATCACCGCCGACCGCGCGACGCCCAGGACGGCGCGCTCCCTGCTCGCCCACCTCGAAGGCATGGTCCTGTTCGCCAAGGTGGCCAACGACCCCGCCATCCTCGACGACCTGTGGCCGCAGTCCGCCCTGCTCCTCGGCCCGCTAAAGGACTGAGCGGGAGATCAGGCGGCGAGGACGCCGATCACATAGTCCGCCAGGTCGGTGGCGACCGTCCGGCGCTTGCCGGTCCGCTGCCGCCAGGCCACGATGCCGCGCGACGGATCGGTGGGGACGCACGCGTACCGCTCCCCCGCGCCGTCGTCGGCGCCGCCGCCGAAGAAGAGAAGATCGCCGTCGAGCTCCGCGCCGGCGCGGAGCTCGAGGTTTTCGCGCACGATGCGCTCGACCGGCCACACCACGGCCAGGCCGTCGCCGGCGATGATGCCGCCCGTCTCGCGCAGCAGCTCGGCGAGGTCTTCCGGGAGGGGCGCACCGAGCAACTCGCCCGCGGCGTCGACGGCTCGCGCGGACACGCCGCCGGCAAGCGTGGCGCCGGGCAGCACGGCGAGGACGACGTCACGCCAAGAGACCGCGAGCATGGAGGCATCCTACGAGAGTCGCCGAGGTCCGCCCAGACATTGACCGTCGCGATTCGATGCTCGAAGCTGTCCGGTAGGAGGCTGATGTGGCGATTCATGACGTCATCGTGATCGGGCTGGGCGGGATGGGTAGCGCCGCCGCGTACCATCTCGCCGCGCGCGGACAGCGGGTGCTGGGGCTGGAGCAGTTCGGACCCGCGCACGATCGTGGCGCCAGCCACGGCGGTTCCCGCATCATTCGGCAGTCGTACTTCGAAAGCCCGGAGTATGTGCCGCTGCTGCTGCGGGCGTACGAACTCTGGGAGGCCCTGGCGCACGACTCCGGCCGGGACGTGATGACGCTGACCGGTGGGATCATGGTGGGGCTGCCGGACAGCGTGACGGTGGCGGGCAGCCGCCGCAGCGCCGAGCAGTGGGACCTGCCACACGAACTGCTCGACGCGGCCGACCTGCGTCGCCGGTTCCCGGTCATGACGCCGGCGCCGGGGGAAATCGCGCTCCACGAGGACAGGGCCGGATTCGTACGCCCGGAGCTCACCGTGCGTGCGCACCTCGACCTGGCCGCACGTCACGGCGCCGACCTGCGCTTCCACGAGCCGATGACCCGGTGGGAGCCCACCGCGGACGGCGGCGTGCGGGTGGACACGGAATCCGGCACGTACACGGCGGGTCGGCTCGTGCTCGCGCCCGGGCCGTGGGCGCCGCGGCTGCTCGCCGACCTCGGCCTCCCGTTCGTCGTCGAACGCCAGGTCCAGTACTGGTTCCAGCCGTCCGGCGGCGTCGATCCGTTCCGGCCCGAGGCGCTCGGCGTCTACATCTGGGAGGACCGGCACGGCAGCCAGGTGTACGGCTTCCCGGCGATCGACGGTCCGGACGGCGGCGCGAAGATCGCCTTCTTCCGGCGCGGCGTGCCCACCACCCCGGAAACCGTCGACCGCGAGGTCGACGAGAGCGAGATCGCCACGATGGCCGCCCGGGCCCGGCAGCACCTGCCCGATCTCCCCGGCGCCTTCCTGCGCGCCAAGACCTGCCTCTACTGCAATACCCCGGACGAGCACTTCGTCATCGCCGCGCATCCGGCCCACCCGTCGGTGACGGTGGCGTGCGGCTTCTCCGGGCACGGCTTCAAGTTCGTCCCGGTCGTCGGTGAGATTCTCGCCGACCTGGTCATGACGGGCACGACGGCGCACCCGATCGGGCTCTTCGACCCGGACCGCCTCACGGAGGTGGGGTCCTGATCTCCGGCGGCGGCGTCCGCATCTCCGGCGGGGGCGTCCGCGCCGCGCGCACCCGCATGCCCAGCTCGAACAGCCGCCGGGTGTCGGCCCGGCTGTGCTCGATCGCCCGGGTGGCGATCTCGGCCGCGGCGCGGCTGACCGTCTCGGCGATCTCCCGGGCGGACTCGTACGCCGCCTCCGCCTGGTCGACCTGCGCGACGAGCCGCAGATTGTCGGGCTCCTCGCGGCGCGCGTCGCGCAGCACGGTGAGCAGCTCCCAGGCCAGCCGCTCGTCGCGGTGAGCGGCGTGCTGGGCGTCGGCCGCCTCCAGGGCGGCCAGGTCACGGTTGACCGCGCGCACCGCGATGTCCTCGCGCAGCGCGTCGTATTCGGCCAGGAGCCGGTCGCGCTCCTCCTCGGACATCCCCGAAAGCTCGGACACCCCAGCAAGCTAGCACCGTGCAACCCGCCCGTGTCCACCCTCGACCCTCTAGGGTGTATCGCGGATTATGGCGACTCCGGAACGAGGTCGAGGTTCTACTTCTTCGAAGCGCGAACCTTGTCGGCGATCTCACTCAGCTTCGAGAAGCGCTCGCCGTCTGCCTGCAGACCGGGAAGCGAGCCGCCGTCGTGGTCGTGCTCGGCGATCGGGTTGACCGCACCGTTCCTGCCCTGAGTGAACATGCTCTGCCTGTGCACAAGGGCGTAGAGGCTGCTGTCCGCGGGGTCCTCCGACGGGCTGGCGCCCTTCTTGGTAACCGGCTTCTTGTCGCCCTGCCACCTCAAGAACCAGATTCCATAGCCCTTGGGCAGGACGGCGCGAAACGAGTTGACGTTCTTCCCGACGTCCGCCGGGTCTCCAAGCGCCAGTTCCACATTCACTTGCTGACCCAGGCTCGGCTCCAGCTCTCCGCTCAACACGTCGACGTCCGTCAAGCTGATGGCCAATGTCTGGATATCGCCGATGACTCGCTGCGCCTTGATGTCACCGATTCGAGCAGCCACGACGACCGTGGCGTCCTGGGTGGCGGCGGACACGTCCGCAGGAGGTCGGGCCATGAGAGCGCCCTCCATCCGGGCTGCCATCGGCGCGTAGAACTTCGCGTCGTCCGCGAAGTTCTTGTCCAGTTCGGCCGCTGATACCGATGTGGGTTCGGCTACGGGGCTGTTCTTGACATTCGCGCCTTGCAAGCACGCAGATGTCATCAACATTCCGACGGCCAGGCCAAAGATCCCCAGTCGCATCTTATTCATCAATGGGGCGCACCGATCCGCTCATAAAGCTTCGGGGGGACAGACCGCGCTCCTCATCGATAGCACATCATTTCGCTGGGTGGGTTAGACGCATGCCGCGCGCTGAAGGTTCCATCCCGCGCGGAAAGCTTTCCGGCGGTTATCGGCCGCGAGATGCCCTGCGTGCGATGGGATGGTCCAAGCCCATCTAGCCGCTTTGGGTCGGTTTGCTTGGCCCGAAAGGGTGAGATGCAACGATCCCTGGAGCTAGGCCCGAGCTCGGACATTCGTCATTGATTGCTTGGCCAGCAGCCCGAAAGTGTCGCCAGGAAAGTCACGGTGTGTAGCAAGACCGGTCAGCCTCGCCGAGGCGTTAAGAACCAAGCTAGGAGGTCGACCTCAGCGACCGGCCGACACGTAGGTGCGGAACGCGTCGACTGCGCGCCCGGTGACGGCGGGGCCGTGGCCGAAGACGGCGTGGTCGAAGTCGAGTCCGGCGAGCCGTTCGACGCTGCGGTGCTGGGCGTCGAGGTCCACCGAGACCATCTTCGGGGTGCTGCCGATCCGCCCGCCACGCTTGCCGGCCGCCGCGTCGCCGGCGAAGAGCACACCGCCGGAGCGGTCCAGCAGGTACGACAGATGGCCCGGGGTGTGCCCGGGGGTGTGCAGCGCGGTGAAGCCCGGCAGGGGCGAGAAACCGTCGACGGTCACCACCTCGTCGACCGGCGCGGGCTCGGCCCGGCCCATGATGAGGCCCACGAGCCGAACCACCGGGTGCCGCGTGACGACCTGGGCCTCGCCGGTCACGTACGGCACGTCGTCGCGGTGGGCGACGACCCGCGCCCCCGAGCGGCGGCGCACCTCGGCGAGGCCGCCGGTGTGGTCGGGGTGGTGGTGGGTGAGCAGCACGGTCGTGACGTCGCCGATCGTGCGGCGGATGTCGTGCAGGGCCCGCCCGATCCGCGCGGACTTGCCCGGCAGTCCCGTGTCGACGAGCACGACGCCGTCGTCGGTGACGACCAGGTGCACGTGGACATAGCCGATGCCGAGCTCGAAGACGCCGTCCACCACTTCACGCATGGCGTGATGATGCCATCCGGAGCCCGGCAGCCGGGGGAAGGATCACCGATGGCGGGCGACGACCGTCGCCGCCAGCGCGGCCAGCGCCGTCCGGGCGTCCGGGGTGAGCGGCGCCCGGTCCAGGGCCGCGGTCGCCGCGGCGGCGCGCCGGTTGATCAGATCCTCGATCCCCTCCCGCGCGCCGGTGGCCTCGATGATCGTCCGCAGCTCCCCGGCGCCGGCGTCGTCGAGGCCGGGAGCGCCGAAGAGCTCGCGGATCCGGGCGTTCTGGGCCCGGTCGGCGCGGTCGCGGGCCATCGCCACCATCGCGGTCGGCTTGCCCTCGCGGAGGTCGTCGAGGACCGGCTTGCCGGTGACGGCCGGGTCGCCGAAGACGCCGAGCACGTCGTCGCGCAGCTGGAAGGCGTCGCCGAGCGGATCGCCGAAGGCCTGGAGCGCCGCCTGCACCCGCGGGCCGGCCCCGGCCAGTCCGGCGCCGATCTGCAACGGCCGGGTGACGGTGTAGCGCGCGGCCTTCATCCGGATCACGGTGAGCGCCCCGGCGACCGAGCCGTCGCCGACGCCCGACACCAGGTCGAGATACTGCCCCGCGATGACCTCCGTGCGCATCACCGTGAAGAGCTTGTAGCCGCGGTGGATCCACTCGATGGGTAGCCCGCAGTCGTGGAACATGTGGTCCGCCCATGCGGCGCAGAGGTCACCGCAGAGCAGGGCGGCGCTGTGTCCGTACCGGACGGCCTCGCCTCGCCAGCTGTGCCGGGTGTGGACGTCGGCGAAGTGGCGGTGCACGGTCGGCTGGCCCCGGCGCAGCGTGCTGCCGTCCATGATGTCGTCGTGGATGAGGGCGAAGGCGTGGAACAGTTCGAGCGCCGCGGCGGCGGCGACGATCGCCTGGCTGTCGGGCTGTCCGGCGCCCCGCCAGCCCCAGTAGCAGAACATGGGGCGCAGGCGTTTGCCGTCGGCGAGCACGAACCGGCGGACGGCGTCGAGCACCCCGCGGGGCGTGCCGTCGGGCCAGTGCGGGCGCTGCCGGTCCAGGTACGCGACGAGCGCCGCCTCGCACCGGCGGGCCAACCCGGCGGCGTCGGTCTCGGCGGCCGTCCGGATCGTCACGGGGTCAGCCCCGCGAGCTGGAGCAGCAGTCCCTTCACCTCGGTGGCGGCGATCGCCGGACGGGCGGCGGTCGCGTCGGAGCAGAGCAGCACCGGCGCGTCGGCCGGGTCGGTGGGCAGGCGCCCGTGCGAACCGCGGACCGCGCGGGCGCCGGCGTCCAGTCCGACGACGCTCATCAGGTAGCGCATGCCCAGCTTCTTGCGGAGCAGGGCGAGCGCGGCGCGGCCCTTGGCGGCGGCCGGGCCGGCCGGGTCGAAGAAGAGCTCGGCCGGGTCGTAGCCGGGCTTGCGGTGGATCTCGACCAGCCGCGCGAAATCCGGCGCGGCGGCGTCGTCGAGCCAGTAGTAGTAGGTGAACCAGGCGTCCGGCTCGGCCACGAGCACCAGCTCGCCCGAGCGTTCGTGGTCGAGCCCGCGCACGGCCTGTGCGGGCCGGTCCAGCACCTCGGCCACGCCGGGCAGGCCGGCGCAGAGCTTCGCCACGGCCGGGACGTCGTCGGCCGCCGCGACGTACACGTGGGCGATCTGGTGGTCGGCCACGGCGAAGGCCCGCGAGGTCCAGGGGTCGAGGTACTCCATGCCGGCCTGGGTGTAGACGTGCAGGAGCCCCTCGGCGCGCAGCAGCCGGTTGATGTCGACGGGCCGGGACACCTCGGTGATGCCGTACTCCGACAGGACGACGGTGGCCGCGCCGCGCTCGGACGCGGCGTCGAGCAGCGGGCCGAGAGTGACGTCCAGCTCGGCGGCGGCCGCGACGGCCCGCGGCGAGTGGGGACCGTAGCGTTGCAGGTCGTAGTCGAGGTGCGGGACGTAGACCAGGGTCAGGTCCGGGTGGTGCGCCGCCATGACGTGCCGGGCGGCGGCGCAGATCCACGCCGAGGAGGCGATCCCGGCGTTCGCACCCCAGTAGCTGAACAGCGGGAACGTGCCGAGCTCGGCGGTCAGCGCGTCGTGCAGCTCCGGCGGGTACGTGTAGCAGTCCGGATCCTTGCGCCCGTCGGCGTGGTAGATCGGCCGCGGCGTCACCGTCCAGTCGGTGGGGGCGCCCATCGCGTACCACCAGCAGATGTTGGCGACGGTGTAGCCGGGGGCGAGCGTCCGGGCTGCGTCCCACACCCTCTCGCCCCGCACCAGGGCGTGGTGCTGGCGCCAGAGGAACACCTCGCCCAGGTCGCGGAAGTACCAGCCGTTGCCGACGACGCCGTGCCCGCTGGGCATCGCGCCGGTGAGGAACGTGGACTGCACCGCACACGTCACGGCCGGCAGCACGGTGGCCAGCGGCGCCTGGAAGCCGGACTCGGCGAGCCGCGAGAGCCGGGGCATGTGCCGCAGCAGCCGGGGCGTCAAGCCGACGACGTCGAGCACCACCACCGGTCTCACGACGGCACCCCCTGGGCTGTCGCGAGCCCGAGCGCCGTCAGCTGGGCGCGGGCGAAGAAGAGCTCCGCGGCGATGCCGGACGCCAGTTCCGCCGGGCCCGCCGGGCGCGACGCCGCCGGCAGCACATGCCACGTGTACGTCTCCACGTCGAAGTGGTCGCAGTCCGCCGTGTCGCCACCGAGCAGTTCCCGCAGGGCGTCCACCAGCACGTCGACGGTGGACCGCAGCGGCGCCACCGGTGCCTCGTGCAGCGGCACGTGGTAGTGCACCCGCCACGGCTGCGCGTCGCCGCCGGGCGTGGCCAGCGCCTCGTCGAGGTCGTCGGTGGCGAGACCGGCCGAGCCCCGGGTCTGATGCAGGAAGCGCGGTTCGACGTACTCGCCGAGCACGGCGGCGTCGCGGCGCGGATCGGCGGTGGCCAGCGCGGCCGACACCTGGGTCTTGACGACGGGCAGCCGCGCCTCGCGTAGCCGCCGCAGAGCGTCCGCCGGGTCCTCCCAGGCGCAGGCGAGGTGGGCGAGGTCGAGGCAGACGCCGAGCACCGACGTGTCGGCCGCGCCGAGTAGGGCGACCGCCTCCGCGGTCGTCTCGATGACGCAGCCGGGCTCGGGTTCGAAGGCCACACGCACCGGACGCGGCAGCTCACGCAGGCCGCGGGCCAGGTCGTCGAGGGCACGCCGGCAGGCGCTCGCCCGGCCCGCGTCCCAGGGATCCCGCCAGGCCAGCGGCAGCGTCGAGATCGACCCGCGCGCGGCGTCGTCGCTCAGCAGGTCGGTCAGGACCCGGGCCAGGTCCAGCGTGTACGCGAGCCGGTGCGGGGTGGTCCAGTCGGGCTGGTAGACGGCGTGCTTGACGACGGGCTCCTGGAACGCCTGGTAGGGGAACCCGTTGAGCGTCACCACCTCCAGCCCCCGCGCGTCGAGGGCCCGGCGCAGGCGCTGCCGGTCCGCCGGATCGCCGGCCAGCCCGGCGGCCACCGGCGCGGCCAGCCACAGCCCGAGCCCGAGCACGTCGGCGCCGAGGCGCTCGCGGATCGGCACCGCGTACGTGTCGAGCTGCTCCAGGATTCCCTCGAGGCTCTCGGCGGCGTGCACATTGGTGCAGTACGACAGGTGCACGGTGGTCCCGTCGGGGTGGTACAGGCGCATCAGCTGCCTCCCCGGGCGATCGAGCTGCCGGCGTACGCCCCCGATCCGTCGGGCACGGTGAGGTCGAGGCGCCCCGACTGGCCGTAGAACTCGGCGGGGTTGCGCCAGAGCACCCGGTCGACCTCGTCGGCGGTGAACCCGGCCGCGAGCATCGCCCGCCCCGTGGCGACGGTCAGCAGCGGATCCGAGTGCCCCCAGTCGGCGGCGGAGTTCACCAGGACCCGCTCGGTGCCGTACTCGCGGAGGATCTCCACCATCCGCGGCGGCGACATCTTGGTCTCGGGGTAGATGGAGAAGCCCAGCCAGCAGCCGGAGTCGCGCACCAGGGCCACGGTGACCTCGTTGAGGTGGTCGACGGCGACCAGGCCGGGCTCGATGCCCGAGGCGGCGACGACGTCCAGCGTCCGGCGGGTGCCGACCGCCTTGTCGCGGTGCGGGGTGTGCACGAGCGCGGGCAGCTCGTAGCGCACCGCGAGCTCCAGCTGGGCGGCGAAGGCCTCGTCCTCGGCCGGCGTCATCGCGTCGTACCCGATCTCGCCGACCGCGACCACGCCGTCCTTGTCGAGGTAGCGCGGCAGCAGGTCGAGCACGCCCTTGCAGCGCGGGTCGTTGGCCTCCTTCGGGTTGAGCGCGAGGGTGGCGTGGTGACGGATGCCGAACTGCGAGGCCCGGTACGGCTCCCACCCCAGCAGCGAGTCGAAGTAGTCGGCGAAGGATCCCGGGTTGGTGCGCGGCTGTCCGAGCCAGAAGGCGGGCTCGACGACCGCCCGTACGCCGCTCTCCGCCATCCTGCGGTAGTCGTCGGTGGTCCGTGAGGTCATGTGGATGTGCGGGTCGAAGACGCGCATCAGTCCTCCTTGCGCAGCAGGTGCCGGTTGAGCAGCGCGACGGCGTCGGCCGGCATCCGGCGGCCTGCGGCGGCGCGCTCGCTTGCCAGGGCGGCGAGCATGGCGGCGAGCGTCTCGTCGGCGCGGTCGTCGAGGCGGTCGACCCCGCTGAGCGGGATGCCCATGAACACGCACTTGACGACGCCCTGGCGCCAGGTGGCGGCGTCCAGATGCGACGCGTACGGCCCGAGCGCGGCCGCCACGAGCCGCGGGTCGTTGGTCCGCAGCGCGTCCTCGACCAGCGGCACCCCGGCGGCGCCGATGTCGAGCAGGGGCAGGGCGTGCAGCACGGCCAGGCGTTCGGGCGGGTCGCCGTACCAGTAGAGCTCGGCGATCCGTCCGGCCGCGCCGTCGGCCTCGCCGAGGGCGAGCAGCAGCAGGATCCGCCCGGCCTGCCCGGCGGTCCAGCCCGGACGATCCGGCAGCGGCTGGCGGCCGAGCTTGCGCGCCGCGCGGGCGAACAGCGGCCCGGCGGTGTCCGGGTCGGCACGCACCCGGGCCTCCGCCTCGTCGAACCAGGCCTTGCCGGGTACGCCGGCCACCACGGCCCGCAACTCGTCGAGGTTCATGGGTGTACCTCCTGCCCCTCCCGCTCGGCGGCCCGCAGGTAGGCGAGCGACTCCCGCGCGACGGTGGGCGCCGCGTGGGAGTGCCGGGGCAGTTCGACGGCGACCAGGCCGCGGTATCCGCCGTCGATCAGGGCCCGCAGCACGGGTGGGAAGTCGATCTCGCCGGTGCCGAACTCCAGGTGCTCGTGCACGCCCCGGCGCATGTCGTCGATCTGCACGTTGACCAGGTGCGGCGCCGCCGCCGCGACGCAGTCCGGCACGGGCTCGGGCTCGAGGCAGCGACAGTGCCCGATGTCGAGGGTGAGCCCGAACCCGGGCGGAGCGCCCAGCTCGTCACGCAGCCGGTGCCACCCGGCGAGGTCCTCGACGAACATGCCCGGCTCGGGCTCGAACCCGATCAGCACGCCGAGTGCCGCCGCGACCTCGGTGATCTCGGCGCACCCGTCGACCAGGCGGCGCCAGGCCGTGACCGGGTCCACCTCGGCGGGGCGCACCCCGGCCCAGAACGACACCGCCTCGGCGCCGAGGTCGGCGGCGACGGCGACGGCTCGTCGCAGGAAGTCGAGCCGCGACTTGCGGTCGTCGTGCAGCAGGGTGGGCGCGTGCTTGCGCCAGGGGTCGAGCAGATAGCGGGCGCCCGTCTCGACGACCACGCCGAGGTGGCGGTCACGGAGCTGGTCGGCGACCTCGGCGACCCGCCGCGCGAGGCCGGGGGCGAACGGGTCGAGATGGTGGTGGTCGAGGGTGAGCGCGACCCCGTGGTAGCCGAGGTCGGCGATGACCCCGATCGCCTCCGGGAGGCGGTGGCCGGCGAAGCCGTTGGTGCCGTAGCCGTACCGGAGGGTGCTCATGTGGGCGACACCCGGCGGGCGAGCAGCCGGCCGATCGGCACGGCGGCGGCGACGGCGAGCCCGGCGAGGGCTCTCCCGGCCCGGGCGGTGAGCGCGCCCTGCAACGCGGGCAGGGCGGTGATGCCGGCCCCGACGGCGGCACGCACCCGGGCGGGGCCGGGGTCGGTGAAGAGCGCGGCCTGCGCCCGGCCGAAGCCGACGGCGTACTGCCCGGCGAGCAGCGCGGCGCCCGGCCCACCGCGGGCGCCGACCACACCGGCGACCGCCGCGGTCGTGGCCAGGGCGGCGGCGGGCGACCTCGGCGAGGGGCAGCCCGCGACCTCGTGCCGGGACAGGACGGTCAGCACGTACGTGTGCACGGCGATCGCGGTGGCCGCTGGCAGGGCCCGGACGGGATTTCCGGCGCTCGCGCCCAGCAGCACGTCGAGAGCCCGGCAGGCCGCCATCCCGGCCGGCCCGGCGGCGGTGTTCTTGAGCCGCAGGTCGTACGCCCACACCGCGCCGGCCAGCGGCACGGCCACGGCGAGCGCTCGGGACCCGCCCGAGCGCGCGGCGACGGCCAGCCCGGCTGCGGTGAGGCCGGCCGCGACGCCCAGCGCGACCGGGGCGGGGACGCGACCCGACGGGATGGGACGCTCCGGCCGCTCCACGGCGTCGAGGTCGCGGTCGGCCCAGTCGTTCGCGGCCATCCCGGCCCAGTAGAGGCAGACCGACGCGGCCGCGAGCCCCGCGCTGCGGGCGCCGAGCGTGCCCGCGGCGGCGGCGCCCGCCACCACGTCGCCGGGCACCGACAGCGCGGCGGGCGCCCGGACGAGCTCGGCGAAGGTGCGCAGCGGCGCCTTCATCGCCCCAGCCCGGCGGCGAACGCGGCGAGCGCGTCCCACTGCGTGGCGAGCGCGCAGGGACCGTCGCCGAGCGGATCCTTGAAGAAGAAGCCCAGGTCGGTCAGGGGACCGTGGCGTCCGGCCCGATGCGCAGCGGCGGTGAGCCGGGCGAGGTCGAGCACGAGCGGAGCGGCGAGTGCGGAGTCGCAGCCGTGCCAGGTGAACTCCATGCGCATGCCGGTGCCGAGGAAGCCGGCGAACGTGACCAGGTCCCAGGCGGTCTTGAAGTCGCCGATCTCCGCGACGTAGTCGATGCGGCTCGTGCCCTCCGGCTGATAGCCGAGCGCGTCGCCGAGGACCCGCTGCTTGCTGGCCACCTTGGCGGCGTTCGCGGCCGGGTCGGCGAGGTTGGCGCCGTCGCCGCCGCCGAGCAGGTTCAGGCCGGACCAGCTCGTGACCCGCAGATGGCGCTGGGCGAACATCGGCGCGAGCACCGACTTGACCAGCGTCTCGCCGGTCTTACCGTCGTTGCCGGCGTAGGGCACGCCGGCCTCGGCGGCGAGCTCGGCGAGCGCGGGCAGGCGGGCGCCGGTCGAGGGGGTGAAGTCCACGAAGGAACACCCGGCCGAGAACGCGGCGTACGCGGCGAGCGAACTCGGCGGCAGCACCGGCTCAGGTCCGGTGAGCGCCTCGCGCAACCCGGCGAGGTGGGCGTGGGCGGGATGCCGGGCCGCGACGGGCTCGGTGGTGGCGACGTTGACGACCACGACCCGGTCCAGGGCGTGACGCCGGCGGAAGTCCCGCAGGTCGGCGGCGATCGCCTCGGCCGTCCGCGCCTGGGTGTCGTGGGCCGGCAGCGGGCGCAGCTCCCGCTCGGCGCGCCCGAGTTCGTCGGCGAGGGCGGCGACGAGGCGGCCGGGCAGCACCCCGGCGCAGGCTAGGGCCTCGGCCTTCTTCGCCACCGGCAGGGTCACCACGTCGTGGCCGCCGAACACCAGGTCCGTCCAGCCGGGCAGGGCGGCGCCGCGCAGCTCGGGCAGCTCGGTGACGCAGCCGGTGGGCGCGACCAGGCGGGCCCGCAGGGCGAGTGCGCCGGTCAGCGCGGTCACGGCGACGGAGCCGCGCGCGCCGATCAGCCAGACTCCGGTACGCATGCGGCATCCCTCCCGGGAAAGGACATAGACGCGCCTCGCGGTAACGCGATGTGTCTTTTGCGTTACGTGAGGCGACGCTAGCCCAGTCCCGGCACCAAAGGAAACCCTCGATATCGAGAAACTTCTCTATTCCATGGGGGAACTTTTCCTTGATCTGTACGAAAGTGCGCCGGCGTTCGTAGGGTGGGTGACATGGCTGTCGAGGCGGACCCATGGCACACGCTCGTCGCCGAGCTCCTGGACCGCTCCCACCTGTGGCGGCCCGAGGACCTCGGCGGCGTGCTGGACCGGGCCGCCGCCCCGCTCGGCCTACGGATGACCGTGTGGGTCGCGGACGCCGAGCAGCGCTCGCTGCGGGCGCTCGCCGTGCCAGGCCGGGCCACGCCCGCCCCGCTGCCCATCGACTCCCATGCCGCCGGAAGCGCCTTCGCGATGGTCGAGTCGGTCGTCGCGGACGGTCGACGGTGGGTGCCGATGGTCAACGGCACCGACCGGATCGGCGTCCTCGAGGTGGAGGCACCGGGTCAGACGGCGCGGGACGAGAGCCTGGCCCGGCCCTGCGAGACCCTCGCCGGCCTGGTCGGGCACCTGATCACCACCTCGCTCCCCCGCGGCGACAGCCTCCACCTGGCCCGCCGCTCGGGGCCCATGACGGCCGGGGCCGAACTGCTCTGGCAGCTGCTGCCCCCACTGACCGTCAGCGTCGCCGACTTCACCGTCGCCGCCGTGCTGGAGCCGGCGTACGACGTCGGCGGCGACGCCTTCGACTACACGGTGGACGGCCGCCGGCCGCAGTTCATCGTCCTCGACGCCGCCGGCCGCGGATTGAGGGCCGGGCTGGCCGCGGCGGTCGCGCTCTCCTGCATCCGCGCGACCCGGCGCTCCGGCGGCGACCTGCCGGCCCAGGCCCGCGCCGCCGACGGCGAACTGCTGCGACAGTTCCCGGACGCCCGGTTCGTCACGGCGGTCCTCGCCGAGCTCGACCTCGACACCGGCGTCCTGCGCTATCTCAACGCCGGCCATCCGCCACCGCTCGTGCTGCGGGCCGGCGCGGTCGTCGAGACGCTGACCGACGGGCGTCGGCTGCCGCTGGGCATCGCGGACCCCCGCGCCAGCTGCGGTGAGGTCACCCTGCGGCCGGGCGACCGCCTGGTGCTCTACACCGACGGCGTCACCGAGGCGCGGGACGCCGCCGGCGAACAGTTCGGCCAGAACCGCCTCGCCGACACCGTGGAGCGGCACGCCGTGGGGCTGCCGGTTCCCGAGACCCTGCGGCGGCTGTCACACACCATCCTCGCCCACCAGAGCGGACCCCCGACCGACGACCTCACCCTCCTGCTGGTGGAATGGTCGGCGGGCGCTGCACGACGGACGGTGCCGCCGACCTCACGAGCGGACGAACGACAAGAATGAATCCCGACATTCTCAGCGTGACCATCCAGGACCCGGGCGACGGGATCAGGGTGCTGTCGGTGGCCGGAGAGATCGACCACGACAGCGTCGACGTGCTGCGCGACGCGGTGGAGCAGGCCCTGGCCGACGGCCGGGACCGCCTGGTGGCCGACCTCTCGGCCGTGCCGTTCTGCGACTCGGGCGGCCTGAGCCTGTTCGTCGAGACCCACCGCCGCACCACGGCCCGGGGCGGCTGGCTGCGGCTGGCGGGCCCGCAGGCACCGGTCCGGTTCACGCTGAACGTGTCGCACCTCGACGCGTACCTGAACGTGCATCCCACGCTCGACGAGGCGCTCGCGCCGCCGTCCTGAGCGCGGGCACCAGCATCCCGAGCGGAATGAAGCGGCTCAGGCCGGAACGGCCAGCCGGAAGCCGACCCCGCGCCGGTTCTCGATCCAGCCCGGGTCACCGAGCTTGCGGCGCAGGCTGGCGACGTGGAAGTCGAGCGTCCTGCCCGGCCCCGCGAACCGCGGTCCCCACACCCGATCGAGAATCTGACGGCGGGCGACCACCGCGCCCGGGACATCCGCCAACAGGGCGAGCAGGTCGTACTCCTTGGGGCTCAGGGAGATGGGGATCTTGTGCACCCGGACCTCGTGCGTACGGACGTCGATGGTCAGCGGGCCGCAGGCGCGGACCGGGGGGCGACCGACGGCTCGCATCCGGTCGACGAGTTCGCGGACGACGACCGGCTTGGGCAGGTAGTCGTCGGCGCCGAGGGCCGTGCCGAGGATCCGTTCCGCGTCGTCGCCGGGCGCTGTCAGCATGATGAGCGGGATGTCGTCGGTGCGCCGGCGGGCCTGGATGCCGTCGATGTCCGGCAGCCCGGCGTCCAGCAGCACCAGGTCGGCGGGCCGGGCGGCGAGCGCCGCGGCGCCGGACGTGACGTGTTCGGCCACGATGCCGTAATCGGCCAGGCCGCCGACCAACGGTTCGGCGATGGACTCGTCGTGCGCGACCAGCAGGACCCTCATGGCCGCTGATACGGATGACACACCCCGCGCGGTTCACCGGGCGGGCCGGGAAGATCCAGACAGGCGGGCGGGACGCGGACGTCAGCGAGCGGCGTCGAGCATGAGGCGCAGCGAGGATCGGCGCAGGCCCCGGGGCATGCGCGGCGCGTGCTTGCGGGCGGGGTCGGCCTCGCATAGCCGGGCGCGCAGCCGTTCGGCCGCCCACGGCCCGCCGGTGCGCAACAGTCCACCCGCGACCTCGCGCCCCTCGACCTGGCGCCGGACGAGCCGGGCATAGGCGGGGCCGAACCAGCACCAGGCCGGCGGCCGCGGGGGCAGACCCAGCCAGTCCCCCATCGGGGCGAGGTACGGCTCCTCGGGCCGCCCGGCGGGTCCGACCAGGGTGGCGCCGTCGAGGATCACGTCGCCGGCGATCGAGGCGGAGACGTACAGGGTGCCCGGGTGGGTCAGCGCGAGCGCGAACCGGCGTACCCGTTCGTCGTCCGGGCCGAGAATCGCGTGCAGGGAGTGGACCACCACCGGGCCACGCAGCCGGGCGTCGACCGCGGCGAGCGAGCCGTGGTAGACCGGCGGCGTGCCGTTGAGGAACAGCAAGGGGTCGGCTTTCGCGTACGCCCGGGTCAGGCCGTCCTCGCCGTCGCGGTCGAGCCGGCCGCGCAGGGGCTCGGTCTCGCCGTACCGGCGCGGGACGGCCTCGGGCAGGTGCTCGCGGGCCGCGCGCAGCCAGCGGGGAACGACGGCGGGCGTGCCGGCGCGGCGCTCGTACCAGCGCACGACCAGCACGTCCACCCGGCGTTCCGTCATCGGCTCACCCTAGGACCCGATCGACTCAGGAGATCTCGTAGGCCAGGTTGGGCCGCAGCCACCGCTCGACCTCGTCGACGCTGAGACCGCGCCGGGCCGCGTAATCCTCGATCTGGTCCTTGCCGAGGCGGCCCACGGTGAAGTACCGGGACCGCGGGTGGGCGAAGATCAGGCCGCTGACGGCCGCCGCGGGGGTCATCGCGTACGACTCGGTGAGGCCGATACCCAGTTCCTGCGCGCCGAGCAGCTCGAAGAGGTCCTTCTTCTCGCTGTGGTCGGGGCTGGCCGGGTAGCCGAGCGCCGGGCGGATGCCGCGGAAGCGTTCGGCGTGCAGGTCCTCGATGGCCGGTTCGGCGTCCGGCTCGAACCAGTCGCGGCGGGCCCGCAGGTGCAGGTGCTCGGCGAAGGCCTCGGCGAGGCGGTCGGCCAGCGCCTTGACCATGATCGCGCGGTAGTCGTCGTGCTCGGCCTCGTAGCGGGATGCCAGTTCCTCGGCGCCGTGGATCGCCACCGCGAAGCCGCCCAGGTGGTCCTGGTGCTCGCCGGCCGGGGCGATGTAGTCGGCGAGGCAGCGGTTGGCGCGGCCCTCCGGCTTGACCGTCTGCTGGCGCAGCATCGGGAAGCGCACGCCGTTGTCCAGGACGATGTCGTCGCCGTCGGCGTGGGCCGGCCAGAACGCGTACGCCCCCCGGGCCTGGAACGCGCCGTCCGCGATGATCTTGTCGAGCATGGCGTTGGCGTCGTCGAAGAGCTCGCGCGCGACCGGCTGATCCAGGATCGCCGGGTACTTGCCCTTGAGCTCCCAGGCCAGGAACAGGAACTGCCAGTCGATCATCTCGCGCAGCGCGGCGATATCCGGCTCGACCGTGCGCACGCCGGTGAACGTCGGCGTCGGCAGGTCGTCGAAGTCGACGGCCTCACGGTTGGCCCGGGCCTGCTCGACGGTGAGCATCGGCTGGCTGTGCCGGTTGGCGTGCTGCTCGCGCAGCCGCTCCTGCTCGGCGCGGTTGGTCTCGTTCAGCGTCCGGGCGCGGCCCGGGTCGAGCAGGTCCGAGACCACGCCGACGACGCGGGAGGCGTCGAGCACGTGCACGGTCACCCCCTCGTACACCGGAGCGATCCGCACCGCCGTGTGCTGCCGCGACGTGGTCGCGCCGCCGATGAGCAGCGGCATGGTCATTCCCCGGCGCTGCATCTCGGCGCCGACCGCGACCATCTCGTCGAGCGACGGAGTGATCAGTCCGGACAGGCCCACCGCGTCGGCGTCCTCGGCGATCGCGATGTCGAGGATCTTCGCGGCGGGCACCATCACGCCGAGGTCGATCACCTCGTAGTTGTTGCAGCCCAGGACCACGCCGACGATGTTCTTGCCGATGTCGTGGACGTCGCCCTTGACCGTGGCGAGCACGACCTTGCCCTGCCCGCGCCCGCCGGCCTTCTCCTTCTCCATGAACGGCTCGAGGTAGGCGACCGAGCGCTTCATCACGCGGGCGCTCTTGACCACCTGCGGCAGGAACATCTTGCCGGCGCCGAACAGGTCGCCGACGATCTTCATGCCGTCCATCAGCGGGCCCTCGATGACGTCGAGGGGGCGGTCGAGCAGCTGCCGGGCCTCCTCGGTGTCCTCCTCGACGAAGTCGACGATGCCGTGGACGAGGGCGTACGACAGGCGTTCGGCGACCGGGGTCTCGCGCCAGGACAGGTCGACGGTGCGCTTGGTGCCGGAGCCGGTGACCGTGGAGGCGAAGGTGACGAGCCGGTCGGTGGCGTCCTCGCGGCGGTCGAAGATCACGTCCTCGACGAGCTCGAGCAGGTCGGCCGGGATGTCGGCGTAGACGGCGAGCTGGCCGGCGTTGACGATGCCCATGTCGAGCCCGGCGCGCACGGCGTGCAGCAGGAACGCCGAGTGCATGGCCTCACGGACGACGTCGTTGCCGCGGAACGCGAAGGACAGGTTGGAGATGCCGCCGCTGGTGCGCGCGCCCGGGCACCGCCGCTTGATCAGCGGCAGGGCGTCGATGAAGGCCTTGGCGTAGCCGTTGTGCTCGGCGATGCCCGTGGCCACGGCCAGCACGTTGGGGTCGAAGATGATGTCCTCGGGCGCGAAGCCCGCCTTGGTCACCAGCAGGTCGTACGCCCGTCCGCAGATGTCGACCTTGCGTTGGGCGGTGTCGGCCTGGCCCTGCTCGTCGAAGGCCATGACGACCACGCCGGCGCCGTAGTCGCGGATCTTGGCGGCCTGGGCGAGGAACGGCTCCTCGCCCTCCTTGAGGCTGATCGAGTTGACCACGCCCTTGCCCTGCACGCACTTGAGGCCGGCCTCGAGCACACTCCACTTCGAGCTGTCGATCATCACCGGAATGCGGGCCACCTCGGGCTCGGTGGCGATCAGGTTGAGGAAGGTGGTCATCGCCCGCTCGCTGTCGAGCAGGTCGGCGTCCATGTTGACGTCGAGCAGGTTGGCGCCGCCGCGCACCTGCTCGAGGGCGACGTCCACGGCGGCCTGGTGGTCGTTCGCCTCGATCAGGCGCCGGAACTTCGCCGAGCCGGTGACGTTGGTGCGCTCGCCGATCATGACGAAGCCGGTGTCCGGGCCGATGGCGAACGGCTCGAGGCCGCTGAACCGGGTGGTGCGCTCCGGCTCCGCGACCGGGCGGGGGCTGCTCGCGCGCACCGCGTCCGCGATCGCGGCGATGTGCGCCGGGGAGGTGCCGCAGCAGCCGCCGACGATGTTGACCATGCCGGCGGCGGCGAACTCGCGGATCAGCGCCGCGGTCTGCGCCGGCGTCTCGTCGTAGCCGCCGAACGCGTTGGGCAGGCCGGCGTTGGGGTGGCAGGCGACGTGCGTGCCGGCGATCCGGGACAGCTCGGCGACGTGCGGGCGCATCTCGGCCGCGCCCAGCGAGCAGTTGACGCCGACGACGAGGGGCTCGGCCCGCTCGATCGAGCGCCAGAACGCCTCGACGGTCTGCCCGGACAGCGTGCGTCCGGACAGGTCGACGATGGTCACCGAGATCCAGAGCGGCAGCTGCGGCGCCACCTCGCGGGCGGCGGCGATCGCGGCCTTGGCGTTGAGCGTGTCGAAGATCGTCTCGACCACCAGCAGGTCCACGCCGCCCTCGGCCAGCGCCGAGATCTGCTCCGCGTAGGTGAACTTGACCTGGTCGAAGCTGACCGTACGGTAGGCCGGGTCCTCGACCCGCGGCGAGAGCGAGAGGGTCACGTTGAGCGGGCCCACCGACCCGGCGACGAACTTGCCGCCGGCCTCGTCGGCAGCCTGCCGGGCAAGCTGGGCGCCGCGGAGGTTCATGTCGCGCACGAGCGCCTCGAGGCCGTAGTCGGCCTGGGCGATGCCGGTCGCCGTGAAGGTGTTGGTCGTGGTGATGTCGGCGCCCGCGGCCAGGTACTGCCGGTGGACGTCGAGGATGACGTCGGGCCGGGTCAGGTTGAGCAGGTCGGGGTCGCCGGTGACGTCCTTGGGGTGGTCCGCGCCGATGAGGTCCCCGCGATAGTCGGCGGGGGTCAGCTTCGCGCCCTGCAGCATGGTGCCCCAGGCGCCGTCGAGCACCAGGACCCGCTCGGCCATCTGCCGACGCAGCGTATTACCGTCCCGGCTCTGCGTTGGGACTGACACAGGGACCACCTCCGCGGATATCTCGGAGGCGCCCTTGGTCGGTGTTCCCAGTCCGAGCGTGGCGGGGTTTCCCCCGTCGCAGCGCCCCTCGGCCTGGCGCACAAGAGTACCCGAACGCGGTCGTATCGACTCACTCAGCGGACGCCGTCCCGTCAGGTGGACGGCGCCCGCTCGGCCGGCCCGCCGGCGGGCCGGTCGGCGTTGCGGGCGGCCACCGCCCCGCTCACGGCGAGCACCACGCGGCGGGGCACCCGGCGGCTCGCCGCGACCATCAGCCGGTTACGGCCGCCGGAGATGACGCTCGGCGGCGGGTTGCGGCGGTCGAGGGTGCGCAGCGCGACGCCGACGACCTCGGCCGGCGTCTGGCGGGGGGTGCCGCCGTCGGCCGCGTCGGTGCCGACGACCTCGAAGAACTCCGTGCTGGTCGCGCCCGGCGAGAGGGCCAGCACGCGCACGCCGGTGCCCCGCGACTCCTGCCAGAGCGACTCGGTGAAGCTGAGCACGAAGGCCTTGGCGGCGGCGTACACGGCCATGGACGGCATCGGCAGATAGGCGGTCAGACTCGCGACGTTGACGAGCACGCCGTTGCCGGCCTCCCGCAGCGGTCCGATGAAGGCCCGGGTGATGCCGACGAGCGCCGTCAGGTCGACGTTGATCATGGTGGTCAGCTGGGCCGGGTCCGCGGTGTGAAACGGCCCGTAATTGCCGAGGCCGGCGTTGTTGATCACGCTGGTCACCGCCAGCCCGCGCTCGGCCGCCGCCGCGGCGAGGGCCGGCCCGGCGTCCGGCAGGCTCAGGTCCGCGGGCAGGACGGCCACCTCGACCCCATGGGCGGCGGTCAGCTCGGCGGCCATGGCCCGCAGCCTGTCCTCGCGGCGTGCGACGAGGACCAGAGCGGAACCGCGCGCGGCCAGCTGTCGGGCGAACTCGGCACCGATTCCGGAGCTGGTTCCGGTGATCAAAGTGGTCTGGCGGCGGTAGTCCACAGGCGTCATTTCTTCACTGTACGACAAATGTGGCACTCAGTGTCAACATCGACGGGCGACGATCCCGAGGCCGAGATCACGGCATTGATCATCCGGAAAGGCGTCGACGCCTCGTCTCAACGGCCGGTTCTGCCCTAATATCCCCTCGCTGACTGCCCGCCTTCCCCCGTCACCGGGCAAGATGCATCGGTACGCAGATTTGGGAGAAGACCGACATGGAGATCCACCACTTCGAGCACGGCTGGGTGACCCCCACCGCCAGCTACCTGCTGTCGGTGCTCGGCTCGCTGCTCGGACTCATGTGCGCGGTGCGCCTGCGCGGGGCCCGGACCGGCGGCGGCCGCGCCTGGTGGCTCACGCTCTCCGCGGTCGCCATCGGCGGCACCGGCATCTGGACCATGCACTTCGTCGCCATGCTGGGCTTCGACGTGGTCGGCACGCCGATCCGCTACGACACCCAGATGACCGCCCTCAGCGCGATCCTGGCGATCGTGGCGGTCGGCGCCGGCCTGCTGATCGTCTTCGGCGGCGAACAGGCCCGCACCCTGCGCATCGTCCTCGGCGGCCTGCTCGCCGGCCTGGGCGTCGCCGCGATGCACTACGTGGGCATGGACGGCGTGCACCTCAACGGCGAGATCCTGTACGACTCGCTGAAGGTCGCCGCCTCGGTGATCATCGCGGTCGTGGCGGCCACCGTGGCGCTCTGGCTGGCCGCCACGGTGCGCAGGTCGATCGCGATCGCCGGCGCCGCCGTGATCATGGGCGCGGCCGTGACCGGCATGCACTTCACCGGCATGTCGGCGATGTCCGTGCGCGCCGGTGCGCCCGACGGCTCCCCGTCCGGCGTGACCGGAACCTCGCTGCTCATCCCGATCGGCCTCGCGGCCGTCTTCGCCATCCTCGGCCTGGTGTCCGCGCTGATGGCCATCCCGACCGACGAGGACCGCGAGGCGGCGGCCTACCTGGCGTCGCAAGCCGCGCGGCGCGAGCCGGCGCGGGCACCCGCACCGCACCCGGTGTTCGGCGGCGCCCCGGCGAGCGCACCGACCCGAGGCCCGGCCCCCGCGCCGCACCCGGTCTTCGGCGGCGCCCCGGCGAGCGCACCGCCCCAGGGCCCGGCGCCCACCCCGGCACCCGCCCCGCCCGGGCAGCACGGCGACGGACGGACCCCGCCGCAGCGCCGCTCGTCACTGAGCGATGCGAGCTGGACCTACCGGGACCGCTCCTCGCGGCAGTAATCCGCCCTTCGGAGGCTCCCACGCAGACCCCGGCGGGGCCAGCGTCAGGGAGTTTGAGCCGCACGCTACCGCCCTCGGCCTACGCGCCGAGGGCGTAGTCGTCCGTGCCCGGCGCACCGAGCCCCCGCGCCGTCGGCGTTAAGCGGGGCATTGACGTCGTTCATCCAGCTGCCAGGGGAATGCGCCGATAGTCACCCTTCCTGCGATCCGATACACCATGAAGGGGCGTGCCGTCGCCAGCCGTTCGGCCGTGAAAATTCTTGCGACGGCGGCAACTCGTATGCATCGATGATGCTGATTGGATAACCACCCCTGGCCAGGACATAAGCGCCTTCGAATTTCTCCATGCCACAAGCCCCCGCCTACTCCGGTGCCGAATCGTTACTTGCTTGATCAATCGGAAACATTGCGAAAGCCGGCTGCCCACTCTTGACTGACTCCCGGGGGAACCGGAAACGGTGACGGGTTTGTCACGCCCCGGCGTGATGTGGCATAGGGAGAGGCATGTTCGGTCAATCCAGGAGTCAGCGCCTACGGGGCGCGCTCGCCGGCACACTGGGCGTCGGCCTGGTGGTCGGTCTGGGTGCCTGTGGCGGCAGCGGCGACTCGGACGACGATTCCACGGCGAAGCAGTCCATCGACTGCTCCGCCTTCAGCTCGTACGGCGACTTGAAGGGCAAGAAGGTCACGGTGTTCGCGAGCATCGTGACGCCGGAGGACAAGGCGTACACGGACTCGTACAAGCCGTTCGAGGACTGCACCGGCGTCGACATCGTGTATCAGGGCGACAAGTCGTTCGAGACGCAGGTGTTGGTGCAGGCCAAGGCCGGTAACCCGCCGGACATCGCGATCGTGCCGCAGCCGGGCCTGCTCAAGCAGCTCGTCGCCACCGGCAAGGCCGTCGAGGCGCCGGCCGAGGTCGCCGCGAACGTCGACAAGTTCTGGGGCAAGGACTGGAAGGGCTACGCGACGGTCGACGGCAAGTTCTACGCCGCGCCGTCCGGGGCCAGCGTCAAGTCCCTGGTGTGGTACTCGCCGTCCGAGTTCAAGGACAAGGGCTACCAGGTGCCCACCACACTCGACCAGCTCAAGGAGCTGTCGGACAAGATCGCCGCGGACGGCGGCCGTAAGCCGTGGTGCGCGGGTATCGCCAGCGGGGAGGCCACGGGCTGGCCGATCACCGACTGGATGGAAGACTTCATGCTGCGGTTGTCCGGGCCGGAGACCTACGACAAGTGGGTCAACCACCAGATCCCGTTCAATGGCCCCGAGTCCACCGCCGCCCTGGACGCGGTCGGCGCGTATTTGAAGAACGACAAGTACGTCAACGGCGGTCTCGGCGAGGTCAAGAGCATCGCCACCACCACGTTCCAGGACGCCGGCCTGCCGATCGTCAACGAGCACACCTGTTCGCTGCACCGGCAGGCGAGCTTCTACGCGGCGAACTTCCCGCCGGAGGTCAAGGTGGCCGAGGACGGCGACGTCTTCGCCTTCTACCTGCCCGGCAAGGACGCCGCCAGCAAGCCGGTACTCGGCGGCGGCGAGTTCAACCTGGCGTTCGCCGACCGGCCCGAGGTCAAGGCCTTCCAGACGTACCTGTCCACCGACACCTGGGCCAACAACAAGGCGAAGGTGTCGAAGGGCTGGGTCAGCGCGAACAAGGGCATCGACCCCAACAACCTGAGCAACCCGATCGACAAGCTCGCCGCGACCATCCTGAAGGACCCCAAGACGGTGTTCCGCTTCGACGGCTCCGACCAGATGCCGGCCGCGATCGGCTCGAACGCCTTCTGGAAGCAGTCGACCAACTGGATCACCGGTCAGGACACCAAGACCACCGTCGACAACATCGAGAACGCGTGGCCCAAGTGAGCTAGAACCACCATCGGGGCCGGTCGCCGCGAGGTGACCGGCCCCGCTGCCCCCGAAGGAGGTACGGGTCGCGTGTTAACCGCCGAGACCAACACCGCGAAGATCGGGCTGATGCTCGCCGCGATCCTGCTCTTCGCCGCGGTCGTGGGCGTCATCCTCTTTGTCGCCACCCTGTTCCGTGGCCGCCGGGCCGACCGCTGGGTCGCCTACGCCTATCTCACCCCCACGCTGCTCATGCTCCTGGTCGGTCTGGTCTATCCGGGGCTGCGCACGATCTACCAGTCGTTCTTCAACGCCGCCGGCAACGCGTTCATCGGCCTGGACAACTACAAGGTCATCTTCACCGACGCCGACCAGCTCACCGTGCTGCGCAACACCGTGTTCTGGGTCGTCGTCACGCCGTTCGTGGCCACCGCGGTCGGCCTGCTCTACGCCATCCTGGTCGACAAGACGAAGTTCGAGTCGGCGGCCAAGGCGCTGGTCTTCCTGCCCATGGCGATCTCGTTCGTGGGCGCGTCGATCATCTGGAAGTTCGTCTACGAGTACCGGCCCGACCAGCCCAACGTGAAGCAGATCGGCCTGCTCAACCAGATTCTGGTGTGGCTCGGCGGCACTCCCCAGCAGTGGCTGGTCGACTCGCCGCTCAACACGTTCCTGCTCATCGTGATCATGATCTGGATCCAGGCCGGCTTCGCGATGACGGTGCTGTCCGCGGCCATCAAGGCCATCCCGGACGACATCATCGAGGCTGCCCGCCTCGACGGGGTGACCCCGTGGGGCATGTTCCGCTTCGTCACCCTGCCGGCGATCCGTCCGGCGGTGATCGTGGTGCTGACCACCATCGGCATCGGCACGTTGAAGGTCTTCGACATCGTGCGTACCGCCACCGGCGGCCAGTTCGACACCAGCGTCGTGGCCAACGAGTTCTACAGCCAAAGCTTCCGCAGTGACAACCAAGGCCTCGGCGCGGCGCTTGCCGTTCTGCTGTTCCTGCTCGTCATCCCGATCGTGGCCTACAACATCCGGCAGCTCCGCCACTCGGAGGCGCTATGACCACCACCACCCCGCCCACGGCGGCCCTGCCGATCGCCGCGGAGCAGCCGTCCGCCGCCGCCCTCGCGAAGCGCAAGCTCACCTCGCCGTGGGCGTCGCTGGCGGCGATCCTCATCGCGGTGCTGTGGACCCTGCCCACCTTCGGCCTGCTCATCTCCTCCTTCCGCCCCGAGCGGGCGATCAAGACGAGCGGGTGGTGGACGTTCTTCACCGACCCGAAGGTCACCCTCGACAACTACCGCGCCGTGCTCGACTCGGAGAGCGGTGCCGGGCTGGGCGCGTACTTCGTCAACTCGTTGGTGATCACCATCCCCTCGGTGCTCATCCCGCTGACGTTGGCGACCATCGCGGCGTACGCCTTCGCGTGGATCCGGTTCCCGGGCCGCAACGTCCTGTTCCTGGTGATCTTCGCGCTCCAGATCGTGCCGCTGCAGGTCACGCTGATCCCGTTGCTCACCCTCTACGTCGACGCGGGCCTGGCCAACACCTTCTGGACGATCTGGCTGTCCCACTCCATCTTCGGCCTGCCGCTGGCCATCTACCTGCTGCACAACTTCATGCGGGAGGTGCCGTCGACCCTGCTGGAGGCGGCCCGGATGGACGGCGCCGGCCACGTGGCGATCTTCTTCCGGGTGCTGTTGCCGCTGCTGCGCCCGGCGCTGGCTGCGTTCGGCATCTTCCAGTTCCTCTGGGTCTGGAACGACCTGCTGGTCGCCCTCACCTTCGCCGGCGGCGGCGACGCGGTCGCCCCGGTAACGGTGGCGCTGGCCAACCTCAGCGGCACCCGGGGGACGGCGTGGCACCTGCTGTCGGCGGGAGCCTTCGTCTCCATCCTGGTGCCGGTGACGATCTTCCTGCTGCTCCAGCGCTACTTCGTCCGCGGCCTGCTCGCGGGCAGCGTCAAGGGCTGAACGCACGACACCGCGGCCGCCCGGTGATCCGGGGCGGCCGCGGTGTGTCTACGTCAGGTGGTGCGCGCGGCTCAGACGGGCTGGGGCGACGGCGTCACGGTCGGCTGGCCCGAGAGCTCGTCGGTGGGCTCGTCGGTCGGCTCGTCGGTCGGCTCATCCGTCGGCTCGTCGGTGGGCTCGTCGGTCGGGTCGACCGTCGGCTCGTCCGTCGGGGTGACGCTGGGCGTGGGGGTGGGCGTGGGGGTGACGGTGGGGCTCGGCGCCGGCGTGACCCTCTTGCCCGTGGTCACCACCTTGGTGGCGGTGTAGACGGCACCGCTGCGGGTGCCGGTCACGACGATCCGGTGGCCGACGGCGACGTTCTCCAGCGTGCCCTTGACGCCGTTGACCACGACCTTGGCGGTCTTGGCGACGACGACACTGGTGACGACGGTCTTCTTGGTGAGCTTCTTGCCGCGCTTGACGTTGACCTTGGTCTGCAGGGTCACGGTGGCGGTCGCCGGGTCGATCTTGGTGACCGTGCCGGCCGCCTGGAAGCGTACGGCCTTGACCTTCTTGGTGGTCTTGGTCGTCTTGGAGGTCTTGGTGGACTTCGGCGCCTTCGCCGACGAGGTGGGCTTCGGCGTGCTGGACGGCTTCGGGTTGCCCTTCGACGCCGAGGCGCCGGCGGAGGCCGGCGACTTCGAGCCCGCGATGGCGACGGTCGAGACGGCCGGAACGACGATCCCGGTGGCGAGCAGGGCGGCGAGAGCGGTGCGGCGCATACGCATCGAGCGGTACTCCTCGGATCAGGGGAATCTCAAGCTTGGGTGTCGTCGGTTGCCGCCCGGTTGCCGAAGCGGGTGCACACCGGTTGCACCGCGATCCGCCGTCAGTTCGGCGGCGGCCGCAGCGGCAAGGTGACCGTGAAGGTGCTGCCCTGATCCAGCTTCGACTCCACCGTGACCGTCCCGCCGTGCTCCGTGACGATCGAGCGGACGATGGCGAGCCCGAGCCCCGAGCCCTGCACCGCCCGGTCCATGGCGTTGGCGGCGCGGTGGAACGGGGTGAACAACCCCGGCAGATCACCGTCCGGAATGCCGATGCCGGTGTCCGACACCGTCACGACCGCCCGGGAGTCGACGGCTTGGACGCGGTAGTCGACGTGGCCGCCTGTCCCGGTGAACTTCACCGCGTTGTCGAGCAGGTTCTGCAGGGCCCGTTCCAGCCGGCGGGCGTCACCGTCCACCCAGACGGCCTCGGTGTCGCCGCTCAGCGCGATGCCCCGGGCCCCCGCCGTCGGCGCCACCTCCGCGTGCACGGCAGCGGCCACGGCGGCGAGGTCCACGGGTACGGCGAGACCGGTGGTCGCGCGCTGGGACGAATCGAGCACCAGCAGGTCGGAGATGGTGTCGTGCAGGCGGTGGGCGTTGCGCAGGATAGCGGCCAGGCCGCGCTGATGCATCGGGTCCAGCCCGCCGGCGTCGCCCTCGGTCAGCATCTCCGCATAGCCGAGAATGCTCGACAACGGGGTCCTCAGCTCGTGCGTGACGGTGGCGACGAAGTCGTCCTTGCGCTCGTCGAGCACGCGCAGCTCGGTGATGAGGCGGGCCTGGCGGTCGCGCAGGCGGTGCTGGCGCAGGGAATGGTCGATCTCCCGGCCGATCGTGGCCAGTAGCCGCCGGTCCTCGGCGCTCCACTGCGTACGGTCACGGTGGACCACGCAGAGAAATCCGGGCGGGTGCTCGGCATCGCCGCCCAGCGAGACGGCGAGCGCGCCATCGACCCGCGGGACGGAGGTGACGGTCCCGGGCTCGTCGGTGATGACGTCCGTCAGGGCGGATAGCGGCAGCGGCGGCGTTCCGGGCGGCCAGTGGACCTCGACGATGTCGGTGGCGCGGACGCTGCTGCGCCCGTGCACGGCGTCCACGCCGAGCGCCACACCGATCAGCTCCGCCACCCGGGCGGCGCCGAGCGCGGCCTCCCGGCTGTCGCGGAGCGCTCCGGCCACGGCCTCGCGCAACTCCGTGCGCCGGATCCGGGCCTCGTCGGCGGCGTGCAGCCGCTCGGTCTCGGCGGCCAGGCGGTTGAGGGTGCCGATCACGGCACGCATCTCCCCTGGGCCGGCCGGGACCGCCCGCGCGGACAGCTCCCCGCCGGCGAGCCGGTCCAGGGTCTCGCGGATGTGTTCCAGGGGCGCGAGCAGGAAGCGGCGTCCCCACGCGCCCACCACCAGCGCCACGACGAGCACCGTCGCGCCCAGCGTGGCGAAGAGGAGTTGCGCGAGCGCGGAATCGCGCCGGGCTGCGGCGGCGTACTCCTCCTGCTCGTGGCGGATCGCGGCGTCGACGGCCGCGTTGACTACGCGGAGCTGGTCGAACAACTCCTTGCCGCGCTTGGTCTGCGAGAAGGCGGGGTCGGCGCGGCCGGCGATGACGATCGGCGTCGCGTACGCGTAGAACCACTGTGACGCGGCCGTCCGTTCCTGGGCGAGCAGCCGCCGTACCTCGGGATCGGAGCTGGCGGCGGCGACCGCGTCGAACGCCGTGAAGGCGGCGGCCCGGCCCTGGTCGTACGGACTGAGAAAGTCCCGGACGCCGGTGAGCTGGAAGCCCCGCACCCCGGTCTCGGCGTCGGTCAGGTGTTGCAGCACGGCGACGTTGGCGTCGCGGGCCTGTTCCAGCCGGGCGGTGCGCTTGGCCTGCTGGACCCGCAGCCGGTCGCCGACCACGAACTGGGTAACCACGACCGCGACGAACAGCGTCATGAGGGTGATGAACGCGGCGTTCGCCCGCCGACGCATGGATCCCACGTCAGGCGCCCGGGAGGGTGAAGGTGATGGTGGTGCCGCAGTCGGGCGCGGCGTCCGCCCAGATGTGGCCGCCGTGGCGCTCGACGATGCGCTGGCAGGTGGCCATGCCGACGCCGTGACCCGCGCGGCCGGTGTCGAGCTGGGCGAACATCTCGAAGACGCGCAGGCGCTCGGATTCGGGGATGCCGATGCCGTTGTCCGTCACGGTCACCAGCCAGTCGCCGCCGCGGGGTTCGGCTGCCACGACCACCCGGCTCGGCCGGTCCGGGTGGCGGTACTTGATCGCGTTGCCGATGAGGTTCTGCAGGAGCTGGCGCACCAGCGTGGGATCCATGGCCAGCCACGGCATCTCGCCGTCGATCACAACGTCGGCGCCGGCGGTGCGGATGCTGTCCCGCAGGTCCATCAGCGCGTGGTCGGCCACCTCGCCGAGGTTCGCCTTCTCCCGGCGGCACGGTTCGCTGCCGGCCCGGGCGTAGGTCAGCAGCGCCCGGATGAGGCCCTGCATCCGCGCGACCGCCCGGGTGGCGGAGGTGAACCACTTTTCCGCCTGCTCGTCGAGGCGCTCGCGGTATTCCTCGGCGAGCAGTTCTAGGTAGCCGTTGACCACCGCGAGCGGCGCGGCGAGATCGTGGCTGACCACCCCGGCGAACTGTTCCAGTTCGGTGTTCGACCGTTGCAGCTCCGCGATGGTGACCGCGAGGTCGGTGTGTGCCTTCTCCAGCGCCCGGCGCTGGGCGCGGTCGGCGGTCACGTCGGTCATGGCGATGACCGCGCCGAGCGGCGCGCCGGTCGTGGACCGCAGCGCGCGGCCGCCCACGACGACGTGCCGCGGTTCGGTGTCGGGCGAACGGATGATGATCTCCGCGCCGGAGACCGTGCCGCCGCGCAGCGCGCGCAGCAGGGGCACCTCCTCGGGCGTCAGGGGCGTGACACCGTCGGTGCGGAACAGCTTGTACCGCTCGGCGACCTCCTCGGGCCGCACCAGGGGATCCGCGGCGATGCCCGGGTGCCACTCCCGTCCGGTGCGGTTGAAGACGGTCACCCGCCCGTCGGGGTCGGCGGCCACCACAGCCACGTCGATGGTGTCCAGGACCGCGTCGGTGAACTGCCGGGCGTTCTCGGCCTCGGCCAGCAGCTGGGCGTTGACGCGGGCCTGCCGGCGGCGCTCGAAGAGGGCGAGGACCACCTGGGCGAGGTCCTTGAGCCGGGCGATCTGCTCCTCGGTCAGCTCTCGCGCCCGCGCATCGAACACGCACAGGGTGCCGAGCGCGTGACCCTCCGGAGTCACCAGCGGCGCCGAGGCGTAGAAGCGGACGTCGGCGAGCAGTCCCGTGACCCAGGGATTCCCGGCATAGGTGGGATCCAGGCTCGCGTCGGGCACGTAGGTGAATTCGCCGCTGGAGAACCGGATCGCGCACATCGAGTCGGACCGGGCGGAGTCGCCGCCCTCGAAACCGGTCGTGGTCAACTGGCACTGGCGATACTCGTCGATGAGGTTCAGCGTCGCGGTCGGCACGTCGGCCACCATCGCGGCGACCCGGACCACGGCTTCGAGTTCGTCGTCGGCGGGGGCGTCGAGCAGGCGGTACTCGTGCAACGCCGCCAGGCGCTGCCGCTCGTCTGCGCTCACCGGCCGCCGTCCTCCCGTCAGCAAGTCCCGTCGTGAGGTAATTCGGCATGTCTGGCCCTGATCTGAACGCGCGTTCCCCGCACGAATAGTGCACAGACCTGAGAGCTTCCTGAAAGTTGTTACCTATCCGTAACCTTTGATGTTTGCGTACGTGTGGTGACGGTCACATGTGACTTTGCCGACCCTTGTGTCCAGTATCGACACATCTACCGGCGCCGAGCCGGCCAGACGGTTACCGTCCGTAACCGATTTTGTGTCGGGCACGTTACCGGTGGGTAGCGGAGCCTCTTGTTCTCTGTCACCCGGTAGAGGCAACATTCCCCCCACGTTCAGACGGCCACATTGACGGGTCTCAAATCCGGAGCCGGCTGGGGTCGACCGCGACGCGGACCGCATCGCGGCTGGACCGTTCCCATTGTGTACGAGGAGGATCCGTGAAGGATGCGCAAGGCGATCCGGCTTACGGTCGCACCAGCTGGCGCCGTTTCGCCGTCGCGGCGGCGGTGCCCACCGCAGCCGTAGGTGCCTTGGTTTTCGGGCTGGCTAACGGGGCGTTCGCCGCCTCGTTCACCGTCTCAGGTCAGCCGTTCAAGATCTCCGCTGACCGGCTCGAGGGCTACGGCTTCGCGCAGTACGGCGGCCACGACGACACGATCGACGGCAAGCCGATCCCCGTCGCGGTCTCGGGTATCGCCACCGCCGAGCTGTTCAACCTGTGCCAGTCGGTGAAGACGCCGGGCCTGCCCGTCGTCCTCACCATCCGGGCCGGTCGCGACGACAAGAAGCCGGCCAAGGCCACCGACCTGCTGATCGGTGTCACCGAGCTCAGCGGCGACGCGGTGTTCACGAACATCGACATCGGCAAGGACGCCAGCAAGCTGAAGCAGGGCGGCAAGAACGCGCACGGCAAGCCGGGCGAGTTCGGCCAGGAGGCCGAGCACGTCACCATCACCGGCCTGCAGCAGACGGCCGTGTCCACCACGGCGGGCACGTTCACCCTGACCGGGCTCAACATGAAGGTCAACCTGCCGTCGAACGGCAAGCCGCCGGCGGAGTGTTTCTGACGCACGACCCGAGGCCCGCGGCGCGCACCGTCCGCGGGCCTCACCCATGCCGGGGGCGGCTGAGCACCACCTGACTGGAGGAGTACGTGGCAACACCAAGGACCTCGGCCGGAGGCGGCTACCGCCACTGGCGGCGCACCCGGCCATACTGGGGCGGGAAGCTGCTTGTGCTTTCCGGCGTGGAGCTGTTCCTCAGTGCCAATCTGACGCTGGGCGACATGCAGGTCCACTTCGGGCCGGAAGGCTTCCTGTCCTATCTGCTGCCCCTGCTGCTGGTGCTCTGCGGGCTGCTGACCTGGTTCACGCCGGGCCAGCGGATCTTCTACGGCATCCTGGGGCTGTTGACCGCGGTCTACTCGCTGATCGGCCTGAACCTCGGCGGCTTCTTCATCGGCATGTTCCTCGGCATCCTCGGCGGCGCCCTCGTGCTGGCGTGGACCCCGCAGCGGCCGCAGCCCGACGTCGCGATCCCGGCCGACGTGGACGAGGCCGTCGACCCCGCGGACCCGGACGACGGCGAGCGGACCGAGCCCCAGGCGCCCTATGCCGGGCAGTCGCCGCACGACGGATCGCCGGACCCGGACGAGACCGCGGTGCTGCGTCCCGCGAACCACAACGGCCACAACGGACACGGCCAGAGCGGGATCGTGCCGGGCTTCCAGGAGGGCGACGGCGGGCCGGCCCAGCCGCCGCAGCCGTTCGGCGGGATCCACCGCAAGGCACTCGCGATCACGCTGGTGCCGCTGATGGTGGGCGCCATCGTCGTCGCCGGCGGCCGGTCCCCGGCCCGCGCGGACGACGAGTGCCCGGAGGGAATGCCGTCGCGTCCGGCCGCGGCCGCCAAGAAGGAGGCCGCACGGCAGTCGTCCGCCTCGGCGTCCGCCTCGAAGACGAAGGCGAAGGCCACCACCAAGTCCACGTCTTCCCAGGCGGCCCGCCGCAGTGCCGCGCCGTCCTCGACGGCCGGCAAGAGCTCGCCCGCGAAGGCGGACGAGGCCGAGGAGGGCGACGGGGGCAGCGGCAACGTCATCGTCGACGGCTGGAACGGCCTGGTCGACGGCGTCGGCGACCTTCTCGACATCCGCGACGACGAGGCCGCGAAGGACGAGGCGGAGCAGCGGAAGGAGACGGCGGAGGAGGCAGCGGAGCCCTCGACGAGCACCGAGCCCAGCGCACCGCCGTCCGCCCCGGTCGATCCGTCCGGTCCCGCCGTCCCCCCCATCGACAAGCCGGCCCCGGAAACCACGGACAGCAAGGACCCCAGCGGCTCGCCGTCGGGCTCGGCCTCCGCGACCGCCTCGCCGACGCCGAGCCTGCCGGACATTCCCTGCCTGGGCCCCCGCGTCTTCAAGGTCGCCGGACCGGACGACGTGCCGGCGGTGTCCCTCAGGGGCGGCGTTCTCGAGGGCAAGTCGCTGACGATGTACAACTCGACCTACGACGGCGTCATCGACCTGGCCACCGCCGAGGGCAGCGTCAAGGCCCTCAAGTTCAGCATGAAGAAGTCGGTGACCAAGCCGTTCCAGCTGACCGTCCCCGAGCAGACCGGCGCCGCCACAGTCATCAACAGCGACAAGCTCACCACCGAGGGCAACGTCAAGTTCTACACCCCGAAGTTCCAGGGCAAGCTGTTCGGCCTGATCCCCGTCACCTTCACCCCGGACCAGCCGCCGCCGCTGACCCTGCCGATCCTGTGGTTCACCGACGTGAAGATCCAGGTGGCCTTCGTCCGGTGCGACACCCTCACCGCCGACCCGCTGAAGCTGACCGAGAAGTCCTGACCGCCCGTCACGGCACCTCAGGTGCCGGGCGGGCGCCGCTCACGCCAGCCGCGGACAACCTCGTCGGCATCCAGCGGCGGCAGCAGCACCGGCGGGCCGTCGAGGAGCCCGGCCCGCGCCTTGCGCAGCTGCTCGTTGAGATCCGCCACGTAGCGGCGCACGTCCTCCTCCGAGGTGCGCCGGTCGACCGTCTCCCGAAGGTCCTCGGCCTCCCGGCGCACCGCCAGCGTGGGCGGTAACGCGCCGGCGGTGGCACCCTCGCGGCGCAGCCAGTCCTTGACCCACCAGTCCTCGTCGTACTCGCGACCGTGATCGCTCAGCGGTTTGCCGGCCCCGGGCAGGTCGTCGAACTGCCCCTGCTCCTGGGCCTCGCGGATCTTGCGATCGAGGTGCGACTCGTACCAAGCGGTCATGATCGCCATTCTAGGAGCGTTGCGCGGCGAGGGCTCGACGCTGCTCGCGGCGCCGGCGGGCCTCTTCCGGGTCGGCGACCGGCACGGCCGCGAGCAATTCCCGGGTGTACGGATGCTGCGGCCGCTCGTACACCTCCGCGACCTCTCCCAGCTCCACGACCGTGCCGGAGTGCAGCACCGCCACCCGGTCACAGACCTGGCGCACGACGGCGAGGTCGTGCGACACGAAGACCAGGGTCAGTCCGAACTCGCGCCGGACGTCGGAGAGCAGTGCCAGTACCTGGGCCTGGGTGGTGACGTCCAGGGACGACACGGGCTCGTCGCAGACGATCAGCCGGGGATTCGGCGCCAGCGCGCGGGCGATGCCGACGCGCTGGCGCATGCCGCCGGAGAGCTGATGCGGATAGCGGTCGTACGCGGCCGGGGTGAGACCGACGCGGACCAGCAGGTCCTCGACCCGGGTCCGGGGTGCCGGCTCGCCAAGCAGGCGCAGCGGATCGGCGATGCTCTCACCCACCGTGCGGCGGGGATTGAGCGAGGACATCGGATCCTGGAAGACCATCTGCACCGAGCGGCCACGCCGACGGGCGACGTCCGTGCCGGCGAAGGTGACCGTGCCGCTGCTGGGGCGGATCAGGCCCACCATCATCCGGGCGAGCGTGGTCTTGCCGGTGCCGCTCTCGCCGACGACGCCGAGGGACTCGCCCTCCCGGACGTCGAGGGTGACGTCGTGGACGGCCCGCACCTTCTCGGTGCGCCGCAGGGACCGGCGGCGCGGCGGCGGGAAGTGCTTGTGGACGCCGCGCAACCGCAGCAACGGCTCGCCGTCGATCCGCCGCGGCGGTGTCGGCCGGGGCACGGCCGCGAGCAGATCCTTCGTGTACGCGGCCCGCGGCGTCGTCAGCACGGTGGCGGTGGGCCCCTCCTCGACCGCGACGCCGTCGCGCATGACCACGACCGATTCCGTGGCCCCCGCCACCACGCCCAGGTCGTGGCTGATCAGCAGCAGGGCCGCGCCGGTCGTGGTGCGGACCTCGTCGAGCAGGTCGAGGATCTGCGCCTGCACGGTCACGTCGAGGGCGGTGGTCGGCTCGTCGGCGACGATCAACCGGGGACGGCAGGCCAGGGCCATGGCGATCAGCGCGCGTTGGCGCATGCCGCCGGAGAACTGGTGCGGGTAGGCGCCCGCCCGCCGCGCCGGATCCGGGATGTGGACCCGGCCGAGCACCTCGACCGCGCGGTCCCGGGCGGCCCGCCGGGTGGCGCCGGTGTGCAGCCGGTAGACCTCGGCGATCTGGTCCCCGACGGTGTGGAAGGGACTGAGCGCGGTGAGGGGTTCCTGGAACACCATGGCGATCCCGGCACCGCGGATCGCGCGCAGCCGGTGCTCGGTGGCGGTGGTGAGCTCGGTGCCGTCGAAGTCGACCTGCCCGCTGAGCGTGGCATCGTGGTGCAGGCCGAGCAGGGCCAGGGCGGTGGCGCTCTTGCCGGAGCCGGACTCGCCGACGAGGCCCAGCGCGCCGCCCGCGGCCAGGTCGAAGGAGAGGCCGTCGACCGCCCGGGTCTCGCCGAAGCTGACGCGCAGGTCGCGCACCGACAGCAGGGTCATCGCAGCTGCACTCTCGGGTCGACGGCGGCGTACAGAAGGTCGGCGACGGCGTTGGCCACCACGACGAGGAAGCCGGTGAGCAGGGTGACCCCGACGACGACCGGCAGGTCGATCTGATTGACCGCGCCGACGAGGAGCTGGCCGACGCCGGGCAGGCCGAACATGGTCTCGGTGAGCACGGCGCTGGCCATGATGGCGGCCACGTCGACGGCGGTGAGGGTCACCAGCGGCACCAGGGCGCCGCGCAGCGCCCGGCGGAACACGATGCGGCGCTCGGTGAAGCCGTACGCGCGGGCCGTGCGCACATGGTCCTCCGCGAGCGTCTGCCGGACCCCGGCGCGGGTGAGCCGGGCGTACGCGGCGGACTGGATCACGGCCAGGGCGATCCACGGCAGCAGCAGGTTCTGGGCCCAGGCGACCGGGTCGGTGCGCAACGGCACATAGGTCGGGAAGGGCAGCCACTGGAGCTGGACGCAGAAGAGCATGAGCAGGAACAGCCCCACGAGGAAGACCGGGAGGGCGTAACCGGCGAGCACCAGACCGTTGACGAGGCGGTCGAGGAGGCGGAAGCGGCGCAGCCCGGAGAGCAGCCCGGCGCCGATGCCGACCGCGAGCGACAGGATCTCCGCGCCCAGCGCCAGCGACGCCGAGACCGGCAACCGGTCGGCGAGCAGCGCGGTGACCGGCTGGTCGGTCTCGAAGGAGTAGCCGAGACAGGGCGCCGGGCAGTGCCGGACGTCCGGGCCGGCCGGATAGTCACGGCCGAGCACGAGGCCGCGGAGGAACTCGCCGTACTGGGTGACCACCGACCGGTCGAGCCCCATCGCGGCGCGGACCTCGGCGAGGCGCTCCGGGGTGCAGCCCTTGCCGCAGGTGAGCACGGCGGGGTCCTGCGGCGCGAGGTAGAACAGCCCGTAGACGACGATCGAGAGTCCGAAGAGGACGAGCAGCGCACCGCCGACACGGCGCAGCAGATAGCCGATCATCGCAGCAGCTCGCTCTGGCGGGGGTCGAGGACCCGGCGGACCCCGTCGGCGACCAGGACGAACGCCAGCAAGGTGAGAAAGAGCAGACCGCCCGGGATCCACACGTACGCCGGGTCGGCGCGAAACCACGTCGTGGCGCTGGAGAGCATCTGCCCCCACGACGGGGTCGGCGGCCGCACCCCGACGCCGAGGAACGACAGCCCGGCCTCGGCGATCATGTTGGCGGGCAGCACCAGGGCCGCGTACGCGAGCACGGGCGCGGCCAGGCCGGGCAGAATCTCCCGGCGTGCGACCCGCAGCGGCCCCGCACCCGAGACCCGCGCGGCGGCCACATAGTCGCGGGTCTTGAGCGACAGGGTCTCGCCCCGGGTGATCCGCGCCGTGCCGCCCCAGCCGAGCACCGCGATGACCACGGCCAGCAGGGCGGGTCGGGGCCAGCTCTGCGGCACGATGGCGAGCAGGGCGATGGCGAGCACCAGACTGGGGAACGCCAGAACCAGGTCGGCGAGCCGGCTCAGGGCGGCGTCCGCCCACCGCCCGCCCAGGCCCGCGGCGACGCCCACGCCCACGCCGACCAGCAGTTGCAGCAGCAGCGCCGAGACCGCGACGCCGAGCGAGACGCGGGCGCCGTAGACGACCCGGGCGAACAGGTCGCGGCCGGTGCCGGGCTCGACGCCGAGCCAGTGCTCGCCGCTGATCCCGCCGAAGCGGCCGACGGGCACGCCGCCGCGGGCCGAGTCGAGCAGCTCGCTGTGGAAGGTGGTCGGGTCCTGCCCGGCCAGGGCGGTCAGCAGCGGTGCGGTCAGTGCGACGAGCACCATGACCGCGGCGACGACCGCGCCCGTGAGGAAGGCGCGGTCGCCGAACAGGCGGCGCGGGACGATCACTTGACGGAGATCCGGGCCAGGTCGTAGGTGCCCCGCCAACCGTCCGGCACGGCGTTCTTCACGTTCTTGCCGTACAGATAGACGTCCTTGGGGTGGGTGAGCGGGAGGACCAGGGCGAGCTTGCCGAGCTTGGCGTCCAGGGCGCCCCAGCGCGGGGCGGCGGCGGCCGGGTCGGTCAGCGCGTTGATCGCGTCGATCTCGGCGTTGACGCCCGCGTCGTCGTACTGGGCGAGGTTGAAGTTGCCGCCCGCCGTGATGATCTGGCGACCGTCGAAGATCGGGATCAGGAACGGGCCGCCGGAGGGCCAGTCGGCGCCCCAGCTCTGCAGCGACAGCGCCGGCTGGGTGGACGGCTTGCCGGTGACGTCGCGGTAGGTCGCGCTGTCGACGGCGTTGAGCGTGACGGTCACGCCGGCCTGCTTGAACGCCTCCTGCACGGCGGCGGCGACCTTCGGGCCCAGACCCTGCGCGTCGTCGTTCTCGTGGGCCAGCTCGATCGCGAGACCGCCGTGCCCGGCGGCGGCGAGCAGCTCCCTGGCCTTCGCCGGGTTGCCGGTGTCGCCGGCCGGGAAGTAGTCGTAGGGCTGGTAGCCGAGGGCCTTCTGCGGGGGCAGGAAGGTGGTCGAGGGCCCGGCGACCGCGCTGCCGCCGAGGGCGTTGACGACCGAGGTGCGGTTGATCGCGTACGACAGCGCCTGGCGCACCCGCTCGTCGTCGAACGGCTTCTGGGTGGTGTCGAAGGCCAGGTAGGTGGTCGACGGGAACTCCCCGCGGGCCACCCGCTTGTCCAGTTCGGACCCGGTGCCGAGCTGGGCGAGCTGCTCGGGCCCGACGACCGCGTCGGTGGTGACGGCGTTGGCGTCCTGCCCGGCGCCGGTGCTCAGGCGCTGGTTGATGACGGCGGCGTCGAGGCCGGCGGTCACCTCGATCTTGTCGGGGCAGGCGTAGCGCAGGGTGTCCGACGAGCGCTTCCAGTGCGGGTTGCGGACCAGCGAGAGGGTCTTCTTCTGCTCGTACGAGGCGACCATGTAGGGCCCGGACGAGATCGGGTGCTTCTCGTAGCCGACGCCCTTGTCCTTGTCCCTGGGCACCGGCGCGAACTGGGTGGCCGTGGCGAGGTAGGGGAAGTCGCCCTCGGGCTTGCGGAGCCGGAAGACGATCGTCCGGTCGTCCGGTGTCTCGATGGCCTTGAGCCCCTCGGGCTGCTTGTACGGCCCCTGGTAGCCGGTGGCGCCGGCCAGCCAGTCCCGCAGGTACGGCGCGCCGCCGGGCAGCTCGGGCGCGAACGAGCGCTCGATGCCGTACTTGACGTCGGCCGCCCGGATCGGAGTGCCGTCGGAGAAGAAGATGTCGTCGCGCAGCCGGTAGGTCCAGGTGCGGGCGCCGTCGGAGGGCGTGCCCAGGTCGGTGGCCAGATCGGGGGCGGGCTTGGTGCCGGCCTCGCCGGGCAGCCGGTTGCGGGTGGTGAGGGTGCGGAACAGCAGCGACGGGATGTTGCCACCGCCGGAGGTGTAGAGCCGGGCCGGGTCGAGGTGCGTGATGCCGCCCTGGTTGAGCACCGACAGGGTGCCGCCCTGGCAGGTCGCCGGATCGAAGGCGGCCGACGACGAACCGCCACCACCGCCCTGGCACGCGGAGAGGGCTCCGACCAGCATCGTCGCGGTCAGGATGAGGGAGACGTGTCTACGCATGACCGTCCTCGGATAGTTCCACAGGGGATAGACCACCTTATCGATTCCACGGCCGGGCGATGCAAGCCCGTCGATGCACAGAGGGCAGACTACCCTCAATTTCTATGGGCGAGGTAGGATACCTGACCATGACGTCGCTCACCGAACGTGCCGCCGAGACACTCATCGCCGACAGCGCGTTCGCGCCCGCGCTGCCGGGCTTCGTCGGCGCGGCCGTGGATCTGCTGGTGTCGCGGCCGGGCCTGCCCGGCTCGCTGACGGGCTCGCTGGTCACCGAGCGTCCGCGCCTGCGGCACGGCTACCTGACCGCCCGCTCGCCCCGGATCGCCGTGGTGAGCGGTCCGCCGTCGCCGGGCATCGACGCGGCGCTCGATCGCCTGACCGACGACCTGGCGTTGCCCCAGCCGCTTTTCGACGGGCACGGCCTGACGGTCCTCGAGCAGGCGTCCGACACTGTGGACCCGGCGGCGCCGGGCGCCTCGCCCGGCTGGGCGACGGCGGGCGTCCGCGTGGCTCTTGAGGCGGGCCTCGACGAGGACGGGCTCCTGGGCCTGCGCCGACGCTGGTTCCTGGCGCACGCGCTGGCGCCGGTGCTGGCGGCCGCCTTCGCCAACTCCCCGCTGCGGCACGGGCGGCCGACCGGCTGGCGCAGCAACCGCCAGGCCCTGCGGCGGCTGCCGCCGTGCACCGCCGATCCCCGGGCCGACTGGGCCGCCCGGGTGATGGACGCGCCGGTGGCCCGCGATTCCCGGACCTTTCGGGAGTGGACGCGCTCCGGTCCGGGTGGCCGCCCGGATCCCGCCGACCTCACCCGCCATCTGCGTACCTTCCGGCCACCGGTCGCCGCCCGCCGGCACCTGGAGATCGACGTGGCCGACCGCCAGCCGGGCGCCGGCTGGCGGATCCCGGTCGCGGTCACCGCCGCGCTGATGGACGACCCGATCGCGGCGGCGCGGGCGCTCGCCGCGACGGAGCCGTTGCGAACCATCCCGGGCCTGTGGGAACGCGCCTCCCGCGATGCCCTCACCGACCCGGCGCTGGCCACCGCCGCGCGATCCTGCTTCGTGGCGGCCTACGAGGGGCTCACCCGGCTGGGCGTCGCGCGCGAGCTGCGCGACGCGGTGGCGACCTTCATCGAGCGCCACGTCATGCGCGGTCGCTGCCCCGCCGACGACGTCCTCGAGCGCGCCACGGCGCCGTACCGGCACTGAACTGGGGCGGCGGCTTAGGCTGCCGGCGTGGATGACCTCGCGTATGCCCGGGCCCGGGCGGCGGAACTCGGCCCGCGGTTCTGCCTGACCTTCGTCAAGGGCGTCGACGAGCGGGCGGCCCTGGGCCGCCTGGGCGCGTACCCGGACACCGTCGCGGAGCGCACCGGCCGGGACCTCGACGGCGCGGCCGCCGCCATCGACCTCGGCCGGTGGAGCGTGGTGATCGAGCCCGGCGGCGCCGAGGGGGCCGACCATGTCCTGCTGGAGGCGGTCTCGCGCGGCACGGAGGCCCTGTCGGTGCTGCACGACGAGGCGGCGTCGCCGCGGTTCACCTACGCGGTGGCCGGCACCACCACGGTGGCGTTCGACCCGGCGTACCCGTCGCCCGAGCTCACCTGGGGCTCCGACCCGGACCTGCTGCGGCACCTGATGCGGGCGATCGGGCTGCGTGAGCCGGACGGCGAGGACGACGAGACCTGGCGCGACGCCGAGGCCAAGGCCATGGTCCTCGCCCAGCGGCTCACCGGCGCGCGGATCCCCGAGGATCCGCTCGGCGTGCCCCGGCTGTCCGCGCGGATCGAGCCTTGGTTCGTCGGCCCGGCCCGCCCCGGCGACCTGCTGCGTCCCGGTCGCCGGTTCGCCGCCGTGTTCGCCGCCGCGGAGGCCGCCGGCGAGGACCGCACGCGGGAGGTGGCGGTCGGCCAGGTACGCCGGCGCGCCACGGCTCTCGGCGTCGCCGACGCACCCGGCCTCGACGCGGCCCTGACGCGGGCGGCACGCGGGGAGGGACAACCGGTCGCGATGGACTCGGCGTTGGGGCGCGAGGTGCGTCGCTGGCTCGACCGGCCCTCGCCCGAGCTGCGGGCGCTGGCGGTGGCACTGCGCGGCGTGCTCGGCCGCGACGCCGGGACAGCGCTGAGGGCCGCCCTCCGGGTCGACGCCGAGAACGTTCAGGACGACGTCATCGCCGCCCTACGCACTACCTAGCTCGTCGGGACCTTCTCCGCGCCGCGCAGGATGCGGAACCGGGCCTTCTCCATGCCGGGGATGTACTTCTTGAGCGCCGGGTTCGAGGTCGCGTACCCGAGGCCGTCGACCTTGAGGTCGTAGCGCCGCACGCCGCCGGACCGGTCGCCCTTGATGAACGCCTGGATCTCCTGGAAGACGCCGTTGTCGACGCGCTTGAGCATCGAGGTCAGGATCCGGTCCTTCACCTTGGCGTCGGCCGTGGCGTACTGGTCGCTGTCGACGCCGATCGCCCACACGCCCTTCGCGGTCGCGACGGCCTCGAACGAGCCCTGGCCCGAACCGCCGGCCGCCGAGTAGATGACGTCCGCGCCGTCGTCGATCATCGCCGCCGCGGCGGCCTTGCCCTTGTCCGGCGAACCGAAGCCGCTGAAGTCCGGCGGCTTGGTCAGGTAGCGCGCCTCGACCCGGATGCCCGAGTCGACGCTCTTCGCGCCGGCGGCATACCCGGCCCCGAACTTGCGGATGACCGGTACGTCCACACCGCCGATGAAGCCCACCCGCCCGCTCTTGGACGCCAGGCCGGCCGCCACGCCGACCAGGAACGAGCCCTGCTCCTCGGAGAAGATCAGCGACATCACGTTCTTCGCCTGCACCGAGTCGTCGTCGATGATGGCGAACAGCCGGTCGGGGTGCTCCGCCGCGACGGCCTTGACGGCACCGGCGTAGAGGAAGCCGACGGCGATGACCGGATTGCTGCCCGCCTGCACGAGCTCGCGCAGCGCCGCCGTACGGCCCGCGTCGTCCTCGGTCTTCGTGGTGACCTCGGTCGCCTCGACGAGCAGTTCCTTCTTCGCCCGGTCGATGCCCTGGCCGGCCGCGTCGTTGAAGCTCTTGTCGCCACGGCCGGCGTGGTCGTACGCGATGCCGACGTGGATCGCCTCCCGGCCGAGTCCGATGAGCTTGGCGTCGGTCTTGTCGGTGACCGGCGCGGCGGTGCAGGCCGACAGCGTCGCGACGGAGGCGGCCAGCAGGGCGGCGGTGATCCTTCTGCGCATCTGCATCCCTCAGTACCGGAACTGCCCGACGGCGTCGCGCAGCGTGGTGGACATGCGGGTCAGCTCGGCCGCGGCCTCGCGGGCGCGGGCCACCTCCGCCGAGGTGACCGACGTCGCGGCGGCCACCGCGCGGATGTTCTCGGCGATGCTGGCCGTGCCGCTCGAGGCGGCCACGGCGCCACGGCTCATCTCGACGGTCGTGGCCGTCTGCTCCTCGACGGCCCCGGCGATGCTGATCTGGTATTCGCTGATGCGGGCGATGACCCCGCCGATGTGCCCGATGGCGACCACCGCCGCCTCGGTGTCGCCCTGGATCGCCTTGACCAGGCCGTCGATCTCCTCGGCGGCCTTGGCGCTCTCCTGCGCCAGATCCTTGACCTCACCGGCCACGACCGCGAAGCCCTTGCCGAGTTCACCGGCGCGGGCCGCCTCGATGGTGGCGTTCAGCGCGAGCAGGTTGGTCTGCTCGGCGATGCTGGTGATCAGCCGTACGGCGTCGCCGATCGCCGAGGACGACGAGCCGAGGTTGGCCACGGTGCCGTTCGCGGTCTCGGCGGCCGCGACCGCCTCGGAAGCGACGTTGGCGGCGTCGGTGGCGTTGCGGGAGATCTCCTGAATGGAGATGCCCATCTCCTCCGAGCCGGAGGCCATCGTGTCCACGTTGCGGTTGACGTCCTCGGCCGCGCCGGCGACCAGGTCCGCCTGCAACGAGGTGTCCCCGACGCTCTTGGAGAAGGCCGCCGAGACGGCGTCCAGGTCGGCGGAGGTGCGGGTGAGCGCGTCGGCCTGCACCGCGACGTCGGAGACGATCGCGCGGACCGAGTCGACCGCCTGCCCGAGCGCGACGGCCATCTGGCCCACCTCGTCGTGCCACTTGCTCTTCGGCGTCTCGGTCAGGTCGCCGTCGGCCACCCGGCGCAGCGCGTCGCGGGCGGCGCCGACCGGGCGCACGATGCTGCGGGTGACGACCCACGCGGAGCCGGCGCCGAGCAGCAGGGCCAGGACGGTGGCGACGCCGATGGCCCACTGGGCCCGCTGGGCCTCCTCGGCGGAAGCCTGCACGGCCGCGACGCTGCGGGCGTCCACCGAGGTGGCGAGCTTCTGCGCGTGGACCATGATCCGGTAGTAGCTGTTGAAGCTGTCGTTGATCGCGATCAGGTCGGCGTTGAACAGCGCCTGCTGGGTGCCCGGCTTGTATGCGGAGACGAGCTTCTCGTTGACCCCGATGTAGGTGTCGAGCTCGCCGCCGACCTGCTCGAACAGCGCCTTCTCGGTGCCGTTGAAGGCGCCCGCGTCCACCTGGGAGAGGAACGTCTTGAAGGTGTCGCGCTCCTGCTGCCAGGCCTTGAAGGCGACCGAGTCGCCGCCGATCGCGCGCCCGGCCCCGAGCCGGTAGATGTCGTTGATGTAACTCGCCTGCCAGCCGTTGAGCGTGGCGGCGTGGGTCTTGATCTCCTCCGCCTGCCGCGTCGCCACCTCGAGCCGCCGGACGTCGTTGGCGGAGCCCCGCTGGGCGACGATCGTGGCGAAGGCCATCGCGGCGACGCCGAGCAGCAGCACGAGTACAGCGGCGAAGGTCCCGAACAACCGGGTGCCGATTGAGAACCGCCGCACGTGGTCATCCCTCCACTTGGGTGGCGGCGTACAGCTGCCGCACTTGATCCCATCGGCATGTGCGCGAAATCACTGAGCCGTAAGCCGATCTTCCGCCGAAGCCGACGCCCGGAGGGGGTGATCCTGCGTGCCACCCCACTTCCGGACGCCGTTGACAGTGCTACGTCGTCAGTCGTCGTTGACGCACGTGGCGCTGGTGCTGGTGATGCCGAGGATGGCGATGCCGTTGCCGCAGAAGTTGATCGGGATGTGCACCGGAATCTCGAGGCTGTTGCCGTTCAGCAGGCCCACATTGGTGTTGCCGTTGTGGTCGTGGCGGTGGCCCGCACTCGCGGGTCCGGCGCTCAGCACGAGCGCCGCGGCGGCCACTCCGGCGCCGACTGCCAGACGTTTGACCAGTTTCATGTCGTACCTTTCGCTCTTTTCCGACAGATGCCAGGACTTACCGTAGTTCCGTTATCACAATCAGTTGCCAAATCGGCCGGAGAACACCCTAGGGGGATGTCTGATACGGTCGGCGGTGGTCATGAGTGCCAGCGACAAGCCCCGGCTCGCTGGCCGGCAACCCTTCCATCCGCGATGGGGTGCCCCGGGTGAGGACCAGGCCGGCGTCGACGACGACGCGGGCAAGCGCGGGTCCCTGCGGGGTCCCCGACCCCGTGGAGGTTTCCGTGATCCTGACCGTGCGGCACGACCTGGACGTCGTCGACCCCAACGCGAACGTGGCGCTGGCCAACGGCGACAGCGTCCGCTTCGCCCACCTCGACTACGCCGCGTCAGCGCCCTGCGTGCGCGCCGCCGAGGACGCCGTCCGGGACCTGATCCCCTGGTACGGCAGCGTGCACCGCGGCACCGGCGTCCGCGCGCGGACCTCGACGCTGGCCTACGAGCGCGCCCGTGACCGGGTGGCCGCGTTCGTCGGGGCCCGACCCGGCGACACCGTCGTCTTCACGCGCAACACCACCGACGCGCTGAACCTGCTCGCCCGCGCCCTGCCGCGGGACACCACCACGATCGTCTTCGACGGCGAGCACCACGCCAACCTCCTGCCCTGGCCGCGGCAGCTGCGGCTGGCCTGCCCGGAGAGCCCGGACGCGGCCGTCGCCGCCGTCGAGAAGGCCCTCGCGACCGTACGGGGCCCCGCGCTGGTCGCGGTGACCGGCGCCAGCAACGTCACCGGGGAGGTCTGGCCGGTGCGCCGCATCGCCGCCGTGGCGCACGCGCACGGCGCCCGGGTGGCCGTCGACGCCGCCCAGCTCGCCCCGCACTCCCCCGTGGGCCTCGCCGACCTCGACGCCGACTATGTGGCGTTCTCGGGCCACAAGCTCTACGCCCCGTTCGGTGCCGGCGTGCTGGCGGGCCGGTCCGACTGGCTGGACGCGGCGCCGCCGTACCTCAGCGGCGGCGGGGCGAGCGCGGTGGTCGGCGACCAGCCGGGCGAGGTGACCTGGGCGACCGGGCCGGCGCGCCACGAGGGCGGCACCCCGAATCTGCTGGGCGCGGCGGCCCTCGGCGCCGTATGCGCGGCGCTCGGTCGCGCCGACCGGGTGGCGCTGCACCAGCGCGAGCAGGAGCTGCTGGCGAGGTTGCGCGCCGGGCTGGCCGAGGTGCCGGGCGTGGTCGAGGTGACCGCGTTCCGCGGGGCCGCGCCACGAGTCGGCATCGTGGCGCTCGCGCTGCCGGGCCGTGATCCTTCGGTCGTGGCCACCCAGCTCGCGGACAAGTTCGGGATCGGCGTCCGCGCCGGGCAGTTCTGCGCCCACCCGCTGACCCGCAGGCTCACCGCCGGGAGCGCGTCCGCGCCCTGCGAGGCCGGCTCCCCGAGCCTGCTGCGGGTGAGTTTCGGCCTCGGCACCTGCGACGACGACATCGACCGGCTGGTGTCCGCCCTCGCGGTGCTGACCGCGGACCGTTCGTAGCGGGACGCACCGCCCGCCGCAACGGTAGGGTGCTCCGGGCGCTGTGCCCCGAGAGGTGGGATGAGGGACTGATGAGCCGGCCGCTGCTACCCGGTGATCCTCGCCGGATCGGCCGCTACCGGCTCCTCGCCCGCCTCGGCCAGGGCGGCATGGGCACGGTCTACCTCGGCGAAACACCCGAGGGACGACCCGTGGCGCTCAAGATGGTCCGCCCGGAGCATGCCGACGACCCCGAATACCGTGGCCGCTTCCGCAGCGAGGTCAACCGCGCCCAGCAGGTGCCCCCGTTCAGCACCGCCGAGGTCCTCGACGCCGACCCCTGCCACGACCCGCCCTATCTGGTCGTCGAATACGTCAACGGCCCCAGCCTGGACACGATCCTCAGGGACCAGGGCCCCCTGACGGGCGCCGCCTTGCAGAGCCTGGCCATCGGCACCGCTACCGCGCTGACCGCCATCCACGGCGCCGGCGTCATCCACCGCGACCTCAAACCCGCGAACGTCCTGCTGCCCCCGGGCGGCATCAAGGTCATCGACTTCGGCATCGCCCGGCCGCAGGAGCTCACCAGCCACCACACGGCCACCGACCAGATGATCGGCACCATCGCCTACATGGCGCCGGAGCGCTTCGAACCGGCGCACCATCACAGCGTCGGCTACCCCGCGGACATCTTCGCGTGGGGTGCCGTCATCGCCCACGCCGCGTCCGGTCGCACTCCCTTCGCCGCGCACACCCCAGCCGCCACCGCCCTGCGGATCCTCACCGAGCCCCCGCTGCTCACCGACCTGCCCTCGGCGCTGCACGACCTGGTCGAGCGGGCCCTGGCCAAGGATCCGGCCGACCGGCCCACCGCCCGCCAGCTGCTCGACGCGCTGCTGGCCGGCCCCGGACCGGTCGTTGAGCCGCCCGTGCCGCCGCCACCGGCCCCGGAGCCGGAGAAGCCGGCGCCCGCCTCTCCCGCCGGCCAAAAGCGCCGAGGAAAGGTCGTCTCCGTGGTGCTGGCGGTGCTCGCCGTCGCCGCGCTGGTCGCCGCCGCCACCCTGACCGACGTCTTCCGCGGGCAGCCGGGGTCGTTGCCGGTGCGGCCGAGCGGCATGGGAACGCCCGCGCCACCCAGCGTCACTCCCAGCACCGACGAGAGCGCCATCTTCGCCGGCAACCGCCGCGCCCTGCTGCACCTGGCCGAGATCGACCGCGACCTGGCCCTGCCGGAAAAGGGTCCGGCGCGGGCGTCCGCCGGCACCGGCGACGACGCCCTGTTCAGCCTCGACCCCGTCGGCGTGGACTACCTGATCAAGTCGGTGGTGCCGGACAAGGACGGCGAGCGGTGCCTCGGCGTCCGGGTCGACCCCGCCGGGCCGGGGTCGCTGACGGCCACCGACTGCGAGGTCACCAAGGCCACGCTGTTCGTCATCACCCCCACCGGCGAGAAGGACGACAAGGGCCGCCCGACGTACTCGCTCTCCAACGCGGAGTACGGCCTGGTGCAGTGGAGCGAGGAGCGTCGGGCCGTCTACGTCGAGCACCCCGACGACTTTCCCGACGATCTCACGGTCAGCTTCGTGGACCGCGGCGCGCTGTGACCCACTGTGACCGGCGCCGGCCCACCGAGCCGGTTCGCCCGAACCCGACTATCCTCGGACAGATGTCCAGGAACACCTTGGTCGCATATGAGCCGGTCACCTCCGACGGACTGCTCGCCGCGGCGCTCGACGGAGACCTCGACCTCGACTGTGCCGACGAGGTGCGCGACAGCCTCGCCTCGGCCGCCCGCGGCACCGGTTGCCGCTATCTGCACGTCGACGTCAGCCGGCTGACCTTCATCGACTCCTATGCCCTGGGCGCGCTCGTCAGCGCCCGCAACTCGGCGGCCGCGGAGGGCGTCACGCTGACGCTGACCAACCCGTCGCAGCCGGTGCGCAAGGCGATCCAGGTGACCGGCCTGGCGGACGTGTTCGGCCTGCCGCCGCTCGCCTGACGGCGCACCCGCCCGCTCCGGGTCAGGACGACTGTGGGTGGGTGACCACCACCACCGGCCGCGACGACCTCTTGATCAGGTCGAGGGGCAGGCTGCCCAGCAGGCGCTCCGCCAGCCTGGGCCGGGTGCTGGAGCCGACCATGATCAGGTCGGCGTCCTGCTCGTCGGCGAAGGCGAGGATGCGCTCGAGCGCGCGCCCGGGCAGCACCGTGCGGGTCGCCTCGACCCCGGCCGCCGTCAGGCGCTCCACCGCCGCCGACGCGGCGTGCTCGGCACGCTCGGTGTAGACGCCGCGCGGCGCGGCCGCCAGCCGCTCGAGCTCCACCTCGTCGACGGCCACCACCGCCACCGTGCCCCCGGTCTGCCGGGCCAGGCCCGCGGCCGCGTCGGCGACCCACGGCTGGTCGGCCTCCGGGTTCGCGGCGAGCACGATACGCATGGCATCGATCCTGCTGCACGGCACGGCCGTGGACAAGGGACACTCGACAGATCCGTCGATGTGTACGAGGCTCGAGCCACCCAGGACACGACCCACGCCGGAGGTACGCGGCCATGGCAGAGGCGGGCACCCCGGAGACGATCACGACCCCCGACCAGCCGGCGCTCAAACGGGTCATCGGCCCCGGCCTGCTGCTGCTCTTCGTGGTCGGCGACATCCTCGGCACCGGCGTGTACGCGCTCACCGGCAAGGTCGCGGCCGAGGTCGGCGGCGCGGTGTGGCTGCCGTTCCTGCTCGCTTTCACGGTGGCCCTGCTGACCGCGTTCAGCTATCTCGAGCTCGTGACCAAGTATCCGCGGGCGGCGGGCGCCGCGCTCTACACGCACAAGGCGTTCGGGATGCACTTCCTGACGTTCATGGTGACCTTCGCCGTGATGTGTTCGGGGCTGACCTCGGCGTCCAGCGCGTCGAAGGCGTTCGCCGGCAACTTCGCGGAGGCCTTCGACGTCTCGCTCGGCGAGGGACTGGGGCTGACCGCCGTCGCGGTCGCGTTCATGACCCTGATCGCCCTGATCAACTTCCGGGGCGTGGGCGAGAGCGTCAAGGTCAACGTCGTCCTGACCCTCGTGGAGCTGACCGGCCTGCTGATCGTCATCGGCATCGGGGCCTGGGCGCTCGGCGGCGGCAACGGCGACCTGTCGCGGCTGGTCGACTTCGACGCGCCCGCCGGCGAGAACGCCGTCCTGTCGGTCACCGCGGCGACCGCCCTGGCGTTCTTCGCCATGGTCGGCTTCGAGGACTCGGTCAACATGGCGGAGGAGACCCGCGACCCGGTCCGGATCTTCCCCAAGGTGATGCTGACCGGGCTCTGCGTCACCGGCGTGATCTACGTGCTCGTGGCGATCTCGGCGGTCGCCCTGGTCACCCCGGCGGACCTGGGCGAGGGAGAGGCGCCGCTGCTCAAGGTCGTGTCCGCGGGCGCGCCGGCGTTCCCCCTGACGGTCTTCGCGTTCATCACCATGTTCGCGGTGGCCAACTCCGCGCTGATCAACATGCTGATGGCCAGCCGCCTGCTCTACGGCATGGCCAACGAGCGGGTGCTGCCGCGCGTGCTGGGCCGCGTGCACCGCTCCCGGCGTACCCCCTGGGTCGGGATCGTCTTCACGACGCTTGTCGCGTTCGCGCTGATCTGGTTCGCCGACCTGGCGGCGCTGGGCGGGACGACGTCGCTGCTGCTGCTCTGCGTCTTCACGATCGTCAACGTCGCGGTGCTGGTGCTGCGGCGCGACCGGGTCGAGCACCGCCATTTCCACGCGCCGACGGCCATCCCGGTGCTCGGCGCGATCGTGTGCGCCTACCTCGCGAGCCCGCTGTCCGGGCGCGCCGGCGGCGACTACCGCGTGGCCGGCGTCCTGCTACTCGTCGGCGTGGTCCTGTGGGCGGGGACGTACGCCTACCACCGCCTCACCGGCGACTGAGCACGCAGGCACCGCTCCACCCGGTCCGCGACCCCCAGCAGGTAGGGGCCGCGCAGGTGGTCGACCCTCGCGTTCCACGAGCCGGGCCCGTGCCGGCGCAGCATCTCCTCGTGCCGGCTCGCGGCGGTGACCCGCTCGCCGCGCGGCCCCACCGTTTGGTCGGCGTAGGTCAGCGCGTCCGACAGCATGCCCTCCTCGTACGGGTACGCCGCGAGCCGCTCCCCCAGGCCCCGCGCCGCGGCGACGAACCGGGCACCGGAGTGGTGGGCGACGCGCGCGGTCACCGCCGCCGGCCAGCCCCGCCCGACGAGATGATCGGCGCCGTCGAGGGGATGGAAGCCGGTGACGACGGTCGGCGCGGCGTACCCGATGTCGTGCAGCCACGCGGCGGCGACGAGGACGTCGGCGTCGACGCCCAGCGCGGGTGCCAGGTCGCCGGCGCGCTCGGCCACACCCCGGGTGTGCCGCCAACGATCGCCCATCGCGCCGAGCAGCGCCTCCGCGAGCTCCCGGGCGGCGGTGGCGAGGACCGGTGTGCGTACCGTCATCGGCGGATCGTCGCCGGTCGAAGTGAACAGTGCGTGTCGTTCCCGTGAGCACAGCCTTAAGTGGACTCGTTCGCCCACCGTGGCCGATACTGTGAGGACGCGAGCACGAGGAGTCAACGATGACCACTGGGCTCTCCGCGGCCGATTCCCGGCCCGGCGACGCGGGCGAGACACCACTCGAGCTGATCCGGGCCGCCAGGCCCGGCGACACCGTCGTCATAGGACCGTCCACCGCGACGGGAACGGCCGTCGTCGCGGCCGTCGAGGATGACGGCAACTGCGGGCAAATCCTGCGATATGCCGCCGCCGAGGCTCGCCGGCGATCGGCTCCGCTGCGGGTCGTGCACGTCTGGGGAGCGCGCGGCGACGCCCGCCCGGGCGCCCGGGGCTGCCCGCGCATGTCCGACGCCGACCGGCTGCTGTCCGCGGTCCTCTACGACCACCTCCCCCCGGAGGTGGCCGCCGAGGCCGAACGGGAGATCCTGCACGACGACGACCCGGTGTGCGCCCTGCGCGCCTTGAGCGCCGCCGCCGCCCTGCTCGTCGTGGCGTCCCGCAGCCGTGCCGCCGGAGCCGCGGATCCCGTCGGCACGACGGCACGCGGCCTGATCGGGACCACGGAATGCCCGCTCGCCGTCGTCATCCCGGCCTCGTTCGCCCCGCCGGTGCCGGCACCACGCACCGGACTCCATCCCGTCCCCGCCCGTCGGGGCCGCGACCACTCGCAGGAGGAACGATGAACGCACACGTCGGCGACCGGCTCGTCCTGGAAGGTATCCACGTCGGCGATCCGCGGCGCGTCGGCGTGATCGTCGAGGTGCCCCATCCGGACGGCACCCCGCCGTACCGGGTGCACTGGCAGGACAGCGGGCACGAGGCCCTGATCTTCCCGGGACCGGAGGCGCGGGTGGAGCCCGGAGCGGGTCACCCGGCGTCGTGAACCCACCCGCTCGGGGACCGCTGGCCGGCGTCCGGGTGGTCGAACTGGCCAGCCTGGCGCCGGCCCCGTTCGGGTGCATGGTGCTCGCCGACCTCGGCGCCGACGTGGTGCGCGTCGACCGGCCCGGCCCCCGTGCCGCGACGCCGGCGCCACCCAGCGGCGGTCCGCTGCAACGCAACCGCCGGGTCACCGCGCTCGACCTGAAGTCGCCGGCGGGAGTCGCCGATCTGCTGCGGCTGGCCGGGCGCGCCGACGTGCTCGTCGAGGCGTACCGGCCGGGCGTCGCCGAGCGCCTGGGCTTCGGCCCCGACGTCTGCCTGCGGCACAATCCCCGCCTGGTGTACGCCCGGATAACCGGCTGGGGCCAGGACGGCCCGCTGGCGCACCGGGCCGGGCACGACATCGACTACATCGCGCTGTCCGGCGCCCTGGAGCCGCTGGGCCGGGCCGGCCAGCCCCCGCACGCCCCGATGAACCTGCTCGGCGACTTCGCCGGCGGCGGGATGCTGCTGGCGGTCGGGGTGCTCGCCGCCCTGCTCGAACGGGAACGCTCGGGCGCGGGCCAGGTCGTGGACGCCGCGATGGTGGACGGTTCGGCCCTGCTCACGGCGTTCCTGCACGGTCTGGTCGGCGCCGGGCAGTGGCGCGGGCCGCGCGGCACCAACATGCTGGACGGCGGGTCGCCCTGCTACGACACGTACGCCACCGCCGACGGCCACTACATGGCGGTGGGCGCGCTCGAACCGGCCTTCTACGCGCAACTGCTCGCCGGCCTCGGCCTCGAGGGCGACGACACCCTGCCGGACCGCGACGATCCGGCGAGGCGCGACGACCTGCGGCGGCGTTTCGCGGACCGGTTCGCGCAACGCACCCGGGCCGAGTGGACCAAGGTCTTCGCCGACCTGGACGCGTGCGTCGCGCCGGTGCTGTCTCCCGCCGAGGCGCCCGATCATCCGCACAATGTCGCTCGCGGCACCTTCGTGGACGTCGGCGCCGAGGTGCATCCTGCGCCGGCGCCGCGCTTCGGCCGGACGCCCGCCGCACCGCCGCGCCCGGCCCCGGATCCGGTCCGGGACCGCGTCGAGGTGGCGGCCGTGCTCGACGACTGGTCCCGCTGACGACCACGGCGGAGCCACGCCGCGGTGGCCACGGCCACCGCGGCGCTTCCGCGGCCGGAGGCCGCGTCTACCGTGGCGCGTCGGACCTGTTCAGCTTCGAGTGCCGGCGGCTGTAGGCCAGGTAGACGACCAGGCCCAGCGCGAACCAGATCCCGAAGCGCAGCCACGTGACGGGGGCGAGGAAGGTGATCAGCCAGAGCGAGAAGATCACGCCGACCGCCGGGATCACCGGCATCAGGGGCAGCCGGAAGGTCCGGGGCAGCTCCGGACGCCGGTAGCGCAGCACGATCACCGCGACGCAGACCACGACGAAGGCGAGCAGGATGCCGATGTTCGTGAGCTCGGCCGCCTCGCGGATGGGCAGGAAGCCCGCGATGACGGCGGAGGCCACGCCGACGATCCACGTCACCCGGCTCGGCACCCGACGCACCGGGTGCAGGCGGGCGAACCAGGCGGGGAGCAGGCCGTCGCGGCTCATCGCGTACCAGACGCGGGTCACGCCCAGCATGAAGGTGAACATGACGGTGAGGATGCCGACGATCGCGCCGACCGCGATGACGTCGGCCAGGCCGGAGAGGCCGACGGCGGCGAAGGCCGAGGCGAAGCCGCTCTCCGGGTCGATCTCGCGGTAGTTCTGCATGCCGGTCAGCACGAGCGTCGCCGCGACGTACAGCACCATGGAGAACACCAGCGAGTAGATGATCGCCTTGGGCAGGTGGCGGCGGGCGTCGCGCGACTCCTCGGCGGCAGTACTCATGGCGTCGTAGCCGAAGACGGCGAAGAAGACGGTGGCCGCGCCGGTGATCGCCCCGCTCACGCCGAAGGGGAAGAACGGCTGGTAGTTGCTCGTACGGATATAGAAGACGCCGACGGCGACGACCAGCAGGACCACCGCGACCTTGAGCGCCACCACGGCCGTCTCGAACCGGGCGGCCGTCCGGATCCCCCGGTTCAGCAGGTACGCGATCAGCAGGCACAGCACCATCGCGAACAGGTCGACGACGTGCCCGTCCCCGGTGCCGGGCGCGCCCAGCATCCAGGCCGGCAGGCCGACGCCGAGCTCGGCCATGAGGAACGAGAAGTAGCCGGAGATGCCGATCGCCACCACCGAGACGATGGCCGTGTACTCCAGCAGCAGGTCCCAGCCGATGAACCAGCCCACGATCTCGCCCAGCACGACGTAGCCGTACGTGTAGGCGGATCCGGCCTTGGGGATCATGCCGGCGAACTCCGCGTAGGACAGTGCCGCGGCGGCGCTGGCGACCCCGGCCAGCAGAAAGGAGATCAGGACGGCCGGGCCGGCCGTCTGGTTCGCGACCGCACCGGCGAGCGCGAAGATGCCGGCGCCGATGATGCCGCCCACGCCGATCGCGGTGAGCTGCCACAGCCCCAGGGAGCGGGACAGGTCGGTCTCCCGCTCGTCGGTGACGTCCTCGACCGGCTTGCGCCGGAACATCCCCGTTCCGCGGCCGAACCCTTGCGGTGTCGCCGTCATGGTCACGCTCCCTGCAGGACGCCACGGCAGCCGCCGACCGGGCCGCCTCTGCCATCGATCTATCACTTAATCGGGCCGAGCGCATCTATGAATATGAATGTCCTGGTGGCGGCGGCCGGGTGAACGGGATGAAGCCGCGACGGCGCACCCCTATGATCGTGCAGGTGACTGCGCATCGTCCGGTGAAGCTGCACGTTTGGATGCACGTGCATCTGGTTATCACCACCGAGGAGACCGACGGCCGATCGAGGTGAAGCGGATGACCACACTCGGCGGAGACGGGGGTACCGGCCCCGTGGCGCTACGTATCCGCCTGGGCGCTGAACTTCGCCGCCTGCGCAAACGCCGCGACATCACCCGGGAGGCCGCGGGCTGGGAGATCCGCGCCTCCGAGTCGAAGATCAGCCGGATGGAACTGGGCCGGGTGCCGTTCAAGGAACGCGACGTCGCCGACCTGCTCGCCTTCTACGGCGTTCCGGAGCATGAGCGCGACGACCTGCTGGCACTCGCCCGGCGGGCCAGCGCGCCCGGCTGGTGGCAGGAGTTCGCCGACGTCGCGCCGCCCTGGTTCCTGTCGTACCTCGGCCTGGAGGAGGCCGCGGCGCTGATCCGGTCCTACGAGGTCCACTTCGTCCCGGGCCTGCTGCAGACGGCCGACTACGCCCGTACGGTGATCACCCGCGGACACACCGCCGCCTCCCCCACCGAGATAGACCGGCGGGTGGCCCTGCGGCTGGGCCGCCAGCGGGTGCTCCATCGGACGAACCCGCCGCAGCTCTGGACGGTGCTGGACGAGGCCGTGCTGCGCCGCCACGTCGGCGGCCTGGCGGTCATGCGCGGCCAGCTCGAGGCGCTGATCAAGGCGGCGGACCTGCCGAACGTCCGCATCCAGGTGGCACCGATGCGGTCGGCCTCGCACGCGTCCGCCGGGCTGCCCTTCGCGATCCTGCGGTTCGCCGAGCCCGAGCTCTCCGACATCGTCTACATCGAACAGCTCACCAGCGCGCTCTACCTCGACAAGCCCCATGACGTGGACCATTACGCCCAGACCATGGACCGCGCCTGCGTGGAGGCCGAACCGCCCGATCGCACGCCCGCCCTCGTACGCGCCATCCTCGACGAGATCGGCGACCCGGGGCGCTGATCATCCGCGGGGGTGTCCTCCGATCGGTGCATGACGCACATCCGAACCTTCCGTTTCCGACTCATTGTGCATATGCACGTGCAGGAGTACTTGCATCGGCGTGCGCATATGGCCATGCTTGGCGCGTGCCCCCTCAGGCGCCGTCGCCGGTGATCGGTGACGCCGGCGAGCAGGCCGTCCCGGCGACGGGCACGGTGACTCCAGGAGCGGCGGATGGACAGGAATCGCGGCCCGGCGGGCCCGGTCAGCCTCTTCCCCGAATCGGACTACCGGTTCGGAGCGGGCCCCCTGCGGATGCGGGTCGAACGCATCGACTGGAACCGGCCGGTGCATTACGACAACGACAACTGGTACGAGGTGGACGGGATCGAGGTCACCTCCGACGGACGCGAGATCGGCCGCCGCCAGGCCCTCGTCCGTGGTCGCAGCCTCGCGACGCTGCCCCGCAACAGCCGTCCATGATCGACCATCGTGATCCCGGCCATAAAACAGGACTTTGAGACTCTCTTTTCCGTAGGGTCCTTCCCGTGCGACTCAACCGCTCCACGGACATCGGCCTACGGATCCTCATGCTGGGGGCGACCCGCGACGACCGGCTCACCATCGACGAGCTGGCCGACGCCCTGGCCGTGCCCCGCCACCACCTCGCCAAGGTGGTGCAGCGGCTCCAGCACCTCGGGCTCCTCGAGACCGTGCGAGGCCGCAGCGGCGGCGTCCGCCTCGCCGCCACCGCCGCGGAGTCCTCGCTCGGCGGCATAGTCCGCGCCCTCGAGGGCGCGAGCGAGGTCGTGGACTGCGACGGCGAACCGGCCTGCCCGCTCAGCGGCGGCTGCCGGCTCCGCGGAGCGTTGCGCCGCGCGCAGGAGGCGTTCTACACCAGCCTCGACCCGATCACGGTCGGCGACCTCGCCGCGCCCCCGGCCCGCCAGGTGCTGCTGAGCCTCGGCCGCCGCTGACCCGCAAACCCCCCTTCGAGGAGGACTTCATGCTGTCCGCAACCAGCGCCCCGGTGATCGAGGCGACCCTGCCGGTGGTCGCCGACCACCTGCCGGCGATCTCCGACGCGTTCTACGCGACGATGCTCGGCGAGAACCCCGACCTGCTCGACCTGTTCAGCCGCAGCGCGCAGGCCACCGGCGAGCAGCGCTCCGCGCTGGCCGGTGCGGTGGCCGCCTTCGCCGCGCACCTGACCGGCGCCGAGCCGGCGGCCATCGACCACGTGGTCGAGCGGATCGCCCACCGGCACTGCGCCCTCGGCGTCCGCCCCGAGCAGTACACGATGGTCGGTCGCTACCTGATGGGCGCGATCCGCGACGTGCTGGGCGACGCCGTGACCCCGCGGGTCGCCGCCGCGTGGGACGAGGTCTACTGGCTGTTCGCCGCCCGCCTGATCGGCCGCGAGGCCCGCCTGTTCGCGCAGGCGGGGGCGGGCGACGGCGATCCGTGGCTCGAGACCACCGTGGTCAGCAAGGTGACCGAGGCCCATGACACGGTGTCCTTCGTGCTCACCCCGGTCGGCGGCGGCCCGGCCCCGGCCTTCCGCCCCGGCCAGTACGTCACCGTCGCCGTCGACCTGCCCGGCAACGGTCGCCAGCTCCGGCAGTACTCGCTGTCGCAGGCCCCCACCGGCGGCACGCTGCGCGTCACCGTACGCCGGGTGCGTGGCACCGGGGACGCGCCGGACGGTGTGGTCTCCGGCTTCCTGCACGACCGGGTCCGGCCCGGCGACACGCTGCGGCTGAGCCGACCGTACGGCGACCTCACCCTGCGCGACGACGACACGCCCCTGGTGCTGATCAGCGCGGGAGTGGGCATCACGCCGATGGCGGCGATGCTCGACCACGTCGCCCGGACCCGCCCCAGCCGCGACGTCACGGTCGCGCACGCTGATCGCGGCCCCGACCGGCACCCCCTTCTCGCGGAGATCACCAGCCACGGCTCCCGGCTGCGCAGCTTCCGCCACCTCGTCTGGTACGAGCGGCCGGCCGGCGCCGCGCACGCGTACACCGGGTTCCTCGACCCCGACCTGATCCCGCTGGCGCCTCGGGCCGAGGTGTACCTGTGCGGGCCCGTACCGTTCATGCGGCTGGTGCGCGCCGGCCTGCACCGCCGGGGCGTGAGCGACGACCGGATCCGCTACGAGGTGTTCGGCTCGGAGCAGTGGCAGCCGGCCCGGGTCGCCGTCTCCGCCTGACCCATCCCCTCACTCCAACTTTGGATAGGGCCTCCGGTCGGTCCCGGGCCGGATGGCAGCGGCGTCGGACGTCCGTACGGTGAAACCCGTGAGCAGGACGCAGGACATTCGCCGTGGACATCTCGTGGCCGCCGCCCTCATGGCCGGCGCCGCCGGGCTGGCCCTGTACGCGGTCGGCTGGTGGATCGTCGGCTGGGAGCCGCGTTACGACTGGGACCGCCTCACCGATCCCAACTGGTGGACCGGCGGCCTGGTGCGCGCCGCGGCCTTCCTGGGCTTCTCCAAGTTCGGCTTCAAGGCGGCCCTCCTGCTGGTCCTCGGGTCGGTCGCGGCGATCTCCTGGTTGCGCACGCGCAGGCGTACCCGGAAAGAATCGGATGCCGCCTCGGTCTCGGAACCGGAGGGTTCGCACTGACCCGCGCTCCGCGCCTTGAATACTGGAATCATGACAACCGGTCGAGCGCCCGCGCCGATGAGAAAGTGTCCCCGGTGCGGGCACCCGACCCGCGCGGATCGCATGGTCAAGGGCTTCGGCCGCGACTGCGCCACGCAGCTGGGCCTCGTCGGCAGGACGGTGGACACCGGCCACTCCGGGCCGGACCTGCTGGACCTGCTCGACGTCGACCCGCACGGCGAGCAGGGCGCCGACCGCTGCGACGGCTGGGACCGTCCGGCCGACCGGGGGTAGGACGGGCTCAGCCCGCCGACGACAACGTCGACTCGGCGCTCGCCAGCTCCAGCCGGTTGCGACCGTTACGCTTCGCCCGGTAGAGGGCCTCGTCGGCCGACGCCAGTAGCGTCGACGGCGTCCCGGCGCCGGTGAATCCGGTCAGGCCCGCGCTGAACGTCACCGGGACGAAGGTGTCGCCGGCGCGTACGGGCGTGGTCGCGAGCCGTTCCCGCAGGCTCTCGACGCGGGCACGCGCCACCGCCGGATCGGCGTCGAAGAGCACCAGCACGAACTCCTCGCCGCCGTGGCGGCAGGCGATGTCGTCGTGGCCCATCTCGTCGCTGAGCATCCCGGCCACGTGGTTGAGCACCTCGTCGCCGACGGCATGGCCGTAGGTGTCGTTGACCCGCTTGAAGTGGTCGATGTCGATCAGAGCCACGGTGAAGGCCCGGCTGCCGAGAGAGACCTCGCGGTGCAGCGCCGTCATCAGGTACCGACGGTTGTGCAGGCCGGTGAGCGTGTCGCGGACAGCCTGCTCGGCGAGGTCGGCGCGGAGCAACTCGATGGTGTGCAACTGCCCACGCAACTGCTCGTTCGCGTGCTCCAGCGCCAGCCGTTGCCGGTTCGCCTCCGTCGTGTCCCGCGCCACCAGCGTCCAGCCCAGATGCCCGCCCCGCCCGTCGTCGAGGACGCTGACCCGCACGTTGAGATCGATGCCGCGGTGGTGGGCGTCGACGATGTCGTGTTCCGCACCGGCGTCGGTGAGCACGAGCTGGCCCAGCAGCGACGCCACCGGCATCCCGACGAGGACCTCGGGCAGCTCCGGCACCAGCCGCCGGGCCAGGCGCTCCGCGGCCGGGTTGTGGTCCAGGATCCGGCCGGAGAGGTCGACCACGGTGACGGCGTCGTCGATGGTGTCGAGGATCCGCTGGTGGGCGACCGGCACCAGGTCGGCGAAGAACCGCCGGGCCAGGCCCCACAGCAGTAGGGCGGCGGAGAAGGCGAAGACCGCGACCGTCACGTCCACCATCGGCACGGGCGACAGGTTCACTGCGGCATTGACCAGCGCCGGCGGCACCACGACCGCCAGCACGAGCCCCAGCACACGCCGGTGCGCCGGCGACGCCTGCCGCCGGGCGGCGATCAAGCGACCGATCGAGACCACGATCAGGACGTTCGAATAGACGGCGTGCAGAGTGAAGAGGAGCCCGAAGCCGGGAACCGCCAGACCCCCCAGCCCGGGCCGGACCTCCGCCAGGACGAACTGGTGATGCCACCCGTTCGTCGCGACGGCGATCAGGACCAGCGCCGGCTCGACGGCGAGCAGCGCCACGGTGCGGCGCGGCAGACGCCAGCCTCGGTCGACCACGGACCGGCACAGGCAGAAGACGCCCGCGATGATCGCGCAGACGGCGGGGAAGATCGCGGCCTTGGCCACCACCGTGCCGGCGGGATCGTCGGCGAGGACGCCGCACAGGTCGGCTACCGCCCAGACGACGGTGCTGGCGCCGATGAGCACGAGGGCCCGGATCGCCGCGTTGGCGGACCGCCGGCGCCAGCTCTCGACCGTCACCGCGGCCGCGACCAGCGCGGAGACGGCGAAGAGAAGGACCAGGGCCTGTCTCCACATCGCCGGCACCACCTCCCTCGCTAGCCGGGCACCGTGATCCGCCGATCGGCCGCGCCACCACGGGCGTGAGGACCTTGGCGCGGCCGCACCCGACTCGCTCCCGGCCCTGACGTCGCCGCCGGGATGCTCTGGTCCCGACGTACCGGCGGGCGGAGAATGCGTCTGAGGGCCGCCGCGGGACAGGCCCCCGGGAGGAGTGGCGATGAGCCACCACGCGACGGCCACGGCCGCCCAGCGCACCGACCTGCTGCACCGCATGCTCCTGGTCCGGCGCCTGGAGGAGCACCGCGCGATCCGGACCGGCGACGAGGCCGTCGCCGTCGGCCTGCTCAGCGCCCTCGGCCCCCAGGACGCCCTCGTCGCGGCCGGACACGGCGGCGCCTGGCGCGCGGTCGGCGCCGCGGCCCAGCTCTTCGGCGGAGATGTCACGGCGGCGCACAACCCCGCCGAGGCGTGGGAGACCGCGCGGGCCATGGCCCGCGGCGGCCGGCGGCGCATCGTCGCGGTCTGCGCCCCGGGACCCGGCCCCCTGGCCGGAGTGTTCGCCGGCCTCTCCGCCGGCCCGGTCCCGGCGGCGGCCTGCCTACCGGTGCTCTTCTGCCGGGGCGACCGGCTCGAGACACCCGACTGCTCGCCGATCGCGACGGTCCTGTCCGTCGCCGGCGACGACGTGGAAGCCGTCGCCGGCGCGGTGACCACCGAGATCAGCACGCTGCGGGTGGCCGCCGGTCCCTGCCTGCTGGGGGTGCGCACACCCCGGCCGGGCCACGATCCCGTCGCCCTGCTCGCCGCACGGATGCACACCGACCACCAGCTCGACGACAACGCGCTGCGAGCCATCGACCGGGACGCCGCGGCCCAGGTCGAGGCGGTGCTCCGCCGGCACCGTTGAGGTCGCTCTGCGTAATGCCAAAAACGCTGCTGGTGGTAGCCGCTGGCCCTGGCCGAGAACTGCCCGCCGGGCCGGGGCGCGCGCGGCGGAAATCGGGGTATGGTGCCTGGTCGCGTGCCGTGCCGGGTGGGGGTGAGAAGTCGAAATGGCCATGCCGTTGCTGCCCGGAGACACCCGACAGATCGGCCGCTACCGCCTCCTCGCCCGCCTCGGCCAGGGCGGCATGGGCACCGTCTACCTCGGCGAAACACCCGAGGGACGACCCGTCGCCCTCAAGATGGTCCGCCCGGAACACGCCCACGACCCCGAATACCGAGGCCGCTTCCGCAGCGAGGTCAACCGCGCCCAACAGGTACCCCCGTTCAGCACCGCCGAAGTTCTCGACGCCGACCCCGACCACGACCCGCCCTACCTGGTCGTCGAATACGTCAACGGCCCCAGCCTGCACACCATCCTGCAAGACCAGGGCCCCCTCACCGGCGCCGCCCTGCACACCCTCGCCATCGGCACCGCCACCGCGCTCACCGCCATCCACGGCGCCGGCGTCATCCACCGCGACCTCAAACCCGCCAACGTCCTGCTGCCCCCCGGCGGCATCAAGGTCATCGACTTCGGCATCGCCCGCCCCCAGGAACTCACCAGCCACCACACGGCCACCCACCACATGGTCGGCACCATCGCCTACATGGCGCCGGAGCGCTTCGAACCGGCACACGCCCACCTCGCCGGCACTCCGGCCGACATCTTCGCGTGGGGTGTCCTGATCGCCCACGCCGCCACCGGCCGCACCCCGTTCGCCGGCGACACCCCGCCGGCGACCGCCATGCGCATTCTCACCCGCCAGCCCGACCTCGACGGCGTCACCGGTCCGCTGCGTGATCTCGTCGAGCGCGCCCTGGCCAAGGACCCCGCCGACCGGCCCACCGCCCGCCAACTGCTCGACGCCCTGGTCGACGGCGGCCCGGTCGTGGTGCACCCACAGCCGGATCCGCAGGTCGCCCCCACGCCATCGGACCCGCCGGCGAGCCCGGGCCGGTCCCGCCGGCTACGCCGGGCCTCGGCCCCGTCGCCGGCCTCGACTCTCCCAGCCGCGGACCTCCCGGTCTCGGCCCCGTCCTCGCATCCCGCGGTGGCCTCGAGCCCGTCCCGCCCGCACCGGGCCGTCGCGGCGGCCGCGGTGCTCGTCCTGCTGGGCGCGGCGGGTTTCGCCGGGAAGTACCTCACGGACGACAGTTCCCCCACCGACCTCGCCTCGGGCACATCTGTCGCCGCGTCGCCCACGACCTCGCCGTCCGCCTCGGTCCCGCCGTCCCCGCGGCGTCCCTCGCGGGTCCAGGGCTTCTTCGCCGGCGGCCGGCGCGCGGTCATCCACTTCGCCGAGCTGGACGAGAACATGTACCTCTATCCCAACGGCGGCGAGGCGGAGACCACCGGCACCGCCCTGGGTGCCGGCGGCGAGGACGACGAGACGCTGTTCGCGCTCGAACCGTTCGGGGTCGACTACCAGATCAAATGGCTCTCGGAGGACTACCCCGACCACTGCCTGGGCGTACGGATCAACCCCGGCGTCAACGCCATCCTGGTCACGGCGCCGTGCCACCAGACCGACGCGACGGTGTTCGAGATCAGCGCCACCGGCAAGAAGGACGACGCCGGCCGCCCGACGTACTACATCTACAGCAACGCGTACGGTGCTGTGGAATGGTCCGAGGAGGACCAGCGGATCATCCTCCAGGAGGTCGGAGACGCCACGATCTGGACGACCTTCGCCTTCCTCGACCGAGGCCCGCTGGTCAAAGGTACGGGCCCAGCGGGGTGAGGCCCGCTCCGGCCACATCAGAGCACGGAACTGTTGACGACAATCCGCTCGATCATGCGCATCAGCCGCTCACTGCTGTTGTCGATGCTGCCGTTCTGGGTGCTGACCTGGGCCCCTTCCTTCCGCACACCGCGGGTGGATCCAGCGGTGGAGCGGCAGCCGCGGTCGCCGCCGGCATGGTGCCGCTCGCGCACGCCACCGACGCCGCCGGGTCACTGCGCATCCCGGCCGCCTACAACGGCCTATTCGGAATGAAGCCCACGCGGGGACGGATCTCCTCGGGGCCGGACTTCGACAGGTCTTCAACGGGCTGGGTGTGCAGGGCTGTGTCAGCCGCACCGTGCGGGACAGCGCGGTGCTGCTCGACTAGATCAGCGGCCCGGAGCCGGGCGACCCCTACTTCGCTGAACAGCCGCCCCGCCCGTACGCGCAAGAAATCACCCGCCATCCCGGCTCGCTGCGGATCGGCGTCCTCACCCACGCCTGGGGTGGGCGCCGCACCACCGCGCCGGTGGCCGACGCCGTCTCCCACACCGCCCGGATGCTCGAGTCCCTCGGCCACCGGGTCGAGGAGGCCGACGTCGACCTCGGACTCGACTGGGAACAGTTCGTTCTGGCCAACACCCACCTGTGGACGGCGAACCTCACGGCGACGATCGACGAGCTCGCCGCCGCCCTCGGCCGGCCCAAGGACGCCTCGACCCTCGAACCGGTGACCCTCGCCCGCTACCACTACGGGCAACGCGTCAGCGGCACCCAGCTCGTCACCGCCCTGGCGGCCCGCAACCGGGTCGCCCGCGGCCTGCCAAGGGTCTTCGAAACGTACGATGCGCTGCTCACCCCGACCACCCCGGAGCTCCCCCCGCCCGCGGGCGAGCTCGCCGAGGGCGCCGACGAGTTGGACGGCCTCGGCTGGATCCGGCGCGTCCTCGACCGCTCGCCGTTCACCACCGCCTTCAACGTGGCAGGCACTCCCGCCATGACGGTGCCGTCGCCGTGGACACCGGGACGGGATTGCCGATCGGCATGCAGTTCGCCGCCGGGTACGCGCACGAGGGACGCCTGTTCCGCCTCGCCGCCCGGGTGGAGCACGCCAGCCCCTGGTCGAGCCGAACCCCCGCGGTGTGGGCGGGAGCCCACGCGGAGCCCCTCGGCGCCAACCGTCAGACGCGCTCGCCGGTGATGTAGCCGCTGAGCGCGGTGGTCTGCACCTCCAGCTCGGTGATCCGCTTCTTCACCACGTCGCCGATGCTGACGATGCCGGCCAACCGCCCGCCGGAGACGACCGGCACGTGCCGGAAGCGATGCTCGGTCATGAGCCGCTCCACGTCGGCCACATCGGCCTCGGGCTCGACCGTGTGAACCTGGGCCGTGTAGATCGACGAGACGGACTCGGCGAGCACGGCGGCGCCCCGGGCGGCGAGCTGCCGGACGATGTCACGCTCACTGACAATGCCCTCGACGCCGACACCGTCGGCGGACACGACCGCGGCGCCGATCCGGTGCTCGGCGAGGGTGGCGAGTAAGTCCTGGACGGTGAGGTCAGGGGTCACGGTGACGACCCCGTCGCCCTTGTCACGCAGTATGTCGCTGATGCGCATATGTCCTCCCGGTTCTGCGGAAATTCCGTCCCTACCCACCACCCTAGAGCGCCAGATCCCTCCTGGCCGAGGTCTTCACCGCCGAAGATCGGAAAAGACCGATCCCGGGCGACCGGTGACGCCACCGCGCTCCGGCGCTAAGTTGCTTGCGGTGAGTCGCACCCCCCAGGAGGCCGGATGAGCCGGGACAGCGGGTCGAGGACCGTCACGACAAGGTTCGTCTGGCTGCCGCACGGATCCGCCGCCGGATGGTTGTTGCTGCACCGTACGGTGACCGACCACGGCACCGGCGCCACCACCGACGAGTTCTGGCGGTCCGAGCGGATCTCCCCCGGTGCCGTCGCCTCCGGCGCGTTCCAGGACTCCGGCCCGGAATGGCACCGGATCGTCACGGGCGAGCCCGTACCGTTCCTGCTCTGGCCGTTCTTCCTGGCCGCCGTCACCGACCGGGAACTGCCCGCGGTGCGCGAGCAGCTCGTCCGCTCGCCGGTCCGCCCGATCGCCGACATCAGCGCCGAGGTGCGTGGAGCGCCCGACCGACCCGAAGTGACCACGCCGAAGGTCGTGCTCGCCAACGACCCGTTCGGGCCGGAACCGGGCGACCTCGACCTCGGCGACGGCTGGGACGTGACACCCCTGGACCACGACGGCCGGCGCGAGGACCTCCTGGCGGCCGTACAGGGACGAATCCGACACGCCCGAATCCCCACGGCCGACCACGGCGACGCGACGGTGTGGATCAACCGCTTCCTGGTCCGTGGCGCTGACTCGCCCGACCGCTCATCGCCCGGTCCTGGCTCGCCTGACCGCTCCTTGCCCGGCGCTGGCTCGCCTGACCGCTCCTCGCCCGGCGCTGGCTCGCCCGACCGCTCCTCGCCCGGCGCTGGCTCGCCCGACCGCTCCTCGCCCGGCGCTGACTCGCCTGACCACTCCTCGCCCGGCGCTGACTCGCCCGACCGCTCCTTGGTTTCCGGGCCGGCCGTTGGCGGCCCCGCGTCGGCGAGCCTTGACGAGGTGCTCGCCCGCGAGCCTGTGCGGCGTGCCATCGCCGGCCTTCTCGGCGCGGCCGGCGACGAGTCGGCGCGTCGTGCGCTGGTGGCCGAGTTCCAAGAGAATGGTTGGACGCTGGTCGCGGATCCACTGCGGCTCAGCGCGGACGAGCCCGCCGCCGGGTTCCTCGGCCGACTCGTCTTCTTCTGCCAGGAGGGCAGCACCGTCCACCGCATCGCCACGATGCCCGCGTGCGCGGAGACGCTCCGGCGGCGGGATGGCCTGGCGGACACCCTGGCCCGCCAGCTCTGCCCACTCAACCCGGCAGCCCACGATCCCGCACCGACACCCGAGTCACTCTGGGAGGCGCTGCGGACGCTTCCCGCCGAATGGGACATGGCGCATCCAGGCATACCCGGGCTGGCGCCGCCGGCCTGGGACGAGATCACCACGGTGACCAGCGACGATGGCGTATCCGACGCCGGGGACCCGCCGCGCCGGCCCGTCGAGATCAGCCACGTCGAACTGGTCGACAGCAACGGCCGGCACAGCTGGCGCATCGACCTCTCGGCCCCAGTCCGGCCACGCACCGACGCCGACCGCTAGCGGCACCGCCGCGTTCGTCGTCCTCACCCACGACGGTGCCGATCTTCACCGGGGCGTGCCTGTTCGCGGC
>NZ_JBFBAJ010000004.1:413317-422681 GCF_040682215.1 Actinoplanes sp. NPDC051346 | reverse complement strand
CCGGCGTTCGGCGCCCGGCGTTCGGCGCCCGGCGTTCGGCGCCCGGCGTTCGGCGCCCGGCGTTCGGCGCCCGGCGTTCGGCGCCCGGCGTTCGGCGCCCGGCGTTCGGCCACGCTCGCCGCACGCTCCCCGCGCGGTCACCCAACCTGCGGACACGCTCACCGCACGCTCCCCGTGCGGCGACCCGACCTCCGGACGGACCACGCTCCCCGCACGGCGACTCGACATCCGCCCTGTCTCGCGCGGAGCGCGTGGCGAGCGATACGTGCCGGTCAGCGGCCGAGTGCGAAGCGGCGGCGCTTCTTCTGCCGGCCGAAGTGACCCTGCAACGTGTCGGCGCCCCTGCGGAGCAGACGGGTGCCACGGCTCGGTCCGCGGCGTGCCTCGACCGCGTCACTCAGCTTGCGGGCGCCGGCGGCGGCGAGTGGAATGGCGACCGCCATCAGCACGTATCGGCGAATGAGTGTAAAGAGCATGTCCGTCTCCCTCTGAGCTGGGTTTTAGCGCCCCTCCCATACCCCGACGGCGGTCGACTCATCCCCCTTGTCGCCACCGTCGGGTCAGCGCCGCGACGCTTGTGCCCTGCGCCGGTGACAGACCCGCTCTGCGGACGCGTCCTACTCGGTGCCCTTCTCGTCGGATATCGGCTCCCGCAGCCCGACGCAGTCGTGCTGCCAGAAGGTGTCCGAGTAGACGAACGTGCCGGTCATCCAGGGTTCGTAGGCCGACAACCTCACGACCTGGAAAGCCGCGTCGGGAATGCGCAACGAAGGCTTACGAAAGTCGTGTGCTCCAGCCGGGCTGAACCCCAGACGGGAGTAGTAGCGCGGATCGCCTTCAAGGAACACCAGCGGAACGCCGCGCTCGTCGAGCTGCCGCAGACCAGCGCGGACAAGTGCCGAGCCGATACCGCCGCGTTGCCACTCGGGCGCGACCGCGAGCGGGCTCAGCGACTGAACCGCCACCGGTTTCCGTGGTGCGTCGAGCAGCGCCCGACTGAACATGACATGTCCCACGACCGCGTCCGCCTCATCGGACACCAGCGATAGCGCGGTGGGATCATCACGCCGGAGGGCGTCCACCAACTCGGCCACCGTGCCGCCGTGGTCGCCGCCGAAGGCGGCCCGGTGGACGGCACCTATCGCGTCGAAGTCACTCTTCCGCTCACTGCGAATTGCCATGGCGGGCAAGGTATCGGCTCACGCCACCCGGGCCAATCGAGTAATCCGCCCCCGGTGATCTCCGATGCGCTCGTCCCGGCCAGGAGCTTCACTTGGTGCGGTCGTCCCTGCCACGGGCTTCACTTGGTGCGGTCGTCCCTGCCACGGGCTTCACTTGGTGCGGTCGTCCCTGCCACGGGCTTCACCTGGTGCGGTCGTCCCTGCCACGGGCTTCATCCGGTGCGGCTCGGCCGGGTGCCCTGGGCGGCGACCTCAACGGGGAGGGCCGGGGTTGAGCCACGCCACCCGGCCGCGTTGACGCTGCTCGGCCGCGGCCAATGAACGCCGGCGAGCATCAGACCCCGGGCTGACCGGCCCCGCCGGCTCGAGGCTCGTCAACCTCGCCCTCGACGTGAGGGGCGGTTCCGCCTCCCGGGCCGCCGCGATCCCCCGCCGCACAGCGTCACGTAGCCGCGGGCCCAAGGGGCGCTCGACGAACCGGTACACCAGCCAGGATGCCACGAGCAGGATGGCGACCGCCCCCACGACGAGCGCGCCGGCCGGCAGGCCCGTGTAGTCGTGGCCGTACTGGATCAGCACGTAACCGACGCGTCGGTGCAGCAGGTAGAAGGGGAACGTCAGCGCGCCCGCCAGGGTCAGCCACCGCCAGTTCAGCCGGTCCGTGTAACCCAGCGCGATCAGCAGCAGAGCCCCGTACGCCAGGGTCACGATGAGCACCGCGGGCCAGAACGCGACCTCCCAGCCCGGCCTGACCATCCCCCGCGGGCCGAGGTTGTAGACGTTGACCAGCCACGAGAAGGCGACGATCGCCCACAGCAGCGGCGTCGCACCGTACCGGCGCATCAGGTACATCGTGATCCCGGCGATGAAGAAGGGCGCGAAGTAGCCGAGCGTCACCATGGTGAAGACCGGATGGTGAACAGCCGGAGCGGCCACCGATGCGGTCATCCAGACCGCGCAGAAGATCACCGTACGCCGGTAGGTGGTCCCCGGGACGACGACGAAGACGGCGAACAGCAGGTAGAACCGCAGCTCTGTCCAGAGCGTCCAGTACACGGCGTCCACCGAGGGCGCACCCAGCGGCTCCTGAAGCATGGTCAGATTGGCGACGACGGTGCCGAGCGACACCGGCGTGGCGACGGGAATGACGCCGCTGACGGGTAAGAGCACGATGACGGCCGCCGACACCAGGACGCAGGCCCAGTAGGCCGGATAGAGCCGTGCCACCCGGGATACGAAGAACTCGCCGAGGCTCCGGCCCCAGCCGCTCATGCAGATCACGAATCCACTGATCATGAAGAACAGGTCGACACCGAGGTAGCCGTAGACGGTGACCCGGCTGACGTCCGGCATGAAGTAGGACGCGCGATGTTCTCCGTCGAGCTCCCAGAAGGTCGTGAAGTGGTAGAACGCGACGGCGAGAGCGGCGACGAGGCGCAGACCGTCGAGCGCGGCCAGCCTGCGCACCCTTTCCGTCGACAAGCCTGCTCCCTTCCAAACCGCGCGAGAGCGTGGCGGATGACTCGGAACCGCCGATCATCGGTGGAGGCCTGTTGGCGGCCGGTAAAGAGAACATCGATGACCTTCGGGCTTCACGGCTGACCGGCATGGCATCTAAGCCCTACGGATCCGGGCCGTCACGCTGTGGAGTTCTGGCGCATGCGGCGACAGCCCTTGGACAACCCCGCCGGGGCATGCCGAGGGCGTCGGCCGGAGGCCGCACCCGGACAGCGGCATCCGGCCAGCGGGGGCAGACGTCGACGACGGACAAGTCTCCCCGCACCAGGCCGACGCCTCATCGCCTCCCTCGTTCAGCACCGCTGGCCGGCCTCAGAAGCCCGCGCGACCCTGATCAGGCGACCCGGACCACGATCCACACGATCGACAGGGCGGCTCCTAGCCGGCCGCCCAGTACAACGCCCGGGCGAACTGGGCGTACAGGCCCTTGGGATGGGCCCGGAACAGCGGCTCGGTGCCGAACAGCACCGCCCGGCCCCCGCGCGCCGTCATCCCGGAGATCACCGCGGCCTGGCCCGCCGCCTGTTCCGGCCCGCCGACACCGGCGGCCACCGGACGCCAGTGGCCGGCCACGAGCGGATCCGCCTCGTACCGCTGCTCGACCGTGAAGCCCGTGCCGGTGAACCAGAGCGGCGAGTAGACGAACGAGTGCGGCAGTGAGCCGGTGCCGACCACGGAACCGGCGTTTCGCACCGCGACGACTCCGTTCGCATCGCCGCGCCCCGCGACCGCCGTCGCGGGTAGCAGGCCGGCCGCCGCGTTGAACGCCGCGCCGGTGCCGCCGCGCGTCACCACACCGCCCCGGGCCAGCACGTCGTCGACCGCCGCCCTGGCGCCGGCGTTGAGCTGACCGTAGGACAGCCCGGACGACACCACGAGCGTGTCCACGCCGGACAGGTCGGCGCCGGCGTTGAGCAGCGTCGTCGACACCGGCCGCACCTCGAAGCCCATCTCCCGCAGGGCGAACAGCTCATCGGCCGAGGCGGCCGCGGCGATCACCGGTTTACGCAACGGGGTGCCGGCGGAGCCGCGGGGCGCGGTGGTGAACCGTACGCCGAACCGCTCCGCGACGATCGCGGCCTTGTCGCGCGCCGCCGCCGGCACCACAGCGGTGGCCGCGTCCGTCCGCCGCACGGGGACACCCGCGTCGAGCAGGGCGTTGACGGCCCGCACGTCCGCACCGTCCCGCAGACTCAGCGAGAGGTTCCGACCCGCAGGGGCATCGACTCCCCCGACTGGCGACGCCACCGAGACTTCGGTGGTGGCCACGCGGGGAGCGGCGGTCGCGCTGATGTCGACGGAGGCGCCCCAGAGCAGGCGGTGGCTCCAACCGGATATATCGTACATTTGCGGCACCAGCGCCGAGATGTCCCGCCCCGCTTCCAGCAGCACGTTCGCCAGGCCCCGCTTCGGCTGACGCATGTCCACGAGATACGAACCCGCGGGGTACGCCCGGCCCGCGAGCACGAACGCCCGCCGAGCCCGGGTGACCCGGATGTCATGGGCGACCAGGTGATCCACGAGTCGGGCCGCGGCCGCCGGCGAGCGCTGAGCGGCGCCCACGGGGATCACATAGGCCCGCGGGAAGGTGGTGGAGTAGCGGTCCTCGGGACCGAACCCCTCGACAAAGCCGTCCGGGATGAACGGCGACGGCTCACCGGCCCAGCCCCGGCGGAACTGTTCGATCTGGTCCGCGAGCAGGGCGGCGCGGTTCGTGTCCGCATACGTGATCGTGGCCTCGATGGTCGCCGCGGCGACGTCGGTGTTCACCGCGGAGCGGCGGCGCAGTTCCTCGACCGGCAGCGTCTCGTAGGCGTTGCGGTTGACCTGCCATGGGATCTCCACCGTGTGCCCGACGGCGCCATGGTACATGGCGTACATCGGGGTGAAGATCGGCGGCCAGTCGTCCCAGTCTCCGGGCGCGTAGTCCCGGAAGGGAATGTCGGCGCGCGCGGTCTCCGGATAGCCGAGCTTCCGGATCGCCGCCTCCATGCCCTCGGCGTTCGGCAGGGCGTGCTTGATGTAGAGGTCGTACTCGTAGTTCTGCCCGTGCGGCGGGGTGGCCGGCTCGATGAGCGTCGTGCCCGTGTAGCCGTGTTCGTCGAGCATCACGAACGGCTGGGTGCCGATGACCACGTCGCGCACGGCCCGCGACTCCGGCTGCGAGTTGGTCGCGTGGTCGCGATTGATGTCGAACCCGGCGCCGTTGGCCCGGGTCCCCGCCACGCGCCCGTCCGGGTTGTTGGTGACGGTCACATAGATCCGCGTCCGGGAGAGGAGCCGCGCCGTCGCGGCGTCCTCGGCGGTGGCGAGCCGCTCGATCACCCGCAACGCGCCGTCGGCGCCCTCCCACTCGTCACCGTGGATGTTGGCGTTGATCCACAGGGGTGCCTTGTAGTGGCGCCGCATCCACGGATCACCGCCGGCCGCCCGGGGGTCGTTCTCGATGAGGGCGCGCCACCGGTCCTGCTGAGCGGACTCGGGCGGCGTCTCGGGCGCGGTCACGGTGACCAGATACAGGTCGCGGCCGAGCGCGGAGTGCCCGATGATCTCGGCGGAGACCCGGTCGGACTCCTCCTGCAGCGCGTTCAGGCGCGGCGCGATCCCGTGATAGGGCACCAGCCCCAGCTTGATCGACTTGTCTGCCGGGTTCTCCGGGGGAAGCGGCAGCTCGGTCTGGCGCGGATAGCCCTGGCGCGCCGGCGCCCACCGCCGAGGCTGCGCCCGCGGCAGCTCGAACGCCGAGATCCCCCGGTCGGCACCCGTCGCGGCCACCTCGTTGCGCTCCGCGCCATTGCCGAATTCCCTCGTGCTGGAATCCCTCGTGCCGGGCGACCCACGGTCGGGGTTGGCGGGGACTGGCCCGGGCTCCGCCGAGGCGGGCGCGCCCAGCAGCCCGGCGGCCACCATGGCCGCCGCGAGAACGACGGTCGACGAACGGGACAGAATCACAGGGCACCTCCGTCAGCGTCTCTCGACCTTCTCGTGCCGGGGGCGTCAAGGCAACGATTCTTACGGAGATCCATCGAATCGTATGATTGTCGTCGCGGGTGTGGGCTACGCGCATCCGCCGCCATGGCGCAGAATCGATGACCATGAGGGAACATGACATCGTCGTCTACGGAGCCACCGGCTTCGTGGGCGTGCTCGTCGCCGAATATCTGGCCGCCCATGCCCCCGACGGCACCCGCATCGCCCTGGCGGGCCGCTCCGAGGCGAGGCTGGAGGCGGTGCGGCAACGGCTGGGCGTCACATGGCCACTCATCGTCGCCGACGCCGCCGACCCCGGCGCGCTGGCCGAGCTCGCCGCGTCCACCCGCGTCGTGGTCACGACAGTCGGGCCGTACGCGAAATATGGCCGCGCCCTCGCCCATGCGTGCGCCGCCGCGGGCACCGATTACACCGACCTCACCGGCGAAGTGCTCTTCGTCCGTCAGAGCATCGACGAGAACCACGAGCTCGCCCGCTCCACCGGCGCCCGAATCGTACACTCCTGCGGCTTCGACTCCATCCCGTCCGACCTGGGAGTGCACGTCCTGCACCAGCGGGTCACCGCCGACGGCGCCGGTGAGCTGACCGACACGACGCTGGTCGTCACCAGCATGCGCGGTGGCGTCAGCGGCGGCACCATCGACTCGCTACGCCACCAGATCGACGCCGTGCGCAAGGACCGCGGCCTGCGGCGGCTCGCCGCGAGCCCGTACTCATTGAGCCCCGACCGGACCGCCGAGCCCGACCTCGGCCGGCAGGGCGACCTCGTCTCGCTGCGCGGAACGGACGTCGATCCCGCTCTGCGCGGCAGTCTCGCGCCGTTCTTCATGGGCCCTTACAACACCCGGATCGTACGGAGAAGCAACGCGTTACGCCATTACGCGTACGGCCGAAGCTTCCGTTACCGCGAAACGATGAGCCTCGGCACCTCGAGGTTGTCCACGCTGCTCGCGGTCGGCGCGAAGGTCGGCCTCGGCGCCCTCGTCGTCGGCCTCTCCCTGCCACCGACCCGGTTCGCGCTCGACCGGATGCTGCCCAAGCCCGGCGAGGGACCGGACGAGAAGTCCCGCCGAGAGGGCCACTTCACGATCGACATCTACACCCGAACCACGACCGGCGCCCGCTATGCGACCCGCTTCCGGGCCAAGGGCGATCCTGGGTACGCCGCAACGGCGCTGATGCTCGGCGAATCGGCGCTGGCCCTCGCCGGCGACCGGGACGCGTTGCCGCCGTCCGACGGCGGGGTCCTGACGCCGGCGACGGGAATCGGCGACGCGCTCACCGACCGACTCCGCGCCGCCGGCGTCGAGATCACCACTCGGGTTTTGTCGGACCCCTCCGGTAGGAAGTAGGCACCACGAGGGAAGGTGCCAGATGTCCACCAGTCACGAGGTCGCTCCGGTCGTCGACGCGGCGCACGCCGCGCCGTTCGCCACCCGCGACGAGTACGCCGCCGCGATCGGCCGCATCCGATCGGCCGCGGAGGTCTACTACGCCGGCGGCGACCTCGTCATGGACGACGCCACCTACGACGCCCTGCTCGCCCGGGTGACCGCCACCGAGCGGGCACAGCCGGGCTGGGCGATGGCCGGCTCACCCACCACCACGGTCGCCGCCGGGATCGCCGGCGGCGACGTGCCGCACAGCACCCCGATGCTCAGCCTCGACAACGTCTTCGACGCCGAGGAGCTCACGGTCTGGGCGACCCGACTGGAGCGGCTGCTCGGGCGGCCGGTCAACGGATACACCGTCGAGCCGAAGATCGACGGCATGGCGATCGCCGCCCGTTATGTCGGCGGCCGGCTGCGGCAGGTGGCCACGCGCGGCGACGGCCGGGCCGGCGAGGACGTGACGGTCAACGCCCGGCTCGTCGCCGGCCTGCCCGCCGAGCTGACCAGGCCGGTCACGGTGGAGGTCCGCGGTGAGGTCTTCATGACCGACGCCGACTTCGTCCGCGCCAACGAGCTGCGCACCGACCACGGCGGAGTGGCCTTCGCCAACCCGCGCAGCGCGGCCGCGGGCACGCTGCGCGCCCAGGACCGGGCCTACGAGGCGCCGCTGTCCTTCTTCGCCTACGCGGTGCACGATCTGCCGGGCGGTAAGGGCCTGTTCCATTCCGCGGCGATGGCCGCGATCGCCGAGCTGGGCGTGGCCACCACCGCGGGTTCTCCCGCCGGCATGCCCCGGTGCGCGACGATCGACGACGTGCGGAGCGCGATCGCCGCGATGGGGACGCTCCGGGGCACTCTCGGGTTCGACATCGACGGCGCGGTGGTCAAGGCCGACGACCCGGCCGACCGCGACACGGCGGGCTTCTCCAGTCGGGCACCCCGCTGGGCGATCGCCCACAAGTTCCCGGCGGACACCCGCACCAGCAGGCTGATCGGCATCGAGGTGCAGGTGGGCCGCACCGGCCTGATCACCCCGGTCGCCGTGCTGGAGCCGGTCCAGGTCGGCGGCGTGGTCGTCACCTCGGCGACCCTGCACAACTTCGACGACCTGGTCCGCCGCGACGTCCGGGTGGGCGACACGGTCTTCGTCCGCCGCGCCGGCGACGTCATTCCCGAGATCACCGGCGCCCTGCTCGACGCCCGGCCGGAGGACGCCGTCTCGTTCACCCCGCCGGAGACCTGCCCCCGCTGCGCCGGCGACATCGACCGCTCGCAGAAGCGCTGGCGCTGCGTCCAGGGCCGGGCATGCGGCGCCCGCGAGTCGCTGGCCTACTTCGCCGCCCGCGACTCCATGGACATCGAGGGCCTCGGCGACAAGGTGATCGCCGCTCTGGTCCAGGCCGACCTCGTCACCGACCCCGCCGACCTCTACGACCTCGATCCCGAGGTCCTCGCCCGGCTCGAACGCCTGGGCCGCACCTCGGCGACCAAGCTCGTCGCCAACATCCAGGCTTCGAAGTCCCAGCCGCTGTCGCGGGTGCTGACGGGCCTCGGCGTCCGCATGACGGGCCGCTCCCTGTCCCGCCGCCTGGCCCGCCACTTCGGCTCGATGCCGGCATTGCAGTCGGCCACGGTCGACGACCTGCAACGCGTCGACGGCGTCGGCCCTGAACGCGCCACCACGATCGCCGCGGAGCTCGCCGACCTCGCCCCGGTGATCGCCAAGCTGGTCACCCGCGGCCTCACGATGACCGAGCCCGGCCCGGCCCCCGGCACACCACCCGGCCCCCAGGGCGCGGGCGCCGCCACCACCGACCAGGCCCGCCTGCCGCTGCGGAAGGAGAATGGCACCCCGATGACAGTGGTGGTGACCGGCTCGGTGCCGGGCCTCAGCCGCACCGAGGGCAACGAGGCCGTAGAACGCCTCGGCGGCAAATCCGCCGGCTCGGTCTCCACCCGCACCGACCTCGTGGTGGTGGGAGACGGCGCCGGCTCCAAGGCGGCCAAGGCCGAGCAGCTCGGCATCCGCATCATGCCGGCCGACGACTTCGCCAAACTGCTCGGCTAGCGCCCCGCACCGCCCGACAGACACCCGCCAGCCCCACAGGCGCCCCGACCGGCACCTCACCAGCCCAACGGGTGCGCCGACCAGCTCGACCGGCGTACCACCAGCCCAACCCGACGGGTGCGCGGATCAGCACGACCGGCGCACCACCAGCCCAACGGGAGCGCCGACCAGCTCGACCGGCGCACCACCAGCCCAACCCGACGGGTGCGCCGACC
>NZ_JBFBAJ010000004.1:349409-413221 GCF_040682215.1 Actinoplanes sp. NPDC051346 | reverse complement strand
GACCAGCACGACCGGCGCACCACCAGCCCAACGGAAACGCCGACCAGCACGACCGGCGCACCACCAGCCCAACGGAAACGCCGACCAGCACGACCGGCGCACCACCAGCCCAACGGAAACGCCGACCAGCACGACCGGTGCCCGACCCGTGCCCCACCGGTGCCCGACCCGCGGCCCCGCCGGCCCAACGAGTGCGCCGACCAGCACGACCGGCGTCCGACGAGCCCGACCGGCACCCCACCAGCCCGACGGGAACGCCGATCAGCCTGAAGGGTGGCCGCGGTCACGCCGGCCGTGGCGGTCGCGGGCCGGGAGGATCCTGCCCGGCCGGTGACCGGGCGGGTCGGCGTCGGGCCGGCCGGCGTCCTCGGCGGGCCGGCCTGCGTCCTCGGCGGACCGGCCTGCGTCTCCGGCGGGCCGGCCGGTGGCCCCGGCGGGAAAGTCGTCCATAGACGCCAGGGACGCCTCCATTCTTTCGATGGCTCGGCGGTCGTCGAGCTGGTGCAGGACCACGAGCAGCTTGCCGGCCGTGGTGTCGAAGCGGGCGAGTGCCTGCGCCCGTTCGCCGGCTGTGCTCTCGGCCAGTTTCCGGCGGCGGTACTCGAGGCAGGTCGTCAGGAGCCGGCGGGCGGCGTCTCGTTCGCCCAGCTCGGAGTGGGCCGTGGCCAGCGACTCCATGGAGGACAGGGTGGACTGGTGACTCTCGCCGAGGGTGTCGCGGCGGGCCTGGTAGGTCGCCTCCAGCACCCTGCGGGCCGTGGAGAAGTCCTCGAGCTGGCCCAGGACGACGCCCAGGTTGTGTGCGGCGTTGAGGGTCTCCGCGTTTCGCTCGCCGAGAAGGTCGCGCCGGGTGGCCAGGACGTGTTCGTACAGTGCGCGGGCGATCGGGAGGGCGCTCTCCTCGGTCAGTTCGCCGGCGATGTCCGCCATGACGCGCAGGGTTCGAAGATGGTTCTCACGCTCGGCTCGCACGCCGTCGGGCTGTTCGTCGTGGCCCGCCCGGGGTTCCGGCACCCGACGGCGGGCGCCTCCGGTGGAGGGTGTTGGCGCCGTCGCGCTGAGGCGGTCCCAGGCCGCACCGACCTCGCCCATGAGGTCGTCGGGGACGCCGCAGAACCGGGCGAGGGGGAGGAGGACGGCCGGACTCGGAATGGGTTTGCGTCCCGCCAGGAGATTGTTGACGCTGCTCCGCGAGAGCCCACTGGTGCCCGTCGCCCGATCGGCGACCTGCCGTTGCGTCCGGCCACGTCGTTCCCTGACCCAGTCGAGCACGCCCGCCAGGGCAACGACGGTCTCCGCGTCGCGCAGTCTGCGCGGCAGTTCGTCGCCCAGCCTGCGCAGGAACTCATCGTCTCTCATGACTAGACAACGCTTCCGACCCCCGTCTCGCACCGACCACGCGTGCGTCTCGTCCTGTCCACCGGCGACCCGTGGACTGTCCACCGGTGACCCGTGGACTGTCCACCGGCGACCCGTGGACGCGGCGGGGACGACCCGTGGCCGTCCAGGGTCGGCTCCCGCCGCCTGGAGACATCGGGACACCGGCCGTGGCCGTCTCCTGTGTCCAGCATCGGGCTCCACCGCGAGGACAGCCTCACATTTCTTGTCATCCCCGGCAGGAGCTGGGGGAACACGACAAGATCCGAAATGAGGGATCCTCCGGTGATCCAGCTGCGCATCCTCTCCCACCACATCGCCATCGAGCCAACGCACCGAACCCGGACATCCCCCGGCCCGCTGCTTGCCTGGTCCGGGCCGTCAGGTCTCCCGGGCGGACTGACACCGCTCCATCCGCTCCTGGCGTGCCACCTCGGCTCGCCGAACCGAGCCCGCACCGAGGGACCGGTCGTCTCACCCGATCGTGGGTGCGGCCTTCATCCGATCCCGGGTATGTGCCCGTATCAAGAACCGACCGTCCTCCAGCACAGAACCCGATCACCGGCCAAAAACACCGAAGGTCCCACGACCCAACCCCGAAGAACACCTACCGCCGTCAAGGGCCGAACGTCTCGGCCTTGATCGCTGAAAGGAAGCGACACCACTGCGCTGGATCAAACTCCAAGATCGGACCGCACGGATCCTTACCGTCTCGTATCCGCACCATGAATTCGTCGGAGGTGGACACTTCTACGCAGTTACCCGTACCGCAGCGGGAACTCTTTCGCCACCCGGTCTGCGTCGACGGCTTATCGCCCAACGTGCCTCCCTGATTGGCGGCCGGCCGTTCATGCGCACGCGCCGGTCAGCGATCTATGTTCTCGCGGTGATCGGCGATCCGACGTACCAGAGAAAAAGGATCGCCGACGGTCAAGTATCTGGCAGGCAAGAGTGTAGATTCCTTTCGATGGCACGGCTAGTCTGATGAGGACGGTCCAAGAACAAGAAATGAAAGTCCCCGATCGGGGTACGCCGTAGGGACGCAAAATGACGTACTGGCCTGGTCTTTCTTATACGATCCAGGTCGTCAGGAGGACAGACCGCCGCACGCGGTCGCGGCGCGATGAGGTGGCTGGTGCGCAGTAGCTCTACCCAGGGGCGGACGCCCGTTCGACGGAAGGAGCCACGTATGCGACAGCGGCCGAAGGATGATCCGGCGTCGCCCGTCCGACTCGCCGTCTACGGCACCTGCGCGGGGACCGCCGCCATCGGGCTCGGCCAGGGACTGGGATCAGCGCTGTTCAGCGCGGCGACGGCGAGGTTGATCGCGCTAGCCGTCATCGCCGCGCTGGTGAGCGTCGCCGCGGGGATGGTGTGTGATCCCATCCTGTCCCGCTGGCAACGGATCGCTAATCTCCTTCATCGTCGCGATAATTGACATCGCGCGTGACATTTTCGCCACGGACATTTTCCCGACGGGTGACATCCTCTTGGCGCGCGCGCCTCAACGCCCAGACGAAGAGGGTCACCATCGAGGTCGCCATGACGGCAAGCACCTGCGCCGAACGGAAGAACGCGGCCACCAGCAGGATGCACGGGTAGATCAGCGTCAGGGCGTGCACCAGCATGCGGGCATTGGTCAGCACCCCGTGCAGCAGACCGACGAAGCCACCCGACGGCCGCACAGGGCCACCCGACGACCCGGGCCGAACAAAGCCACCCGATGGCCCAGGCCGCACGAAGCCGCCCGACGGCCCAGGCCCGACGAAGCCACCCGACGGCCCAGGCCCGACGAAGCCACCCGACGGCCCGGGCCCGACAAAACCACCCGACGGCCGAACGGATCCGTCCGCCGCCCGGTAGGTCGCCAGCTCCCCGCCGAGTCGCGGGGTGGGTTTGCGGAAGCCGAGCTCCCGGTCCATCTCAGCCACCGTCGGCCACCGGTTCACGGTTACGCACCCGCGGACGTGACCCGAAGCGGGCGTTCACCGAGGCGACAGGAAACGAGGCGACAGGAAACGAGGCGACAAGGGACGAGGCGACAAGGGACGAGGCAACAAGGGACGTGGGAGACGTCGCGGAGAGCGGCACGTGGGCACCCGCGTCGATGTTCGTCCAGGTCATCCGCGTCATCCGCGTTTCCTCCCGTCAGTCCACCCTGTTCGCCCGCACCGGCCGGTCAGCCGATGGCGGCGATCACGTCGTCGAGCAGCGCGTCCAGCTCCGCGCCCTGCAGCGCGCAGGCCTGCAGGCTCTCGAAGTTCGCGGCGAAGCGTCGGACCTGCCGCTGATCGTGCTTGGTCAGGAACTCCCCCGCCGCGTTCTCCAGATAGAGCAGCGGAAAATCATCCGGATCGGGGAAGTTCAGAATGACGAAGGGCCCGCTCATCCCCACGTGGCTGCCCGCACCGAACGGCACCACCCTCAGGTCCACCCGGGGGTGCCGGCACATCTTCTTGAGGTGTTCCACCTGGGCCCGCATGACGCCGGCGTCACCGGCCTCCGCGCCCACCGCCCGGCGCACCGCCGCCTCGTCCAGCACGAACGACGCCTTCGTGATGCCGCCGTCGTTGAAGATCTGCTGACGCAGGGCGCGGAGGTCGACCATGCGGCGGATGCGGTCGAGCACGGACTCGCGCTCGTCGTCGGCGAGCGAGGAGATCTGCAGCAGGGTCCGCAGAACGGCATTCGCGTACGCCGGAGTCTGCAGGAGACCCGGGATGTACGAATTCTCGAACTCCAGCATGGTGTCCGCCGTTATTTCGGCCTCGAGGTAGTCCCGGAAATCCTTCGAGTGGATGTCGCTGATTTCCGGGAGGCTGCGTTGCCGGGCCAGTTCGGCCATTTCCGTCAGTTCCTCTACTAGTTCGTTCTCGCGGATATCGTAGATCTTGAGTAAGGCGAGAAGGTCCGTGTAGGAAATGCTGTTCTCGCCGCTTTCTATCCGGTGCACCTTGGACTGCGACCAGCGCAGCTTTCCGGCGACCTGCGCCTGGGTGTAGCCGATTTTCTGCCGAATTCCGGACAGTTTGCGGACCAGGCGCTTGCGTTCCAGGGCGGACCTGCGCCGCTCTCCTATACCCATGTCATTGTCCCGCTACTCTCCGTAAGTGCATCTGTCTGCGGGTCATCGCCGTGCGTCCAGCCTAGCTCAGCCGCGCTCCGGGTATCGCAGTCTGCATATCGCAGGTCGCATGTCGCAGAAACTTGTGACCAGCAGGTTTGAGTTCCTCGGCGGTGGGTATAGGCGCCGCGGTCGCAGCGCCTCCGTCACCATCCCCGGCTTACGTGACGTGCGGGCCCCCGGGGGGCCCATCGGCCGTGAATGGCCCTCACATTGGCGGGCGCTCGAGGGAAGCCCGGGCAATTGCGTCGCTGTGAGTAACGGGCTTGCGGGCTTGGGGCCGGCGGCAATGCGGTCGCCGTCGGTATCCGACCCGGCCGGATACTCTCAGGAACTCCTCAGCTACTCAGCCCTGGCATTAATCTGAATGCCATTCAGCACAGCGAATGTTCGGTGGTTACCGCCCGGCGGCACCGCGGAGCACCGCGTCGACGAGCGCCTCCGCGTACCCTTCGATCGGGACCGCGGGGTTCCAGTGCAGCATGTTCTGCGCGATCGTCGGGCCGACGAGCATCAGCAGCGTCAGCTCCACGTCGAGGTCGCTGCGCAGCTCGCCGCTGGTGATGCCCCTGCGCAGCACCTCGCGCATGACATTGCGGCGGGGTTCGATCACGGCCTGGAAGACCGCGTGCATCTCCGGGCTCTTCACCATCTCGGGTATCAGGCAGGCGGTCACCCGGCCGTACTGCTCCATGCGGGGGTTGCGCCCCGAGGCCACCAGCATGATCAGGTCATCGCGGACCGACGTGCCGGCGAGGACGGGCAGCGGGCCCTTCATCCGGCCCACCGCGTCGATGAGGAGCGCCTCCTTGTTGGGCCAGCGCCGGTAGATCGTCGCCTTGCCCACGGCCGCCCGCGTCGCGACCGCCTCGATCGAGATCGCGTCGGCGCTCTGCCCCTCCGCCAGCAGCGCCGTCACCGCGTCGAGGATGGCCTCGGCGGCCCGGGCGTCGCGGGGCCGGCCGGGTGCCTTGCGGCCCCGGCCGGCGTCCTCGTCCACACTGACCGTCGTCATGGGCTCCATTGTTACCGAGCCTCTCACCGCACGCCCACGGCGCCCGTCACGCCTCGACCAGTTCGAGGCCCTGCTCCTCCGCGAGTCCTTCGGCGGTCCCGGCCGGGGGCGCGTCCGCCGGGCGCCGGCCGGGCAGCCAGATCGCGGCCACCAGGGCGCCGAGCAGTGTGAACGCCGTGGTGCCGATGGAGGCGTAGTGCACGGCGGTCAGGAACGCGTCGTTCGCCTGCTGGATCAGGGCCGGCCCGGCGGGTCCGGCCTGGGCGGCCACCCCGTACGCCCCGGAGATGGACTCGCTCGCGGCATCGCGAGCGCCGGCCGGCAGCGCGGCCGTGGCCTCGCTCATGCCGTCGCGGTACGCCGAGGAGAGGATCGCGCCGAGCACAGCCACGCCGAGCGCGCCGCCCACCTGCCGGACGGTGTTGCTGACGGCCGAGCCGACGCCGGCCTTCTCCCGGGGCAGCGCGGCCATGATCGCCTCGGTGGCGGGCGGCATCACGTTGGCCATGCCGACGCCCATCACGAAGAACAGCGCGCCGACGATCCAGATCGGCGTGGTGGCGCCGACGAACAGCCAGCCGGCGAGCCCGAGCGCGACCAGCAGCTGGCCGACCACGCTGACCGCCTTCGGCCCGAAGCGGGCCACCATCGCGGCGCTACGCGGCGCGAACACCATCTGGCCGACGGCGAACGGGACGAACAGCGCGCCCGAGGCCAGCGGGCCGAAGCCGCGGACCAGCTGAAGGTAGAAGGCGCTGAAGAACATCGAGCCCATCGCCGCGAAGAAGACCAGGCCGATCACGGCGGTCGAGGCGGAGAAGCGGCGGTTGGTGAAGAGCCGTACGTCCAACGACGGGTGCGGGATGCGGCGCTCGTACAGGACGAACAGGGCCAGCACCACCAGGCCGCCGACCAGCGTGCCCCAGGCGCGCGGCTCGCCGAAGCCGGCCTCGCCGCCCTCGATGACGCCGTAGGTCAGCAGGCTCAGGCCCAGGATCGACAGCAGCACACCGATCACGTCGACGCGGCCGGGCTTCGGATCGCGCGACTCCGGGACGAGGACGCGCACCAGGATCACACCGGCGATGACCACGGGCACGTTGACCAGGAAGACCGAGCCCCACCAGAAGTGCTCGAGCAGCAGGCCGCCGACGATCGGGCCGATCGCGACGCCGAGGCCGACCGCGCCGGCCCAGACGCCGATGGCCCGGCCTCGCTCGTGCGGTTCGAAGACGTTGGCGATGATCGACAGGGTCGCCGGCATGACCGCGGCGGCGCCGAGCCCCATCAGGGCCCGGGCCCAGATCAGCTGGTCGGCCGTGTCCGCGTACGCCGACAGCAGCGACGCCAGCCCGAAGAGCGCGAGCCCCACCATGAGGCTGAGCCGCCGGCCGAACCGGTCGGCGAGGATGCCGGCGGTGAAGAGCAGGCCCGCGAAGACCAGCGTGTACGAGTTGATCGCCCACTCGAGCTGACCCTGGCTGGCGCCGAGGCCGGCGTGCGGGTCGGCGATGGTGCGCATGGCGACATTGAGGATGGTGTTGTCGAGTACGACGACGAGAAGGCTGATGACCAGCACGCTGAGAATGGCCCAGCGGCGCGGGTGCCCGGTCTGCGGTACGTCCATGTGGTGCTCCCCCGGAGCGACTTACGATACGGAACAGTTCCGTATCCGTTAGCACCGTAGCCGCCTCGGCCGCGATACGGAACGGGCTCGTATCGTATTGTGGTCGCGATCACGCGAGCCCCAGTTGCGTCGATTTCTGCGTCGTTTATTCCGGGCAACCAGGGGTAAGCCCACCGCCATGACGCTCACGACGACCCAAGTGGATGGCGCGGAGCTCCTGCGCCTCCTGGCCACAGCCCCCACCGGACCGGAGCGCACACGGCTGCGCGACGAGGCCGTCCGCGCCTGGCTCCCGCTCGCGCAGCACCTCGCGCACCGCTACAGCGGCCGCGGCGAGCCGGACGACGACCTGCTCCAGACAGCCATGGAAGGCCTGATCAAGGCGATCGACCGGTTCGATCCGCACCGCGGTGTGGAGTTCGCCGGATTCGCCATCCCGACCGTGCTCGGCGAGATCCGCCGACACTTCCGCGACCGCACCTGGTCCATCCGGGTGCCTCGGCGGATGCAGGAGCTGCGCATGGCCATCACCGAGGCCGGCAACGTGCTGCCGCAACTGTTGGGCCGCTCCGCCACGGTCGCCGACATCGCCGCCCATCTCGCCACCACCGAGGAGGAGGTGCTCGAGGGCATCGAGGGCGCCCGCGCCTACAGCGCCAGGAGCCTGTCGACCCCGGTCACCGAGGACGGCACGACGTCACTCGGTGACCTGCTCGGCGCGCACGACCACGACCTGGAGCTGGCGGAACTGCGGATCGCGCTCGGGCCCGCGATGGCGGCCCTCGACGAGCGGGAACGGATGATCCTGTCGCTGCGCTTCTACGGCAACCTCACCCAGACGGAGATCGCCGACCGGATCGGCGTCTCGCAGATGCACATCTCCCGACTGATCGCCCGCGCGCTGGCCAAGCTCCGCACAGCACTCAATGCCGGCTAGACAAGGCGAAGCGCCAGGCAAGCAAGGCGAAGCGCCAGGCAAGCAAGACGAAGCGCCAGGCAAGCAAAGCGAAGCGCCAGGCAAGCAAGACGAAGCGCCGACCAAGCGGACTAGAAACGCCGCCCCACCGACGCCGCGTCAAGCCAGTCGGAGACGCCGGTGATCTCCAGCACCCGGCGCACGATGCCGCCCGCCCCCTCGGTCCGCAGCCGGACTCCCCGATCCGCCGCGTCGAGCGCGGCCCTGACCAGCGACGCGACACCCATGGCGTCGAGAAACGTGACCGCCCGAAGGTCCAGGACCACGTTCCGCACCCCAGGCCGCCGCGCCGCGCGGGCAACCACGCCCTGCAACTCCTCGGCCGACTCGACGTCCACCTCTCCGCGCACAGAAAGGCAGGCGACCCCGGCGTCGGCGGGGTGCTCGACGATCGCGAACGGCGGCACAGGCATCGAAGTGCACTGTAGAGGCTACATGCTTGCTATAGAGCAACGGTTACGCATCGACGCGCCCATCTCGCCCGAAAGTGTGCCGGATCAGGATCCCGAGGGCTGGGGAACGCGCGTGAAGCTCTTCCCGGCGGCGTGCAGCAGCAGGAAGCTCGGCGTCTTGCGCGATCCGTCCGGGTTGAAGCTCACCTGTCCCGACATCGCCGTCAGGTCCGTCTCGGCGATCGCCTTGCGCACCGCCTCCCGATCGGTGCCGCCGGCCCGACGGATGGCGTCGAGGGCCACGTTGACGGCGTCGTACGCTTCGACCGTCGACGGACCCGGATCGGAGCCCACGACCTTGCGGTAACGCTGCGACCACTCCTTCAGTTCGGGCATGAGCTTCGGCCAGATCATGGCGGTGCCGTAGAGGTCCCGGCTCTCCGCGGCGTTCAGGCCCTCGAGGAGGGGGCCGTCGGTGGCCCCGTCGCCGACCAGGATCCGGCCGTCGAATCCGCGGCGGCGCAGGTCGGTGATGAGCTGGTTCGCCTCGGCGTAGTAGCCGGTGTAGTAGACGACGTCCGCACCGCCCCGGACTACCGCCTCGGCGATCCGGGTGTAGCTGGGCGCCCCCTGGCTGAGCTCGAGCTCGCTGCTGACGGCCAGGCCCTCGCGCTTGGCCGACTGGACCGTCGAGCGGGCGAGGGTGACGGGGAAGCTCGTGCCGTCGTGCACCACCGCCAGCCTGGTGCCGTCGAGCCGTTTCGCCCAGTCCACCGCGAAGTCCGCCTCGGCTTCGACCGTGCCGCAGATGAGAAAGACACTGTCGTACTTCGGTGCCAGCAGGTCGGTGGAGTTCGACTGCGCGACCACCATGGGTACGCCCGCCGTCCGGAAGATCTTCAACGTGGGTACGGTCGCGCTGGAGCAGTACCCGCCCACCGACACCGCGATGTCCTTGGCGACCAGATCGCGGGCCGCCGTGACGGCGGTCCCCGGGTCGCACGCGTCGTCGCCGACCACCAGCTCGACGCGCCGGCCGAGCACGCCGCCCTTCGCGTTCGCCTCGTCGACCGCCATCGTGGCGGCGTTCACCATGGCCTCGCCGGACGGGCTGCTGCGCCCGGTGAGCGGCACGAGCGTGCCGAGGCGGATCACCTCCGCCGCCGGGACGCTTACGCTCTTGGTGTCCCCGGAGCTCGCGCAGCCGGACGTCACCGCCATCAGGAGTGCCGCCGCGGCACCGGTCACCATGCGCATAATATCCTGATCGGTCCGTTTCTCAGGCACCTGAGAGCTGTGATCGAGAGGGCATTCCCTTGAGCGGCCACCCCAAATGCCGATCAGTGCCTCGTGGTCAGGCCCTCTGGTGCGTTGCGCACCCGCGTCATCGGCTTCGTACGCCGAGGCGCCGCGACCACCGCTGCCCTGGCCGCGGTGCTGCTCGCGCTGGCGGCGTACGTGCTGCAGGGCACGCTGCACACCACCCGGGCGACCGAGGAGCAGCAGCGTGCGCTGGTGGTCGCCGCCCTGTTCACCGAGGCCCGGATCGCCATCGCCATGCAGGAGGTGAACCTGCGGCACTACCAGGTGGAGCCCTCGGTCGCCGTCCGGAAGCGCTTCGACCGGGTGGCCGAGGAGGCCGACCGGACCCTTGCCCAGGTGGTCGAGACCGGTGACGGGCGGGCCCGCGTCGACGCCCTGCGCCTGCGGGAGCAGCAGACCGCCTACCGTGGGCTCGCGGCGCACCTGATGGCACTCGTCGCCGACAGCGACCCGCGACACGCGCAGCTCGATCGCCTCGAGGTCACACCCGCGTTCTACTCGCTGCAGGACGACGTCGACCATGTGGCGCGCGCCTACCACGACTCGGCGCAGCAGCAGGTGACCGCGCTGCGCCGTACCCAAGGAAGATTGTTGGCCGGCACCGCGGTCGGCTTCGCCGCGGGCCTGGCCCTGGTCGGCATGATCATGCGGCTCGTGCTGGGCTATCAGCGCCGGCTGGTCGAGCAGGCCGACGAGAGCCGCCACCTGGCCCTGCACGACCCGCTGACCGGCCTGCCCAACCGCACCCTGTTCGGCCGGCGCCTCGGCGCCGCGCTGCGTGACGCGCACACCGGCGAGCACGAGATGGCGCTGATGGTCGTCGACCTCGATGGCTTCAAGGCCGTCAACGACACCCTCGGCCATCACGCCGGCGACCAGGTGCTGCTCGAGGCCGGCCGGCGGCTGAGCGCTGCCGCCGGCGAGTCCGGCGTCGTGGCACGCCTCGGCGGCGACGAGTTCGCCGTGCTGCTGCCCCAGGTGACGGACCTCGACGCGGCGACGGCCCTGGCCGAGCGCATGGTGGAGGCGCTGCGACGCAACTTCGTGCTCGACGAGGGACCGGCGGCGATCAGCGGCAGCCTGGGCATCGCGCTGGGCGGCGCGGACGCCTCCGGCGAAGAGCTGTTCCGCCATGCCGACGCGGCCATGTACCGGGCGAAGGCCAGCGGGTGCGGGGTCGCGGTCTACGACGCCCGCGCGGACACCGGCACGCAGGACCGCATGCGGCTGTTGGCGGAGCTGCGCGGCCTGCTGGACGACGGAGATCCCCAGGGTCGGCTGCGGCTGCACTACCAGCCACAGGTACGGCTCAGCGACGGCGTCGTCACCTCGGTGGAGGCCCTGGTCCGCTGGGAGCACCCGGAGCGGGGGCTACTGCCGCCGGCGGCGTTCCTGACCATCGCCGAGACCAGCGGCCTCGAGGTGCGCCTGACCTGTCACCTGCTCGCCCTGGCGGTCCACCAGGCCGCCGCCTGGCGACTGGCGGGCACCCCCTACTGCGTGGCGGTCAATGTGTCGCCGGGCTGTCTCGTCGACGCGGGCTTCGTGCCGGCGGTGCTGAACACCGTGGCGGCGGCCGGGCTGCCGCCCGAACTGCTGCGGCTCGAACTCACCGAGACCAGCATCATGGCCGACCCGGCGAGCACCGTGCGAGCCCTGTGCCAGATCCGCGACCACGGCGTCAGCGTGTCCGTCGACGATTTCGGCACGGGCTTCAGCTCGCTCGCCCAACTGCGGCAGGTGCCGGCCGACGAGCTGAAGATCGACCGGATGTTCATCAAGGAGCTGGGCCAGGACGCGGGCACCCCGGACGCGGTGATGGTCCGCAGCGCCATCGACCTGGGCCACAACCTGGGTCTGTCGGTGGTCGCCGAGGGCGTGGAGGACGCCGGCGCCCTGATCCGCCTGCGCGACATGAACTGCGACTACGCGCAGGGCTTCGCGCTGAGCCGGCCGGTGCCCGCGGACAAGCTGCCGGAGGCCTGCACCCGCGCCGAACACACGGCCCGCGCCGCGATGGCGGCCGGCGACCGGGCCGGCGGGCAGCCGTCACCGGGTCGCCACCGGGCCGTCGCCCGCCCCTGAGCCCCGGTCACGGCCGCCGGAAGATGCTGATCGAGTGCCCCACCTCGTCGATCGGCTCGCCGCTGGTGCGCAGCAGGGTCGCGAGCTTCCCGGTGGCCTTCGCGATGGAACTGTCCGAGACCACGAGCAGGCCGTGCACGTCCTCGGGGGGAACCTTGAGCGGGTTCTTCGCGCTGATCCCGTACGCCTCGGGCACGCCCGCGCCCTTGTAGACCAGCCACACCGGTTCGCCGGGATATCGCTCCCGCAGCCGGTCGGCGAGCCGGCCCAGGTCCTGCCCCCAGTCGACGTTCGAGTCGTGCAGGCGCAGGTGGGTGCGCTCCGGCCCGCCGAAGGCCTCGTTCGAGTACGGCAGGTAGTACGGGAAGGTCCGCAGCGAGCTGACCGCCACCAGGACGGCGAGCACGCCGGCGGTGACGGCCGCCCACCGCCACTTCAGGGCCACGACGGCCGCGGCCGCGACGGCCAGGAACATCGGCATGAAGATGGCGTACCGGGTGCCGAAGTCGCGGGCGCCGGTCATCGCCACGGCGAGCAACAGTGCCGGAAGGACGAGGACGTAGGGCGCCGCCGACCGCAGCCGGGGCACGGCGAGCAACGCCACGGCCCCGGCCGCCAACAGCGCCAGCATGCCCAGCGGCGTCTTCACCAGCAGCGCGGCCGGCAGGTAGTACCAGAGTGAGCCCTGGTAGTGACGGCCGAAGAGGAAGCCGCTGAAGGTCGAGTCCTCGAAGGCGAACTGCACGCGCATGCCGTCGCGATACGCCTCCGGCAGCGGCAGCAGACCGGTGAGCAGCCCGCGCAGCCCCTCGTCGGGCAGCCCGGGCGGCGGGGTCCAGCGCAGGCCGGGGTCGACGGCGAGGTAACTGAGCCACACGATCACGACCGCGACGACGCCCACCCCGGCGGCCAGCGCGAGCCCGCGCAGCCGCTCCCGCGTCGCCACCCCCCGGCGCCACGCGGGCGTCGCCAGCAGGGCGAGCAGCAGCACGACCGGCACGGCCGGCAGCACGCTCATCCGGGTGGCGAGCGCCGCGCCAAGGGCGGCGCCGGCCAACGCCAGCAACAGCGCGGTGCGCTTGCCCGCGCGGGCCCGCCAGGTCAGCCAGACCGCCGTCAGGAGAAAACCGATCGCGGGTACGTCGAGGGTCGCCAGCGAGCCGTGCGTGATGACGTCGGGCGAGAAGGCGTACAGCGCCAGGGCCAGCACTCCCCCGGCGGCGCCGGTGAGGTCACGGGCGAACGCGAACACGACCAGCCCGAACAGCAGGGTGAGCACGATGATGGGGAGCCGGGCCAGGAGCATGAGCTCGTCGGGATCGTTACCCGCCTCGTACAGCACGTGACGGCCGAGCGCGGTCTGGTCGCCGCGGAACGCCGGATCCAGCTCCGGTGACGCGAACGCCAGCCCGGCGGCCATGAGCAGCTTGCCCAGCGGCGGGTGCTCGGGGTTGTAGCGCAGGCTGTGCTGCTCGAGGTAGGTGACGGCGGTGCCGACGTAGACCGGCTCGTCGATGGTGGGCGTCTGCTGCACAGCGGTGGTGACCATCGCGACGGCCAGCTGGGCGAGCAGCAGCACCGCGAGCAGCGGCACGAGCCATCGCCGGCGCGGCCGGGCGGGGGCCGGCTCGGCGGTGGTGCGCTCCTCGACGTCCGTGGTCACCGCTGAAACCTACCCGGCGCGGTTACGCTCGGCCCATGTGCCGAAACATCCGTCAGCTGCACAACTTCGAGCCGCCGGCCACCGAAGAGGAAGTTCACGCGGCCGCGTTGCAGTACGTCCGAAAGGTCGCCGGCTCGACGAAGCCCTCCCAGCGCAACCAGGCCGCCTTCGACAAGGCCGTGGCGGCGGTGGCGGCCGCGACCGCCGCGCTGCTCGACGATCTGGTCACCGCCGCGCCACCACGGGACCGGGAGATCGAGGCCGCCAAGGCGCGCGAGCGGTCCCGGCAGCGCTACGCGTCGTAGTCCTCACCCGGTCCGCAGCGTCGCGTCGTACAGCGTCAGGTACCACGGCGAGTCGGTGAAGTCGGGTCCGGTCTGCTCGCCGATGTAGGCGTCGATGTGCTTGTCGCCGCCGAGACCCGGCGTGAACTCGTCGGTCACCGTCCAGCGGGCGTCGCGCAGTGCCGCGCAGACGGCTTCCGTGGCGCGCGAGCCGTCGTCCTGGTGGCCGCATCCGGTGATCCGGAAGCGCGTGCCCCGGGCCAGCACCTGCGGATCGGCGGCGGCGGAGACGAACGGCCGCAGGGCCCGGCCGGCGGTGTCGCGCGGCTGGGTGTCGAGCCAGTAGCCGATGTCGTGGGACCAGTTCAGATACTCCCCGCCGGCCGTACGCCCGGTGCCCTCCTCCTGGACGGCCTCGACGAAGTCGGACTTGTACGCGCCGAGGTCCTCGTCGCCGTCGGCGCAGTCGAGCCCCGGGCACCCGGTGACGGTCTCGGGCTCGCCGGAGTGGTAGTTCTCCACCGCCGTGTAGTAGACCGTCACCTCCCATCCTCCGGTGGCCGGCGCCGCGGTGGCCGTGACCGGTTCCCGGGTGGTCCGGCGGGGCGAAGGACCGGATGGCAGGCCCCATCCGGTGTCGGCCGAGGCAGCCGGCGGTGGCACCGGCTCCGGCTCCGCGCGGGGCGCGTCCCCGTCGCAGCCGGTCAGCAGCAGGACGGCCGCCAGGACCCGCGCCGATCGCATGGCCCGATCCTCCCAAGATCGGCGGCACAGCACCCAGAATTAAGCACTGGCTTATATAAGTTGCACCTGATAATCTCGGCGCGTGCACGCGTTCGACGTCCTCGGCGACCCCGTACGCCGCCGCCTGCTGGAGCTGCTCGCCGACGGTGAGCGCTCCTCCGGGGCGCTCACCGAGGTCATCCGGGCCGAGTTCGGCGTGTCCCAGCCCGCCGTCTCCCAGCACCTGCGGGTGCTGCGCGACAACGGTTTCGCGACGGTGCGCCCCGACGGCGCCCGGCGGCTCTACGCGGTGCACGACACCGCCCTGCGCGAGGCCGACGCCTGGCTCGGCCGGTTCCGCCGGTTCTGGACGCCCCACCTGGACGCGCTGGCCACCGAGGTGGCCCGCGGCAAGCGACAGCGGCGCCTCGCCGCCCACGACGACGACAACCCGGGAGCAGCCCATGATTGAGGTCAAGCAGCAGATCAACGAGGTGCGGCGGACCGTCGGCGACCGCCGCCTCGAGGCCGGCGAGGCCAAGGTGGCCACGATCAGCCAGGTCTACGACACCGACATCGAGGACCTCTGGGAAGCGGTGACCAGCGCCGAGCGCATCCCGCGCTGGTTCATGCCGATCACCGGCGAGCTGCGCGAGGGCGGGAGCTACCAGCTGCACGGCAACGCCGGCGGCACGATCAGCCGCTGCGAACGCCCGACCGGCTTCGCCGCCACCTGGGAGTACAACAACGAGGTGAGCTGGATCGAGGTCCGGCTCACCCCGGAGAGCGACGGACGCACGCGCTTCGAGCTGGAACACGTCGCGCACGTCTCCGCCGAGCTGTGGGACCAGTACGGGCCGGGCGCCACCGGCCTTGGCTGGGAGCTGGGCCTGTGGGGCCTGGCCAACCACCTCACCGACCCGGCCACGGCCCTCGACCCGAAGGACGGCCCGGCCTGGATGGCGTCGCCGGAGGGCAGGGAGTTCATGCGGCTCAGCGCCGACGCCTGGGCCGAGGCCGCCATCGCGGCCGGCGACGACCCGGAGCAGGCCCGGGCCGCCGCCGAGCGGACGTACGCCGCCTACACCGGCGCCTGACTCAGCCGGTGCCCGTCACCCGGTCGTCCGCGCCGGCCAGGTGGGTCACCAGATCCTCGCGGGCGCGGGCGACCCGGGACCGGATCGTGCCCACCGGGCAGCCGCAGACCTCGGCCGCCTCGGCGTACGACAGGCCGAGGACCTGGGTCGCCACGAACGCCTCCCGTCGTTCCGGCGCCAGGCCGGACAGCAGGTCACGCAGGGCCAGGTGTTCCTCGAAGCGTGGCCGGTCGGCGGCCGTCGCCACATCGGCGGCGGCCTGCCAGTCCTCGACCGGGGCGAGCCGGGGCCGCACCACGGCCGCGCGCACCTGGTCGACCGCCACGCGCCGGGCGATGGTGTAGAGCCAGGTGCGGGCGCTCGAGCGGGCGGCGAAGCCGGGCAGGCTGCGCAGCGCCCGCAGGTAGGTCTCCTGGACCAGGTCGTCGAGCTCGCCGGGGCCGGCCAGGTGGTGCAGGAAGCGGCGCACCTGGCGCTGGGTGGCCCGGACGAACGCCGCCGCCGCGTCCGCGTCGCCGCGGCCGGCGGCCAGCGCCCAGCCGGTCACCTCCTCGTCGGTCACTCCGCCGACGTGCCGGCTGGCTTCGAACCCGTGGCGGGTGCGGCCGTCGCGCCGGAGCGCCGGTACGCGAGCAGGCCCAGGACCAGCGCCGCGAGAGCCAGAGCGATGCCGATGATGCCGACCCACGGTGCCTTGTCGTCGCTCTTGTCGGCGGTGGCGGTCGTCGTCACGGTGGGGCCGGTGGCGGCGGCGGGCGCGTCGGCGGCGGCCGCGGTGAGCTTCAGCACCGGCGCGGGCTTCTCCGGATCGGTGCCGTCGGTGGTGGGCTCGTCGATCCACCGCACGATGGTGTTGTCGGAGTAGGTCTGCAGCGCCTTGAAGACGACCTTGTCGACCTTCGGCAGCGGGCCGATCGACACGTCGAACTCCTGGAACTGCCCTGGCTTGATCGCGGCGTCGCCGGTGGCGGTCCAGGTGATCTTGGAGACGGCCTCGGTGATCGGTGAGCCGTGCGCCTGGATCGGCGTCGCCAGCTTGGCCTTCACCGCGACCATGGTCCACCCGGCGACCGGCTTGAGCGACACCGACGCGAACGGCGTCTCGGTCGGCAGGTTGACCTCCACCTTCGTGGTCGACGCCGTGTCGGACTCGTTCGGCACCCGGAAGGTGACCTTGGCGTACCCGCCCTGGATGGCGGAGTTCGCGTTCACGGTCACGTGCGCGGCGGCGGGGGTCGCCAGGGCAAGGGTGAGCGCGGCGACGGCTGCGCCGATCGCGGCCGAACGCTTCAGCAGGGACATCTCAGGGCCTTCCGACTCAAGTGGTCCCGGCGGGGGCGCCGGGCACGGTCATTGGTCGGCCGGGCAAGGTGAAAAGTTCCCGCGATTTTCACCGTACGCGGGCAGCGTCATCAGCCGGCGGGGAAACGGCGGCTTGCCCCGGCAGGCACACCTCGGCGTGCAGCCCCGGCGGCGGGACCGCCCCGCGCAGCGTCACGGTGCCGCCGTGGCGGCGCACGAGCTCGCGCACGATGGCCAGCCCGAGGCCGGAGCCGCCGGCGTCGCGGGCCCGGGCGTCGTCGAGCCGGGTGAACCGGTCGAAGACCCGCTCGCGGTCCGCCGCCGGAATGCCCGGGCCGTCGTCGACCACGGAGATCCGCCTGTCCGTCCCGTCCGGGCGCACCTCGAGGCGCACCGACGACCGGGCGTGGCGCACGGCGTTGTCCAGCAGGTTCGCCACCACCCGGCCGAGCGCGTCCCGCTCGCCGGTCACCAGCAGCGGCACGGCCGGCCGCTCGTACGCCACCTCGTAGCGCGCCGCCACCTCGGCCAGCAGGCCGCCGAGCTCGATCTCCTCGGTGGCGGGCCGCACCGCCCGGGTCGTCGCGTCGTCCGCACGGGCGAGCAGCAGCAGATCGTCGACCAGCCGGCTGAGCCGGTGCACGTCGGTGAGCAGGTCGCCGGCGAGCTCCGGCCAGTCGGTGCTGTCCGGCAGCCGCTGAGCCACCTCCAGCTCGGTGCGCATGTTGGTCAGCGGACTGCGCAGCTCGTGCGCCGCGTCCGCGACGAACGACCGCTGCCGGGCCCGGGCGGCCTCCAGGCGGTGCAACATGTCGTTGAGGGTCACGGCCAGGCGGTGGATCTCGTCGCCCGAGTCCGGCACGGGCAGCCGCCCCGGCCGCGCCCCGCCGGTGATGTCCTCCGCGCCCGCCCGCAACGCCTCGACCGGGCGCAGCGCCGCGCCCACGACCCGCCACGCCACCAGCGCGAGCAGCGCCACCAGCGGCGGGAACGTCACCAGCAACGTGATCCGCAGCAGGTGCACGCTCTGCGTCAGCTCGTCGGTGGGCCGGGCGACGAGCACCGTGACGCGGCCGTCCGGCGGCCCCGCCGTCAGGGCGACCACGCGGACCTCCCCCTCGAAGCCGATCCGGGAGCCGGGGATGGGCCTGCCCTCGCCGTCCGGCAGCTCCCGCAGCTCGCGCGGATAGAGGATCGGCACCAGCCGGTCGGTGCCCGCGGAGCCGAACAGCACCTGGCCCGCGGCGTTGACGACCTGCACGCGTACGGCGGGAGCGGCCGGCAGCGGGTCGGCAAGCGTTCCCGTGTCCGCCAGCACGGCCACCGACCGGGCGGTCTCGAGTGCCTCGGTGTTGGCCGTGCGCATCAGCGCGTAGTGCATCGTGGCGACGAGCACGGCGCCGCCCGCGGCCAGCCCGACGAAAAGCACGACGACGGACACGAGCAGCAGGCGCGCCCGCAGACTCAACCGGCTCAGTTTCAGCCGGCCCAGGCTCAGGCCCAGCCGACGCGGCGGGGTCACGCTCAGTTCCCGGTGGCGGCGAGCCGGTAACCGGCGCCGCGGACCGTCTCCAGCCGGTCCCGGCCGATCTTGCGGCGCAGGTAGCCGACGTACACCTCGACGGCGTTGGCGGCCGTGTCCACCGCCGCGTCCCACACGTGGTCGAGCAGCTCGGTCTTGGAGACGACCTCGCCGGGACGGCGCAGGAGGTATTCGAGCACCGCGAACTCGCGCGCGGTCAGCACCACCTCGGCGCCGGCGACGGTGACCCTGCGCAGCGCCGGGTCGAGCTCGACGTCGCCGTGCCGCAGCACCGTGGGCCGCTCCGGCGTGCCGCGGCGCAGCAGGGCGCGCAGGCGGGCGAGCAGCACCACGTACGAGAAGGGTTTGGTCAGGTAGTCGTCGGCTCCGCAGTCGAGCCCGTCGGCCTGGTCGTACTCGCCGTCCTTGGCCGAGAGCATGAGCACCGGCAGCCACTTCTGCTCGGCGCGCAGCTGCCGCACCACCCGGTATCCGGAGAGCCGGGGCAGCATGACGTCAAGGATCATCGCGTCGTAGTCGCCGTGCCGGGCCATCTCCAGGCCGTCCGCGCCGTCGCCGGCGACGTCCACGGCGAAGCCCTCGGCCTGCAACCCCCGGCGGAGCGCGCTCGCGAGCCGCTCCTCGTCCTCCACCACCAGCAACCGCACACCCCTACCTTGGCATGCGCGGCCCAGCGGGAGAATCGGTTCTCAGCGGGGTCACAGCCGGCCGGCGCGGGACCCGCTCGTCACGGAGGCGGCGATCAGGTCCTCGACCGCGCCGAGGGCGTCGTAGGCGGTGATCCGGATGTGCAGGGCGTTGCCGCACATCCCGACGCCGCCGCCCCGGCCCAGCATCGCCTGGGCCATCGCGGACAGGGCGGCGGTGGTCGTCTCCGAACCCTCCAGGCCGGTCTGCGCCAGCAGCTCGTTCCACACCGCGTCGGCGTTGTCCACGGTGCCGCGCAGGCTGTCCCGCGCGTCGCCAAGGGTGGGCCGGCGAAGGCCGTAGACCAGGCGGTCCTCGAGTTCGGCGGTGATCGGCATCTGAGGTCTCCTTCGCGACGCTCCCCGTTGCTTGCAGGAGAGACATCGGTGCGGAGTCTCAGCACCAGCTCAAGGCCGGCTCTTGTGTTAGTGGCGGAAGCCCTGGACGACCTTGGTCAGGTCGGAGGCCAGGCGGGTCAGGTCAGTCGCGGCCTGATGGGTGGCCGCGGCGCCGTCGGCGGTCGCACCGGCGACCTCGGCGACTCCGGCGACGGTGTGTGCCACGTCCCCGCTGCCGTTCGCGGCCTCGGCGACCGAGCGGCTCATCTCGCTGGTGGTCGCGGTCTGCTCCTCCACCGCCGAGGCGATGGTGGTGGTGTAGTCCCCGATCTGGCCGATGACCGCGGTGATCTCGCCGATCGCCTGCGCCGCGGACCCGCTGGAGGCCTGGATGTTGTTGATCCGGTTGGTGATCTCCTCGGTGGCCTTGGCGGTCTGCTGGGCCAGCTCCTTGACCTCACCGGCCACGACGGCGAAGCCCTTGCCGAGCTCGCCGGCGCGGGCCGCCTCGATGGTGGCGTTGAGCGCGAGCAGGTTGGTCTGCTCGGCGATGCTGGTGATCAGCTTGACCACGTCACCGATCTCCGCGCTGGCGGTGCCCAGCTCGGCCACCTGGCTGTTGGTGCGTTCCGCGACGGTCAGGCCCTGCAGCGAGATCTCGGCGGCACGCGAGGCGTTGACGGCGATCTCGGCGATGGAGGCCCGCATCTGCTCGGCGCCGGCCGCGATCGCCTGCACGCCGCCATTCACCTCCTCGGTGGAGGCGCTGGCACTGCTCGCCCTGGCGGCGACATCACCGGCACTCGACTGCAACTGGGTGCTCACCGCGGAGAGCTCCTCCGAGGCGGCCGACAGCGTCACCGCCGACCCGCCGATCGATGTCACGGTATCGCGCAGGTGGCCCACCGCCACGTCGAGCGCGGCACCCATCTGACCGGGTTCGTCCCGGGAGGTCAGCCCGGCGGTGACGGTCAGGTCGCCCGCGGCCAGGCTGTCGCACACGTCCTTGACCCGGTTCAGCGGCCGGACGATCTGCCGGGCCACGAACAACCCCGCGCCCATCGCCACGATCGCCCCCACCACCATCATGGTGATCGAGACCAGGCGGTTGGTCTCGTACGCGGACTCAGCGTCCTTGGCCGAGTTCGCCGCGTCGGCGGACTCCTTGGCGGTCAGCTCGTCGACGTGCCCGTTGATCTCGGTGAACAACGGCTTGACCTCTTCGTCGCGGGTCTTCTGCCAGATCAGCAGGTCGTTACGCTCGCCGGCCGGAATCTGCTTCTCCTTGGCGACCTTCGCCCAAGCGTCCCAGTCGGCCCTCAGATCCTCGATCATCGCGCGGTCAGCGGCCGGATCCCCCGCCTCGTAGGTCACGAAGGCCGCGTCGACGGCCTCCAGGTCCTTGGCGAACGCCTCGGCGTAGGTCTTCGTGTGCTCGGCGTCCTGCGAGAGCGCGTGGTTGGCCAGATTCTCTCGGGCCTGCGCCATGTGGTGCCGGAGATCGCCCAACGCGGTCACATTGGTCACGTTGGTGCCATAGATCGCCTGCGCGGCACCGCTCGACTGGTTCAGCGCTATCAGGCCGACGACACCGACAGCCAGCGAGATCACCGTCCCGACCAGGACCGCCGCGAGGATCTTGACATTGATGCTGAGGTCCGCGAGGGAACTCCGTTTCACACCCACGAGATGCTGTTCGGCACTTTCGCCCCACCACTGAGCCACCCTTAGGGGACTCTCTCAGCGGCGTCACAGCACATCCGGCGCAGGATTACGGCACACAACGGAAGGTGGACATCGTGAGTGTCTTCAAGTCGAGGCCGGCACTGCGCTGGCTGGTTCCGGCGGCAGCGGCGGCAGTCGTCATCGGTGGCGGCGCGGCGGCGGGCACGATCGTGGCGAGCGCCGACCCGACGTTGCCCGAGCGCAGCGCGGCCCAGCTCCTGGTCGACGTACAGAACGCCAAGGTGGAGGGGCTGTCGGGCACGATCGTGCAGACGGCGGACCTGGGGCTGCCCACGCTGCCCGGGATCACCGGTGGCGGCGGCAACGCGGACCTGATGAAGCTGGTCGCGGGCAGCAACACCGCGCGGGTCTGGTACGCCGGAGAGGACAAGCTGCGCCTCGCGGTCCTCGGCACCCTGGGCGAGACGGACGTCGTCCGCAACGGTTCCGACGTGTGGGTGTGGCGCAGCTCCGCCGGCTCGGCCACCCACTACAAGATCCCGGCGGACGCCGGCAAGCACGAGAAGCAGGCGCCGCCGCTGGGCGTGCCGTCGACTCCGAAGGAAGCCGCCGACGCCGCGCTCGCCGCCATCGACCCCACCACGGCGGTCACCACGACCGGCGCGGCGAAGGTCGCCGGGCGCGACGCGTACGAGCTGGTGCTCGCGCCGCGGGACACCGCGTCGCTGGTCGGCCAGGTCCGCCTGGCGATCGACGCGGAGCACCACATCCCGCTCGGGGTGGACGTCTACGCCAAGGGCGCCAACGACCCGGCGGTGCGGATCGCGTTCCAGCAGGTCAGCTTCGCCACGCCGGACGCCGAGCAGTTCACGTTCAACCCGCCGCCGGGCACGAAGGTCGACACCCCGAGCGAGTCCGACCTGCGTAAGCAGCGCGAAGAGGTCGAGAAGGCCGCGAAGGAGAAGGGCGCGGGAGCCAAGGCCGGCAAGCCGGAGGCGCCCGAGGGCACCAAGGTCGTCGGCAAGGGTTGGACGTCCGTCCTGGTGACGAAGATGCCCACCGGCGACGCCGAGGGCGGCGACGGCCCGCAGCAGCTCGAGGCGATCCTCAACGTGCTGCCGAAGGTCAGCGGTTCCTGGGGCAGCGGCCGGCTGCTGCAGAGCGCGCTGTTCAGCGCCCTGCTCACCGACGACGGCCGGCTCCTCGTCGGCGCGGTCGCCCCGGAGAAGCTGTACGAGACAGCGGCTCAGTAACCAGCGCTACCACGATCACGGCCGGGCCCTCGGGCCCGGCCGTGACGTGTTTATGTGTCAGCCGCGATGCCGGGCCCGGCGCACCGGCGCCACACTCAGGTCGGCGACCAGCGCCGCCAACCCTGTCGTGATCGGCACGGACGCCACCAGTCCGATCGTGCCCACCGCGCTGCGCAGCACCTCCTGCGCCAGGAACTCGCTCGTCAGCAGATCGCCGACGGGTTCGCTGCCCGCCGCGATCAGCAACAGCAACGGCAGCGACGCCCCCGCGTACGCCAGGACGATCGTGTTCACCGCCGACGCCACATGGGCCCGGCCCACCCGGATCGCCCCCTGGAAGAGCTCCCAGCGTCCGGTGGCACCGGGCGTCATCTCGGCGACCGTCACCGCCTGGGTGACGGTGACGTCGTCCAGCACGCCGAGGGCGCCGATCACGATGCCCGCCAGCAGCAGGCCCCGCAGGTCGAGGCCGGCGCGGGTCACCGACAGGTACGCGCTGTCGTCGCTGCCCGTACCGGTCAGGTGCATCGCCGAGGTGAACACCGCTCCCAACACTCCCGTGAGCACCAGGCTCGCGAGGGTGCCCGCCACCGCCACGGACGTGTGGACGTTGACGCCGTGGGTCAGGTACAGCGCGGCGAACATGATGGCCGACGCGCCGACGACCGCGACGAGCAGCGGCGGGGAGCCATCCAGGACGGCCGGGACGACGAAGAACAGCAGCACCGCGAAGCTCACCGCCAGCCCGGCCAGCGACGTCACCCCGCGAAGGCGGCCGAACGCCAGGATCACCGCGACGGCGAGCGCCACCAGAACGATCATCGGGGTGGCGCGCTGCCGGTCGACGACCGAGTACGCGCGCCCGCCCGGCACCGCGTCCGGGTAGTGGAGCAGCACCACGTCGTCGCCCGCGTGCAGGGCCGTCGTGCCCGGCCCCTGCGGCAGGTCGACCTCCTGCCGGGAGTCGGCGCCGGGCCCTTCGGTGACGCGTACGGTCGCCGAACCGCACCGCCGCTGCGCGGACCCGGCCGGGCAGACCCGCTCGGCGACGGCGGTGACCGTGCCCAGGGCCCGCTGGCCGCCGCCGCTGCCGGCCTCGTCGCGGACGCTGTCCGGCCAGAGCAGCACGAGCGCCACCAGGGTGACGAGCGCCGCCGGGACGAGGACGGCGGTGAGGATCCGCCGGGTGCGCCGGGACGCGGCGGGCATCGGCCCCTGGCCGTGGCCGTGGCCGTGGCCGTGGCCGTGGCTGTGGCTATTGCTATTGCTATGGCTGTGCCCGTGGCCGTTACTCACCGGTCGTGGCGGGAGGTCGCGGGCGGCGGTGGGCCGGGGCGTCGCTCATGACAGGCGATTATGCCGGTCGCCGGCCGTCGGCCCGCTTTTCCCGGGCCGGACCCTTGGATGTCCGCCGGACCGGTCGATTGGTGGGTCTACCGCGCGCGGACGCGCCGGCCTGCGACTAGGCGAGGACGACGAACGTGAACAACCCGATCGTGGCGATAGCGGCAGGGTTCGTCCGTAACGGGCTGACGCACCTGCTGGTGCTGGCCGCTGTCATCGTCCTGCGCCAGTTCGGGTTGGCGGGTGACGCGCCGCTGTGGGTCATCGCCGTGCCGATCGTCGTCGGCGCGGTCTGGACGCAGCCCCTGATCCAGCGCCGGCTGTCCGGGGGCGATCCCCGTCGCCGCCTGTGGCTGCGCATTCCCGTGCAGATCCTCGCGGCCACCGCCGCGATGTACCTGGTCGGCTGGGGTGCCCTGCTCGCCGTTGCCCACCTGCACATCCTCTCGGTGCACCTGCGGCACTCCGGCTCCCGGGCCTGGAGGCCCGCCGCGGTCTCCGGCGTCGCCGCGCTCGCCGTCGGGCAGCTGCTGGTCGCCCTGGACGTGGTGCCCAGCTATCTGACCGGCTACCAGTCGCACGGCCTGGCCCTGCTGGTCGCGGTCGGCACCGCGACGACCGCCCGCACGCTGGGTGAGCTCGTCGCGCAGCGCGAGCGGGTGGAGGCGGCGGCGAAACTGAGCGAGGACCGGTTCCGGGCGCTGGTGCGCGACGGCTCCGAGGTCATCACCCTGAGCGACGCCGTGGGCGACGTCTCGTGGGTCAGCCCGGCGGCCCGGCCGGTGATGGGCTACCAACCGGAGGAGCTGCGCGGCCAGGTGCTCCGCGGGCTGTTCCACCCCGAGGACGAGGCCGCCTCGGTGGAGCTGTTCACCCGGCTGCTGGCCTCCGACAGCACCGTCGAGCACTCGGCGGAGCTGCGGGTGCGCCACGCCAACGGCTCCTGGCAGTGGCACGAGATCATCGCCCGCAACATGCTGGCCCACCCCGCGGTGCACGCGATCGTCAGCCACCACCGGGACATCACCGGGCGCCGGGTGACCAACGACGGCATGGCGTACGCGGCCTCGCACGACGGCCTGACCGGCCTCGCGAACGGCCCGACCCTCGAGCGGGACCTGGAGCGGGCCCTCGCACACGGCACCCGCTACCAGTACCCGGTGGCGCTGATCTGCTGCGACGTCGACGGCTTCCGGGCGGTCAACGACACCTACGGCCACGACGTCGGCGACCGCCTGCTGCAGACGATCGGGCACGTCATCAAGCGCACGACGCGGGAGACCGACACGGCGGCCCGCATCGGCGGCGACGAGTACGGCGTGCTGCTCACCCGCATCGGCGACGCCAGCGAGGCGCTGCACGTCGCCCGGCGCATCGTCGAGGGCATCGAGGCGCACGCGGCCGTCGCGGGCCTGCGGCTCGACGTCGGCGTCAGCGTGGGTGTCGCCCTGGCCTATCCCGGCGGTACGGACGCCAAGACGCTGATGCGCCACGGGGACACGGCGATGTACCGGTCGAAGCGACGCGGGCGCAACAACGTGACGGTCTACGTGCAGGAAGAGGTCACGGCCCCCTGGGTGTGAGCGGAGGACGTCGGCGGGATCAGCTCAGAACGGCCAGGCCATCAGCGCTCGTCCGAGCCAGGGCACGACGATGATCACTGTGGGTAATACCAGCAGGCTCACTGCCAGTGTCACGGAGAGTGCTGACCAGGCCAGGGAGCGACCGTCCGGGCCGGCGAGCCGGGCCGTCCTGCGGCGCCGTTCCTGCTCCGCGTCGCCACGCGCCTCGGCCGGCGCGTCCGGGCTCACCGCGTCGCCGAGTACGGCCAGGGCCGTGCGCAGCGGCTCCGCCCCACACCGGCGCCGGGCGGCGTCGTCGGCCACCATCTCCACCAGCAGGTGTACGGCGTCCAGCGGCGCCCGACTGCGCAGCGGGCGCGGCACCGCCCGATAGAAGGCGGTGAACGACTCCATCACCAGGTCATGGCGGTGGCGCAGGTGCGCCTGCTCGTGCGCGATCACGGCGGCGACCTGCGAGCTGTCGAGGATCCGCAACGCTCCCCCGCTGACCACGACCCGCGGATTGCGCCCGGGCAGGCAGTAGGCGAACGGCAGCGGGCCGTCGAGCACCCGCAGGCCGGGCGGCACCTCGGCGGGCAGCTCGCCGTGGCGTTCGGCGTCATCCAGCAGGTCCACCAGCATGCGGTGCCGGGCGCGGCGGGTGCGCGAGCGGTAGGTCACTCCGGCGAGGGAGACCAGCAGGCGAATGATGATCAGCGCCGCGACGCCCAGGGCCGCGATCAGGGCGGCCACGCCCACCGGCTTGCCCGACCCGAGCTCGTGGACCAGCTCCTGCGGGGCGGCGAGCACGACGCCGAGGGCGCACAGAATGCCGGCCAGGGTGATGCTCTGCCACAGCACGACCGCCGCGGCCGGAGCCCTGTCCGGCCAGCGCGCCGCGGCGAGAGCCCCCGGGACCACCAGGGAGAGGGTGAGCCCGAGGGCGCCGAGCAGCAGCGCGGTCAACCGGCGGGTTTCCGGGCCGCCTCGATCGCGGCGGTCAGCGCGGACGGGTCGATCCGCCCGACGAAGTGGGCCAGGGCCGCGTCGCGGACGCCGTCGGGGGCGGCGCTGAGCGCGTCGAGCATCAGCGCCGCCGTCATCTCCTCGCGCGACTGCGCGGGCGCGTACCGATAGGCGCGGTCGGCCTTCTGCTGCAGGACCACGCCCTTCTTGGCGAGCCGGTCCAGCACGGTCATGACCGTCGTGTAGGCGAGGTCGCGCGAACGGCTGAGCCGCTCGTGCACCTGCCGCACCGTGAGCGGCTCCCCGGCGTCCCACAACTGCTGCATGACCTCGCGCTCGAGGTCCCCCAAAGCCATGTGACCCACTCTACTGCACGTCGTCGTACTACACGTCGTAGTATCTACTACGAGATGTCGTAGAAGGGATGACGGCGTGGATGTGCTCGAGCTGACGCGGCTGCAGTTCGCGGTCGTGACGATCTACCACTACTTCTTCGTGCCGGTGTCGATCAGCCTCGCCGCCACCGCCGCCGGCCTGGAGATCGCCTGGCTGCGTACCGGAAAGGAGCGCTACCGCGACCTCACCCGGTTCGTCGGCAAGTTGCTCATCGTGACCTTCGCCGTCGGCGTGGTCACCGGTCTGGTGCAGGAGTTCCAGTTCGGCATGGGCTGGAGCGCCTTCGCCCGCTTCTACGGTGACGTCTTCGGGCCCACCCTCGCGATCGAGGGCATGCTGGCGTTCTTCCTCGAGGCCACGTTCCTCGCGCTGTGGTACTTCGGCTGGGACCGACTGCCCCGGGGACCGCACGTCGCCACCATCGTGGTCGTCGCCGTCGGCACCGTGCTCTCCGCCTTCATCATCCTGGCCGCGAACTCCTTCATGCAGAACCCGGTGGCGTACTCGCTGGACCCGGTCACCGGCCGCGCCCGCCTCGACGACTTCGGCGCGCTGCTGTTCAACGAGGTCAACCTCGCCGCCTTCCCGCACACCCTCGCGGGCGCCGCGATGGCCGGCGGCTCACTGCTGCTCGGCATCGGCGTGTGGCGGCAGCGGCACGGCGGCGAACCCGCCCACCGGACCCTGGCCCGGCTCGGCGCCTGGCTCACCGCCGCCGGCGGCGCCCTGACGGCGGTGACCGGCGACCACCTCGGCAAGGTCATCACCGAGGTGCAGCCGATGAAGATGGCCGCCGCCGAGGCCCTCTACGCCACCACCACCGGCGCGCCGTTCTCGCTGTTCGCCCTCGGCTCCCCCGACGGCGGCGAGCCCTTCCTCAGCATCCAGATCCCCCGACTGCTGTCGATCCTCGCCGCGGGCGACCCCGGCGCCACCGTCCAGGGCATCGACGACCTCCAGGCGCAGTACACCGCCCAGTACGGCCCCGGCAGCTACGTACCCATGATCCCGGTCGCGTTCTGGTCCTTCCGACTGATGATCGGCATCGGCATGCTCGCGGCCGCCGTCGCCGCGTTCCACCTCTGGAGCACCCGCAAGGGCCGCCCCGGACACCCGCTGCTCCCCCGGCTGCTGCCGCTGATCCCGATCCTGCCCGCCGCCGCCAACACCTTCGGATGGATCTTCACCGAGACGGCCCGCCAGCCCTGGCTCGCGTTCGGCATCTCCCGGGTCGCCGACGGCATCTCGCCGGGACTCACCCGTGCCGAGGTCGCCGGCTCGCTGCTCGGCTTCACGGTCGTCTACGGGATCCTCGCCGTCGTCTGGCTGCGCCTGATCCGCCACCTGTCGCGGCAACCACTCGCCCCGGACCCCGCACCCGCCGAGGCCGCCCAGATCCCCGCACCCGTCTACTGAGGAGAAGACCGGCATGATCACCATCTGGTTCTCGCTCGTCGTCCTCTGCTGGGTGCTGTTCTTCGTCCTCGAGGGCTTCGACTTCGGGGTCGGCATGCTCGGCCCGCTGCTCGGCCGCGACGACCACGAACGCGGCGCCGTCGTCCGCACGGTCGGACCCTTCTGGGACGGCAACGAGGTCTGGCTGGTCGCCGCCGTCGGCGTGACGTTCGCGGCCTTCCCCGACTGGTACGCCGCCCTGCTCTCCGGCCTCTACCTGCCGATGGCCGCCCTGTTGCTGCTGCTCGCCGTCCGGGGCGTCGCCCTGGAGTTCCGCGGCAAGGTCGACGGCCCCCGGTGGCGGCGCCGCTGCGACACCGCCCTGGCGGTCTCCTCCGCCGGCATCGTGGCCCTGTGGGGCGCGGTCCTCGGCATCCTCACGCACGGCCTGGCACTGGGCGCCGACGGGCAGGTCACCGGCGACGGTCCCGCCCGCAGCCTCGCACCGCTGGCCACCTTGCCCGCCGTCGCCGGCGCCGCCACCGCCCTGTTCGCGGCGCTGCTGATCGGCGCGACCTTCCTCGCCCTGCGCACCACCGGACCGGTCCACGCTCGGGCCCGGCGCTGGAGCGTCCGCCTCGCCGCCGCAGGGACGGTGCTGCTCGGCACCGCCGGCGTCCTCGGCGGCTCCCGGCTCGTGCTCGCGGCCGCCGTGCTCTGCATGGGCGTCACGCTCGTCGCCCGCCACCGCCGCGAACTGGTCGCCTTCGCCGGCACGGCCCTCGGCGTCGCCGCCGCGGTCGTCGCCGTCTTCACCGTCCACGGCGACGTGGTGCTCCGCAGCACCCTCGACCCGGCCTGGTCGCTGACCACGACCGGCGCCGCCGCCACCGACTCGGCGCTGCGGCTGCTCAGCGTCTCCGGCGCGGTCGTGCTCCCCGGAGTGCTCGTCTACCAGGCGTACTCGTACTGGGTGTTCCGCAACCGGGTCGCCAGCGAGCGGGTGCCGTCGTGAGGCCGGCACCGGTCGATCCGCGACTGCTGCGGCACGCGCGCTCCGGGCGTACGGGAATCGGGGTTCTGACCCTGATCGGCGCCGGACAGGCGGTCGCGACCGTGACGGTCGCGGTCGCCCTGGCCCGGATCGTCACCGGCCGCGACGCCATCGCGCTGCTGGCCGCGGCCTTCGTCGCGCGCGCCGCCCTGACCTGGGCGGAGCAGGTCGTCGCCCAGCGAACCGCGGCCCGGGTCACCGACGAACTGCGCCGCACGACGCTGCGCGCGGCATTGCGCCACGGCCCCGCCCGGGTCGCGTCCTTCGGCAGCGGGCGGCTCGCCGCCGCGCTGACCGGCGGCGTCGACGCGCTGCGGCCCTGGTTCACCGGCTACCTGCCCGCCCTGGTGCTCGCCGCCGCGCTGCCGAGCTTGGTCGTCGTCGCCATGGCCGTCGTGGACCCGGCCTCGGCGGCGATCACCCTCGTCACGCTGCCGCTCGTGCCGGTGCTCGGCGCCCTGATCGGCTGGGCGACGCGCAAACGCGCGGACGAGGCCTGGGCGGCCGACTCCCGCCTGGCCGGACACTTCCTCGACGTCGTACACGGGCTCGCGACCCTGCGGATCTTCGGGCGCGCGCATCGCCAGACCGCCGTCGTGCGCGAGCTCACCGACCACCATCGATCCGCCACCGTACGGGTGCTGCGCGTGGCCTTCCTCTCCTCGACCGCACTGGACCTGCTCGGCACCCTGTCCGTCGGACTCATCGCGGTCGAGGCCGGCCTGCGGGTGGCCGCCGGCGGCATGGAACTCGGCGCGGCCCTGCTGGTGATCCTGCTGGCGCCGGAGGCATACCGGCCGCTGCGTGAGGTCGCGGCCCGGTTCCACGCGAGCGCGGACGCGACCGCGGTCATCGCCGACGTGGACGAGATGCTCGGCGAGGACGCGGCGTACCTGCCAGCTCGTGCCGGCGACGGCGACCGGCCCGGCGTGTGCGCCTCCCGGCTGCGGGTGCGCTATCCGGACGCGCACGCGGACGCCCTCGCCCTCGACGCCCTGATCGTCCGCGATCACGAGATCGTGGCGCTGCGCGGGCCGTCCGGCGCGGGCAAGACGACGCTGCTGCGGGTCCTGGCCGGCCTGCATCCGGCCACGGCGGGCCGGGTCGAGCTCACCGGCCCGGGGGTGCTCTACCTGCCACAGCGCCCGGCGCTGCCGCACGTGCGCACGGTCGCGGACGTGTTTCCCGGTGCCCGGCCGGACGAGGTCCGGTCGGCACTGCGGATGGTCGGGCTCGAAGAGGAGGTCACGCCGGCGACGGTGCTCGGTGAGCACGGGTCGGGGGTGTCCGCCGGCCAGCGGCAACGCCTGGCGCTGGCCGCGCTGCTGCGGGCGGCGGCGCGGCGGCCGGTGGTGCTTCTGCTGGACGAGCCGACGGCGCACCTCGACGCGGCGGCGGAGGGCGTGGTGATCGTCCAGTTGCGGGCGGCTGCGCGGCGGGGATGCGCGGTGCTGGTCGTGGCGCACCGGCCCGCACTGCTGGCCGAGGCCGATCGCATCGTGGACGTGACACCACCGCGGGTGGACGCCACGGCCGCTGGCGCGTCTGCCCTCACCGCGCCGCCCGCGGCGGCTCCCCCGCAGCGGGGGTCACACCCCGTAAGGCGTCCTAGGAAGATGGTGGTGGGCCCCGGGACGGCGGTGGCGCTGGGGACGGCGGCATGGCTCGCGGGCATCGTGCTCACCGGGGCCGCTGCCTGGCTGCTGGTCCGGGCCGCCGCACTGCCACCGGTGCTGACCCTGTCCACCGCGGTCGTGCTGGTCCGGGGCTCCGCCGTCGCGAGGCCGCTGCTGCGCTACCTCGAACGCCTGGTCTCGCACGACGTGGCTTTCGCGCGGCTCGCAGACTGGCGCTCGCGGGTCTTCGCCGACCTGATCCCCCGCGTGCCCGGACCCGGAACCCGGCGCCGGGGCGACCTGCTCACCCGAATCGGCGCCGACGTCGACGCGCGGGTCGACGGACTGCTGCGCGGCCGGCTGCCCGCACTGAGCGCGGCGCTCACGCTGGCGGTGGCCACGGCCGTCGCCGTAGCTGGAGTACCCGCGGTGGCGCTACCGCTCGGCGCCGGGCTGCTGATCTCGGCCGTCGGGGCGCCCGCCCTGGCAGCGTGGCACGCCACCCGCACGGAGGCGGCCACCGGACGCGCCCGCGCCGAGCTGCGGGACGCCGTCGTGGAGACCGTGGACGGCATCGAGGAGCTCGCCGGGCGGGGCGGACACGCGCTGGACGTACCCGATCGGCGCAGTCGCACGCTCGCCCGGTGGGAGACGCGGGCGGCACGGGCGGCCGGCGCGGCGGCGGCGCTCAACCTGCTCGGCACGGGGGTGGCCGTGGTCGGGACGGCCGTGGTCCTGCGGGACACCAGCGGGATCTCACCGGAATGGGCGGCGGTCCTGCTGCTCGCGGTCGTCGCGCTCGGCGAGCCGACGTCCGCCCTGCCCGACGCGGCGATCGCGCGGCGCCGCGCGGCCGGGGCGCGCGAACGGCTGGCCGACATCCGTCAGCAGCGCCCCTCGGCCACCCGGACGCCCGCGGAGTCCGCCGGTGTCGTCGTGCGGGGGCTGGTCGCGGGCTGGGATCCCGAGCGCCGCCCGGCTCTGCGCGGCGTCGACCTCGACCTGCCGCCGGGGGCGACCGTGGCCGTGCTCGGCCCGTCCGGCGGCGGGAAGTCGACGCTGGCGGCGGTCCTCGCGGGACTGCTCGACCCGCGGGCCGGAACGGTCAGCCGGCCCGCGCGCACGGTGCTCGTCGGCGACGAGGCCGATCACGTGTTCGCTTCGACCGTACGGGAGAACCTGCGACTGGCGAAGCCCGCCGCGACGGACCCGGAGTTGGGTGCGGCGCTGACCCGCGTCGGTCTGGGGCCGTGGCTCGCCGGCCTGCCCCAGGGCCTGGACACGTGGCTGGGCGCCGGCGGCGGCACGGTGTCCGGCGGGCAACGCCGCCGGCTCGCCACCGCCCGCGCGGTGCTCGCGGAGCCGCGGCTGCTGCTGCTCGACGAGCCGACCGAGGGCCTCGACGAGGCGGGCGCGGCGGCACTGATGGCCGACCTGCTCGACGCCGCCCAGGGGTGCACGGTCGTGCTGTTCACCCACCGCACCGAGGGGCTCGATCGGGTGGACGCCGCCTACCGACTGCGCGACGGGCGACTCTCGCCGACCGTGACCGCCTCTCGGCGATGTCTCAGGCCGGTTGCTCGTCGGTAGCGACAGCCCGCCGAGACTTCGAATCCGCCCACCGCTGTCGATGATCGGTGCTGTATGGCGGCAGGCGGCCGCCACCAGGTGGGGAGCGTGGCCACATGCGGGGTGTCCGGATGCGCGGAGTTCGGCGCCGGCTGGCGGCGGCGGCTCTGGGGCTGATGGCGGGAACCGCCGCGGTGCTCCACGTGCCGGCGGAGCCCGCGCTGGCCGCGACGCCGGCCGCGCGGACGGCCGCCGAACCCCGCGCCGGCGTCAACCTCGCCGGCGTCACCGACTGGACCGTCGAGACGCCGTTCGTGGACGTGTTCCGCACGGCCCGCGACTGGGTCAGCCAGGCGACGACCTGCCCGGGCGTGACGGCCTACAACTGCCGCCCCAACTACAAGTGGGGTGAGGGCCCGAAGCTGGAGACGGACGCCAACGGCTGGGTGACGCGGCTGGCCGCCGACCAGTACGTCGACGCGCCCATCTTCACCCGTTCCGCCGACGCTCCGGCCTGGCCGGCCGGCGCCCACGAGGAGCACTACCACGTCACCTGGGAGGGCGACGGCGACGTGACCATCTGGGGCGGAGGCCAGATCCTCAACCGCGGCACGAACTGGATCCAGTACGAGCCCGGCGCGGCGGGCAATCGCTTCCTGGCCATCACCCGGACCAACCCGTCGAACTACGTCCGCAACATCCACATCTGGATGCCGGGGTACGACGCGGTCAGCGGCGCCGCCCAGGTCTTCCACCCGGCTTTCCTGAAGAGTCTCTCCGGCATGAAATCCCTGCGTTTCATGACCTGGATGCTCACCAACGGCGGCTCGCCGTTCAAGGAGTGGACGGACTATCCGACGGTCGCCCGGTCCACCCAGACCCGCGGCGTGACGCCCGAACTGATGGCGCAACTGGCGAACCGGGTCGGGGCGGACGCCTGGTTCAACATGCCGCACCAGGCGACCGACGACTTCGTGCGCAAGTTCGCGGGTGCGGTGCGCGCCAGCCTGGACAAGAACCGCAAGGCCTACATCGAGTACTCCAACGAGGTGTGGAACGGCACGTACGAATATCCGCAGTCGTTCTACGCCCAACGCAAGGGCCTCGACCTCGGCCTGAGCGACGTGCCCTGGATCGCCGGCATGCGTTACCAGGCGCGCCGCTCCGTGGAGATCTTCCGGATCTGGCGGGAGGTCTTCGGCGCCGAGTCGGACAGTCGCCTCGTCCGGGTCCTTGCCACCCAGTCCGCCAACGAGACCGTGGGCCGCACGATGCTGGAGTGGAAGGACGAGGTCATCGGAGACCGCCCGGCCTACACCCAGGCCGACGCCGTGGCGATCGCCCCCTACTTCCACTGCGCCGACCGGTGGATCCCGGGCGACCCGACGTCCTACATTCCGTACGACTCCAAGGCCACCGCCGTGCGCACCCAGGTGCTCGCCGGCGGCGTCGACCGGCTGCTCGACGCCTGTCAACGCTCCATCGACGGGCCGATCCGCGCCCAGATCAAGACCTACAAGAACCTCGCCGACCAGTACGGGCTGAGCCTCGTGGCGTACGAGGGCGGTCAGCACCTCAACGCCCTCGACCGCGACGACGCCACGCTGATCGCGCTGTTCACCCAGGCGAACCGCCACCAGCGGATGCGCGACCTGTACGCGCAGTACCTGCAGCTGTGGCGGGACCTGGGCGGCGGCATGTTCGCCCTGTTCCTGAGCGCCGAGACGCCGTCCCGGTACGGCGCCTCGGGCCTGCGCGAGCACCAGGATCAGCCGTTGTCGCAGGCGCCGAAGGCCCGCGCGGCCGATCAGTTCATGCAGACCGTGGGGCAGCTTCCGCTCCGCGTGTCGGCGCCCACCGTCACCCGGCTGTCCATGCAGAGCGGCCGGGCAACCGGAGGCGCCGTCATCAGAATTAGCGGCGCCAACCTGGACGCTGCCTCCAGCATCCGATTCGGTACGGTCACCGCGCCGTTCAAGTCGGTGGTGATCAAGGGCGTCACCGAGCTGGTCGCCACCGTTCCGGCGTACCCGGGCGGCGGCGCGGTCGACGTCAGAGTGGTCAACCCGGCGGGCGCCAGCGCCGCCGGCGCGACCTCGCGCTTCACCTACCACGCCGCCCCGGCCATCACGGCGATGAGCAGGTCCACCGCGCTGACGACGGGCGGCACGGTCGTCACCCTCACCGGAACGAACCTCACCGGGATCACCAAGGTGAACGTGGGCACCCTCGCCGGCGAGGCGGTCCGGGTGACCCCCACGACGGTGCAGTTCACGGCGCCCAGGCGGGCCGTCGGCACCGTCGACGTCACGGTGACCGGAACCCACGGGACCAGCGCCGTCGTGCCCGCCGCCCGGCTCGCCTACGTCAACCCGCCGCCGCCGGCGGTCGGCACCCTGTCGGCCACCGCGGGACCGTCGCACGCCGCCACGACGGTGACCATCACGGGGACCAACCTGCGCTCGGCCACCCGTGTGACCGTCGGCAAGCTCCCGGCGAGCTTCACGGTGCTGTCCGATACCCAGATCCGCGCCGTCCTGCCGGCGCAGGCCGGCGGCGTGGTGGCCCACGTCCAGGTCGTCACGACCGTCGGCACCAGTCCGACGCACGGCTCGACGGCTTTCCGGTACATCGCCGCGGTCGTCCCCTCGGTCTTCGGGGTGGCCGCGAGCGGCCAGCAGTACCCGCCGCGGACGGTGACCGTCAACGGTAAGGGGTTCCTCTGGACCACCCGGGTCACGGCCGCCGGCAAGTCGGTGCCCTTCACCTTCGTGTCGGAGACCCAGCTCCGGGTCACCCTCCCGGCCGCCGCGAAAGCGACGTCGGTGAACATCCAGGTCGTCACGCCGGCCGGGACCAGCCCGATCACGGCGAACAACCGGTACACCTATCCGTAGACGCCCGCGCCTAGGCATGCCTAGGCGCGTCTGACCAGCGAAGATAGGTAAGCGCTTCCGATGTGGCGGCTCGCTCGTCGACCGAGGATTGATCCATCGACGGTTGACAAGGAGACACCCCATGCTGACGCACCCCGATCTGCTGCTGGCCCTGGCGAACCACCGGCACCGTGAGTTGATCGCCGAGGCCGACCGGTGGCGCCTGCTCGACAGCGCGCGCCGGGCCCGCCGGGCCCGGAAGACCCCGGCCGTGCGCGGACGGCCCGCCGGTACCCTGGCGTCGTGCGAACCATCCGCGGTGGTGCCAGCCCGGTGATGATCGGGCGGGAAAGCGAGCTGCGCCGGCTGGCGCGGCTCGCTTCGGCGCGGGAGCCGGCGGTCGCCATCATCGCGGGCGAGCCGGGTATCGGGAAGACCCGGCTGGTGCACGAGCTGCTGGAGTCCGTGCCGGCGGAGACGGTGGTCCTCATCGGCCAGGCGGAACCCGGCTCACTGTCCCGGCCGTACGAGGTGCTCCTGGACGCCATCGACGGCCGGCCGGAGGTCGACGAGCAGCAGCTCGCGGCCCTCGCGGACCCGGCGTGCAGCCCGGTCGAGCGGCTGCACACCGGTCTGGCCATCCTGGCCGACCTGATCGGCGACTCCCCCGCGGTCATCGTCTTCGAGGATCTGCACTGGGCGGACTCGGAGAGCGCGGCACTGTTCGAGCGGATCGCCGACCAGCGCGGGCCCCGGCTGCTCATCGGGACGTACCGGCCGGGCGAGGTGACCCGCCGCCAACCGGTGGCCGGCCTGCTGCCCACCATGGAGCGCCGGCACACGGTCACCCACGTACGGCTGGATCGCCTCACCCCCGCACAGACCGCGGCGTTGCTGGCGGCGGCTACCGGCGCTCCGGCACCGCTGCGCGCCGCGACGGCGCTGCACCACCGCACCGGCGGCAACCCGTTCTTCCTGGAAGAGCTGCTGCGCGCGCTGCCCGGACACGACGTGGAGGCGCTGGTCGAGCAGCCGCTGCCGTGGAGCCTCGCCGAGGTGCTCCGCCGCCAGGTCGACGACCTCGACCCGGTCAGCCACCGCATCGTCGAGGCCGCCACCGTGCTCGGGCACCGCATTCCGTTCGACCTGCTCGCCGACGTGACGGGTGCCAGCGAGGACGAGCTCGTCGCCGTACTGCGCGACCTGGTCACCCGGGGCGTCCTGGTCGAGTCCGGCGAGGACGAGTTCGCGTTCCGGCACGCGCTGGTGCGCGAGGCGATCGCCGACCAGATGCTCGGCCGACAGCGCCGCCGGCTGCACGAGGCGGCCCTCGAGGTGCTCCTGGGCAGCGGCGCCTCCGACCCCGCCATGGTGGCGCACCACGCCCGCGGCGCCGGCCGCTACGACGACATGGTCGCCGCGGCCCGTCGCGGCACCGCGCTCTATCTCTCCATCGGCTCCGCCTACCAGGCCCTGCAGTTGGCGGAGATGGGCCTCGACGAGGTGCCCGACGACACCGACCTGCTCGCCTCCGCCGCCCGAGCGGCCTGGCTGGCCGGACTGCTCGACGACGCCCTGCGCTACGGCCGGCGCTGGCGTGACCTCGCCGCCACCATGACCGACCGCGCCGAGTCGCTCTACCTCCTGGTCCGCATCGCGTGGGAGTCCCGCGAAACCGACGAGATGCGCGCGCTGACCCACGACATCGGGACCCTGATCGCTCAGCTCCCGCCCGGCGCCGACCAGGCGCGGGCGATGACCGCGATCGCGCAGTCGGCCTACCTGCGCGACGACCTGGACGCGGCGCTGCTCTGGTCCGACCGCGCGCTGGCACTGGCGGACGAGTTCGACCTGCCGGCCGTCCGGCTGGCCGCGCTCCTCGAGAAGGGCTCCACGCTCACGGAGCGTCCCCCGACCGCCGCCGCCGGCCGCAAGATCCTGTCCGCCCTCGTCGACGAGGCCGAGGAGGCGGGCGAGTGGGTCCTGGCCGCCCGTGCCCTCAACGCCCTGGTGCACGGCGAGCCACCCACCTCGCCGGTCGAGCACGCCGCGTCCCTGGAACGGATGCGGGTCGACGCCGAGCGAGCCGGCTTCGAGTCGCTAGCGGTGGCCACGTACTTTCAGGGCAGGGCCCGGCTCGCCCTGCGGGCCGGCAACCTGCGCGCCGCGATCGCCGCGCTGGAGGAAGGGCGCGAGCAGGACCGCGGCTACCGGCGTCGGGGCCGCTGGGCCGACTACCACGGGCACTTCCTCGCCGGGCTCTACCTGGAGGCCGGCGAACTCGACCAGGTCGAGCGGCTCATCACCGACCTGGCGGCGCTGCCCAACAACCCGCCGGGCGCGATACCCGGCCTCGCGTTCCACCTCGCCTGCCGTCGCGGCGACCTCCCGCACGCCGAAGCGTCCCTGGCCGAACTCATCGCGGCCCTCACCGAGCAGACGTGGCGCAGCGGCGAACAGGCCCACGACCTGATCTCCGCCGCGCTGAACGTCGGCCTACCGGCGCACCGGCTCGACCAGATGGGCACAGCCCTGCTCGACGCCGACGTCTGGGACGCCTACCGGACGCTCGTCGACGCCCAGCTCGCGGAGGCGCGCGGCAAGCGCACCGAGGCGCTGACCGGCTACCTGTCCATCGTCGAGGCCCACATCCTGGGGCCGGCGACCCGCGGCACCGTACGGGTGGCCGCCGCCCGCTGCCTGCTCGCCGACGACCGGCGGGAGGAAGCCACCGCGCAGGTGGAGGCGGCCGCACCCCTGCTGGCCGAATGGCGTGGCTGGCGGGTGGCCCAGCTCGCCCAGGTCCGCGCCCAGCTGGGCATGGCACCGGTCGACGCGGCGCCCGCGGTCACGGGCCCGGCGGCCCTGACCCCGCGCGAGCGGGAAGTGGCGGTGCTGATCAGCGACGGGCTGACCAACACGGACCTGGCCCGGCGGCTCTACATCTCACCGAAAACCGCCGCCGTGCACGTCTCGAACATCCTGCGGAAGCTGGGCGTCTCGTCCCGCACCGAGGTGGGCGACCGCATCGGGCGTCTCTGACCTCCGACGAACCACCGCGCCGGCGCGCCTGGAACGCCGCGACCAACAACCTTGACCCGGCGGTCCGGCTCGCCCACCGCCGTCAGGCGGTGAGAACCTCGTCGTAGTGCTCCACCGTCGGGAAGGGCTCGTAGAAGTGGTGCAGCAGGTTCCGCCACTGCTGGTACTCCGCCGAGCCCCGGAAGCCGACCGTGTGGTCCTCCAGCCGATTCCACTCCACCAGCAGCAGGTACGCGCTCGGCCGCTCCAGGCATCGCGACAGCGTCAGACGTCCGAACCCGGGCATGCCGGCGATGATGTCCTTCGCCCGTGAGAAGGCCGCCTCGAACGCTTCCTCCTGGCCCGGCTTCACCGACAGCGGCGCGTGCTCGAGAATCATCCGTGGAAGCCGAGGTTGGTCGACTCCATATGGAACGAGTCGCAGAGTAACGGCCACAACGCGCTCGGCGAGTGGGGCATGGTCCAGCGGGTACGTACGAGCACGCGGCGACCATAGGCTATCGGGCGCATTCCCGCAGCACCTCGAGCAGGCGGCGGGCCGGTGGCGCGGACTCCACGGCGGTCTGGACCAGCGCGAAGATCGACCGGACCGGCGTGGGGGCGGTGACCGGCACCACGGCGACGCCGGCGGGAAGCCTGGTCGCGCCGAGTCGGGGCAGCACGGTGATGCCGATGCCCGCGTCGACGAACGCGATCGCCGTGGGATAGTCGTGCGCCTCGACGCGGAACGACGGGCTGAAGCCGGCGCTCTGGCAGGTCTGGAGCAGGTTGTCGCGGCACCAGCCCCGGGCGAAGTCGTTGTCGATCCAGCTCTCGGCGGCGAGCGCGGCCAGTTCGATCTCGGGTCGGCCGGCGAGCGGGTGGGTGGCGGGAACCACGGCCACGTAGGGGTCGTCCAGCAGGTGGTGGGCCCGGGCTTCCCTCGTACCCGTGAAGTCGGGTCCGGCGACCGCGATCTGGACGTCGGGCCGCTTGGCCGACCCGGTCGGGAAGTCGTCGCGCAGCTCGAGGGCGAGCCTGAGGTCCGGGAAGTCGCGCAGCAGCGCCCGCGTCACGGTCGGCATCCACGCCGCGCCCACCGACGCGAAGTAGGCGACCGACAACGTGCCGGTGCGGCCCGCCCGCAGGTCCGACACCAGGGCCTCGACGTCACCGAGGTGGGCGAGGACGCCGTCGATGCGCCCGGCCAACGTGAGCCCGGTGGCCGTCGGCTCGACACCGCGCCCGTTGCGCGCGAGCAGCACCAGCCCGGTCTCCCGTTGCAGCGCCGTGACATGTTGGCTGACGGCCGACGGGGTGTAGCCGAGGTTGGCGGCGGCGGCGTTGACCGAACCGCTGGCCACGACGGCCCGGAACACGCGAAGCCGATGAACGTCCAGCACGCGGTCGACCATACAGTTCTGCTTAATGGTTGGGAAGAAGTATTTGCTGGTGCTGAAGTGGGAGCTGCCGCAGGGTGGACCCATGACCGTTACCACCGCCGAGCAGCACCGGACGACCGCCGCGCTGCCCCTGGTCGCCGCCGGGATCACCATGGTCCTGTGGGCGTCCGCCTTCATCGCGATCCGCTCCATCGGCGCGCACTACAGCCCCGGGTCACTCGCGCTCGGCCGGCTCGCCGTCGGGTCGCTCGCCCTGTCCGCCGTGGCGGTGCTCAGGCCGAGGCGCGTCCCGCGAGGCCGTCCCCTGCTGCTGGTCCTCGCGTACGGCGCGCTGTGGTTCGGCGTGTACGCGATCTTCATCAACGCCGCCGAGCACCACCTGGACGCCGGCACGACCGCGCTGCTGGTCAACGTGGGCCCGATCCTGATCGCGGTGCTCGCCGGCGTCTACCTCAAGGAGGGCTTCCCGCGCGGCCTGGTCGCCGGCCTCGCCATCGCCTTCTGCGGCGTCGCCACCATCGCCGCGGCCACCTCCACCGGCCGCCGCGACCTGACCGGGGTGCTGCTCGCGCTGGGCGCGGCCGGCCTCTACGCGATCGGGGTGGTGCTCCAGAAGCAGGCACTCACCAGCGTGGACCCGTTCACCGCGACGTGGCTGGGCTGCCTGGCCGGCGCGGCCGTCTGCCTGCCGTGGACGGGCACGCTGATCCACGAGGTGGCGGCCGCGCCGGCGCCGGCCACGCTGGGCCTGGTCTACCTCGGCCTGTTCCCGACCGCGGTGGCGTTCGCGACGTGGGCGTACGCCCTGCACCGGATGACCGCCGGGCAGCTCAGCTCGTCGTCCTACCTGGTCCCGGCGATCGCCGTGCTGATGTCCTGGGCGCTGCTGGGCGAGGTGCCGACCATGCTCGCCCTGGCCGGCGGAGCCCTCTGCCTGCTCGGCGTGGCCGTGACCCGCTCACCCGGCCTCTTCCGCTCGTCGCCGGCTACAGATGACCGGTGTCGTTGAAGCTGATCAGCGCCGGCGGTCGATCGTCGGACCACTGCACGACGGTGATCGCGCAGTGGGCCTGGTTCAGGCTCATCCACTGCCACACCGGCGCGTCGAGCACGTGGCGCACGAACCAGCCGATCACGAAGTTGTGCGTGACCAGCAGCTCGTCCCGGTCCTTCTCGCCGACGACGCCGAAGTGCTCGACAGCGGCCCGCAGGGCCACGGCGTCCTCGTCGCGCTCGTCGGCGGGCACGCCGTCGAACCACGCGTGCCACCGGTCCGGATATGCACTGAGCTGCCCCGGTGAGGGCACCGGCGTGCGGTCCACGACGTAGTCACAGGCATGCCGCGGCACCCGCGGGAGATGGCCGGCGACGATGTCGGCGGTCTGGGTCGCCCGGGTCAGTCGGCTGTGGTGGACGGCCGTGAACGGCACCGTACCGAGCCGACGGCCCAGCCGGTCCGCCTGCTCCCGTCCGAGCGGAGAGAGTCCGCCCGTCGGGGCGTGATCGGAGGCGGGGTCCTGCTCGCCGTGACGGACAAGGTACAGCCGTGTGCGAGCCATCGACACATCCCTCCGAGCAGCAGTCAGCGGCCTCGAGCGAGGTCAGCGTATCTGACGATCTGGACGGCCAGCGCGAGCACCAGCAGCAGCTCGGCCACCGACACGACCGCGAGGTCGACGCGGTGGGGACCGTTCACCCAGAAGACCACCAGGGCGCTCACCGCGGGCAGACAGAAGGTGCCCAGATCGACCACGAGCTGGGACACCTTACGCAGCCGGCGGTCGGGATCCGAGCGGTGGGCGATCTCCCAGCCGAAGATGCCGGGCGCGTCCTCGTCGGACGCGCCGGCCAGCTCGGCGAGTTTCGGTGCGAGCGTCAGGCGCAGGTAGCGCCCGAGGGCGGAGACCTTCTCGTCGTTGACGAGGTAGGTCCAGCCGAGGATCACGCACACGGGCGGCAGCAGCAGGAGCAGGCCGCTGTGCCCCCGCGGTGCCAGGGTCGCCGCGACGACGCCGGCCATCGACGCGAGGGTGGCGTAGATCAGGTTGTCGCGGAAGCCGATGCGGGTCTTCTGCTCCTCCTTGAGCCGTTCGTATTCCACGAGCAGCAGCTTGCCGGTGGTCACCGTTGAGTCGCTCACCGCACCATCCTCTCCGGTCGCCGCCCGCTGTCCACGAGCGATCCGATAGCCGAGTGTCAGCAGGACCTTGAGGACCTCGACGGCCGTGCCGCGGTCGACGTCCTTCTCGGACTCGGGCAGCTCGGCGTAGGGCACCAGGGTCGGGTTGGTCCGGGCCCGGTCGTCGCGCTCGGCGCCATGACGCCAGCCGTCGCGGATCCGTCCGGCACCCCAGACGTCGTGGTTGTTCTCCGCGAGCACCTCGACCAGAGCACGCAGGTCGGCGGGCAACCGGGTGCCCGAGGTGTCCAGCGGTCGGGGCCGCCAGGGCGGATCCCCGCTCACGCGGACCCCCGCGGCCGTTCGGGCCACGCCCGGGAGATGAGGAATTCCGTGTACGCCGCCGCGGTGGCCGCCGCGTACGCCTTCCACATGTCCCGCTGCGCGGTCTGACCGGAGCGGGAGGCGTCCGGCGCGGCACCGCGCATCGGCCGGTCGGAGATTCCGCGGATCATCGCGAAGCGGACGTCTCCGGCGTCGTGGACGGCAGCGCACACGCCCGCCGCCTCCATCTCGACGGCGACCAGGTCCGGGCGCTGGGCCAGCACGGGCGCGAAGGACTCGCTGCGCAGGTCGTCGACCACCTTGTCGCCGGAGGCCACCGGGCCGACCAGGACCGCCGGGCGGACGGGGGTGCCGTCCGGCGGCAGAGCCCGCAGGCGCCGGGCCCAATCCGGGCTGGTCGCGGCGACCGACCCGCTGGTGGTCGTCAGCGCGTCGTCGGTCGGCCAGACCCGGGTGCTGCGCGGTTCGAAGCCGCCGGGCCCGGCGGCGCCGTACTCGTAGCCGACGACCTGGCTGGCCACGACCACGTCGCCGGGGTGCAGCCGCTCGTCGATCGCCCCGGCGACGCCGACCACCAGGACGTACTTCGGCTTGAACAGTTCGATGGTGCGGACGGCGTTGACGGCCGCGCCGGCGTTGCCCGTGGTCACCCGGGCCAGGACGACCCGGAAGCCGTCGGCGCCGCCGATCCGGCCGGTGTGCCAGTCGCACCGGTTGCGCTCGGCGTCAGTTCTGCCGAAGTGGCGTTCCGGGGACTCGAGCAGGGCGAGCACGGCCTGGTACTCCTCCAGCAGGATCGTCAGCACGGCGATGTCCACCGGCGCGGGCGGGCCGTCCGACGGCGTCGCGCGGCGGGGGCTGCGCGACTGCCGGGGACGTAGCAGGAGCCCGTCGATGTCCTCCGCCACCTTCTTCGCCCGCTCAGCGTCGCGCATGTCGGTCAGGGTCGCGCCCTGCGAGGTGATCGACGTGTCGCCGGACTCGTCCAGGTAGTACGGCACGATCGTCAGCAGCCCCTCCGCCTCGGCCGCCCGCGCGGTCGCCAGCTCCTTGGCGCAGTAGGGGCTCTCCAGGTAGTGCCTGCTGATCAGTGCCACGAAGATGCTGCTGCCGCGGATCAGGTCGTCGAGCTGATCGGCCCAGCGGGCGCCCAGCGGGATCGTGTTGCGGAACTGGTAGTGGAAGAGCGGGACGTTTTTGAGGTCGAGCGCCCTGCCGACCTCCATGGCTAGTTCGTGGTCCTCGCCGGCGCTGCTGAGGAAGACCGCCTCGTCCAGCGACCGGCCGAGGCTGTAGAGATAGCGACTACCCTCCTCCGCGCTGCGGAACTGGCGCCGCGGCACCGGCAGCCGGTGGAAGGCCCTTTCGATGTCCGCGAGGGTGCTCCAGCGCACCACCGTCTCCTCCGGCGCCGGGCCACCCTTGGTGGCGTCCGCGAGCACCTCGTTGCGCAGCAGGGGGTGCACGACCGCCGGCGGTCCCGCGGACGGCTGGTGCACGAGCCGGATCGCCGGGATGAACCGACCCTGCAGGAAGGGCAGCAGCCAGCCGGAGGCGCGGCCGGCGTCGTGGACGACGAAGTCCATCGTGTCGAACCGCAGGGCGGCGCCGACGGCGTTGAGGTCGCCGGGATCGACCCGCTGCACGGTGTAGCCCGCCGAATCGATCAACTCCTCGATGCGGCGCGCCGCCTCCCGGTAGACCCGGCCGCGCGGCAGGACGACCCCGACGGCGCCCAACGGGCGGTCCCCGATCGAGGTGTAGGGCCGGCTCTCCTCGGCCAGCCGGGCCACCTGCTGGCCGAGCCCGCGGACCTGCTCACCCGCGTCGCTGCCGGGCACGAGCCGGTCGCGGTCGAAGTAGACGGTGTGCGTGGCCTCGGGAAAGTGCTTCTCGGGCACCCCCTTCTCGGCGATCACCAGTCGCGGCTTGCCGGCCTGCACGGCCAGGCCGTACTCGTAGACGATGAACGGCGAGCACAGGTAGGAAGGTTCCCGGCGTCGGGTCACGACGGCCACGAAGGCGGCGCTGAAGCGCATCATGACCTCGAGCTGGGTCGTCGACAGCGGCTTCGTGCCGGAGTCGACGGCGAACGCGAAACCGTTGTCCCAGAAGTAGTCGAGGAAATAGGCGTTGAGCAGCCGGTCGGCCGGACGGTAGCTGTGACTGAAGTACGTCGGGATCTGCGCGGAACCCACCGTCCCTCCTTCTGCCGGTCCTGCCATGTTGACCTCCCGGCGCGGGCGAAGGGAACCACCCTAACGGACCAAGGGCGTGACACTCAGTCCGTGAGCAGGTCGAGAACCGCCTCCTCGGTGGGCTCGTCCACCGTGCGCCCCTGCTCGTACGCCTCGACCACCCGCGGGTCCACATACGAGCCGCGCGCCACCGCCGGCGTGTTGCCAAGCAGTCCGGCGACCTCCTTCATGGCGTGCGAGACGGCCTTCCGGCGGGCCGACTCCGACTCCTTGGGTCCCGCCTTCGCCAGCTCATCGGCCGCCTTGACCGTGCCGTGCCAGGTACGGAAGACCTTCGCGGTCATCTCCGTGCCGCTGATCTCCCGCAGATAGGCGTTGACGTCGTCGGCGCGGATCTCCCGCCATTGTCTGGCCCGGGCGTCCCAGTAGGCGAAGAGCCGACGCTGTCCCCGGTGCCGCCGCCGCAGGTCGCGCAGCACCTGACAGACCTCGCCGTCCTCGACCGGGTGGGCGTGCTCCTTGCCCGACTTGCCGGTGAACTCCAGCACCACACAACCGCCGCTGGTCCGCACGTGCTCGGGGAGCAGGGTGGACAGGCCGTAGGACGGGTCGTCGTCACGTTGGGCGTACTGGTCGTTGCCGACCCGGAACATTCCCATGTCGAGCAGCCGGACGATCGCGGCCAGCACCCGGTCGCGGGTGAGGCCGCGTCCGCTGAGGTCGGCGCACAGCCGGGAGCGGATCTCCGGCAGCCGCTCGGCGATCTCCCGCGCGTGGTCGAACTTCTTCTCGTCGCGGACGGTGCGCCAGTGCGGGTGGTAGACGTACTGCTTGCGTCCCGCGTCGTCGGTGCCGGTGGCCTGGATGTGCCCGCGCGGGTCGGTGCTGATCCACACGTCGGTCCAGGCCGGCGGGATGACGAGGTCCTTGATCCGGGCCACCGCCGCGTCGTCGGTCAGGGGTTCGCCCTCGACGTCCAGGTAGCGGAAGCCCTTGCCGCTGCGGCGGCGCGAGTAGCCCGGCCGCCCGAGGTCGCTACGCCGTAACCGCATGGCGTTCCACCTCGCCGGCCGCCTGAAGAACCTCCTCCACGGTGACGGCGAGCAGCGCCGGATGGACCTCCGGGCCGGGCAGGTCGCCGCGCTCGGCCCGGGTGCCGTGCCAGATCGCGCGATGCCACGGCCGTCGCGGCGGCGGGCCCCAGCGGCGCGGCGGCATCGGGCCGAAAAGCACGACCGACGGCGTACGGTACGCGGTGGCCAGGTGCGCGACGCCGGTGTCGCCGCTGACCACCAGCCGGGCGTGGGCGACCAGCCCGGCCAGTTCGTCCAGGCCGGTGCGCACGGCGGCGTCCGGCCCCAACCCGGCCAGCCCGGCCACCCGCCGGGCGAGCTCCCGCTCGGCGTCCGCGCCGGTGACCAGCACCCGGTGCCCGGCCGCCGCCAGGGCCCCGGCCACGGCCGCGAACCGCTCGGGCGGCCAGCGGCGCGACGGCGACTTCGCGCCCGGGTGCACGATGGTGACGCCGCGCGGCACGTCCACCACGGGCGCCGCCAGCGTCAGGTCCGTCGGATCGGCGGCCACGCCGTAGTGGCGCGACAGCCGGCACCAGCGATTCACCTCGTGCTCCTCCTCGGTCCAGGCCGGACCGTCGAGATGCCCCGCCCGCGGGCTGGCAAACGCCCAGAGCTCCGCCGGTTCCACCGCTTGCAGCAGGCGGTGCGACCGCGGACCACGGCCGTGCAGGTTGACCGCCACCTCCACCGGCGGCAACGCGGGCAGCGGGGCACCGAGCCCGTCGGTGGGCACGATGCGGTCGACGCCGCCGATCAGCGCGATCAGCGGCGTCAGCCAGGTGGGAGCGGCCAGGGCGAGGGTCCGGGAACCGAAGGCGGCCCGGACCGCCCGCAGGGCCGGCACCCCCGTGGCGAGGTCGCCCACGCCGAGGGCGCGCAGCACGAGGATCACGGGTACGAGGTCTCCCGCTCGGCGGCGATGACCAGTTCGCGGACCGCGCACCCGGCCGGCTGGCCGAGCGCGAACATGACGGCGTTCGCCACGTTGGCGGGATCGTTGAGGATGGCGTCCGGCCCGGGCTTGTAGCGCTCGTCGCGGTCGTCGAAGAACCTCGTACGCATGCCGCCCGGGATGACCAGGGTGACGTTGACCTGCCCGGCCAGCTCGGCCGCCAGCGCCCGGGTGAACCCGACGACGCCGAACTTCGCGGCGCAGTACGCGGTCGCGTCACTGACCGCCTTGACGCCCAGCGTGGACGCGATCGTGACGACGCCGCCGTGCGTCCGCTTCAGGGCCGGGATCGCGGCCCGGATGACCGCGGCGGTGGAGAGCAGGTCGATGGTGACGATACGGTCCCAGGTCTCGCCCGGGATGTCGGCGAGCGCCCCGGGCACATCCATGCCGGCCGCGGTGACCACGCCGTCGACGCCGCCGCCGGCCCGCTCGATCAGTTTCCGGGTGGCGGCCTCGGCGGCCCGGGTGTCGGCGAGGTCGCACTCGACCCACTCGACGCCCTCCGACGGAGGCTGCCGGTCGATGACCAACGGACGGCCGCCGGCCCGGACGACGGCGGCGACGACGGCGGCGCCGAGGCCGCTCGAGCCGCCGGTGACGATGACTGCGTCCATGGTTACCTCCTGGTGGCGGCCTGTGCCGCGGCGATTGTTCCGGTGGTGGAGCGACCGTCGAGATAGGGCACGATCACGGTCTGGCCGCCCCAGCGGCGCATGAGCGCGGCCTCGGGCAGGTCGGGTCCGCCGTCGGCGTAATCGCCTCCCTTGACCCACACGTCGGGGCGCAGCCGGGTGAGCACCGCCTCGGGCGTCGGCTCGTCGAAGATCACGACGGCGTCGACGCAGTCGAGGGCGGCCAACAGCCGGGCCCGGTCGACCTCGGCGGTCAGCGGGCGCTCCGGCCCCTTCAACGCGGCAACGCTGCGGTCGGAGTTGAGGCAGACGACCAGGCAGTCGCCGAGCTTGCGGGCCGCCTTCAGGGTCGCCAGATGCCCGATGTGGAGCAGGTCGAAGCAGCCGCCGGTGGCCACGACCGTGCCGCCGCGCGCCCGGGTCTCGGCGACCAGCCGGCCCGCTTCCTCCGCGCCGATCCGCTCCCGGCGCTCGGGCTTGCGCGCGGGGGCCAGCGCCGTGGTGACACCGCCGGCGGCCACGTACGCGGTCGCGGCGGCGACGGCCTCCTGGACCGCCTCGGAAACGAGCGCGCCACGGGCGAGCGCGAGAGCGGCAGTGGCGGCGAACCGGTCCCCCGCGCCGCAGGTGTCCCCGTCCGCCTCGTCGGGGGCCGGCACCACCAGCGGCGTCGGCCCCTGGTGGCAGAGCACCGCGCCGGCCCGGCCGACGGTGACCGCCACCGCGCCGGCACGCCAGCGATGCCGCAGCCGCTGCCCGGCCCGCTGGACGGCGGCGAGCATCGGGCCGCCGCCGGCGTCGCCGGTCAGCGCGCGGACCTCGGACTCGTTCGGGGTCACCAGGCGCACGTTCGGCACCGGCGCGGCGCCGTGCGGGTGCGGGTCCCACACGATCGGCGCTGTGGTCTCCTCGAGCGCCCGTCGCAGGTCCGGCTGCCGGGTGAGGCCGCGGCCGTAGTCGCTGACCAGGACGGCGGTGGCGGCGCGGAGCACCTCGAGGGCGGCCTCGGGCGCGGCGCCGGGCGGTTCCGGCTCGCCGCCACGGTCGAGGCGCACGAGGACGTGGCCGCCGGCGCGCAGGCGGATCTTCTCCGGGGTGGCGCCGGGCAGCGGCAGCGCGTACACCGCGACGCCGGCGGCGGTGAGCAGCTCGGTGAGCCGGGCCGCGGCGGGGTCGTCGGCGAGGGCGGTGACCAGCGCGACGTCGTGGTCCCGGCCGGCGGCGAGCAGGGCGGCGAGGCCCGCACCGCCGGGGCGGTCGGCGACCGATTTCTCGTCGAGGACCGGGGCGGGCGCGTCCGGGGCGACCCGGCGTACGGCGCCGTCGATGTCGCGGTCGAGCAGGGTGTCGCCGACCACGACCAGTAGGGGCCGGCGACTCATGACACCAGCACCGCCTCGCGCCGGGCGCAGACCGCTTCGCCCAGGACCGCGGGCAGCGCCCGGTCGAGGTACTCGCACATCACGTGGACCGAGATGAGGTGCAGCTCCTGCACGACCTGCGAGTCGTCGGAGGGACAACACAGCGCCTCGTCGCAGGCCTCGGCGAGCGGGCTCGGCCCGTCGCCGACCAGGGCCCACGTGCGCACGCCCAGCTCGCGGGCGGCGTTCGCGGCCCGCACGAGATTGGGGCTGCGGCCGCTGGTCGACATCAGCACGAGCACGTCGCCGGGGCGGCCGTGCGCGCGCACCTGGCGGGCGAACACCTCGTCGTAGCCGTAGTCGTTGCTGATCGCGGTGACCGTCGAGGAGTCCGGGGTCAGGGCGATGGCCGACAGCGGCATCCGCTCGTCGCGCAGCCGTCCGACCAGCTCGGCGGCGAGATGCTGGGCCTCGGCCGCGCTGCCGCCGTTGCCGGCGACCAGCAGCCGCCCGCCGGTGCCGAGATGGTGGGCGAGCTGGGCGCCCCACCGGGCGAGCCGCCCGGCCGCCACGGCCCGGTACGGCCCCAGCGCCGCCGCCAGGCCGCGCACATGGGTGTCCAACGGATCCATCACACAACCGCCTCTCGGTGGGACTCCGTGCTGGTCAGGTGCGGGCCCGCGACGGACGCGTAGACCGCGGCGATCCGGGTGGCGACGCGCCGCCACGAGTAGGAACGCGCGGCGCGCTCGGCCGCGGCCGACGCGTACGAGACGCGGCGCACGTCGTCACCGAGCAGCCGGCGCAGGGCCAGGCCGAGCTCGCGGGGCTCGCGGGCCGGGACGAGGTCGCCGGTGACGCCGTCGACGACCGTGTCGGTCAGGCCGCCGACGGCGGTGCCGACGACCGGTACGCCGCACGCCATCGCCTCGAGCGGGGTGAGTCCGAACGGCTCGTACCAGGGCGCCGCGGCGAGCACGTCCGCGGAGCGGTACCAGCGCGGCATGTCCGCGGCGGCCACCGCCCCGGCCAGCCGGACCCGGTCGGCCACGCGGCACCGCTCGGCCAGCGCGCGCAGGCGGCGGGCGTACGGGTCGTCGTCGAGGCGGCCGTCGGGTGGTCCACCGACGATCACCAGCTCGGCGCCGGGAACCGCGGGCATGGCCCGGACGAGGTCCTCGTAGCCCTTGCGGGCGACCAGCCGCCCGACGGTCAGGACGCGCGGCCGGTCCGGGTCGCGGGGCTCGGCCGACCCGTCGGGGCGAAACAGCGTGGTGTCGACGCCGGAGGGCACCAGTGCCAGCTGGCCGCGCGGCACGCCCATCAGCCGCAGCTCGCGGACCTCGTCCCGGCACTGCGCGACGACCCGGTCGACGACGCGGCCGAGCTGACACTCGTAGGAGATCCGGTGCTCCGGGCTGGTGTCCGCGACGCCCTGATGGCGGCGCTTCACCGAGCCGAGCGCGTGGTAGGTGAGCACGACCGGCACGTCGCAGGCGCGGGCGGCGGTGACCGCCGCCAACCCGCTCATCCAGAAGTGCGCGTGCACCACGTCGGGCGACCAGGTGCCGCGCCAATCGGCGGCGATCCACTCGGCGAATTCGCCCATGTACGGCAGCAGGTCGTCCTTGGCCAGCGTCATCGCGGGCCCGGCAGGCACGTGCACCACGTCGAAGCCGTGCGTCCCGTCGACCGGCGGCGACGCCGGATCGTCACGGCGGGTGTAGACGCGGACCTCGTGACCCTGCTCGACCAGCGCGGCGGCCAGCGCGGCCACGTGGGCGTTCTGGCCGCCGGCGTCGACGCCGCCGAGGGCGGACAGCGGGCTGGCGTGCTCCGAGATCATCGCGATGCGCATGTTTCCTCTTCCAGCAGTCGGTCCCAGTCCGCGAGGAAGCGGTCGAGGCCGTAGCGGGCCAGGGCGACCTGGCGGGCGCGGGCGCCCATCCGGCGGGCCGCCTCCGGCTCGTCGATCAGCCACCGCGCCGCGTCGACCAGGGTGGCGACCCGGGTGGAGAGCACCCCCGCGTCGCCCGGCACGGCGGCGACGGCCTCGGTCGTGGCCAGGGCCAGGACCGGCATCCCGAGTTGCATGGCCTCGATCAGGCTCAACCCCAACGAGGTCCACCGGCACAGGTGCAGGTACGCGCGCCGCCGGGCGATCGCCTCGTGCATCCGCGCCTGCGGCGGGTCGTCGTACGCTGTGACGTTCTCGAACCGCAGGCCGGCGACGCCCATGCCGTACACGTCCAGGGGTGCGACCGCGGCGAACCGCGGCATCAGATCGGTGCCGGTGACCCGGTGGCGCCGCACCGGCTCGTTGGTGACGACCGCGAACCGCTCGAGCTCGCCGGTCCAGCGGGCGGCGGGTTCGACGATGCCGTGCTCGATCACCGTGGTGCGGGTGGCGCCGGTGTCCCAGAACAGCTCGTTGAAGTGGGTGACGTGGGCGACGACGAGGTCGTCGCGGTCGGCCATCGGGTGCCGCGAGTTCGGGACGTCGCCCTTGGGGGTGTTGTGCTCGACGTAGATCTTCGGCGCGCGCAGGTGTGCGACGCGCATCTGCTCCTCGGGGCGCTGCACCACGATCACGTCGATGTCGTCCGGCCGCAGGGCGCCCACGTCGATCTCCTCGACGGTGTCCGGCCAGTCGAAGGTGCGGGCCCGGCCGCGCCCCCACTCGTCGCGCCCGGCGTTGACCGGGACGAGGTAGCGGTGCTTGCCCTGGACGAACGACGTCGTCCAGGAGCCGTGCACGTGCCAGAGCAGAATGTTCACGCGGCGACCTCTTCCGTTCGCTTCTCCGGGCTCCGCACCCCGAGCAGCCGCAGCGCGGCGAGCACATCGGCGGGCCGGACGGTCGACAGGCAGGGATGCCCGGGGACGGGGCAGCGGGTGGCGCGGGTGTCCCGGCAGGCGGCGGCGGAATCGCCGAGGCGGACGTGAGGCACCCGGTAGGGCCCCCACTGGCCGAAGGGGACCGTCGGGGCGTAGAGGCTCACGACCGGGATGCCGACCGCGGCGGCGAGGTGGGCCGGCCCGGTGTTGGCCACGACGGCGCCGGCCGCGCCGGCGAGCAGGCCCGCGAGCCCGGCCATGGTGGTCGGTCCGGCGTCGGTGGCGGCGGCGCCGGCCACGAAGGCGGCGAGGTTCCGCTCCTCCGGCCCGCCGGTCACCAGAACCCGGTGCCCCTCCGCGGCGAGAGCGGCGACGACGGCCCGCATCGTCTCCGGCGGGCACGAGCGGGCCTCGACGGAGGCGCCGGGGTGCACCACGAGGTAGTCCCCGTCGTCACGGACCGGCCCGAGCGTGATCCGCAGTCCGCCGTCGTCGGTGTCGGGCAGGGCGAACCCCGCGGCGGCGGCGACCGAGCGCGCCCGTTCCGCCTCCGGGACACCCACGGGTACGCGGTGCCGCACGTCGAGCAGCGACCCGGGGTAGTCCTCGCTGATCGCGGTGATCCGGCCGACCCCGGCGGCGCGCAGCAGCAGGGCCAGTGGCAGCGCCGACTGGTGGAACGAGGTGAAGACGACGGCCTCCTCGGCGCCGGTCGCGGCGAGCCGATCGGTGAGGTCCCGGACGAAGGCCGCGTCGACGGCCCGCGGTTGTGGGTCGATCCAGGGCAGCCGGGCCTCGACGATCTCGTCGACGCCGGGCAGCAGTTCGGCGGCGGCCCGGCCGCGCGGGCCGCAGAGCAGCACGACACGCTCGGCGCCGGCCGCGACCGCGCGGATGCCCGGACCGGTCAGCAACACGTCACCGGCGGAGTCGGACCGCACGACCAGCACAGTGCCCGCCCGGGAGCGGCGGACGACCGGCGTCACCAGCGCCCGCCGTCGCAGGATCAGATCGGCGGCGGCCGTCAGGTCGTCGGTGACGGCGGGCGCGGCGGCGATCTCGGGTGCCAGCGTCACCTCGGTGGGCACCATGATGCCGGCGGCCCCGGCCGCGCCGGCGGCGACCATGTCCCGGCCGATGTCTCCGACGACGACACAGCGCTGCGCGACGGTGCCGAGGGCGGCCGCGGCGTCCTCGATCATCCCCGGCGCGGGCTTGCGGCAGCGGCAGAGCGCCGCGTCGTCGTGGGGGCAGATCCGCCATACGTCGAACGGTCCGAGCAGCTCCTCGACGCGCGCGTGGACGGCGTCGAGCTGCGCGGCGGTGAACCGTCCCCGGGCCAGCCCGGACTGGTTGGTGACGACGCCCAGCCGCAGCCCGGCGGTCCGCAGCCGGTCCAGGGCCTCCCGCGCGCCGGGCATCGGCCGCACCAGCGCGGGGTCCCCGTTGTAGGGCACGTCCACGATCAGCGTGCCGTCCCGGTCGAACAGCGCCGCGTCGTAGAGCCCGCTCACCGTGCGGACCCCAGTGGACGGGCGCCGCGCCAGCGGGCCCAGCCCCGCAGCCAGTGGACGGTGGCGACCGGTGGGATCGCCACGCTGGTCAACACCATCGTGGTGACTTCGCGGGCGGTGCGCGGTCCCGGCGCGATCCGGGCGGCGGCGAACTCCGCGGTGCCGGCGGCCCAGACCACCGCCGCGACGCCCGCGGCGACCGTCCAGGCACGGCGACCGGTGAGCAGGGCGGGGACGGTGACCGCCGCGGCGAGAGCCCCCGCGGCGGTCACCGCCAGGTGCCGACGGCGGCGTCCCGGCGGGATCTCGAGCCGGGTACGCCAGCCGCGGCCGTACAGGTGGTGCAGAAGGGCGTCGTCGGCGTTGCCGCGCTGCGTGCGTACGCTGACCCAGCGGTTCTCCGGACGCACCGGGTGGGTGACCGTCCGCGCTCCCCGGACCAGCCGGTAACCCGCCTGTCGCACCCGGTGGGCAAGCTCGGCGTCCTCGCGGAACGCCCGGGGCAGCCGCTCGTCGAAGCCACCGGCGGCGCCCAGCGCGGCACGCCGGTACGCCATGTCCGCGGTGATCCAGGCACCGTCGGCGAGCGCGGCGGTGACCCGCTCCCAGTCGGTGGGGCGGCGCCCGGTGGGCAGCGGCACCCGCAGGACGCCCTGCACTCCCCCGACGTCGGGGCCGGCGCCGGTCAGGTCGTCGTGCAGGCGGGTGAGCCAGTCCGGGTCCGGCACCACGTCGTCGTCGAGGAACGCCACCCACTTGTGGCGCGCCGCGTGCCAACCCACGTTGCGGGCGGCAGCGGGGCCGGCGGCGCGTCCGGTGAGGACCTCGCAGTCGACGCCGGGCGGCACCGGTAGCTCTCGCGTCGCGTCACGCCGGTCGTCGACGAGCAGGAATTCCACCGTCCCGCGCGCCGGCTCACCCGCGGCCAGCGCTCCCAGCAGGGCCGTCAGACTGGGCCGTCCCAGGGTGGGCACCACCACCGAGACGCCGGTCATCGACCGTCCTCGAACGCCCGGGCGCGGTGCACGGCGAACGGGCCGAGGGCGAGCAGGTCGACGGGTGCGGAGCCGAACAACTCCATCGCCTCGCGCGGGGTGTCCACCATCGGCCGCCCCGCGGTGTTGAGCGAGGTGTTGACCACCACCGGCAGGCCGGTGCGGCGCTCGAACTCGGCCAGCATCTCCGCGACCACCGGCTCGGTGTCGGTGTGGACGGTCTGCACGCGCGCGGTGCCGTCGACGTGGGTAACCGCCGGGATACGGTCCCTCCACTCCGGCTTCACCCGGTGCACGAAGAGCATGTACGGGCTGGGACAGACCCCGTCGAAGATGTCGGCGAAGCGCTCGGCGCGCACCATCGGCGCGATCGGGCGGAACTGTTCGCGGCCCTTGATGTCGTTCATCCGGGTCTGGGTGTGGGCGTCGCCGGGGTGGGCGAGCAGCGAGCGGTGCCCCAGCGCGCGCGGGCCGTACTCGCCGCGACCCTGGTGCCAGGCCACGATGCCGTTGGCGGCGAGGACCCGCGCGGCCTCGGCGGCGATCGACCGCGGCCGGGTGTAGGGCAGCGCCGCCCGCTTCAGCTCGGCCTCCAGGTCCTCGTCGCTCCAGCCGCGGCCAAGGTCGGCGCCGGTGAACGCGGCGATCGGGCCGTCGTCGCGGGCCACCGCGCACGCGGCGCCGAGGGCGGTGCCGGAGTCGCCGGCGGCGGGCTGCACCCAGACCCGGTCGAACGGGCCCTCGGCGGCGATGCGCGCGTTGGCCACGCAGTTCAGCGCGGTGCCCCCGGCCATGGTCAGCGTCCGGAGGCCGCCGGACGCCTCGTACGTCCAGCGGGCCAGGTCGAGCAGCACCTCTTCCAGCCGCGCCTGGACGCTCGACGCGAGGTCTTTGTGTGCCTCGGTCATCTCGCCCTCGGCCGTACGCGCCTTGGCCAGCGCACCCCAGTCGATGCGCTCGACCGTGAAGCCGCCGTCGTCGTTCGCGTGCACCCACTCGCGGAACAGGTCGAGGTACCTCGGGCGGCCGTACGAGGCAAGCGCCATCACCTTGTATTCGTCGGACGAGTGCAGGAAGCCGAGGTGGCGGGTGAGGTCCTCGTAGAGCAGGCCCAGCGAGTGCGGCAGTTCCTGGCTCGCGTACGTGGTGAGCCGCCCGTCGCGGTAGGCACCGGCGAGGTGGCTGGCGACCTCGCCGCGTCCGTCGAGAACCAGCACCGCGCTGTCCTCGGCGATGGACAGTCCCGCCGAGGCGGCGTGCGCGACATGGTGCGCCACGAAGCGGACCTGCTCCGGGTCGAGACCCGGCAGCGCCGCGGCGAGGAACTGCGGCGCCCGGCGGGCGTAGTCGACGCGAAGGTGGTCCCACGGGTCGCTGAGCCCGAGGCTCGTGGCGTCACGGGTCAGCCCCGGGTCGAAGGAGTAGGCGACGGCGTCGAGGTCGCCCGGCCTCAACCCGGCCTCTTCCAGGCACCAGGCGGCCGACAGCTCCGGAAGCTCCCAGGCCGCGAACGGTACGGGCCGCTTGCCGTGCTTGCGACGGCTGAAGCGCTCCTCCTCCGCCGCCGCGACGACCCGACCGTCCACGATCAAGGCAGCGGCCGGATCGTGGAAGATCGCGTTGATTCCCAGGACACGCATGGGCCGCCGGGTACCCCGGTCCTTGCGACTTACTCACATGATCAACGACTTCTTCGAAACTTCATATGCGAGCGCTGAGCTGCACTGATCTGGCGTCGGCGCGCACGTTTGGAGCATCGGGGCCTGGGCATCCCGGCGCCCATGAACCTCGAGCAGCTCATCGGTGGCACCTGGGGTCCCGGAAGCGGAACACGCACTCTGACCGTCCTCGATCCAGCGACCGGCGAGCCGGTCACCACCGTGCCGGTCGCCTCCAAGGCCGACGTCGGCGCGGCGGTGAAGGCCGCGCGCGACACCGCGCCGACCTGGGCGCGTACGGCACCGGCGGCACGGGCGGCGGCACTGCACGCCGCGGCGAACGCGGTGGAGGCGGCGACCGATGGGCTCGCGCGCCTCATGACGGCCGAGATGGGCAAACCCACCGGCGACGCCAGGGACTCGATCGGTGCGGGTGTCGGCACCCTGCGCCAGTACGCCGAGCTCGGCCCGACCCACCGTGGCCGCGCCCTGGCCGGCAACGACGACGCGATCGACCTGATGGCGTACGGCCCGCGCGGCGTCGTCGCCGCCGTCACCCCCTGGAACGACCCGGTGGCGGTCTCCTGCGGGCTGCTGGGCGCCGCCCTGGTCACCGGCAACACCGTGATCTACAAGCCGAGCGAGCGCACCCCGGCGACGGGCTGGCGGCTGGCGCGGCTGCTCGCCCCGCACTTCCCGGACGGGGTTCTCTCCCTGCTCAACGGCGACGGGCCCGTCGGTGCGGCGCTCGCCGCCACGGCCGTGGACGTGGTCGCGCACGTCGGCTCCACCGCGACGGGCCGGGCGATCGCCGCGGCATGCGCCCGCACGGGCGCGAAGGCGCTGCTGGAGAACGGCGGCAACGATCCGCTCGTCGTGGACGCCGATGTGGACCCAGGATGGGCGGCACGGCAGGCCGCGCTGGGCGCGTTCGCCAACTCCGGGCAGATCTGCGTGGCGGTCGAGCGGATCTACGCGCACCGGGACGTGGCCGCGCCGTTCCTGGCGGCGCTGACCGCCGAGGCGAACCGGTGGACCATCGGCCCCCTGGTCGACACCCGGCTGCGCGAGGCGGTGCACGCGCGGGTCAGCGAGGCCGTCGCGGCGGGCGCGCGGGTGCTCGCCGGCGGCGAGGTGCCCGAGGGGCCGGGTGCGTACTACCCGCCGACCGTTCTCGCCGACTGCACCGACGACATGGCCGTCGTGCGGGAGGAGACGTTCGGCCCGGTCGCGCCGGTGGTCGCCGTGGACTCGTTCGCCGAGGCGCTGGCGCGCTCGGCGGACTCGCCGTACGGGCTGGCCGCGACCGTGCTGACCGGCTCGATGAACCACGCCCAGCGCGCCTGGCGCGAACTGCCCGCGGGAACGGTGAAGGTGAACGCGGTCTTCGGCGGTGCCCCGGGCGGTGCCGCGCATCCGCGTCGCGGCAGCGGGCAGGGATTCGGGTACGGACCGGAGCTGCTCGACGAGCTGACGGTGACCAAGGCGGTCCACATCGAGGCACCGCCCGGCGGTTGGTGAGCCGGGTCAGGCGCCGGCCCAGGGGTGGTCGTGGTCGCTGAACTCGACGAAGTCGAACCCGGCACGCTCGGCGGCGACCGCAGCTTGTGACCGATCTTCATGTCGCTCCCTCGCGTGCCGCTTCCTGCCAGGCGGGTGCCCCGGCAGGAAGCGGCATACGCGGAGGAGACGCCTCAGGAACGGGCGTCGGCGACGGCCTGCCTGCTCTGCTCCTTGGCATCCTGCGCCGAGGAACGCGCCTGGTCCTTGGTCGTCTGCGCGGCGTCGGCGGCGGTCTCCTTGAGCTGCCCGGCGGCCTGCTGCACCGTGCCGGTGACCTCGTCCTTGAGCTCCGTGGCGACCTCCTTGACCCGGTCGGTCAGGTCGCCGCTGTGCTCCTTGAGCTGCTCGCCGGCGCGTTTCTCGGCCTCGGAGACCGGGATCAGCGTGGCCGCCAGCATGCCCACGCCGAAGGCGATGATCCCGGCCGCGAGGGGGTTGCCCTGGGTCTGCTGCGCCACCGCGTGCGGCGCGCCCTTGACCGCGTCGGCGACGTCGTGCGCTTTCTCGCCGGCCCGGTCGCTCAGCTCCGAGGCCTTGTCGCCCAGCTGCGACGCTTTGTCCTGCATCGTGCCCGCCGCCGTGTGCGCGGCACCGGACGTGCTGTGGCGGGCCTGCTCGGTGGTACCCATGACCTTCTCCTTCACCGCGGTCCAGCGGCGCCGGGCCACCTGCCTCGGGCTCGTCTTCTCCGCCAGCAGATCCACGTCGCGCGTCAGCGAGGCCCGCGTCGCCTCGATCTCCTGCCTCAGCCGGTCGGGTTCTTCAGCCATTGCGCGTCCTCCTTGAGGGTGTCGACGGTGCGGCGGGGCATGGGATCGACGGTCTTGAGCTGCTTGCGTCCGGTGACGTAGAGGACCGCGCCCGCGACGCCCCAGAGGACGGCGACGATGAGGGCGGCCCAGCCCAGATCCATCACGTTGCCCAGCCCGAAGACGAGGGCCAGGCTCAGCAGCACCACCGCGAGGTATCCCGCGAACCCGGCACCGCCGAGCATGCCGGCGGCCTTGCCCGCCTTGGCGGCCTCCTGCTTGAGCTCGGCCTTCGCCAGCTCCACCTCCTGGCGGAAAAGCTGGGACAGGTCGTCGCTGATGTTGCCGATCAGTTCGCCGACGGAGGTCGCGGAGACCTCCTCGGCCCGGTCATGGTCGGTCGGGTACGGGACGGTCATCGGATGCCGCCCGGATACTCCTCGTCCACCACGACGGGCTTGCCCGTGCCGGTGGAGGCGTACTCGGTGCCGGCCGCCGGGTACCCGCCGGTGGTGGTGCCGGCCGGGTCGGTGTATCCGGCCGGGTCGGTGTACCTCGTGGCCGCGCTCGGCGCGGCGGTCGTGCCGGCCGGTCCGGTGCCGTAGCTGGTGCCGTAGGTGCCGCCCGTGCCGGAGACGAAGGCGTCCGTCCGCGGCTTGTCGGCGTCGTCGGCGCGTCCGGTCTCACTCGAGGCCGGCTCGTCCGCCTTCAGGACGCCCTTGCCGAGCCGCCCGGCCACGAAGCCGGCGGCCAGCGCCGTGGCGAGGAACGCGCCGGGGCGGCGGCGGGCGAAGTCGGTGACCTCGCGAAGGACGCCCTCGGGCCCGTTGCGGTCCAGGTAGTCGGCCATCTGCCGGCCACCGTCGGCGATCCGGGAGACGACCGCCGCGGCCGGCGACTCCTGCCGGTCACCCCGCATCTCGTCGAGCTGGTCGGCGGCTTGTCGCAGACCGCCGACGAGCTTGTCGTTCTGGTTACGGGCCTGGCTGCCGACCCGGTCTCGCACGTCGGAGGCGACAGTGCGCATCTGGGTCTTCGCCTCGGCGCCGACCCGCTGGGCCTGCTCCTTGGCGGTGTCCCGCACCTCGCCGACGGCGTGGCCCGCGGCGTGCGCGCTCTCCCCCGCCGCCTGCTTGACCTGCTCCTTGGTTCCCTCGTCTGAGTGAGCGCCCTGCGGCGTCTGGTTCGCGGGGTAGGTCGAGACGGCCGGCTGGACCGGCACCTCGCCGTAGCCCGCGGTGGTGGCGTCCGGTGCGCGGACTCCCGAAGCGGGGTCACTCATCGCTACCTCCATCATGGTTCGTCCGTTGCTGCGTCGCCCCCTTCGCTACCCGCTGGACGAGGTTTCCGAACATAGTTGTCATTGCACAATGAACGGAATTCTCCCTGCATAGATCGCCTCTTCCGGGGTATCCGGGGCGGTTCGGCGCCGCAGCGGCCGCGGGTCGCCCCCGCGCGGCCCGACTACACCGGGTGATCACGGTGAGTATCGCGCCCGAACGAGTGTCGGCAATGGACGCGGCCAAAAACCGACGATCCCGGTGCTTACGATCGGCAGCGACGGTCGCATCGCCGGCGAATGGGCGGGGACACCACACGATGGCACGGCATGGGCGGCGCAAGGGCCGGTTCGATCCGCGTCGGGCGCTGCGGTTCGCGCCGCTCGAGGTGGCGATCGGCGTCGCCGGCCTTGTTCTCGTCCTCGCCGGGCTCGTCGCCGACGAGTACAGGAGCAGGGCGATCACCGACCTGATCGAAAACGGGCGACCGGTCGAGGCCAAGGTCACCGCGGTCAGCTGGCTCACCAGGCTGCGGTTCAGCACCTCCGCCGACCTCACCTATGCCGTCGGCGGGATCAGCTACCACCGCACGATCCACTACCCGCGGCACCGGAAGCTGACCACCTACTCCGGCCTGACGATCTTCACGGATCCCGACGATCCCACGGTCTTCACCGTGGCGAACCAGGAGAACACCGGCACCTCGACCGGCCTGTGGCTTCTCAACATCGGCGGTCCCGTTCTGGCCGTCGGTGCCGTCGCCCTCTTTCTCGTCCTCTACAAGCACCAGTGGCGCTTCGACGATGACGACGACTAGGGCGTTTCCCTTGCCCGATAGCCCGCCCGTTCGGGTCAGCGGCCCGCACCACACTCCGCATACCCGGTCGGCCAACCCCGCGGCCGAACCGCTGGTCGCGGCGCTGGCGGCGCTGGCGGCACTGGCGATCCAGGGCGACACAAGCTGGCCGCAGCGCACCGGCCAGGTCGATACCTACCGCGACGCACTGTCCGACTGGTTCGTGGACGACAGCACCCGTGAGTTCCGGTTCACCGAACTCACCCGCCCGGACGCCGCCGCCGGCATGGGCATCACCTGGTTCCAGGAGACCGGCGTCAGGTTGCTCAACCCACACAGCGACGGAATCCCCGGCACCGAGTACTACCGTTACGACGAAGTCACCGGCCAGTATCTGTACGCGGCAGGCAAGGACAGCTCGGACTGGGCGACCGACGAGGCGCGCCGCTACTCCGAGCCCGCCCACGACGACGCCTACGGCATGCGCAGCGCTTCGTAGTAGGGCTTCATCGCCGGGTAGTAGTCGTCGAAGGTCGGCGTGGGCGAGCCGTCCCGCGCCGCCACCAGCATGTCGAGGTAGAACTCCCAGCCGGGGCCCATCTCGCCGACCGCGTCCGTGGTGTCGAGGTGGTGAACGAGCTGCAGCTCCGTCCGGCCGTCGGCGTACGACAGCAGCAGCTCGATGCGCCAGCTGCCGGACTCGTCGCTCGTCGACACGGCCAGGCGCCGCGGCGGTTCGCACGCGTCGATCCGTACGTCGAACCAGGGTTTCTGATCCTCGTAGGCCATCTGCATCTTGATCGTGCGGCCGGGCCCGGCATCGCCCTCCCACGGTCCGAACCACCGGGCGGTGCGATCGGATTCGGTCACACTGGCCCACACGTCCTCGATGGGCGCCCGGAAGGTGCGACTCACGACAAGATCATGGCCGTCGGTGGTGGGCAAGAGCCGGCCGATCGGAGAGTTGGTCATGCGGTGTTCTCCTGTCGTTGATCCGTCGAGCCGCGCACCCGGCGCTCGCGACGGGTGCGATAGACCTCGGTCTCCAGGGCGTCGAGCCGTCGCTGCCAGCCGTCCGAGCGGGCGAACTGACCCAGCCACGCGACGAGATCGGTGAACCGCGACGCGTCGAGCTCGTAGATGCGTTGCCGGCCGGCGAGCGTGTCACGGACGAGGCCGCTCTCCCGCAGCACCCGCAGATGCCGGCTGACGGCGGGCCGGCTGATCGCGAACCGGTCGGCGATCTCCCCGGCGGCGAGCCGCCGCTCCCGCAACATCACCAGGATCTCCCGGCGCACGGGGTCGGCTATCGCCGCGGCCACATCGTCCACCGGGAAAGCGTAACCATCGGGTTACCTGTCTGGCAAGCCTCCGGGCAGGTGGCGGGTCGACCCGCCACCTGCCCGCCTCGTCATCACGCGTCGCCCCGCCTCGTCCCGCCTCGCCTCGTCCCACCTCGCGTCGCCCGCCCGCACCCCGCCGCGCCCGCCGCGCCCCGCGTCACCCCTGACCGCGTCGCCACGCCCCGCGTCACCCCGCCCCGCGTCACCCCGCCCCGCGTCACCCCGCCCCGCGTCGCCACGCCCCGCGTCGCCACGCCCCGCGTCACCCCGCCCCGTGTCGCCCGTCGCCCCGCCCCGCGTCGCTTCGCCCCGCCAGCGTGCCCACCGCGCTCCGCGTCCACGATCCGCCGCGACGTCCTCGATTGCGGCCACCAGGAGCCGAGTTTCCCCGCCCACGACGGCAGCCGGCGGCCGCCCGAAGGACGACCGCCGGCTGCACCACCGTCGGATGGAAGGCCTCTATCTCTCCCTGGGAGAGCGGTCAGCTCTCCCGGGAAAGACCGGTCAGCTCTCCTTGGGGAAGACCGGTCAGCTCTCCTTGGGGAAGACCGGTCAGCTCTCCTTGGGGAAGACCGGTCAGCTTTCTACGGGGAGACCGGTGACGAACTCGGGGCAGTGCGCGACCGGGTCCGCGGGCGGGAGCAGGTCGGCGTCGCCGAGGACGTCCACCGAGGCCTTGGTGATGCCCTCGACCCCGCGCTCCTGTTCGTACGCCTGCAGCGCGCTCAGATACTGGTTGCGGCCGAGGGGGTAGAGCACCAGCTGCACGCCGCCGATGTAGGCGCAGGCCGACTCGTTGTGGCCCCACCCCATGATGTGGTGGCCACGGTAGAGCTGCTGGAAGAATCCGGCCCGGAGGGCGACGGCCGACGCGGCGTCGACCTGCTCGACCGGATGCGCCACGGGGGCCGCGGCGGCGGGTCCGGCGGTGGTGATGAGACCGGCGGCGGCCGTCAGTGCGGCCGCCAGGGTGGCAGTCACTCGCATGAAAACTCCTCAGTTTCTTTCCTGTTTCCGCCCGGGTGCGGCAGACCCATCGTCCACCGTGCAGTGACGGATGTCGATCCCCGCTGGCCAACCCGCCATTCGTCGGGGCGCCCGCCCGGCGGCGCCCGACCATTGATGCTCCGCAATGGCTAAAGGGCTCGTTATCTGCCACGTCCGTCCCATTGCGAGCCCCTTCCGTCGCCAGTAGCTTTTTCCTGTTACCGCGGCCGAGAGAATGCCGCGACGACATTCCTGACCATGCACCGGCCACGGTGTCAGGCAACCACGAGATGCCCGCATCGTATGGCTTTCTTCCAGAAGAGGATTCTATGGCCGACCTGAACCGTCGTGACGTCATGCGCTACGGCGCAGCCGGAGTGGTGGCCGTCGCCACCGTCGGGATGGGCATGCAGACCATCACCGCGGCACGCTCCGACGCGGCCCCGCAGAGCCCCGCCGCCCCGGACTCTCGCGACTTCGACGAGGTCTACAAAGGCAAGAAGATCAAGGGCGTCCACAACTCCAACGGCAAGCATGAGCTGCGCATCAACAACAAGAAGCTGGCACTGACCGCAATCGACACATTGTTCGTACCGGAGGACGGGTCCGCACCGCACGTGGGAGTCGGGTACATCAGCGCCGTCAACCACTACGACCCGATGGAGATCGACGCCGACGCCAACAAGGACGGCCTCAAGAAGCTGGCCAAGAAGACCGTCGACACCCTGGGTGACCTCGAGCTGAGCGACGAGGCGGCGCAGGAACACCGCCACTGACCACGGCGTCCGCGCGCCCCGACCTCTCTCCCGCACCTGAAAGGTAACTGAACAATGGCTGTCGTACGTAAGAGCGTCGCCGCTTTGACCACCGCGGAAAAGACCGCGTTCATCAACGCTCTGCGCCAATTCAAGACGACGTCCGCCAACGGACGAAATTACAATTGGTACATCGATCAGCACATCTCGTTCTTCGCCCGCACCACGGACAACATCAGCCACGCGCACCAGTCGCCGTCGTTCTTCCCCTGGCACCGCGAGTACCTGCGGCTGCTGGAGCTCGACCTGCAGACGGTCAGTGGCAACCCGAACATCTTCATCCCGTACTGGGACTGGACCGGCACCGCCACGCCGTTCACCGCCGACTTCCTCGGCGCGATCACCAGCGGCAGTGTCTCGAGCGGCAACTTCAGCCCCGCCTGGGGCTGGTCGCTCTACCGCAGCAGCATCGCCACATCGTTCCTGCAGCGCCGGCTCGGCCAGAACGCTACCCGTCCCACCGCCACGACGGTGAGCACGGTGCAGAGCTACACGGTCTACGACCAGTTCCCGTGGAACTCGACCGTGAGCAACAGCTACCGCAACCGCAACGAGATCGACCTGCACAACCGCGTTCACAACTACGTGGGTGGCCACATGGGCACCCGCGAGGCACCCAACGACCCGGTCTTCTGGCTGCACCACTGCAACGTCGACCGGCTCTGGTGGCAGTGGCAGCGCAGCCGCGGCATCGACACCTACCAGCCCCGAACCGGAACCACCGGCGTCACCGACAACACCGAAACGATGCGCCCGTTCGCCATCGGCAGAACACCGTCGGCGGTGCGCGACATCAGCACCCTCAACTACAGCTACGCCTGAGTCCCGACCTGAGGCGACACCGCCCGGCACCTGAGTGCCGGGCGGCCTCTCCGACGCCCAGCGCACGGT